>CAVYLT010000112.1:0-4712 GCA_963769335.1 Nitrospirota bacterium | reverse complement strand
GCCGAAGGGTCCGGCGGCGCCGGGCTTGGGTATCACCGCATGAGCGGGGCCACGGACAAGGTGCGGTACAATGAGTATCGGGTCTACGGCTACAAAAAGCTCGGCAAGTTCGATCTCACCGCCGATTTGCTGGACGTCGTCTACGACGCCCCTATCTTCGGCGTGAAAGATTCCTATTCCGCATCGCTCGCGACCCAGTATGATCTTGCGGAAGCGTGGAAACTGGGCGCCGATGTCGAGTACTCCCATAACCCCGATTTCAAAAGTGACACCCGGGGCTTCGTCAAGCTTCTCTACCATTTTGGCGCCAAAGGAGGGGCTTAACATGAACAAGATAAAGACAAAGATAATTTTGCTGGCAGGGCTGGCGCTGCTCTTCGGCCTGTACGCCTGCGCCCATACGTCCAGTATCGCCACGCAACATCCCGTTGAAGTGACGGGGTTCCCGAAATGCAGCGACTGCCACACCGACTGGCGGACTGCTATGGACCATACCAGCGACTACGCGCAACGACACCGCTTTTACGCCGAGCAGCAGAGCGGAACCTGCAAAGTCTGCCATAAAGAGTCGTTCTGCTCCGATTGCCACGCGCACAAGGAAGAGCTGAAGCCGAGCGACAAGTACAAGGATTCCCCGGAGCGGTTCTTGCCTCACCGGGGTGATTATCTGAATCAGCACAAGATCGACGGTCGAATCAACCCGGCTTCGTGTATGAAATGTCATGGCCGATCGAATAATGAGAGGTGTCTCACATGTCACTTGACTCGGTAAATAAACACATGATACTCGGCCTGCTTCTTATCGTGGGCTTATTGGTTCTGGCTGGGTGCGGCAGCGAGAAGAACGATAACTCGGTGTTCGATGAAGACCAGCATCCGGCCGGGTGGCTTCCCGCAGGCCATATGGCAGCCGCCAAGGCTGATGAAACTGTCTGCGCCCAGTGTCACGGGAGCGATTACGCAGGTGGCGTTTCCGGCGTGTCTTGTACCCAGTGTCATCTCGGAGGAGTGAATTCCGTGCACCCCGCGGCTTGGGGAAGTGCCGTTGCAATGAATCATGGTCAGTATGTTGCGGCCAGCGGGAACACGGCGTGCGCGAACGCCGTCTGCCATGGAACGACGTTAAGCGGTGTTGACCAAAGCGGCCCGTCGTGTACCAGCTGTCACATGGGCGGCGTAGGTTCGTTTCATCCGGCAAGTTGGGGGACCGGCTCCCAGGTTATTTTAAACCATGCGCCCTATGCACAGACGAACGGAGCAGGGCAGTGCTCGAATGCCAGCTGCCATGGGACGACGTTGCAAGGCGGAGTTGGGCCGGCATGCGCTTCGTGCCATCAGAGTGGATCCCCATTCACCGGATGCACTTCCTGTCACAATACGCCTCCTGCTGGTTCCGTTGCGCCAAATCGAACCGGCGCTCATAATACGACCACGGGACACTTCGCCGCGCAGGTAACTCTGCCTGATGGGTGCAATACTTGTCATAACGGTGCAGGAACGGGAACGTTGCTGCACGATAACGGCGTTACCAACGTTCAGTTCTTGAGCGCCTACAGCGCAAAAAGCGGCACAGCGGTGCATAACGCCGATGGTACGTGCTCGAACGTGAGTTGCCACGGCGGTCAGACAACGCCGGTGTGGTTAACCGGCAAGATCGATGTGAGCACCCAGTGCACTTCGTGCCACTCTTTCGGTACCAGCCAGTATAACAGCTTCGTGTCCGGTCAGCACTACACTCATGTGATTCTGCAGAATATAAACTGCAATTTTTGCCATGATGTTTCGAAGCTTGTTCAAAACCATTTCACGTCCTTAAATACGTCGACGCTGGAAGGGCCTGCTTCGGCTACGATTCAAGACTATGTGAACTACAACCAAGGCCCCCCTTATCCAACATGCACGCCAAGTTGTCACGTAACGAGGGCCTGGTAATGGTGATTGCCTGAACGGAATGCGATATTGTTGGGAGAAAAATTCAGGAAGTGCCCGGATGCAAAGTCCGGGCACTTCCGTTGTCCAAAGATCGACGGTATTAAGGCGAAATAATGTCAATGAAGGAGAAATGAAGTGAAAAGCGGAATGAAATTTGTTGTGGCGTTTTTGTTGTTTGCACTTGTCCTCAACGGAGCGGGATGCTCGCGATTTTTCGGCCCTTCCGATGCTGAAGTACTCAAGGCAATAGATGACAGCGGTCTTCTTAAAAGCGGGGGCTTTACCGTAACGGCGCCCATTGTAATCCTTGAAAAAGGCAAGAAGGATGCGAATGGTGTCTGGCCGGTAAAAGTTAAACTCAGCTTGAGTGTTGCTATGGCTAACGGCCAGACCAAACAAATGGAAACGACGCCGATATTTAAAATTTTCAAAGCAAAGGATGCTCAAGGCAAGTCAATTTGGAAGGCGAGCCTGTAATAGAAGATCGTGGAGGCAGTACAATAGTTATGAAAAGAGGGTTGCGGAATTATCCGTAGCCCTCTTATTTTTTGGGCATATCGCATGGCCATCCTACTGGCTTATGCGAAATCCGCAGGGTATGGTGTACAGCCGCAGGGTTCGTGTCGTAAATCACCGATGAGAGTGTTTACGAGAAAATGTGGCACCTCCGTTATTCTTCTTCTGATGAATGTCGACTGTGTCGTCGCTGACGTCGCGCATTAATGACGTCGGCACCCGGATACGCCGGCGAGGGGGTGTTGATGTTTACCGGGGAATTGGCGCTGATCTGCGGCGGGGCGGCAGATCCCGCAATCTTTTCGTGGGAAATATACATGTCGTAGAGCGATCCGTCGGTTCCTTTGAGTGAAATATTGTCGTCTTGTACGCGGACAATCTTTGACCCATCCGGCAAGGCTTCGTACAGCCGGAAAAAAGTCTGCATGCCTGTCCCGTCCTTGATTACCGCTCCGGTAAACGCTTTACTCACGATCGTTCCGATCAAATTGAACCCCGCCGGCTCTGCGGCCGCGGCGTTGCCGAACGAGATCCCGATCATGAAGAGTACGAGAACTGCGATTAACGGCACGAAAGTAAGTTTTGCGGCCTGTCCCATCTTTGTTGATTGTTGAAATGCATACAGCCTGATCATGGACAACATAATACACTTTGCATTTTCTGTTGTCAATTTGGGTCGATTGGCGCACCTGCAGGCTTCACAGTATTTCCTGACCCTTACAGCATGATTTCCGTGCCGATGCCTTCTTTGGTGAAGATTTCGAGCAGCAGAGCATGGGGGACACGGCCATCGATAATGTGCACCTTCACGCAGCCGGCATCGAGGGCCTCAAAGCAGGATTTGGTCTTGGGCAGCATGCCGCCCGCGATCGTACCGGCATTGATCAAGGTCTCCACCTTTTTCTTATCCAGCGTTGGAATAAGGTTCTTGTCCTTGTCGAGGATTCCCGCCTGGTCCGTGAGAAGGATCAGTTTTTCCGCCTTTAACGCCCCGGCAATTGCTCCGGCTACGAGATCGGCATTGATGTTGTACGTTTCCCCGGCCGCTCCGACGCCGACGGGAGCGATGACCGGGATAAAACCGCCTTGATCCAGTGCGTGGAGCGCTCCGGGCCTGACCTCGTTCACCTCACCCACGAGTCCGATGTCGATAATCTCCGTTTCGCCGGTTTCCTCGGATTTTCTGGTAACCTTGAGTTTCCTGGCCTGGATGAGACCGCCGTCTTTGCCGGTCAAGCCCACTGCCTTGCCGCCGGCTTGGTTGATAAGGTTCACGATTTCCTTGTTCACCTTGCCGCCGAGCACCATTTCTACAATATCCATGGTCTCCTCGTCGGTCACCCGCTGGCCAGACACGAACGTCGGTTTCTTGCCCATCCGCTCCATGGTCTTGCCGATCTGCGGACCTCCGCCGTGAACGATAACCGGATTGATCCCGATGTAGCGCATGAGCACTACGTCCTGGGCAAAACCCTGTTTCAGACCCTCGTCGATCATGGCATTTCCACCGTATTTGATCACGAAGGTTTTGCCCCGGAACGTCTGGATGTACGGCATTGCCTCAATAAGCGTTTTTGCTTTTTCAATCAGTTTTTGCATGCAAACCTCGGGAGCACTTGCCACGGAGACCCGGAAAAGAAATAAAAAAAAGATTTTTTCTGCGCCTCTGTGGCGGATTTTACAATATATATCGGCTCAGGTCCTCGCTCTTCAGCACTTCGGCCAATCGCTCCTGAACGTATGCGGCATTGATCGAGACCTTTGCCCCCTTTTTCTCTGGCGCATCGAAGGAGATCTCGTCCAGCAGCCGCTCCATGATCGTATGCAGTCTTCGCGCTCCGATGTTTTCGGTCCGCTCATTCACTTGTGCTGCGATGCCCGCGATTTCCTCGATTGCGTCGGCCGAAAAGTTGAGCTCGATCTCCTCGGTGGCCAGAAGCGCCACCTGCTGTTTGATAAGAGCGTTCTGCGGCTCAGTCAGAATGCGGATGAAATCAGCCTTTCCGAGGGAGTCGAGTTCCACCCGGATGGGAAACCTGCCCTGGAGTTCGGGGATCAGGTCAGACGGTTTGGACACATGGAACGCCCCGGCTGCCACGAACAGGATATGGTCGGTTTTGACCGGCCCGTATTTGGTCGATATCGTCGATCCCTCCACGATCGGCAAAAGGTCCCGTTGGACGCCCTCGCGGGAAACATCCGGGCCGTGCGATTCGCGGCCGGCGATCTTGTCGATCTCGTCCAGAAACACGATGCCCGATTGC
>CAVYLT010000111.1:0-41805 GCA_963769335.1 Nitrospirota bacterium | reverse complement strand
CCAAACATCCCGAGCCGTTGTCGACGTTCGCGGGAACACCGCCGAATTTTTCACACGCAGCCTTGAGGGCGTCGATCCTGCCGTCGAAGTGCTTCGCGATCACGTCCTCGACGTGTCCTGCCCAGGCCTTGTCCTTTGCGTGAGACGCCGGTACGGAGCTGAAGGTTATCCACTCACCCGCAGGAGCGGGCGGGTCGGGCATGCAAAGATGGTTGTAGATGAGGATGGAGATAAAGGGCTCCGGTTGTTTGCCCGACGGGTCCACGATCTTTTCCTTCGTTACGGCATAGCGCTCGTTGAGAAACAGGATTTCGAGGCTGTCGGGGCCGGTCAGGTCGGCTCCGAAAAGTGCGGCCGTCTTGCCGAAATCGAGTGCCCCGACCCTGGGCTGCAGCGCTCTCAGCGATTGCTCGAACACCGTTCCCTGTGCATCCTGCTGCGCCGCATCGGCCTCGCGGAGGGCCTCTCTCGCCGAGTCCGTCATATTGGGGCAATCATCAACCGAGGCCTGATGTGAGGCCAGCTTCGCGGCATACCCGAAGCAGCTGGACAGACCGCAGGATCCGCAGTTGGTTTTCGGGAGGAGCCGGTAGATCTCTACTGCGCTCTTCATAAAAATAACTTAACGCTTTTCCCTGCACCTGTCAATTATATCTCTGAGGAGGGAAAATTTTCCTTGGGATGGTTCATTATGCTATAATGGCCCCAACGAAAACACCATTGCGAGCATCATTTATGGTATTGGAGGGAACTATGGATATGAGGGACAGGGAGCTTGTTTTGGAATTCAAGAACAGGCTCTCACAGGACACGGCAAAAAAGATAAAACGGCTGATTGTGTTCGGTTCGCGGGCTAAAGGCGAAGCTGCGGCGGACTCCGATCTTGACCTTGTTGCGCTGGTGGACGAATTTACCCCGCAGCTGGAAGCGCAGCTTGAAGATGTTGCATATCAAGTGATGTGGGACCATGACTTCAAACCGATCATATCCCTGAAAGTGTTCCAAGAAGCCTCGTATGCCGACGCCCTTGGCAAGGGATATTCGTTCTACCGGCACGTGGAAGCCGAGGGGATTGCCGTATGAGCCCGGAGATCCAAAAGCTCCTTGAGAAAGCGGGCCACGCCCTCGAGGTGGCGGAAAAGCTGCACGATGACGGTTACCCCTCCGATGCCGCAAGTAAAATCTACTATGCGATGTATTATGCCGCCCAGGCGTTGCTGAAATCCGAAAATATCGATGTGGTAAAACACTCAGCCGTCGAATCGGCCCTCGGCTATTATTTCGCGAAGCCGGGCAGAATCGACCAGAAATTTCATCGTATGCTTATCGATGCGAGAAAGGTCCGCGAGGTTGCCGACTATGATATCCAGAAAGAAATCGTGGAACCTGTGGCGACGCTCAAGATAGAGGAAGGAAAGGCTTTCTTAAAAGCCGTGAAGGATCTGCTGAAAATCACATAATCCGCAATTGGTGTGCTCCCTCCCTTTCACAAAGCTGTCTTTTGCCGCCGGGGTATTTCCGGGGGATTGATATTCTCTCATGAGTATGATAGCGTCGTTCCTGCAGCCGTAGCGTCAATTTCAACAACAAGCAACTAAACCTGCACGGGAGATAAGGCGATGGATCTGTTCGACCGTATTTTCTGTCTGCACCAAATCTTTGCCCGCTCACGTTATCCCGTCACCAGCTTCGATATCCAGGAAAGGCTTGAATGTTCCCGCGCCACGTTCACCCGAATGGTCCGGGACATGCGGAACTATCTTGGCGCTCCCATCGAGTACGACCGAAAGACCTCCGGCTACTATTACGCGCCTACGGGCGAGCACCCCTACGAGCTGCCCGGCCTCTGGTTCAACGCCTCGGAACTCCACGCCCTCCTGACCGTCCAGCAACTGCTGTCCGAAGCCCAGCCCGGCCTGCTCGAAAGCCATATCGCGCCGCTTCGCAAAAGGATAGAGCAAATTCTGAAAAACCGGCAACCAGACCAAAGCCGGGTCGAAAAACGAGTGCGCATCCTGCGAATGGCCGGACGGAGAAGCGATTCCGAGCACTTTGCCGCTGTCGCGGACGCGGTGCTCAAACGCAAGCGTCTGCATATCCATTATTATGGACGCCAGCGAGATAAAACCACCGAACGCGCCATTTCTCCTCAACGACTTGTCCATTACCGGGACAACTGGTACTTGGACGCATGGGACCACACGAAGCGGGCGCTCAGAAGTTTCTCCGTGGATCGGATACTGAAAGCGCGCATACTGGACGTGCGGGCCGTGGAAATCAGCGACGGAAAGCTTAATGCATACTTTGCCTCTGCATACGGCATATTTTCCGGCAGGGCCAATCGAAAGGCGGTTCTGCGCTTTACCGCCGAGCGCTCGAAATGGGTCGCCGATGAAGTCTGGCATCCCCGGCAGAATGGTCGGTTCGAAAACGGTCAATACGTTCTTGAAGTGCCGTATTCGGATTCACGAGAGCTGGTCATGGATGTTCTTAAGCACGGGCCGGAGGTGGAAGTTCTGGCGCCTCCCGCGCTAAGGACGGAGGTTCGGGATAAATTGTGGCGGGCGAGGGCACAATATGGCGGCGCAGAGTCGGCGCTGAAAAAGAGATTTTTCACAGGGAGGGGCGAGAAGAATAAAAGGTAGGCATATTTCGCAGGCTCACGTTTTGAGCCTGTACCTTTGATAGGATATGAGACGAAAAACCGTAAAAGACAGTGCAGAAAAGGCCCTTTCCAAGGCAGCAAACCGTTTCATCGCCGTTGACGTGGAAACAACCGGACTTTCGGCGTCAAGGGGAGACCGGATCATCGAACTCGGCGCGGTTCTGGTGGAAGGAATGAATATCGACGAAGAGTTCCATGCGCTCATCTGTGTTAATCAGCCGATTCATTGGGCCGCGCAGCAGGTGCATGGAATTACCGAGGAAATGCTGATCGGCAAACCGAAGGCGGACGAGGTCATGCCGGAATTCAGGAAGTTTATCGCGGACTGCACGCTTGTGGCCCATAACGCAAGATTCGACATGGGATTCATCAGCCACGAATTTCTGCGGCTCGGCATGGGCCTGACGAATCCCTGTCACTGCACGCTGCAATTGAGCAGGAGTCTGTATCCGAAGCTGCGGAACCATAAACTTGAAACAGTCTACCGGCATGTGTGCGGCAGGATACCTGGAGAGACCAAGCGCCACCGCGCTCTTGACGACGCACGATTGGTGGCGAGGATGTGGGTGGAGATGATGGGGAAATAACGGCTTAAACGGTTCAAACGGTTTAAACAGCTTAAACAGAGGAGGGGAATATGTACTTCGAAGACCTGGAGGTATGGAAACTCTCTCGGATACTCACGAACAGGATCTATGCATTGAGCAACGACGGCCGGTTCGCGAAAGACTACGACTTGAAAAGTCAGATTCGGCGGGCAGTCGTGTCCGTGATGTCCAACATCGCCGAAGGCTACGAGCGCGGCGGCAACCAGGAGTTCATTCAATTTCTCTCCATCGCCAAGGCCTCGTGCGGCGAGGTGCGCTCGCAGCTCTACGTCGCCCGGGACCAGGGATATGTCGCCGGAGAAGAGTGCGACCGGTTGATAGATGCTTTCAAGAAGCTGTCCATCATGTTGAACAACTTTATGGAGTCGCTCAAAGGCAGCCCGTATAAGGGGGCGAAGTATAAGATGCCGAAACAGAAGAGCATGAAAGAGGAAATGGACGAAATTATGAAAGAGTTGAATTTGGATAAGAAGAATACGGTTTAAACAGTTCAAACGGTTGCAACGGTTTAAACGGATTTATCGGCTTAAGCGGTTCAAACGGTTGCATTGGTTTAAACGGTTTGAACTGTTATTTAAGCCGGCTTAAACAGATTTCACAGTTTAAACTGTTTGGTCGGTTCTTTTACTTGACCGGCTTACGCAGCTGCGACGGCTTAATCGGATTAAACGAAAATGTCTAAGACTGAAAGCTATTACCGGTATTGGGGGAAGGCGGAGAAAGACGGGCTGGGCTATCATCTGCTGCCGTATCACTGTCTCGATGTGGCGGCGATGGATGGTTATCAATGGAAGAACAGAAAAATATGAAAGGATTTAGCGATGGCCGATAAGAAAACGACCCGGAAAGCCGGTGGTGCGGTAGAAAGCCTCGATACGCTTTTCGCATCCATCCGCGAGCTCATCCGCTCTGCGCGAAAAGCGGTTGTTCGCAGCGTGGATACTCTGCAGGTGCTGACGAGCTTTGAGATCGGCCGCCGGATCGTCGAGCATGAGCAACAAGGCGCGCAGCGCGCCGAATACGGCAAGCTGGTTCTCAAGACCCTGTCGGACCGGTTGACTGCTGAATTCGGAAGCGGATTTTCCAAAAGAAATTTAGAGTACATGCGGCGGTTTTATCTTGCATACCGAAGTCGGCCCGAGCATCTTGCCCGGACGCCGTTTGGGAAAGTGCAAAACACCTCGCCCCGGCCCTTGAAGGAACATGCACTTCAGATTGCGCAGATGCCGTCTGCGCAATTGGCCGCTGTTTTCCCCCTTTCGTGGTCTCAATACATTTTTCTTATCGGCATCCGCAACGAGGGTGAACGCCGGTTTTACGAAATGGAGGCGGCCCAGAACTCCTGGACGTTGCCGGAACTCAAGCGTCAGTACGATTCCGGCCTCTATGAACGGTTATCGCTGAGCCGCGACAAGGACGGAATCCGAAAACTGGCACAGGAAGGCCAGGCCGTCGTCGCTCCTCAGGACCTTCTGAAAGAGCCTTATGTGCTGGAGTTCCTCGGTCTTGATGAAAAAGTAAAATACTCGGAGTCCGATCTTGAATCCGCCATCATCGACAAACTCGAACGCTTCCTCCTGGAATTAGGCAAAGGCTTTTTGTTCGAGGCCCGCCAGAAGCGGTTCACCTTCGACGAAGACCACTACTTCGTGGACCTTGTCTTTTACAACCGCCTGCTCCGCTGCTACGTGTTGATCGACCTTCACCCCGTGAGATATAAAACCTTTGCCGGTTTGTATGCAGCGAATTATCAAAGATGGCAGACGTTATGTCGAATTCACATATGGGATATTGATAACTTATCGCACGGGGTAAAGATCGGCAAGCTGACACACCAGGACCTCGGCCAGATTTACCCCGTTAGATATCCAATGGAGAAAAACAAGTGTACTACGTCTATGTATTACGCAGCTTGAAGGACGGCAATAACTATGTCGGCTATACAAATGATCTGAAGAAACGGCTGAATGAGCACGAGAGCGGTGAGGTATCATCAACAAGAAACAGGCGTCCTCTGACGATAATCTATTTTGAGGGATGTCTGAATCAGCAAGATGCAACAAGAAGGGAGAAATACTTAAAAACATCATGGGGCAAACGCTACATAAATACCAGGCTGCAAAATTATCTAACGGGGTAAAGATGTACGTCAACTACTTCGACCGCCGTGTGAAGACGAAGGCGGAGCATCCTACCGTTGGGATCATTCTCTGCAAGAAGAAGCACGACGCGCTGGTCGAAATTACCCTTCCGAAGGACACCAATATCCACGCGAAGGAATACCGGCTCTACCTGCCCTCGAAGGAGGAATTGAGGCGCAAGCTTGTGGAGTGGGTTGCGGAACAGGAGCAGGGGCAATAGGCATTTCCGGAATTGCTCGATGTGCCTACGGGCGGGGAAGACGGCTCAGGCTCGGCACGCCGGGTTCGAGATGAAGGATTTTTCAGCAGAAACCTGAAGTATCTTTTATGCCCACATCACTGTCTGGATGTCCCGGCATAGATGAAAAAAAAGGAATTGAATGACGAACTTTTGGGCAAAGACGACTACAGACGAAAAACCAGGTCTTTCTGTGTACGATCACATGGCCAACGTAGGGTGTGTAGCGCGACGTATCGCCGAAACATCGCTTGATCTTCTCGATCGGTTTCAGTTAAATTCCGCAGCTGTCGGCGCACTTGCCGCCCTCCATGACCTTGGAAAGATATCGCCGGGCTTCCAGCGAAAGTGCGAAGCATGGCTTAAAGAAAACAATCTATCGGAAATGGATAGTAAATATCGCTGGAACGTCATGGAATCGGATCATGGCAAGGTTTCTCAGTCGGCGATTCAAGATTTTCTTTTGAATAAAGGCATGTCGAGAGATTCGGCTTCCTATCTGGCGGCAGTCCTCGGGGCGCATCATGGCCGGATAAAATGCCTTCCGAATCCGCGTGGTATTAAACCACCGTATTTGATAAAGCAAATCACGGAAGGCAGCAGCGGCATTGATTGGAATAACGAACGCCAAAATTGCGCCGAACAACTTTGGAACAAACTCAACGGCGAAATCTCAGCAAACGCCATCAGTGATGAATCTCCCGCCATCTGGTGGCTTGCCGGGCTCACTTCTGTCGCTGATTGGATCGGGTCTGATGAACGGTATTTTCCTCCGGAGCGAAGAGCAGAAAATGTTGATGTCGCCTCATTAGCAATAAACGCACTCGAATCAATCGGATTCCGGAAAACTGAATTCATCGATAAACTGTCTTTTCACGATTTATTCCATGATGCTGAGCGGCCCGACAGCTGCTGGGTTCCGAACGAGATGCAGGAGAAAACACTCGCGATTATCGGCGGTCCCGGAATATATGTTATCGAAGCGCCGATGGGTATGGGCAAAACGGAAGCGGCGCTATGGGCTGCGTATCGATTGCTCGTTTCTGGAAAGGCAACGGGCATCTATTTTGCGCTTCCCACGCAGGCAACGAGCAATCGAATGCACCTGCGGATGAAAGAGTTTGTACAGCGTATCTCCCGCACATCCAGTGCAACTCGCCTGATTCATGGTAATTCCTGGCTGATGGATCAAGAACCCCCTCTATCACCAGACGCTACGATCCGTGATTCCGCTCGTGAGGATGCGCGGGCAGGTCGGGATTGGTTCTCTTCGGCAAAGCGGGCGCTTATCGCGCCATTTGGCGTCGGCACCGTTGATCAGGCCTTGCTTGGTGTTGTGGCGGCGAAGCACTTTTTCGTCCGACATTTCGCGCTTGCAGGGAAGGTTGTGATTCTTGATGAGGTGCATTCTTATGACCTGTACACGGGAACGCTGATCGACAAGCTTATTACGACGCTTGAAGCGCTGGGCTGCACGGTAATTGTCCTGTCCGCAACCCTTTCAGGAAAACGACTTGGGCAGATTACCGAGGTTCCTGGTAGTGCCGCGGATAATGCGCAACTGCCTTATCCCCTTATTACCGGGCGACATGAAGGGAACGTACTTGAACCGGCAGCAGCAACACCGCCGAAGTCAAAAACCGTCAAAGTTGATTTCATTGCTGCGGAGAAAGCCGCTGAAGAGGCTATTGCGCTTGCGCGAAAAGGCGGGGCGGTTCTCTGGATATGCGATACTATCACATCAGCGCAAAAAAAATACCAGCGCTTCAAGGAACAAGCCCGAGAAGAGCTCCCCATAGGTCTTTTGCATGCGCGCTTCCCGTATTGGCGACGTGAAATCCTCGAAGACGAATGGATGGAGCGCTTCGGCAAAGTTGGGACGACAAGATGCGGATCGATTCTTATTTCCACTCAGGTTGTTGAGCAAAGCGTTGATCTTGACGCCGATCTCATGATTACCGAACTGGCGCCGACCGACATGCTTCTTCAGCGTCTTGGGCGACTGTGGCGGCATGAACGGGGGCCACGCCCGATTAATGAGGCGCGGCTGTGCATTATAAGGGAAGAGAATAGTCTTGATGAGTTCCGAAGCATGGAACCAAAGGCTATCGTGGACGCCCTTGGAGGTAAAGCGCATGTATACGACCCATTTGTGCTTTTGAGAACTCTTCAATTGTGGGCAAATTATCCGAGGGTCGCAGTTCCTGGGCAGATACGCGAGTTGATAGAGGCGACATATAGCGTTCGGGACGATGATCCGAAATCATGGGAGAAGCTATTCGATGATCGCTTTGTCCGTGATTCCAACGAACGGTTCAAGGCGGCCATGAACAGCAACTATTGGCAAGTCCAATTGCCTGATGAAGAGGGGGTTCAGACTCGCCTTAACGATGTGCCGACTGTTTCACTGGTGCTTTGCCGCAGCAGTAGCGAGAAAAACGCGACGTTTATTGATAATTCATCAGAGAAACTCGGCGGCGATAAGTTCCGGCTCCCAACGGCTCAAGCCATACACAGGAACCTTGTGAGAGTACCGGAATATTGCTTTGAGCGTGTTGAGCCGTCTCCCGCTTTTGATGACTATCTTTTTGGCGCTCAGAGCGTAGGAATTGTTGCGGACGATAATATCGTTAAAGTGAAAGGGTTGAAAGATGGAATCCGTTTTTACTATTCAAATGATTTAGGCCTTGTCGTCGAAAAAGCAGAAGGAAAGGAGGAAGCATGAACGTAGCATTTGACCAGTGGATACCGGTAGTAAGCACAGCGGGTAAGCGAGAACTGGCCAGTCTGTCAGAAATACTGACCGAAGGCGAGAAATTCGTCGATCTGGCGGTGCGGCCACATGAACGAGTATCTTTGATGCGGCTTTTTCTCTGTGTTGCTCATGCGGCGCTCAACGGTCCGAAGAATTATGATGAATGGTGCGAAGTGCCGAAAAAACTGCCAGATGCCGTACGGAAATACTTGACGAAATGGAATGATCCTGAATCTGGCGTTTTTGAGTTGTTCCACAAGGATAGGCCATGGTTGCAGGTGGCAAAATTAAAAGGTGTTGAAAAGGAAGACAAGGATACTGGAAAAACATCCCCTGTTGCTCTTCTTGATTTTGAGTTGGCAACCGGCAACAATTCGACACTGAACGATCATGCCGGGCAAACAGTTTTACGTCAGATTGAACCTGAGAGAATTGCATTAAATTTACTGACATTCCAAAACTTCTCGTCAGGTGGTGGTTCGCCTGTTGCGCAGTGGAAAGCGGTAAAAACGTCGCAAGTTGGCAACCCCGACGCTCCGTGCTTGTCTCAATCCATGGCCCATTGTTTGTTTCGTGGAAAAACGATTGCAGAAACAATTCACTTAAATTTGCCGACATTCAAGTCAATTGGGAATGGATACAAAACATATGACACTACCAAGAAAAGCATCATATTTTCTGAAATCAACTTAGGCAAGCCAGTATGGGAGTTCTTTCCTGATTCGCCAGAGAACGATTCTGATAGCGCCATTAATGCTACGAAGACTTACCTCGGGCGGCTGGTGCCAATATCTCGATGGATTCACCTCATTCCAAATTCTGACCAGATGTACTGCTGCAATGGATTCAAGTACCCAACATTCAAGGATGGGTTTGCCTCAGAACCTACCGCCGCCGTTAGACTAGCGACAATGCGAGATAAAAAAGGAATAGAGACTACTGAACGTAGGGTTGTCAAGGTAGACCCGGCAAAAGCATTATGGAGAGAGTTGTCAGCGCTTCTTGTTAATCGGTCAGCTTTTGGTATTGGCGGACCGCTAGCTATGCAAAATGCGCCCTATGAAACCAAGTACGATTTTCATGTATGTGCCATGACTCGCGAGCAAGCCTCTATGGGTATCGCCTTAGAATCGGTCTTTCATATCACGCCTGCATTCCATGACAATTTCCCTGTGTACCAGGCGGAGGTTGTCGGAACAGATAGAGTAATTGGGGCAGAGGGGTATGCTCGTAAACTTCGTAGGGCAATGGAGGAGTATCGGTCTGTCATTGACAATGATTGGAAGCCGCGCGTCAAAAGAACCGAGGCGAAAAAACAAAATGCACTAAGGAATAGAGTGGCTCAGACAGCATTCTTATCGTATTGGACCACTGTTGAAAAGAATTTGCCGCTACTGATGAACCACATTGAAGCCATCGGAACAGCTGACGCCGAGCCTACACGCAAGGCATGGGGAAAATTGCTTTACAGCGCCGCACACGAAGCATACCGCATTGCATGCGGACAGGAGACTCCAAGGCAGATGCGTGCTTTTGCAAAAGGCTGGCTGAAGCTGACGATAATAAAAGACGTACCGGAATCCGATACCAATGAAACGAAGGAGGAAATTGAATGAGCTATCTTGAAGAACTCCGCAAGTGTAAAGTAAGAGATGATCGGGGGATGATGGCCAACCTTCGATGCATACTTGTGGAGAATAAAAAACACCGTGCATGGCCGGCATTGAATCGCTTGGGAGTGCCGATTAAAGATGAGGTTCGCTCGTTTATCGCTGGACTCTATGCAACACATCCGGCGGAATATTTTGCGGGAAACTTTGGAACGACCTGCAAAACAATCCAGCGCGAACGTGGGGAAGCGGCGAATAAAGATAATAAACTCACGCCAATCGAACGACGATTTCAGCATGTGCTGGCCGCTGAAAGAGACGAGGTATGCTCTCGCGTACTACGCATGGTGCGCATGGCGAAAGCGCTGAATGTACGCATCAATTATACTCAATTGGCGTCCGATATAAAAGACTGGGGTGACGACACGAAAACGAAATGGGCGGCGGAGTTTTGGACTCCGGGTGTTCCTCCGGCGACTGAGGAGGTGGTATGAGCTGGCTTGCGCGTTTAGATGTGGATGCGAAGACCATTCATGCGGAAGGGATTTCCGATGACATCTACTCCTGGCACAAAATGCTGTGGAAGTGCTATCCCAATGCACCCAATAAAACCCGGAATGATATTGGTTTTCTTACGCGAATTGACCAGCTTGAAGGCGCGTACCGATTTTGGGTGATGGCAAAAGAAAAACCAGAAAGGCCTCAATGGTGCACGCTGGATGGTTTTGCGGTTAATGAAATTGGCCCGTCATTTCTTTCGCACCGATATTATGCCTTTGATTTGCGGGCGAACCCGGTGAAGGCAGTCGTGCAGCATGGTCCGGACGGAAAGCCTTTGGTGCGACCCAATGGAAAATGGAAGCGCGGTAAACGGGTACCGCTGGTAAAACAGGATGAACTGAAAGCGTGGCTCGTTCAAAAGGGAAAGGTTCGATCGGTCGTATGCCATAAGGGTGAGGACAGGATAGAGCTACCCGGCGGTTTTAGAATCGTGGAAGAAAAGACTCTCGAAATAAGCCGACTGGTAGTAAACCATTTTCGCAAGCAGGAAAATGCAGCCTATCACGGAGGAGTCCAGTTTCGCGGTGTCTTGGAAGTAACTAATACAGCGCATTTTACAGAATCATATTTTGCCGGGATCGGTGGAGCCAAAGGCTTTGGTTTCGGTTTGTTGCTGCTTGCGCCGACTAAACTTTAACCTCATTCAAATCAAAAAGGAGAAAAAACCATGAGACATCTTGAACTGCATATCATTCAATCGGTACCCGTTGCCTGTCTCAACCGTGACGACCTCAATTCGCCCAAGACGGCGGTCTTTGGAGGCGTTCAGCGCGCTCGCGTATCGAGCCAATCATGGAAGCGGGCGATCCGCGAGTTGGCAGAAAAAGACCTTGATACCTCGGGCCAGTTTAGGGGGAAGCGAAGCAGGCTGTTTATTGAGAAAATATCGACTGCACTTAAAGCTCTCAAAGAACCTGACGGAACAACAAATGCTTTGTCTCTCTGCGCTGGGCATTACCTGGCAAAACTTGATCCAAAACCGAAGCAGGAGGGGAAAGTAAAGACACTCGTATACTTATCACCTCTTGAATACGATATATTCGCAGACGTTCTCCATGCACTAAATGATGAGGATAAACAGAAGATGGTCGCTGCGATAGCTTCTGTTGATAAGGAGAAACTGGCAAAAGACGAGGATGGTGATGAGGACGTTGATGAAGAAGAGCCCACCAAAAAGGACAAAGGAGAGAAAAAACTATCCGTCAAGAAGTTCACGAACCTCGTAGCCGGTATTCTCAAAAAACCGCTGGAAAAAGCATTCAAAGGGGAAAAGAAGGAAACAAAAAGTCTTCCAAAGGATGCCGCGGATATCGCCCTGTTTGGACGTATGGTAGCAAATGATCATACGTTGACCGTTGAAGCCGCCTCTATGTTTTCTCATGCTCTCTCGACCCACAAAGTAGACAATGAAATCGATTTTTTCGCCGCAGTAGATGACCTGCAGCCCAAAGAGGACGCTGGCGCAGGCCACACCGGCACGTTGGAGTTCAATTCGGCCACCTATTACCGTTTTGCAGCGCTCAATCTCGATATGCTTGCCGATGCTGACCACTTGAAAGGCATGACAAAGGAAGAGCGGCAGAGTGTTGTCCGTACTTTTGTGGAGGCAACGATCAAGGCCATACCCAGCGCACGCAAGAACACGATGAATGGAAATACAATGCCTGATTATGTACTTGGCGTTATGCGTGAAAAAGGCCATCCAGTTCAACTGATAAATGCGTTCGAGAGCCCGATCAAGTCTACATCAGGATATGCTGTTGAAGCGATAAAACGACTGAATGCTGAATATGCCGACCTAAAGGAAACATGGGGCATGGATGGGTCTGCCATGGCGACAGTTAGAAAGTCTGTCAAGGAGCAACTTAACGGGAAATCTGATAAGGTGACGACTGCAAGCGAAAAGGTTGCTGGATTGGACTCGGTTGCCCTGAACAATTTCCTCGACGAGATGGTGAAACATGTCATCTGATAAACGTTATCTGGCCCTTCGACTAGAAGGTCCTCTTCAATCCTGGGGATTCGATAGTCAATACAACCGTCGCAATACCGGCTTGATGCCGACAAAGAGCGGTATCGCCGGGATGTGCTGCGCTGCGCTCGGGTGCCCTCGTGGAAGCGACGAGGAACGAAAAAATCTTTCTGCGTTTGAAACAGTGCGTATGACAGCGATTGCCATTCCCCGGAAAGGGATAAAAAAGGATCTGCCTGTTCGCAGGTTACAAGACTATCACACTGTTGGCGGTGGTTACGATCCTAATGCTCCTGCTGAGCGTGGACATATAACCGTGTCTGCTGATGATGGGAAACCGAGGGCAAAGAACGGGCAATCTCTTGCGGTTCTTACCCATCGGCAGTATCTTACAGACGCTTCCTTTGGTGTTCTCCTCGAGGGTGATGCGGTTCTGCTGGGTGAAATCGCCGCTGCACTCGCTGATCCCAAATGGGGTATCTGGTTTGGACGCAAAACCTGCATTCCATCAGCCCCGGTGCTTGTCGGCTTAAAGGAGAACAGGGACACTTTGCCTCGGCTCCTGAAAGAAAATCGAGACGACGCCTTACGGCTCCTTATAGGTGAAAAATCGATCGATTCATTCACCTGGCAGGAAGAGGTGGATAACTTCGGTGAAGGGAGCGACTCCCTTCCGGATGCACCGGTATCGTTTGCAACTGAGCGTAGGTTGCACGCACCACGAAGAGTACGAACACATCATGGGACAGGGCGGATAT
Source organism: Nitrospirota bacterium (assembly GCA_963769335.1). Classification (GTDB taxonomy): domain Bacteria; phylum Nitrospirota; class UBA9217; order UBA9217; family UBA9217; genus JAJYKN01. The sequence continues at coordinate 28,497 of CAVYLT010000111.1, read as the reverse complement.
GAAGTTATATAAGTCGACATCGTACCGCCAAAGGCTTCGGCTGCGGGCTCATGCTGGTGCGGCGAGTGTGAGTGTGCGGGCTTGCGCGGATGGGAATGCGAAGGGTAGGGGCAAATTGCCACCCCCCTATTCTGGAGATTGCCATTTATACTGCTGGGGAGTATGACCATGAAGAAAAAGAAAGAGCCAGTTCCATCAAAAAATGAGTTGATCCTCTACCAGACCGAGGATGGGAAAATCAGGATAGAGGTCCGGCTGCAGGATGAAACCGTCTGGCTGACTCAGAAGCTTATGGCCGAACTGTTCCAGACCTCCGTCCCCAATATCAACATCCATATCAATCACATCTTTGAAGAAGGGGAGCTGGAGGCGGATTCAGTTATTAAGGAATACTTAACAACTGCCGCGGACAATAAAAAATACCAGACAAAATTCTACAACCTCGACGTGATCATATCCGTGGGGTATCGGGTGAAATCCCATCGCGGCACGCAGTTTCGCATCTGGGCCACACAGCGGCTGCGGGAATACATCATCAAGGGCTTCGCCATGGACGACGACCGGCTGAAACAGGCCGGAGGCGGCAATTATTTCGACGAGCTGCTGGCCCGCATTCGGGACATTCGCTCTTCAGAAAAGGTCTTTTGGCGCAAGGTCCTGGATATCTACGCCACCAGTATCGACTATGATCCGGACGTTGATCTTTCGCAGAAGTTTTTCGCTGCGGTGCAGAACAAAATGCACTGGGCCGCTCATGGACAGACGGCGGCGGAGATTATTTACGGCAGGGCGGATGCGGCAAAGCCGAACATGGGCATGACGACCTGGTTGGGCGATAAACCCCGGAAGACCGACGCTGAAATCGCCAAGAACTATCTGAACGAAAAAGAGCTTGATGTATTGAACCGGATCGTAAGCATGTATCTGGAATTCGCGGAGCTTCAGGCCCTTTCCCGCAAGCCCATGTACATGCGCGAATGGATCTTGAAACTTGACGATTTTTTAAAGGTCAGCGGCCGCGATATTCTCAAACATGCCGGGAAAGTCAGTCATGAGAAGGCATTGGAAAAGGCATATGCAGAATACGAAAAGTACCGGAAGGAGCGGCTGAATGAACCGTCTCCCGTGGAACGGCAATTCCTCGAAGCGGTCAAGGAGATGAAGCGGATTGAAAAAAAAGGAAAAGGAAGGCGCAAAGACTGAAGGGTGGGGGCAAATTGCCGCCTCCCTTAGCAGTCATAATGCCTTGGATGCAGTTCCAGACAGCTGCGAACGGCTACGCGTGTTTGTGGAGTTTCACCCCTGGTATCTGCTCAAAGTGCCTGTCGAGGGTGAAAATAGAAAGGTTGTGTTCAATGGCGAGAACGGCGACAGCAATATCGGAGAGCGGGAGGGTTACACCTTTCCTTCGCAAGGCACAGGACAGCCTGCCTGCTTTCATCCATAGGGCCGAAGTCACTTCGATGGCGGGGATGCCTTCCAGAAGTTCGATGACATACGCCTCCTCGGTTGCGGTCCTTGCGCCCTGGAGGAGTTCCGCCATGATGACGCCGGTCGTGCGTATTCGTTTCGAATTGATGAGCGCCGTGACTGCCGCGGCATGCGGCGCCTTGTCCTTGAGAAAATCGATAAGAACCGATGTGTCAACGATCACGCCATCTCTTGTCATTTTCCTCCTGCTCCTTTATCTCGAGTTCTTCAAGTTCCTTGGTAACATCATCAATCTTGATTTTTCCCCTCAACTCGATGATCTTTCGGAGCTTTTTCTCTCTGACGAACTCCTGCATGGCGGAAACAATGGCTTTGGTTTTGGATTTTTCCCCGGACAGTTTTTGCACCTCGGAAATAAGCTCGTCGGGTATGTTCAATGTAGCACGCATATCATGCACCTCCAGGATATGCAGTTATTATATGCACACAAGACGTGAATGTCAAAGGTATTCTCGGCTTTAAATCGGTTTGAACGGTTGCCGCGGTTTACACGGCTTGAACGGTTTATACGGCTTAACCGGTCTGGGATTGATTCATGCATCTATTGAACGGCTGCTCCGGTTCCTGCGGTTTAAACTGCTTGAACGGTAATTTTACGAGGTGCCACCATGACCGAACCCATTCTTCCTCCTCTCAAACCTATCCCGATGAAGGACCGCGTATCGGTCCTCTTCGTGGAGAAAGGAAATCTCGACGTGCTCGACGGCGCGTTCGTGATCGTGGACAAGAACGGCGTGCGCACACATATCCCCGTGGGCGGGGTGGCGTGCCTGATGCTGGAGCCGGGCACGCGGGTATCGCATGCGGCGGTGACGCTGGCGTCGCGTGTCGGATGTCTACTTGTCTGGGTCGGGGACGGAGGCGTGCGGCTGTATGCCTCGGGCCAGCCGGGAGGTGCGCGGGCTGACCGGCTTTTGTATCAGGCAAAACTGGCTTTGGATGATGATGCACGGTTAAAGGTTGTCCGCAAGATGTATGCGATGAGGTTCAAGGAAGAGCCGCCGGAAAGACGCAGCGTGGAGCAGCTTCGCGGCATCGAGGGTGTGCGGGTGCGCAAGATGTACGATCTTCTTGGAAAACAGTACAAAGTGGAATGGAAAGCCCGCAACTACGATCACACAGAATGGGGGAGCGGCGACGTGCCGAACCGTTGCCTGAGTTCCGCCACGGCATGTCTTTACGGCATCAGTGAAGCGGCGATCCTTGCAGCGGGTTATGCGCCGGCTATCGGGTTCATCCACACCGGCAAGCCGCAGTCTTTTGTCTACGACATCGCGGATATTTTCAAGTTCGAGACCGTTGTGCCGGTGGCGTTCCGTATTGCTTCGAAGAAGGGATGCAATCCCGAGCGCGATGTGCGGATCGCGTGCCGTGATGTTTTCAGGCAATCAAAGATTTTGCAAAGAATCATTCCGACGATCGAACAGGTGCTTGCAGCCGGCGGTCTTGAAGTCCCGAAGCCGCCGGAAGAGTCCGTTGCGCCCGCGATTCCCAACAAGGAGGGCATAGGCGATGCTGGTCATCGTGGCTGAGAACGTGCCTCCCCGGTTGCGGGGAAGACTGGCAGTGTGGCTCCTGGAAGTCCGGGCTGGAGTTTATATCGGCAAAGTATCGCGGCGAGTGCGTGAAATGATCTGGGAACAAGTTGAAAAGGGGATGGCAGGCGGCAACGCGGTCATGGCCTGGACCACGAACACGGAATCGGGTTTTGACTTCATGACGCTTGGAGCAAATCGCAGGATTCCGAAGGAGATGGATGGGATCAAGTTGGTTTCTTTTCTGCCGGAAAACGGTGGTTTAGTTGACGATGATGCGAAGGGAAATGCCACGGTATGAAGAAGCTTTTTTGTCGGTAGATTAAAGGCCCCCAAAATTCACCAATGATTTTGGGGAAGTAGAGGAAGTATGTTCCCCGCGTGTGCGGGGATGAACCGCAGCAAATCTTTGGCGGAAATCTTCTTTGCCAATGTTCCCCGCGTGTGCGGGGATGAACCGGCAACCTATGTGACGGCGCCCACGGCGAAAAAATGTTCCCCGCGTGTGCGGGGATGAACCGTTATCTTCGGCAACTGGAGCGATCTGATTTTGATGTTCCCCGCGTGTGCGGGGATGAACCGCAGTCGATCACCGATCGTTATTCCCTGGAAAAATGTTCCCCGCGTGTGCGGGGATGAACCGGGAAACGAATTCATTATCGATACCTATCGAATATGTTCCCCGCGTGTGCGGGGATGAACCGTTTATCCGGAGGATAAACTGAAATGATCAGAAATGTTCCCCGCGTGTGCGGGGATGAACCGGCAGGGATGACACACCCCGGGGCACCCAGGGGATGTTCCCCGCGTGTGCGGGGATGAACCGCCGGACCGGGCCACGTCCGTGATCGACTGATTATGTTCCCCGCGTGTGCGGGGATGAACCGTTGACGCCTAATTTTGTCAATCAACGGGACATATGTTCCCCGCGTGTGCGGGGATGAACCGACGAAAGCCATTATATCATGTTCGGGCATAATATGTTCCCCGCGTGTGCGGGGATGAACCGCGCTGTTTGTATTAAAACTTGAACGCTCATAAATGTTCCCCGCGTGTGCGGGGATGAACCGCGCATGTTAAAGAGGCGTTATCATCGGTCACAATGTTCCCCGCGTGTGCGGGGATGAACCGGCATTGTACTATCGCGCACAAGACCAATTAGGATGTTCCCCGCGTGTGCGGGGATGAACCGCACGCGCAAAAAACGCGAATAACATTGCTTGAATGTTCCCCGCGTGTGCGGGGATGAACCGCCTAAAACGAAATATGCAGGTAAATGAATTTGATGTTCCCCGCGTGTGCGGGGATGAACCGAAACCATATCAAACGTGAGATTATGCCCGAACATGTTCCCCGCGTGTGCGGGGATGAACCGATGAATCTCTTCCGAGAAAATCCGCCGCAAGGATGTTCCCCGCGTGTGCGGGGATGAACCGGCGCAATTCTTGATTCCGTTTCTTCTGTTTCGATGTTCCCCGCGTGTGCGGGGATGAACCAGCGGAGGTCGGTTTCGAGCGTTTGGTTAGAATATGTTCCCCGCGTGTGCGGGGATGAACCGATTTCCGATCATCAGGTCTGCGGTTACTTTTCATGTTCCCCGCGTGTGCGGGGATGAACCGTTCGTGTCCCGAATGGTCTTCTGCATAGCAGAATGTTCCCCGCGTGTGCGGGGATGAACCGGATAGACCGCATACGGTCATAGATGAGAGTCGATGTTCCCCGCGTGTGCGGGGATGAACCGTTCGTGTCCCGAATGGTCTTCTGCATAGCAGAATGTTCCCCGCGTGTGCGGGGATGAACCGGATAGACCGCATACGGTCATAGATGAGAGTCGATGTTCCCCGCGTGTGCGGGGATGAACCGACTAAAAATAAATTTTATTCCAGAGGCGATGAATGTTCCCCGCGTGTGCGGGGATGAACCGTGAGATTATTTTTTCCTGCCGAGAGTCTTCTAATGTTCCCCGCGTGTGCGGGGATGAACCGCGTCTCATCGTACGTATGTGCCGGGGGTTCCGATGTTCCCCGCGTGTGCGGGGATGAACCGTATTCTCTCTCCCGGATTTGCGTAATTCATTAATGTTCCCCGCGTGTGCGGGGATGAACCGTAGACGGCAGCGGAAAAACAGACCGACACGAGATGTTCCCCGCGTGTGCGGGGATGAACCGATTATCTCATGCACATCCTTGCTCGCGGCGGGATGTTCCCCGCGTGTGCGGGGATGAACCGGTGATGCCGTTCGTGTTGAATTTGCCGAAGGTATGTTCCCCGCGTGTGCGGGGATGAACCCGCGCACTATCTAGTTTGAAAGGACGTTCTCAAATGTTCCCCGCGTGTGCGGGGATGAACCGTTGAAAATCCGTGCCGTCGTAGGTGATGGTGGATGTTCCCCGCGTGTGCGGGGATGAACCGCTAAAATCGGCAAACGAGTCCATCCCCACCTAATGTTCCCCGCGTGTGCGGGGATGAACCGTTATCTTCGGCAACTGGAGCGACCTGATCCTGATGTTCCCCGCGTGTGCGGGGATGAACCGATATTTCGCCATGGAGAGCTCGCGCTGCCGGAATGTTCCCCGCGTGTGCGGGGATGAACCGTTCAACCCGATCCGGTTGACGACGCGTCCATAATGTTCCCCGCGTGTGCGGGGATGAACCGCTCCCGCGCTCGGTCGGTTGTAACTTTCTTTTATGTTCCCCGCGTGTGCGGGGATGAACCGATATGGGTAGGTGTCCAGTTACACCAAGAAGAATGTTCCCCGCGTGTGCGGGGATGAACCGGCTGAGGTGCCGACACACTCGCAGCGGTTGCGATGTTCCCCGCGTGTGCGGGGATGAACCGAAGCCCATCTATCTCCTCGAAACCATAAGGCAATGTTCCCCGCGTGTGCGGGGATGAACCCGCTTGAAAAAGTAAGCGTCGTGGCGGTGTTGCATGTTCCCCGCGTGTGCGGGGATGAACCGGTGATGCCGTTCGTGTTGAATTTGCCGAAGGTATGTTCCCCGCGTGTGCGGGGATGAACCCGCGCACTATCTAGTTTGAAAGGACGTTCTCAAATGTTCCCCGCGTGTGCGGGGATGAACCGGCTGAGAAACGGCTCGCGGCAGAAATGATCGAATGTTCCCCGCGTGTGCGGGGATGAACCGAGCAGATGTCGAACCCATGCCTTGCCTCCTTAATGTTCCCCGCGTGTGCGGGGATGAACCGATTCCTTCATTGATGGAGCAGTTTCAGGAGAGATGTTCCCCGCGTGTGCGGGGATGAACCGATATTGCGGCTGCAATGGCCGTACCGGCAGCGATGTTCCCCGCGTGTGCGGGGATGAACCCGTTCCGGATATGACATCCACTTTCAAGAGGGGCAAGACACGCCTTTTCTTCCTTCTCCTTGACATCTTCCATTCTACCCGTTAGTATTTTGTATATATCGCCGTAAGGAGCGCATGTTATGGAATGGACGGACAAATTGGCCACGGGCATCAAGACGATCGACAGCCAGCATAAGGAGCTGTTCAAGAGGATCAACAACCTTGTGCTCGCCATTAAAGAGCATCGCTGCAAAGCGGAGATCGACAGCACCTTAAAATTTCTCGATGATTACGCGCGGGTCCATTTTGGCGAGGAAGAAAAACACATGCGGGAAACGAATTACGCCGGCCTGGCGGAGCAGCGCGAGGACCATAAGAAATATCTGACGGCATTGGCGGAGCTCAAAGAGCAGGCTTCCCAGCCCCGCATTCAAGGCAGTTCCTACGATCTGTCGGCGACCACGAACCAGGTCGTCGTCGACTGGATCGTGGACCATATCATGAAATTGGACATGAAGTTCGGAGCGCATCTGAAGCAGCACGGGAAGGAGTATTGAGCCCGGGGGAATTTGGATTGCGGAATTTCAGTTGAAAATAAAATTCACGACAGAGACGCGCAGGCGCAGAGAAAAGCAAACGGGAAGAAAGAAATTATTCTCCGGTTTTTCTCAAGATTATCAATTTTGATTCTCACTTTGAACTACGAACTTTGAACTCTGTACTGTCATTTGTCCAGCACTTCCCGGACCTTCTTCAGGAAAATCGCGGGCGAAATGGGCTTAAGGATGAAGTCCAGGCCGGTTTCGAGGATGCCTTTGCGGTGAATGATGTCGGCCGTGTATCCGCTTGTAAAAAGAACTTTGATTCCCGGCCGGATTTTGCTGATCTCCTGATATGCTTCCTTGCCGTTTTTCTTCGGCATGACGATATCCAGCACGAGGAGCCGGATCCGGTCTTTGTTTTCCGCGAATTTTTTTACGGCATCCTCTCCGTCCACGGCCTCGATCACTGCATATCCGAAATCCTCGAGCACGTTATTGGTCAGCTGGCGAACGGCGCTGTCATCTTCCGCCAGCAGGACCGTCTCGATTCCCCGCGGGATCGTGAAGGCCTCCTCAGTCGAAGCCCCATGAGCAGTTGACGGGATGAGGGGGAAGTGGACGTTAAAGGTAGTCCCCTTGCCCGGTTCGCTGTTGACAAGGATATAGCCGTTGTGCTGCTTCGTGATGCCGTAGACCATGGCCAGCCCGAGCCCGGTCCCTTTCCCCACCTCCTTTGTGGTAAAGAAGGGTTCGAAGATCCGGTTTCGTGTTATTTCGTCCATGCCGCTGCCGGTGTCCGTCACGGTGATGAGGGTATACCTCCCGGGCTTTCCGTAAGCATGGGCCCTTACGAATTCCTCGCCGAGCTCGACCTCCTCCGTTTTGATCAGCAGCGTTCCTCCGTCAGGCATGGCGTCCCGCGCGTTGGTCGCAAGGTTCATGAGCACCTGTTCGATCTGGATGCTGTCGGCCAAAATCATCGGTTCGTCCCGGCAGAGCTGCGTCTGCAGTTCGATGTCTTCGCCGATGATGCGCAGCAGGAGTTTGCCTACTCTCCTGATGATCTCGTTCACACTCACCGGTTTTAAATCGATGATCTGTTTCCTGCTGAAGGCGAGAAGGCTGTGCGTGAGATGGGCCGCGCGTTCGGCGGAAGAGAGGATCTGTTCAACGTACGTCCTGCCGATATCGGATTGGGACATTTTCATCAGAACGAGGTTCCCGTACCCGATAATCGCAGTAAGAATATTATTGAAGTCATGTGCCACCCCTCCCGCAAGCTGGCCGACGGCCTCCATTTTCTGGGCCTGGCGCAGCTGATTTTCGAGCAGCCTGACCTCGGTAATGTCCGTGATGAGGCCGTCATAAGCGACGATCCGCCCCTCTTTGTTGTGGCGCGGCACCGGCGTATTTCTGACCCAGCGGAGAGAGCCGTCTTTGTGAATGATGCGGTGCTCGATCGGCGGGACCTGTGCCCCGGACAGTATCCTATTCGCCTCTTCGAGAACGTGTTCCCGGTCGTCCGCAAAAATCATCCGGTACCAGAGGTCCGGGTCCTGCCGGTATTCTTCCGAGGTATACCCGGTGACGGTTACGCACCCGGGGCCGTGCGTGGTCGAGACGGCGCTGCTGTTGCCGACGTCAACACTATACATGTAGTCCGTGACGGACTCGACGAGGCGTTTGTAGCGCTGTTCGCTTTCGACGAGGGCAAGCTCCGCTCGTTTTCTGACGGTCAGGTCCCGCGCTATGACCATCATCGAGGGGGCGTCGAGATAGGTGAAGGGGACGGCCGCCACTTCCACATCGCACACGCTGCCGTCAAAGCGCACGAATTTCTCCTCGATGAAGTTTGCGAATTTTCCTTCATCAAGGCTTTTTCGTACCCGCGCATGAACGATCCCGTGATAATCGGGGTGGATGACATCCATGATCGGCCTTCCGATCAGCTGATAGGGGTTTTCCACTCCCAGCATTTTCGCCCCGCCCCGGTTGATGTAGACAAACGTTCCTTCGCGGTGGATCGCTATCATGTCCGGTGAGAGCTCGATGAGAAGGCGGTATCGCTCTTCGCTTTCCTTCAATGATTTTTCCATCCGCTTGCGGTCGCTTATATCGCGGATGATATTTTGATAGAATTGTTCCCCATCGATATCGACGAGGCAGGAGCTGACCTCAACGGGAAAGGCAGTCCCGTCTTTTTTCCGCTGAATGGTCTCAAAAATGAGACCATTGCCGGCGGCGACCTGCTTCATCTGCTGTTCGACGTCCGGCCGGGTTTCAGGAGGGCGAAGGTCTGCAATCGAGAGCTTGAGCAGTTCCTCCCTGGAGTAACCGTAGGAGGTGACGGCGCGGTCGTTCGCTTCGCATAGGTTCCCCTGCATATCCAGAAGCAGGATGATGTCATTCGCATACTTGTTGAGGTTTTCGTATCGCTGCGCCAGTGACTTGCGCTGGAGCTCCAGGGCGTAGACCTTCTGGCGCCACCAGAGCAGGATGATGAATCCCGCAGCAGCGATCATGACGCTGAAGACGATCGAGACCTCTGCAGCCTGTTGGCGGATAGGGGCGTAGATTTCGTCGATATCGACCTTGGAGACGAGGAACCAGGGCGTGCCCGGTATGGACCTGGTTGCGGCGAGGACCGGCATTTCGCGGTAGTCGCTGCCTTCGAAGACCCCCGTCTTGCCGGCCACGGCCATGGCAGCGGGCAGGAGCTTTTTGCTCATGGGCATGTGCAGGGAGAGGGCTGTATTTTTCAGGTGGCGGAGCTCGTTCAGAAAGACGATGTCGTCCCCCTCCTTCCTGAAAAGGGTCGTTTCGGCGGTCGTACTCGCGCCCGGCCACGACTGAATCAGGGGGTAAAGGTACTTCTCAGGGTCAACGTGAATGACGAGAGCTCCTATCGGTCGATGCTCCGAGCCTCGTTGTAGGATAAGGGGGGCGACAAGATCGAGATGAACGTAGGTGACTGCCTGTCCTTTATGAATGTCGGAGAGGAACGGCTGTTTCGTGCGAAGCGCTTCGGCAAGCCACGTTTTGGCTTGCGGGCCCAGCGGCTCGTTCCGCGGGACCGTGGAGAGCCTGATGTTACCCCGTGCATCGGTCAGGAATACGCTTTTGAAATCGGATATGTCCTGAACGGACTGCATCCAGCCAAGAATCCTCGGCTTCAGTTCCGGCGTGCCCGGGTGGAGGAAATATTGCTGGACTGCCGCAGAAATGATTTCATTCCCTGAAATACTCCTGGCATCCTCAATAATACCGCTGCGCCAGGCCACGATCTGGTTCATTTTCAGGTCGGCGATTGCCGAGAGTTCGTCTCCAATATTTTTCCTGAGCTGCTCTTTCTGCGAGGAATAATACAGATAGCCGGACAAGCCTATGCCAAGCGCAAGGAATAAAAAAACCAGAACGAGCCGGGCGAACATATTATCGTATTTTTTCAGCGTTGGCATGGGGCGTCTCTTGAAAAAGCCACAACGTAAATGACTGAAACACTGATAAACTGTATCAGACTGTCTTGCCCTTGTCAATGAAGCTTAGTGAAAATTAAAGGTTTTTGCCGCTTTCCCTGCCTGTTTTGACGGTTGATTTATTTTGCCCTTGACAGGTGAACAAATGTTCACTATACTGTCGTTATGACGGTCGAACTTGATGAGCCCATATCGGTTGGAGCCGTATTTTCGCCGGGCGGGATGCGGCCCCTCTGGTTCTCCCGGGGAGGAAGGCAGGTCCGTGTCAGCGAGGTTGCTTTGTTCTGGAAGACCAGGGAAGGGAACGCCTGCATCCACCACTTTTCCGTGACCGACGGGAAAGGGGTCTATGAAATACGATATAACACAGCGACGCTGCTCTGGAGGGTCATGTATGCAGATGAATGAATGCAGAACGCGGAAGATTCTTCACATCGACATGAACGCTTTCTTCGCTTCCGTGGAGCAGCGGGCAAAACCGTCGCTGCGCGGCAAGGCCATGGCGGTGATCGGTTCCGAGCACCGGGGCGTTATCCTGTCGCCGTCCTACGAGGCCCGGGCCTTCGGCGTGAAGACCGGCATGACCTACGGGGAGGCCAAAACCGCGTGCCCCCATCTTCTCCTGGTGCCCGCCGATCCTTCAAAATATTCTCATACCTGCGAGGAGCTGCTCGGGATCTGGAAGGACTTCACCCCCTTGGTCGAGCTTTTTTCCATTGACGAGGCGTTTCTCGATGTGACCGGTTGCGAGCGTCTGATCGGCGACCCGGTGCAGATCGCCGTCCGGATCAAGGAACGGATCTGGCAGGAGAAGGGGCTTACCTGTTCGATCGGCATAGGACCGAACAAGCTTCTCGCCAAGCTGGGGAGCGATATGAAGAAGCCCGACGGACTCGTGCTCATCTCCCCGGAGGACGTGGCCGACGTGCTCGAAGACCTGAATGTCAAAGAGATCTGCGGCATCGGTCCCAGCCTGACGCGGCATCTTGCCGCCATGGGTATCCGAACGTGCGGCGAACTCGGCCGCGCTCCGCTCAAAGAATTGACGGCGCGGTTCGGAGTCGTCGGCGAGCGGCTTCGGGACATGGGCTTGGGGGTCGACCGGGACCCCGTCGTACCGCTGGCGCGGCAGCACGCGGAAGAGAGCAAATCCATAGGACACAGCATGACGCTGACCGAGGACTGCTCGGACGTCGCGATGATTGAACGGCATATCCTGCAGTTGTCCGAGAAAGTCGGCCGCAGGCTCAGACGCGGTTCTTACCACGGGGACACGGTGTGCCTCACCCTCCGGTATTCCGATTTTCAGACCTTCACCCGGCAGCGGCGACTTCGCCACGCCGTCGACCACGGCCTCGATATTTATTCGGCCGCCCGCGATATTTTGTCCGGTCTTCGACTGCTCCAGGCAGTGCGGCTCGTGGGCGTGAGCGTGTCGGGTCTCTCCAGGAGTGCTGCGCAGATTCCCCTCTTTGCAGAGGAGCGCAGGAAAAAGTTTGTCGCCGAGGCCATGGATGACATCAATGACCGGTACGGCGAGTTCACGGTCACCTGGGGCACGCTCACCGACCGGTACCGGCATGAGCGGGTGATCTCCCCGGCATGGCGGCCGGCGGGGGACCGGCAGTATTAATAGTACGGAGTCCATAGTTCAGAGTACCCAGTACCGGGTTTGTACGCTGCATTTTGATAAGGAGCGCGTTCCATGCCGAAGGATATAACCCAACGCAGGAAGGAAATCTACGAATTCATCCGTGCTGCCATCGACGAACGCGGCCGGCCGCCTTCCATGAGGGAGATCGGCGAACGCTTCAAAATTCGTTCGACAAACGGCGTGGAAGGGCATCTTGCCGCCCTGGAGCGGATGGGGCTCATTTCCCGGGAGCGGGGGAAATCGCGCGGCATCCTCCTGGCGGGGTCGGCGCGGTCCACGTCTTCGGTGCCCCTCCTGGGGAGAGTTGCTGCGGGGGTGCCGGTGCTGTCGCCCGAGAACCGCGAAGGCGACGTGACGATAGACCTCTCGCTCTTTTCCCTCCGGACCTCCCAACACCTCTTTGCCCTCAGGGTAAAAGGTGAAAGCATGGTGAACGCCCATATCCTGGACGGCGACACGCTGTTGGTCCGCGCACAAGCATCGGCGCAGAACGGCGAGATCATCGTCGCACTCGTGGAAGGCGAGGCAACAGTCAAACGGTTTTTTCTTGAAAAGGACCGTATCCGTTTACAACCGGAAAACAGCGCCATGAAGCCGATCTATCTCGACCGCGGCGAGTTCCAGATCATCGGCAAGGCCATAGGCGTGTTGAGGAAGATGTAAGGTTTCCCGAACTGCCGGATGCCGGACCCTGTCATGGTTTTACCCGCCGATGTGCGCATTTCGGGAAGTCCTCTCCCCCTCCGCGCCCCATTCAAGGGTTTTGACATTGCCGATTTCTCTCCTGTGGCTAAGGTGGTATGGTCTCCGATAGTGAGATGAGAAATTAACTGAGCCGGCAGTGTCGGTTCGAACACGATGCTCTCCCCTTTGTCTGCGCCTCCGCCTGTTTTTGTGGTGGAGGCTTTTTTTGTTGATTTATGCGCCCGCTCAAGCGAGGAACATAGTTTTTGTTTGATTTTGTATCAGTACGATGTTATTATGACGTTCATTTTGTTGAAGGAAGACGGTATGGCAAAAAGAAGAACTGGTCCCCTCCAAAAAAGCATCAAAACCCTGAAAAAACACACAAAAAAAAATATAACAATAGGTAAACGGGTATTTAAGAAAATGAAAAAACAGGTTCAGACGTTCTGGAAAAAGTATGTTTTCCCGTGGCTGGGCGTTCTTACGCTCAGGAAGGCAGTGTATATCATGCTCGGCGGTTTTGCAGCCGCCGTTCTTTTTGTTGTTTCCCTATTCATCATTCTGTCCTTTAACCTGCCGACGGTGGACTCGCTCAAGGACTACAAACCGAGCCCCGGCACGGTCATTCTTGCCGAGGACGGCAGGGTTCTCGGCCAGATCAAAATCGAGAAGGGCGTTTACGTGCCGCTCCAGCGGATCCCGAAGTATATGGTCAACGCTCTCCTTGCGACGGAAGACCCCCGGTTTTACCAGCACAGTGGGATCGATTACCGCGGCATCATGCGGGCGGCGCTCAAGGACATCATCTCGGTCAAACTGAAGCAGGGCGGCAGCACCATCACCCAACAGCTGACGAAGGTCGTCTTCCTGTCGCCGGAGCGAAAGTTCACGCGCAAGATCAAGGAGATCATCCTGGCCCGCAGGCTCGAAAAGGAGCTGACCAAGCAGGAGATCCTGGAACTCTACCTGAACAAGATATACTTCGGCCACGGCGCCTACGGCGTGCAGCAGGCTGCACTGACCTATTTCGGCAAGAACATCTGGGAGGTCAACCAGGCGGAGGCGGCGCTCCTGGCCGGGCTGCCCAAGTCGCCGATGGTATACTCGCCCTACAGTGATGTCGACCTGACGAAGATGAGGCAGCTGCAGGTCCTTCACCGCATGGTGGATGAAGGGTACCTGACCGCGGACCAGAGTGAAAAGATTTACAACCAGCCGCTGAACCTCGAGAACCTGAGGTCTCAGGAGGACGTGGCGCCCCATCTCGTCGATTATATCCGACAGTATATCGAAAAGAAATACGGGACGGAAATGCTTTACCAGGGCGGTCTCCGGGTTTACACGTCGATCGACATGGACCTGCAGCGTGCCGCTGTCGCGGCGCTCCAGAACGGGCTTCGCGCACTCGACAAGCGGCAGGGATTTCGCGGACGCGTCGGATTCAAGCAGCTCAAGTCCACGCCGATCCAGTGGGGAAAGCTCCACGTGATGGTGAAGCCCGGCGAGGGGTTCAACGCCCACGTGCTTGCCGTCGGGGACTATTACATTACGGTCAAGGGCCGCGGCCTCGTAGGCTACATCATGCCGGACGACATGGCTTGGGCGCTTCTCAAACCGAAGAAGAAAAAGGGTGATCCCGACGAGTTCAGGAAGCCGCAGGAAATCGTCCAGCCCGGTGACATCATCAAGGTCCGCTTGAAGGATTACGACAAGAAAAAACAGATCGCTTCGTTTGTCCTCGATCAGAAGCCGCTCGTCGAAGGTGCCGTTGTCTCGATAGAGCCTTATTCGGGTTACGTGCGGGCAATGGTGGGGGGGTACGATTTTGTGGCAGGCGGGTTCAACCACGCCACGGAGGCGAAACGCCAGCCCGGTTCGTCCTTCAAGCCTTTTATCTACGGCGCTGCGCTCGAAAGCGGTTTTACTCCGGCGTCGATCCTGATGGATTTGCCGGTTATCTATGAAAAAAGTGAGTTCGAAAAGAAGGGGTGGAAACCGACGAATTACGATGAGCGGTTTTTGGGTCCCATGCGCCTGCGCACGGCACTTGCGCTTTCGAGAAACGCGGTGACCGTCGGTCTGCTTGAAAAAGTCGGGCTGGAGAAGGCCATTGATTTTGCACGCAAGGCCGGGATTACGAGCCAGATCAACTACGATTACACAACGGCCCTGGGCTCATCGGCGGTCACTCCGCTGGAGCTCACCTCCGCCTATGCGACCTTTGCTTCCGAGGGCGTTCGCACGGAACCGATCTTCATCAAGAGCATTGTCGACGGCAAAGGCACGGTGCTCGAGAACTACGAACCCGAGCCGAAAGAGGCCCTCGACCCGACCACGGCCTACCTCGTCACAAGTCTTCTCAGAAGCGTGGTGCTGGAAGGCACAGGCAGAGGTGCGCAGGTGCTCGGTAAACCGGTTGCCGGCAAGACGGGCACGACGAACAACTACGTGGACGCCTGGTTCATGGGCTATGCACCGAGCATCGTGACGGGCGTTTGGGTGGGGTATGATAACGCGAAAGCTTCGCTCGGCGACCGGGAAACCGGCGCGCGTGCGGCGCTCCCGATCTGGATTTCGGTCATGGCCAAGGCGCTTGCGGATAAACCTGCAGAGGATTTTACGCCGACCGACGATATCGTGTCCGTGAAGATCGACCCCGAGTCGGGGCTTTTGGCGCGCGAAGGGCAGGCAGACGCCATCACCGATGTGTTCCGCAGGGGCACAGAGCCTACGAAATATGCCGATGCCGTGAAAAGGCCGAATGATTTTTTCAATACTGACCAGGGCGGCGGCGTGGACGCAACGAAGAAAAACATACCAGATGATGAGGTACCCGACTAGATGGATCACCAGACAAGAGACGCACAGAGCGAAATGCGGCACGCGGCAAGGGGAACGGGGGAGGCGAACTGAATGGATTACAAAACGACGCTCAATTTGCCGAAAACCGATTTCCCCATGAAGGCCAACCTGCGTGATCTTGAGCCGAAGGTCATCGAGAACTGGCAGAAAGACAAGATCTACGACCGGCTTCAAAAAAAACCGGGGGGCAGCGGCACCTATATCCTGCATGACGGGCCGCCGTATGCGAACGGCCACATCCACATCGGCCACGCCCTGAACAAGATCCTGAAGGACATGATCGTCAAGTTCAAAACCATGGAAGGGTACCGAAGCCCTTACGTGCCGGGATGGGACTGCCACGGACTTCCGATCGAGCACCAGGTGCTCAAAAACCTCGGTCCCAAAAAAGAGGGAATGAGCCAGAATGATATCCGGAAGCTCTGCCGCGAATATGCCGGGAAGTTCATCGACATCCAGCGCGAGGAGTTCAAGCGGCTCGGCGTGTTCGGAGACTGGGACAACCCCTACCTGACGATGAACTTCGGCTATGAGGCCGCCATCGTGCGGGAACTCGGCAAGGTCGTGGGCGCAGGCGGCGTCTATAAAGGAAAGAAGCCCGTGTACTGGTGCGGGTTCGATGAAACTGCGCTGGCCGAGGCGGAGGTGGAGTATGCCGACCACGAATCGCCCTCGGTGTACGTGCGGTTCGAACTGCCCGATGCCGGGAAGGCGCTTCCCTCGCTCTCCGGGAAAAAGGCCGCGATCGCGATCTGGACCACGACGCCCTGGACGCTCATCGCCAACCTGGCGGTCGCGCTCCATCCCGAGTTCGACTATGTTGCCGTCGAAGCCGACGGCCGGGTGCTTATCCTGGCAGAGGGGCTCCTGAACCAGGCCTTGGAGAAGTTCGGCATTAAAGATTTTAAGGTCATCGAAAAATTCAAAGGCAAAAAGCTCGAAGGGCTCAAGGCGCGCCATCCATTCATCGACCGCGATTCCCTCGTCATCCTGGGAGAGCACGTGACCCTCGAGGCCGGCACCGGCGCCGTGCATACTGCCCCCGGGCACGGCCAGGAGGACTATGAAGTCGGCCTCAAGTACGGGCTCGACGTTTATGCTCCCGTCGATCATAAGGGACGGTTCACGAAGGAAGCGGGCGAGTTCAGCGGCGAACAGGTATTCAAGGCAAACAAGGGCATCATCGAACTGCTCAGGAGCAAGGGCGCGCTTCTGGCCGAAGAAAAAATATCCCACTCCTACCCCCACTGCTGGCGTTGCAAACATCCGGTGATCTTCCGGGCCACGGAGCAGTGGTTCATCTCAATGAAGACGAACGATCTTCTGAACAAGACCGTCGAGAACATTCATAAGGTCACGTGGGTGCCGGGCTGGGGCAAGGACCGCATCCTCGGCATGATGGAAAGCCGCCCTGACTGGTGCATCTCCCGCCAACGGGCCTGGGGAGTGCCGATCATCGCCTTTACCTGCAAGGAATGCAACCAGCTCTTGCTGGACAAGAAAGTGATAGACCACGTCGCCGACATTGTCGAAAAAGAGGGGGCCGACGCCTGGTTCGTCCGGACCCCGGCGGAACTCACGCCGCCGGACACGGTTTGCAAAAAATGCGGCGGCAAGAACCTTGAGAAGGAAATGGACATCCTCGACGTGTGGTTCGACTCCGGCGCGAGCCATGCCGCCGTGCTCCGGACGCGCAAGGACCTTTCCTGGCCTGCCGACCTGTATCTCGAGGGCAGCGACCAGCACCGGGGCTGGTTCCAGTCGTCGCTCCTGATTTCCGTGGCCACGACCGGCCGTGCTCCGTACAATGTGGTTTTGACCCATGGATTTACCGTTGACGGCTCAGGCAAAAAAATGAGCAAATCCGCCGGCAATGTCGTGGCGCCCCAGGAAGTGATCGACAAGTACGGGGCTGAAGTGCTCCGGCTTTGGGTCTCGGCCGCCGACTATCGGGATGATATCAGGATCTCCCCGGAGATCCTCACCCACCTGGCCGAGGCGTACCGCAGGATCAGGAACACCTGCCGGTATCTGCTCGGCAATCTTTCAGACTTTAATCCCGAAACGGACAGGGTAGCGGACAACAACCTGCTCGAGATCGACCGGTGGGCGCTCCATCGTCTGCAGAAACTGATCGAGCGCGTGCGGACGGGCTATGACGATTTTGAGTTTCACATCGTGTTCCATTCGCTGCATAATTTCTGCGCCGTAGACATGAGTTCTTTCTACCTCGACATTCTGAAGGACCGGTTGTATACGGCGAAGGCGTCGTCAATCGAGCGGCGGTCGGGGCAGACCGTCATGCATGCGATCCTTTCCGCCATGGTGCGTCTCATGGCGCCCGTACTTTCTTTCACCGCAGACGAGGTCTGGCGCTATAGGGGGGAACGTGAAAAGACTACAAGCGTCTTTCTGGCTTCCTTTCCCCAACCCGACGCTAAATACATCGACACCGGCCTCGAAGCGCGTTGGGAGAAGATCATCGCAATCCGCGGCGAAGCCGCGAAGGTGCTCGAAGCCTTGCGCAGGGACAAGAAGATAGGCCATTCCCTGGACGCGGGCGTTACCCTCTATGCGGAGCCCGCATTGTTCGAGTTCCTCCAGCGCTATCAGAAGGACCTGGCGTTCATCTTCATTGTATCGTCGGTGCAGGTCGCAGCCGAGTCCGGTGCACCTGCCGATTCGTACACGAGCGACGTCGTCAAAGGGCTCCGCATCGCAGCCGGCCAGGCAAAGGGCGTGAAATGCGGCCGCTGCTGGATGTACAACGAGACCGTCGGGACCGTGAAGGACCATCCGGAGATCTGCAGCCGATGCGCGGGAAACCTCGGGTAGCAAAGGATAATTAACCACAGATGAGCAGGGTGAGGCTTTGCCGCACGCACAGATGATAAGACACTGTGTGAGAGCCGCTATGAGACAAAGCCCTGTGAGCCAAGCTCACTAAAGAATTGCAGGAGAATCATGAAAAACAAATACCTCCGGGTCTTCTCGATCGTCGGCGCTGTTTTAGTCCTCGACCAACTGACGAAATACCTTATTGAGACCCGCGTCCGCCTCTACGCCATCATCACCGTGATCCCGGGTTTTTTCAACATTACCCATGTACGAAACCGCGGCGCTGCATTCGGCATATTCTCCAGCGCACCCGGCATCTGGCGAAGCCTGTTCTTCATCACCATAACGATCATCGCCATCGCCGTGATAGCCAGGCTGATTTGGAAGACCCAGGAACGCCTGCTGTTGATTGCGTTTTCGCTCATCGCAGGCGGTGCGATAGGCAATCTGATCGACCGGGTACGCTACGGCGAAGTGGTCGATTTTATCCAGTGGTACGTTAAATCCTATTCCTGGCCGTCGTTCAATATTGCCGACTCCGCCATTTCGATCGGCGTGGGGCTCCTGGTGATCGATATGCTGCTTCAGAAGCGCCAGGAAGGGCCAAATAACGAATCGATGAACCGGTGAACAGCAGAGACGGGGAACAGGGGATTTTCATTCTCCCATTCCCCTGTCCGCCGATTCAGAAAGAACGTCATGCATCCTATCCTCTTCGAAATACCACGCTTGGAATTCCTGAACTGGACCGTCGGTCCCATCCCCATCAGGTTGTACGGTTTGATGATCGGTCTCGGTTTCATTATCGGCATCTTTCTGGCGGCGCGACAGGCGAAAAAGGAAGGGGTCAACCCTGACCGGGTCCTCGATTTGGGCGTATATATGCTCCTCACTGCGATCGTGGGCTCGCGTCTTCTTTTCGTGCTTACCGATCTCAAAGACTTTTCGGCAAACCCGCTTCAAGCCTTTGCCCTGTGGAAGGGCGGTCTCGTTTTCTACGGCGGCCTGCTGGCCGCTGTTCCAGTCGGCATCTGGTATTTGAAAAAACACAGCCTTCCGGTCTGGAAAACCACGGACATCATGGCCCCTTCCATCGCCCTCGGCCAGGCCTTCGGCAGGCTGGGCTGCTTCTCCGCCGGATGCTGTTACGGCGCACCATCCAGCGGCCTGTTTTCCGTTATCTTTACCGATCCCCGTTCCCTGGCGCCGCTCGGGGTCCCGCTTTTCCCGACGCAACTCACTGAAGCAGCCGGCAACCTGACCATCTTCCTGGTTCTTCTCCTGGTCCGGCGCTTCAAGAAGTTCGACGGCCAGGTGTTCTGGTCCTACGTCCTGTTCTATGCGGTCCTCCGGTTCGTCATTGAATTCTTCCGCGGGGATACGATCAGGGGACTCTACTTCGGCAATGCGATCTCGACGTCTCAAATCATAGCGATCGGCATGTTTCTACTGGCGGGCGTCATGATCTGGCGGCTGAGCAAAAAGACGGACCAGCCCCACATAATCACTGAACACTGATCTCTGTATTCAGCACCTTCTCGTCCGCCATGCCAACTATCACGCATATCGTAACGGAAAAACATTTCGGCAAACGCCTGGACATGTTCATCAGTCATTATGAGCCCCATATCTCGCGAAATCGCATTCAGACCCTCATTAAAGACGGCCATGCCCTGGTGAACGGCAGCAGCGAAAAGCCCGGGTACAAGGTGAAACTCGGTGAAAGCATCACGCTTGAACTGCCGGAACGGCAGGTCCGCGAAGTGCTCCCGGAGCCTATCCCCCTTTACGTGATTTTCGAGGACCCCCACATTATCGTTTTGAACAAGCCTCCCGGGCTGGTCGTGCATCCTGCGCCGGGCAACTACACGGGCACGCTCGTGAACGCCCTTCTGTACCACTACGGCAGTCTGCCCTCTCAGGGCCCGCATACGGACGAACGTGAACGTGCGGGTATCGTTCATCGCCTGGACAAAGATACGTCCGGCGTGATCGTTGTCGCGCGGACGCACGAGGCGCTCCGGTCTTTGTCCTCCCAGTTTAAAAACCGCGTCGTCAAAAAACGCTACGTCGCGCTCGTTGCGGGTGTGATCAAAAAAGGATCAGGCACGATCGAGGTCGGATTGGGAAGACATGTGAAGGAACGGAAGAAGATCAGCGTTCACACGCACCGTGCACGGGAGGCCGTTACCCTGTTCACCGTCAAAGAGCGGTTCAGGAACGCCACCCTCGTAGAGGTCGAGATCAAGACCGGCCGTACTCACCAGATCCGCGTGCACATGGCCTACATCGGCCACCCGATCCTCGGCGACCAGGTCTACGGCGGAACCAGGGGAGTGAGGGCGGGTGGCCAATTCCCGAGACAGATGCTTCACGCGGAAACGTTATCGCTCCTCCATCCCGATACCGGAACGCCCCTGTCGTTTACCGCGCCGCCGCCGGCAGATATGGCATCAGTCATTGAGAAACTGCGTGCGGAAAAACAAGCCCTTCGATCGGCACCGAAATAAGCTGGAACCGCTCGCATACATGCAGAGCTGAAAGAAGAGGCCCCGGCTTTCACCTGCTCAGTGCCCTTTGAGGGGAAGTGTCCCTTCGGCGGATTACACAGGCTTCTTGTGCAATTTTGCCTTGATTTTTTCCGGCTACCTGCTATAGTTTTCCGTAGCAATTCAAAAAATAGACTTATTTCGGTATATTTTTTGTTGGGGGGAAGTTGAAATGATAAAAATTTTTTTTTGGGCAATTCTGTTGATCCAGGCAACCGTCGTGCTCAGTTTTCCCGGGATTTACAAAGCAGAAGCAGCGGAAGCAGAGATGGTCATTGTCAAATACGGAAGGGTATCGATTAAAAGCACGGTCCCCGACGCCAAGGTCTATATCGACGATGAGTATGCCGGCACCGTTGAAAACATAGTTGATGATGTCCTTGTGGGCGAGCATACGATATCCTGCCGCGCGGAATCGCGGACGATTTCCGGGAAATTCACGGTGAAGAAAGACGAAACTCTGCGGCTGGAAGCCCGTTTCGATGAGAATAGACTGGCGCTCTTTGGGGAGCATGAAAAGCAGGAGAAGGCGGCTGTTGAAAAAAAACCGAAAATTGCGGCCCATCACGTAAAGCCCGAAAAACCGCAGAAGCCCGTTGCAGCAGTGAAAAAAGAGCAGAAAAAAGACCTTGTTGAGGAACGGCGGGAACTGTATTTGAACATCATCAAAGTCTTTTTCGAGGATCTCGACTCACAAAATGTGCGCGTCAGCCAAAAGATAAACCAGAAGGTTATCGGAAAATTTACGGAGAAGAAAAACAAGACAGGCGCATATTACCGGACCAAGAAGAACATTCTGCTGTGCGATGCCGGTCCCTGCGAAGAGCAATGGTCGGCGTCATTTCAGTATGATGATGAAAAAGGTGCGAGCGACTCCTTCGGACTTACGTGGAAACAGACCGTATTCAACGGGATTACCCCTGCGGGCACGAGCAAGCGGGAACTCCTCGTTTGCCTGAACAGCCACTGCAAGACGCTTGAAGACGCCACATCAGCAGACTCGCCTGTGTCCGGTTCGCTAGGCCGGTACCGTGTCGTCTGGAGTAAGTCTTTGCTCGTTATCAGGCGTTCGGACATTATGAAGGAAATTGCCGATTCAGGGGGATTGGTCGAGGCCTACTAAGCAAGATCACGGCCCCATTCCCTTTCATTGTCCGCAAAAAAGCTTTTCGGCGTAGGTGATGGATTATCCGGTTAATGCCTTTTCTTCGCGCTGAATAGTGAGCCCGGAACAGTTTCGCACCATGCCAGGTTTAAGTGCAATGTCTTACAGCGAATGACGAGCAGAAGCCAGCCCGCATCCATCATTCAACTCCATTTCTTTTTGAAGTACACTTCGTAGTTCTCCTCCCCGAGTTTTTACTTTCAATATTGACTTTGTGTCCTCGATTTGGGCGGTTCGTCGGCCTGGCTCATGGTTTTTTGCTGCCGGTTTCGGCCAGGGACCGGGAGGCTCCGGCAAAAAGGCGCTCCTTGTGAGCTATCTCGCTGCGAAGAAGCTTCCTATGGTTCGCTATACCGGTGGGCTGGTTGGAGAAGTGGGGGGTGAGGTGACGCGAGCCTTTAACAACCTCCATGATCTTCGGAAAATATTGAATGCCGAAAGAAATCAGGAAGCAGGAAAGAGCTGGACGGCGAAGAAAGACCGAAAAGTTGAACGTTTGCCTAATGTATGGGCAACGACATGATACGGCTGCATACCCTAAAAATACCCCGGCCGGGGTATGGCAAACCAAAGGAAGTTGGAGTAGACTTCCGTAGCACGTGGGGTTGCAGGTTCATTCACGCAATCATTTTATTCGGCAGGTGAATGGTATTTTTACTTATAAGGGGAAAAAACCAACCGGTGCAGTCTCCTGCTCTCGCGAAGGAAGGTGAAGACCAATGGACATCAGAAAACTAGAATCAGTCGTTCTCTGGAAACTCTGCCCGACCTGTACCTTCGGTATGGTACGCGAGACGAGGGACAAGGTTTACACGTGTGACCATTCACACTGCGGCGCCGTTTTTGACTTTTCCGCTCTATCCGACACGATGATTACGATGCTCCTCCAAAAAGAACGGAATACACCGCCGGAACCGTAGACCACCTTCAACCAGTTATCCGCGGAATCATTGTTCATCCCTCTCTTTTCCCTTTCCCGGTCCGGGAAGGGGATTTTTTTATGCGGAGGAACGGGCCCGAAGCTGGCCGCAGGCCGCGTTGATATCGCTGCCCCGGCTGTTCCGGACCACGGTCACAATGTCGTTCAGCAGGAGGATGTCCCTGAATACGAAAGCGCGCTGTTCATCGGGGCGTCTATAGCTACTTCCGGGGAAAGGATTGAATAGCAGTATATTGATCATGCAGGGCAGTCCCTTGAGAAGCTCAACAAGTCGCTTGGCATCATCGTTCGAATCGTTCAGATCTTTGAATAACACATACTCGATTGTCACGGTCCTGCCGGTTCTTTCACAGTAATTCCGCAATGCCTGCATCAGCCGGGCTATGGGGTAGGTCTTATTTATTGGCATGAGCTTGTCCCGCAGCTCGTCCGTTGCGGCATGGAGCGACACCGCAAGGCTCACCTCCATTTCTTCCGCCATTCTCTCGATCATCGGCACAATTCCGCAGGTAGAGAGCGTTACCTTTTTAGGCGAGTAACCCATTCCGTTCCGGTCTGTTGCGATTTCGACAAAGGATTTGACCGCACCATAATTTTGGAGCGGTTCGCCGGTTCCCATCAGTACGATGTTGGATATTTCCTTAGTCCCTGCAAGTTTCTGGGCCGCAAAAAATTGGTTCACGATTTCAGATACTGTGAGATTGCGTACGAGACCGTCTGAACCGGTGAGGCAAAAGCCGCAGCCCGATGCGCAGCCCACCTGTGTCGATACGCAGAGGGTGAGCCGGTTCGGACCGGGGATGAGCACGCCTTCAACAGCGTTCCCATCGTTTAATCGATACAGAAGCTTTTCGGTTCCGTCCTCCGAGGTGCCTCGCTTCTCGATCATGAGCGTCGAGATCATGCTGTGATGCATTAACTGCTCGCGGAAGGGCCTGTTCAAATCTTCCATGGCCTTGATATCCTCACATTTTCGGCGATAGAGATAGACGGAAACCCGGGTACCCTGCCCGGGTTTCTGGCCGAGCGTTTCAGTGCAGAAGCGATCGATCTCGCGGGGGGGGAGAGATTTAAGGTCGATTAATTTCGGTGAGGTATGATTCATTGGAAGCACGGGGCCACTTGTCGACATACTTTTTATATTTTTTGTCATGACGCCATAGGGCGCCGAGGTTTTAATATTAATCCCTGCCGCATGACAATGCAAGCGGTTTGTGAAAAGGCATTGACAGCTTTTCGCGAACATGCTAAGAATTGTCTTCATGAAGGCGCTGCTTCAGCGGGTATCGTCCGCAAAAGTCGAGGTGAATGGCCAGGTCGTGGGCGAGATCGGGAAAGGCCTTCTCGTGTTCCTGTGCGCCGTGAAAGGGGACTCGGACAAGGACCTTGATCATATCGTGAAGAAGGTCTCCCAGCTCAGGATTTTCGAGGACGAGAAGGGGAAAATGAACTTGTCAGTGCTTGATAGTGCGGGAGAAGTCCTGGTGGTCTCCCAGTTCACCCTGGCCGCATCGACGCGCAAAGGCAATCGCCCCTCTTTTGACGAAGCCGAAGAGCCGGGCAGGGCCAAGGCGGCGTACGAACAGTTCATCCGGCGTTTGAAGGACCTGGGTATACCGGTCCGGACCGGCGCGTTCGGTGCGGCCATGGCCGTATCGCTTACGAACGACGGGCCGGTGACCGTGCTCGTCGATTCGCGCGAACGGTGACATCGTTCGCCGCGCACGAGCGGCGATACGTTCCGCGGAGGAACTAAGGCAGACAGCACGCGGTTCCAAAATCATTCTTGACAATCACGCGCTTTCACCTTATTATGCAACCTTGTTATGGCGTCTGTGCCGAAGTGGTGGAACTGGTAGACGCGCTGCGTTCAGGGCGCAGTGGGAGCAATCCCGTGGGGGTTCGAGTCCCCCCTTCGGCACCATTATTAATTTATTTTTTCCCAGAAAATAAATCATTTAGGATGAAAAGATGGGCTTGTTCGTCATCCTAAATCTCCCCGTATTTCCTCTTCACTGATATCTTTTTTGACGAAACCATGCCAGTATGCCCTGCGTCATGACACCAGGATGAATGGTATCCTTGCTGAAGATTTGAGAGATTCAATTCCTTCTCAACCTTACAAATCTCGGCAAGACCCAGGAAAAACCATGACCAAAAAAAACCAAAAACATTTTCCGAGAACTCGTCTCGGCCGACCTCGAAGAGTGGGCTGGTTCCGGGTACCGCGAGGCGCCGCATATCACCGGGAGTAGTACGGGTTTCTCGATAGCCGATGGCAGTCCGGTCGCATGGGTGCGCGGTTCGAGGCGGTATGCGACCTCGGTATCGATGAGGCGCGGGAACCTCGACTCGGATTGCACCTGCCCTTACAGAGGAAACTCCGGAACATCTCTGCGGTCGTGCTCGACTATCTCGACCGTTTAAAGCGGAAGGAAAGTGGTCCGGTTGCGGACGAGGATGATGACGTCTTCTCCTACTCGAAGAGATCCGTACGCTGATGAAGATGACGACTGCATCGATTTCTCCGATGAGGACTACGACGATGATGACAAGGGGAAAGCAACAATAGACGTTTCCCTGAAAAAGAAGTCGAAGCGTGAAATGCAGAGAAATGTCGAGCGGTTTACTGAAAGCGAACCCGGGCCTGAAAAAAGAACTCAAGCTGAAGCCCGGTCCGCAGAAAAAAAGAGGGTGTGGCGCCCTTTTCACCGCGCGAGCGGTTGGCGAAAGGCAATCCTTGAAGCCAGTAGCGAGCCTGGCTGGAGCAACCATTGGCGACATGAAGGCTTTTACGCCCGATTATGGCCGGGTGTGCGATGGATTGCGGCGCATGCTGGACGAAGGCTGCGCCGACGATGTCGATCCGGTTGGGAGCAAACTCTTGGACAAGGCAGCGGCAGGTCGGCAATCGGACGATCGAAGGCGATACGGCGATGGAGGTATCTCGGGCCATGGCGTTCGTCTTCAAGGCATTTGCTGTATCGACGATGCCGGACGCGGACAAGCTAGAGCAGGCCATAGATTTCGGCATGCATGACAAAATTGGATGTGTGACAGGATTTGATCAATTTATGAAACAACGGTTCGCAAACACACATGGAGCGAGGTTGCTGACCGGCTCCTTGCTCGGCTGAACGCAACTGCCGTCTAATTCTGACGATGCCTTTTCCCGCGATTACAGCCGTGACCGGCTCGCTTCCACTGTCATCGACGCGCTGGACGACGTAGGGAGAACGGACGAGCAGTGGCCGTCTGTTTCAAGAAGGCCGAAGTCACGAAGAGCTATGAGAGGCTAGTGAAGAAACTTCAGGAAGTGAAGCGCTTTGATGAAGCGGAGGAGTAAATTCGCAAGGGCGTGAAGGCGACGTGCAGAACTTCCTGGCATCGCATCGTCCCTGCAAGGAGTTGATCGCCATGCGCAAGCAACGAAGGGACTGGCCCTTTGTTGCTCCCTGCTGCGCGGATTCTTTCTTTGAGGACCCCGGATTACAAACGTACGAGGACTCCGGAACTCGTCCGAAAAGGCGAAGGTCTGGAGAATGAAAGCCAGCTTGCCTTACTTTTCTCAAAAAGTGGACTCAATCCGCGGACCCAACAGGGTTGGCCCTTGCCTTGAACGGGCATGGCAGGAACCGAGGTGGCAGGCGCAATCCGCCTCGACCCGACGTCCTGATGGATATCGCGATAGAAGGAAGCGGATCGATCGTGCTGCATTGGCATCCTGGGAGCAGCCGGGGATTGAATGGTTTGGGTTCAATAGAGACGACCGTGTGGCAACGGCGGTTGTGCGTCAGTATCCGGATCAAGCGATTGCATTTGTGTGGGGAAGAATAGCCGAAGGGTTCAATCGCGCAAACAAACGTCAGAGCATACGGCAACGCTGTGGCGTTTGAAGAAGGCACGGAAAGCACTTAACGACATCGGCAGAGCGGCCGAGTGGTCCTATTCTGTTGAAAAGTTGATTGAAACGAACAGAAAAAACTAGCGGCTTGTGCAGATGCTGAATGTTCTGTCTGCGAAGGATCATCGAGTAGCGGTTGCACCATTATACTGTCTCACTTCGCTGGAACCATATAAACAAAAAGAGATTACTCGGTAAGCGTTGACGGAGGGTCTTCAAGTTATTGATGTCGCTGCGATTTTCGGGAGTATGGTCCAGGTGACTAATGATATCTTATTTATCGCGTTTGTGCAACGAGCATTAACTGGAACGGCATAAGTTCTGAACCAAAAGGCGAGCTCTCATTACCCGTATAAAGTACAACACCTCTATGAAATCGCTTGCCCGTGGTCTCAGCAAGCGCACGGAGTCCTTTGAAGTCCTGGGCTGTAACCGTTGAGCTTGCTTTGACCTGAATTCCGACGAGTTTTCCAGCCCTGTCTTCCAGTACGATATCCACTTCCTGAGCAGTCTCGGTTCGCAAGTGAAGATGTCTCGCAGTTTAGTTGAGCTCCAAGTGATCTGCTTGATCAGTTCCATAATTACGAAGTTTTCGAGCAAAGGACCGATAATGCCGCCTGTAGCCAATCGCTCTTTATTGGCTCCGAGCAGGTGTGACATGAGGCCGGTGTCACTCATTACGAGCTTGGATGTCTTTACCAACCTCTTTCCGAGATTCCCTGACCAAGCGGGCAGATGTTGAATCAGAAACGTGGCCTCAAGGAGCGTCATATACCGTTTGAGAGTGCTTTGGGGCATGGCAAGAGTACGGGATAGCTCTGAGAAATTGAGAAGCGCCGGTGATCGCGAAGCGATGATTGCCAAGAGTCTTGGCAGGCTGGTCAAACCTTCGATATTGGCGAGATCTCTAATATCTCTTTGTAGAATCGTTGTTATGTAGGACTCGAACCATGCTCGGCGTCTCTCTTCCTTGGTTCTGCTGACTGCCTCAGGATAACCACCATTTGTGATCCTGGTCTGGAGTGATGAAAGGGATTCTTTGGGCAAAGTATCAGGGTGCAATTTGGCCGCAAAAAGACTATCCACAAAAGCTCTGAATTCCTTCTAGCTCACCCTGGGAGAACGGCCAAAGACTCAATATCTCCATCCTACCCGCCAGCGATTCAGACAGTCGGGGTAGTAAAAGCTACGCTTGCGGAACCGGTGAGCAAAAACCGTCCTGGTCGCCGATTGCGGTCTACATCTGCCTTAATAGCAGGAAACAGCTCTGGGGCCCTCTGTACTTCATCGATAACAACCGGGCCGTCCAATCCAGATAGGAATCCGGTTGTATCATGCTTAACAGCGGCAAGAACGGTGGCATCGTCAAGAGTGATATATCGGGCCGGATGGGAATGTGCGGTGATTGTTTTTGCAAGGGTGCTCTTGCCTGTTTGCCGGGCTCCGTTTAGGAGGAGAACGGGCGTATCGGAGATGGCATCGAGCACAAGCTGAGTGATATTTCTCTTTATCATGGATGAATTATAACCATTCAGTGGTTAATTTTCAA
>CAVYLT010000110.1:0-18330 GCA_963769335.1 Nitrospirota bacterium | reverse complement strand
GGAGCCGTTGCACCTCGAACTCAAACCTGCGAAGACCAATATTACAGCCGTAACAGCCGGTTTTGATTACCTTGGATTCAGATTAGATGAGGCTCGGATTACTATCCGACAAAGTAAGATAGATGAAGTCCAGGGCGCGCTCCTTGACTTTATCAAAACCCTCGGCGAGCCCGCGGCAACTCTTGGGCAGCGGTTGGATTCTCTTGTGAGGATCAATGAAATTGTGCGTGGTTGGAGAAACTATTTTGCATTGCCCGATGAAGTTGCGATAGCCGAGCAACTTCACCTCCTGGACGGCCGCATCGAACAGATTGCGAGTTACTATTTACCTGTGAGCGTCAAGGATGATCCGGCTTGGCTGACACGAGAGCGATTTTGTATGCCGGGTACGGAGTGCCTCCAGGAAAACGAACACGACGCGGCGCGACGAGAAGCGCAGCCTGGCAATGGGTATCCGGAGCATAGCACAACAGACGGCAATGTGCGCAGCCTGATCAAAGATGATACATCGGAGCACGAAGAAACCAGTCACTACCCGACAATGGTTATTGAAGATGCCGGCGATACGGAAGAAAGCGAAGAAGACAACAGCAAAGATTCTTTGGTCGAGGATGGTGACCGCTTATACGTTCTCACTCACGGCAGCTATCTTACTGTTGACGGTGATGATTTGCTCATAAAAAAACGTAAATTGGAATTCCATCGCCGGCCTCTAGATCAACTCGGATTGGTATATTTACAGGGCTTTGGGATGAATATCTCAGTCAGCCTCCAGCTTCGATTAGCTGAGCTCGATATCCCTGTAGTCTTTGCTCCTCCTGTGGGCGAGCCGATGGCTGTATTGAACCCGATAAGCTCTACTCGATCATTTCTGCGCGGGCTTCAAGTGATCCGCCGGGATGATCCCGACGTTGTCACGGCAGGTCTCAAAATGCTTGCATCTAAAATAATGAATCAAGCGGCAGTATTGCGGTATTTCACCAAATACCGTAAAAAAACGAACCCCGATCTCGGTCGGCAGTTAACGGAAGCCGCTGACTCAATTCGCGGTCTGGCGGATACAGTTCTGACCCTTGACCCCGCCGCAGCATCAGTAAGGACTGAAGCAATGGGCTACGAAGGACATGCAGCATCGCTTTACTGGCAACACATTATCAAGATGCTGCCGCAGGATCTCGGTTTTATGGGTCGTACAACACGGGCCGCGAAGGACCTGGTAAATCAATGCTTGAATTACACATACGGCATTCTGTATGGAGAGGTCTGGCGTGCGATCGTGAAAGTTGGACTTGATCCTTATTTTGGCCTGATGCATGGTTCCCGGCGCGACCAAGGGAGCCTTGTCTTTGATCTCATCGAGGAATTCCGGGCTCCCTTCGCCGATCGCCTCGTCATAGGGATGCTGGGCAGGGGGTTCTTGCCGGAAATCGGCGGGCACGGGTTTCTGAAGACACGAACGCGCAGGCAGCTTGCGCTCAGCTTTTCAAAGCGGTGGATGAAAAAGATTGAGTGGCGCTCCCACAGCATTGAGCCCGGCGCTATATTGACGAAGCAGGCAGGCAGTATCGTGAAACTTATAAATCGCGAGGGTGAGTACTATCCGTATAGGATGCGTTGGTAGTAGAAGGGACATTAAAGAAAGCATATTTATGGAGGCGTAAAATGAGACCGACACTATTCAAAAGAGTTTGCGCAATGTTATTCGTTCTCGCCGTTGTCTATTCCGCGGGGTGTGGCCGCATCGAACAAGCTTCTCAATCCAGCAACATAGCCCCGCCTGAAGCGATACCTCAACATGCTGAGTTTAAACGCGGGCTGCCCCCTGCTGGATGGACATCCGGTGTCGCATGGGTTGTAGCCGTGCATGACACGAGAAAGACAGGCGCAAGCAATCTTGACGTTGATTGGATAAGATTATATTGCACCGTAAATGGACAGGAAACGCTTGTTGCCGGTGAACAGCAGGGAAATGGCACTGGTGTCGTGTGGGGCAGTCTCTATACAAGATATCCTTGGTTCGGCAATAACGATGCTCATTCAGCGATGAATGTGAATTTTACAGCGGATACGGCGTCGCTCCCGTTAAGTGACGCTCCTGACAAAGTTTGGCATTTTGGTGGAGCAAGGTCGATTATTCCGGCCAATGCGACACGCTGTTATGCCTCTGCGCGCGTCAAACCCAACGGCAACGCGCTGGTCCAACT
The DNA here is from genome assembly GCA_963769335.1 of Nitrospirota bacterium. Taxonomy (GTDB): domain Bacteria; phylum Nitrospirota; class UBA9217; order UBA9217; family UBA9217; genus JAJYKN01. Next base: position 16,126 of record CAVYLT010000110.1, on the reverse strand, counting down.
GGGCGTAGACTTCTGGAAAGACCAGACTGCTAACTGGTGCGGTTTTAATCAGTGCAATACCGAAGGATCAGCGAGCGACTGGTACGGCATTTCTTCTACATGGATAACGATTTATTCGGGGAAATAACACGATGGCCCCGAGTGTATGATTCAAACGATATTCTTTGTTGTTGTCGCTATATTAATAATGCACAATAGTAGATAAAGTCTGCAATTTTAAATTCCCGCAATTTTCGTGGACTCCAGGATGCAGCTTTTGCCCGGAAACTAAATCATAAAATACAATGATACAAAAAACGAAAATGCCAGACGTTGAATCGGATCTCTTCTCACAGCTCCCGCACCGTAACTGCGGGAACCAGTCTCAGAAAATCTTCCTTGCAACACAGCGCCGTTCCAGGCATCAATGTTGTAGCGGTTCCTGCAGCCACCGCATAAACGAGGTCCTCTTTCAGGCCCTTGCCTTCAACCATTCCATAGACAAAACCGGCAATGGCTGAATCGCCGGCGCCGATCGTATTTTTTACTTCCACCTCGGGATGAGAAGCATGATACGATTCCTTTTCTCCGATCAGCAGAAGCCCCTTGGCTCCCATGGAAACGAGAACATTCCTGATGCCTCTTTGTTGGATGCTCCTGGCTGCACTGACAACATCGTCAAATTCTTTCAGTTCAACACCCACGAGACGGCCCAATTCATGGATATTCGGTTTGATTAAATCGGGCAGGGCCTGCGTGCCCTCGGCGAGGGCCTCTCCATCGGCATCAAGAACGACTTTCGCGTTTCTGTTTATTGCTATTTCAATAAGCTTGCGGTAGATTTTGGGATGGACGCCGGGCGGTATGCTTCCGCTGATGATCACCATTTCCGGATGGTCAAGCCCTTCGACTTTGTGGATGATGCGCATGAGTTCATAGGGTTCGATGAGCGGTCCGCTCGCGCCGAACACGGACTGGACGCCGGTGCTCATGTCGTTCATGATGATATTGGTGCGGGTCTCGCCCGAGATCCTGATGAAATCGCAGGTAATCCCCTCGTTCATCAGGCGGCCTTCCAACTCCTCACCGGTGAACCCGCCGACAAAACCGAGCGCCGTGCTGCCGACGCCGAGCTTGGTCAGTACCCTTGATACATCGATGCCCTTGCCTCCGGCAAACCGCTCTTCTTTTTTGATCCTGTTCGAATCATCGGGCCTGATCTTTTCGACCCAGAGCGTTCGGTCGAGGGCAGGGTTCAGCGTTATCGTGTAGATCAAATGTGCCTCCGCACTATTGTCCCTTCAGTAGTAAAAAAAAGCGGACCCGGGCGAACGTCGGCATTTCTGCCGCGGAGAGTCTTTAGCGTGACGTTCGTACCTGTCTTTTGGCCTCGATCAACGCCTGGACAGGCCTGAGACTGTAGGGGCTGCCGTGCTCGATCGCCGTGAGCACCGTCCCGCCGCCGGTAAAGAAGTAATAGCTTGCGTCATCCATCACGGAAAGGTACAGGCCCGGCAAAAGGTTTTTGAATTCCTGGAGCGTGTCACCGCCGCCGTACATTTTCATGGCGTCCCGGTTGAGGTCGATGGTGTTGTCGAGCGCCTGGGAGCCGGCGGTAAAGTGCGGGGTGAAACCCATGACGGCATTGACGAAGATGGTCTTTGCCGAGGCGATTGCGTTTGCAACGGTCTCTTCCTCGAAGGACCGGGGGTCGATGTCCATGACATATCCATAAGACTCGCCGGACTTGAAATCCCGAATGGAAATGGTCCGGTACCTGCCTTCGATCCTTCCTTCAAGGATGTCCGATTCGACAATAAAGGGAAGCTCGACGATCTTGTTCGCGACACGGTCCTTGTGCGACCAGTTCCTGCGCAAGAGCGCGGTCCTCGTCGCTCACGCCTTTGATCCGGACCCCGTATTTTGCGCAGAGATAGGTATTGTAGATGACCCCGCCGAGCACGAGTCGGTCCACCTTGTCATAGATGGCGTTCAAGCGGCTTGATCTTGGTGTCGTACTTCGATCCGGCGACCACGGCGAGAAAGGGCCGTTCCGGGTTCATGACGCCGTCTAGGTGCATGATCTCCTGCTGGAGCAGGAAGCCCGCGTAGGAGGGAAGGTGCCTGGTAATGTTGTACGTGGAGGCATGGGGCTGCCACGAGCCGAAGGCGTCGTTCACGTAGATGTCCGCCAGGCCGGCAAGCTGGAGCGCGAAACGCTCCCGGAGCTCACCCTCGGCCTCCTCTCCCTGGAACCACCGCGTGTTCGGAAGGTAGATCCCGCCGATCTTCCGCTCCCGCAGGTCCCTGACCGCAAGATTGATGGACGTGTCGATCCCGACGATGCCGCGCTTCGGGTCCGGGGGAAACTGCGGGATATACAATTTCGTATGCAAGCTTCTGCTCGAGATAGCGCACGACCGGTTCGACGGACTCTTCGCGCCTGCAGGTTATGTCGCCGGTCTTCTTGTCTCGCGGCCTTCCCACATGGGTCATCATGATGGGCCTGCCGCCCCGCTCGACGATGTGGAAGAGCGTTCCGATGGTGCGATCGATGCGGATAAGGGTCCCGTATGGCGCCGCTCTTCACGACATTATGGTCGAACCGGACGAGGACGATCTTCCCCTGCAGGTCGGCGTCCTGGATCAGCGGCAGATCGCGGTGCAATGGTTTCATCATCATGGCGATGGCCCCCGGAAGTTAAATGAAAAACCTTAACACCTGGTATGGTTTTAATTATAGCAGGCAAACAGAGAAGGGGAAGGATCAAGCCTGGGGGCCGCAGAAAACACGCATGACTTGCGGCAGAGGAAAACTAATCTGCGACAATATTTTATCAGTGCTCTAACTTTCTCTGTATCGCAAACAACGCCTGAACCTAGAAAGAGCATTTGACACTGAAAAAGCGGATTAACTTCGGATAAATGCAGATAAAGATCGAACTTAAAGCCTCACCAAAAGGGTGAAGCTCCTTTTTTTGAATTATCAGCCCTTATCGGCCTCTTATCAGCTTTTAGCTGTGTCAAATGCTTTTTTTAGGCTGAACGGTGTCACCTGCTAAAAGAAGAGCATGCCGTCATATTCCAGCGCATAGGAAATAAGGTGGATGCCTCCGGCGATCTGTGTGCCATCGATCAAATCGTCCTTGGCAAGATTCCTGTTCTTCGCAACCTGTTCGCACAATTGAAACTTCACCCCTACGGAGAGCGCGTCTGCGAGGCGCTGCTCGAAGGTCGGGACGCCGGGGGCGACCACGCCTTCTTCCTTTATCTTCCCCTTGATGACCGCGTCGGCCCCGTCCTGGACACAGTAGACGACTGCATCGCAGCCGGAACACTGGGCAATAGTTGCAAACATGAGTGCGGATTTGACTTTTCCTATGTCCTTAGCCCCGGTTGATAATTGCACGGCAAATTTTTTTCTTTGCTTTCGGATGGGTTCGTCCATCGTTTCCTCCTTGCATCACCGACAGGTCGCCTAAGGTTGCGACGACTTGTCTTCCTGCCCCTTTGTCTGCTGCCTTCGTTCGGCGAGCCGCACTTCTCTTCGCGCTTTTGCCCGGCGGTTCCGGCGGACCTCTTCCTCGGTTTCGAGGACGAGCGGCGGCACTTCGCACGGACGCCCGTTTTCGTCCAGGGCCACGTAGGTCAGATAGGCTGAATTCGTGCGGCGGACCTCTCCGGTGCGCAGGTTCTCCGCTTCCACCTTTACGCCGACCTCCATGGAGGTTCTCCCGACGAGGTTAAGGCTCGCGCGGAAAAAAAGGAGGTCTCCGACGTACGCAGGATGGTGAAAGTCCAGCCTGTCGATCGAGGCGGTTACGATGTTCGACCGTGCATGCCGCGCGGCGACCACCGAGGCCGCCGTATCGATCAGTTTCATGATAACGCCGCCGTGTATATTCCCTGCAGGATTCGCGTCCTGGGGTATCATCATCTGGGCGATGACGACGCTGGTGTCCTTTACGCGCTTCCCTTCCATCTCAGTTCCACCTCCGCTCCGTCTTGGCGCGAGACGCCGTTCCTGCTTCGATTAATGGCCCCATCCCGTCCGTATCCGGGGCAGATGATGCTCTCTGCCCGGTTGTTCTGCATGAGTGCCTGGAGGGACAACCCGCGCGAGCCGATCGTGCGGGTCCGCTCCGCGTTCCTCCCGATGCCGCCAGCGGCCTTGTACGTCCTTATCGCCTCAAGCGGCGATTTGTCGGCGTCATCTCATTTTCCATAAGGCAATACGTAAATCTCTTTATCCTTGACGACCAGCAGGAGGTGATTTTTTCTCGCAAACTCGATAAGGACCCTGTTCCAGGGCCCTTTTGCCGCGAGAGCCGACTTCCGGTTCGGGATGGACTCGGCCCTGATCGTATAGCCGTCCGGGGAAGCAGTTCCGGCGATACGGCCCAGCGCGTCGGCTAATTTAATCTTTTTGGCCCTGATGGCGATTGATTTACCTTTTACGCTTACAAGTGAAACCGGAAGAAAGCCGGTACCCGGGTCGGCCCCATGTCCAAGCAGCAGCTTTGCCATTTCCACACTTCCCGCATTGGTTGCATCCGTCAAGGCTGCAGAGCCGGTGTTGGTCTTCGCATTCACGCTTGCGCCCTTGTCGAGAAGCATTTTAGCAATATCTGTCTGGCCCTCCCGGACAGCACACATGAGCGGAGTACTTCCATCGGGTGATGCCATGTTGATCATCGCGCCTTTTTCAACGAGCAAGGCTACCAGCCAGGGATATCCTTTACACGCAGCGGACATCAGCGGAAAGTTGCCTTTTTGGTCCGCATCATTCACGTCAGCCCCGTGTTCTATGACCACTTTAGCCGCTTCCGTGAAACCATGTCCGACGGCGAACAATAACGGGAATTGGCCTGCCGAATTACGGCCTTTGGCATCAGCCCCCTTTTGCAGGAGATATTGCATTATTCTCATATGCTCATCCTTGAAGTCGGGACCATCCAAAGCCGCCTGTAATGCAGTAGCGGCGCCGTTAGCGGACTTAACCGTAAAGTTCACGTCTGCGCCGTTTTCAATAAGCATTTTCACGGCCTGTTCATGACCGAGACGGACGGCCGTCATCAAGGCAGTATTCCCGGTCTTATCGAAATGATTCAGCTCTTTTGGACTCAGTTTGGCCAGTTTCTCGATCAGGCGCGTGTGCCCTTTATCCGAAGCGATAATGAGTGCGGTTTGTCCTTTCTCATTTACCGCGTTTTCGTTGATTCCCGCCTTGACGAATAAATCCACGGACTCTTCATTATTTTTCGCCACTTCGTTCATGAATGCCCGTTCGGTAAACGGGATGCCCTGATATGCCAATTTCTTGGCGTAATACAATTTGAAAAGGGGTTCTCGATACGTGAATGTTATGCCGAAGAGAATCAACAGGATGAGGCCGGCGATGGTAAGAGTGACCAGCGCTCGATTTCCCGTTACTTCGAATGCAGGTGTTTCCGGGGCGCTTTGTTCGAGGACCAGCGTTCCATCGGGTTCTTCTTCAGCCGAAGAAAGATTTGAATCAGGCAGGGAGACGCTTTCAGCGGACCCGGCAATCGCCGCCTCTTCGCCGGGAAGGGGTTCCTTGTTCCCGACCAGTATCGGCTCTCCGGCCTTCCTTTTCAACCGAAGCGTGCGGATATCCAGGTCCGGCAACGGTCCGACCTTGTCGAGATATTTCCGTACCGATGTTTCTAAATAAAAATAGGCAAAGTCGGCAAGGAGCCCTACTACGATGCCGATAATGGCTGAAAGGATGACACTCCTGAGGAAAAAACCAAGCAGAAGACCGGCCCCTCCCAGTGCCAGGGGAGGCAGCCACAGGAGTTTGGAATAAAGCGTCAATGTCTCATACAGTTTTTGCCGCTTATAGGGTTTTCCTTCCGAAGAGTTCAGGAAATCTTCCCATTCCCGGGCGTCAGCTGCCAACTGGGCCCGGTGTTTTTTGATGACCCGAACGATGTCTCGATGGCCCTTTTCTTCGGCGAGATTCAAAGCTGTCTTGCCTGCCGAGTCTTTTGACTCGACATCGATCCCCGACTGCATAAGAAGTTCAACGATGCCGGCATCGGCCTGGTTGAATGCCGCCTCGTGCAAAGCCGTCCGGCCGGCGTCCGATTTTTCGTTGATATTCGCTCCGGCCTGTAAAATCTCTTCTGCGATCTCAGTGCGGCCTCCCGACGACGCAATCATCAAGGGCGTGACTCCGTCGCGGAGCAGGTTCACATTGATGCCTTCCTCGATGAGCTGTTTTACTACTTCGAGATTCCCGTTCTGAAGCGCTTCCAAGAGAAGAGGCCATTTTTTTGCCATCGGCGAGGAGTAATCGACGTTAGCCTTCGTCTTCGGTTGGGCTTCCTTGTTCTCCTTTTTTATCTTTTTCTGGTAACCTTTGGAGGGACCGGGCGCATTATTGTCGGCCATAAAGGAACTCCTTGATTTTTATTTCACCAATGAATGATTTAGTATAACATGAATGAGCGGCTGCATCAAGATTCTGCTGAATCACCCAAATATATCTGTCAGTACGGCGAGGGAATGTCCGGCATCCAACAGCGGCATGCGAATTTCAGCACAGAGACATATTAACCTGTTAACCTGGGAAAAGAGGTTAGAGAACGGTAGAGGGAAGGGGGGAAAGCAGGTTGAAACGAGGGAAAGTGTTGCAATCGTTGCCTCCAGCGACCGGCAGCGCGAGGCCGGGCTGTAAGGGTGATGCCGCAATGAATTTACCGTCTGGTTTGAGTCAGGGGCATGTCTGATCTCAACGGGCTGTTGCCTCCTATCGATCAGAGATTTTACCTGCGGACCTTTGGCGCTGAGCGCCTCCGTAAAACAACCGTACTGAAGTGGGGCAGGAGGGAAGGATTCATCCCATCCCATGCAACAGCCAGTCAATACACTCGCCTTCCATGATTTCACCGAAAATATTTCCGGTCCTGACGACTTCGGCTTCCGGCGTTTTTTCGCGGTCAATGAAGCCCAGAATATGCCCCTCATGGAATATTTCGATGCGTTGTTTCCACTCTCCCGGTTTTGATATCTGGAATTTCCCACATACTTTTAACATACCGACCTCCTGTCGATTTCCGGACAGTATTCTTGTCGGCACCTGGTTGCAAATCTTTAACCCCGGATGAGCGAAGAATCCGGTCTCACTGCAACAGCATGGAAAAGACTGAATCAGGCCGCTCTATCCACTAAATGCTTTGTCTGCTCGACAAAGTGAACGAGTGCCTCAAGTTTCTCGCGGGAGCCATGATCAAATTGAATGAACATCCCCTTTGGACGGTGAGCAGATCCTGTATCAATGGCCCCGACCCTTCCCTTGGCCTCTGCCAACAGCTTATTCTCCGGCGGGATATAAAAGTGCAGCAATAATGGGGTCCCCTCAGGAGGAGGTGAGGCAGTGCGAATGAACATCCATAACTCGCCTGCATCTAGGATAAAATCAGGGCACCCGGCCAGAACGTTGTTTCCATACTTGATCGCAAGGCATACGGGAAACGGCGCCATCGAAGGACCGCCCTCGAACGATGCCGCATGCATACAACAGCCCTTGTTTAAATAAATACTCATATTCAAAGCTCATAGGTGGGCCGGTACATTATGGCGACACTCTAAAATCCTACCGGCATTCCAGCTGCCGGACGGTTTATCGTCATTGGTAAGGTAAGCATCACCTGCACAGTGATGCCGAATCTTGCATTTTCATCGCATGTGTGAATATGGTATGTTTATACTATAGCATGTAGGGGATCGTTTTTTTCGGGCAAGCGAAGTTGTTCCGAATGACATAGGAGGATCTGACAATGAAAACTGCGAAGAGTGCATATTTGAGTGCGGCTGTATTGCTCTTTATTGTAATGACTGCGGTTTATTCCTGCGGCAGTAAAGCGAATACCGGCGGTACCGTTTCATCACTCAGCGCGCGCATTGTGACCTGTCCCACGACTACGGTCAAATCCATATCGATATCATCAGTACCTGACTTTCAACCGCCGAGTGTGGCAATATCTGTAAACGATATCGTTAAATGGACCAATAATGACTTAACGGATCATACGGTCACCAGCGGGACGCCGGGAAATCTTGATGGGAAATTCGACTCGGGGCACATAGCTTCGGGCTCTACGGTATGCGTGCAGTTTCTCCTTGCAGGCAACTATGGGTATTTCTGTAATATCCACACGTTTATGACGGGGCTCGTGACCGTACAGTAAGAACGGCAGGGAACTGAAAGAAGGGATGTGTCCGGCCCGGGACGCTTTCCGGGTGGTGCCGCCGTAATCATCATGGCCTTTTGCGGCATTCCTTAGAAGTTCATTCCGGGGAAATAGGGAGAGGAGAAAAAGTTGAGGTTTATCCTTTTTCCCCTTTTGCTTTTCACTTCATCTTTTCTCGACCAGGTTTTTCCTGGTTCGGCAATCTTATGTTTTCTTTCCATAAACTTACGATTCGACGGTGCAAAGGTCATTATCGCCGAACTGGCAGTCATCGGGTAATACAGCCTGCTCCCCATGTCCGCTGATCATGCTCTTGATCCGCTGGAAAGCGCCCTGCTCCGCATGCGGGATTTCGGGGAGCTCCGCTTCGACGAGGCGGGACTCTTCATCCTCATCCCTGAATGCCCTGACTTCATAAGCCTCGGTCAGCGTTTCCCGTTTCCTTAGACTTTTCGCTTTCTTTACGAGTGCTTTCATTGCCTTCGCCTCCCTTCTTGTCTTATCAATTGACCTATCTCAAGTATAGCATAGCATCGGAAAACTACAGCAACACACAACGCCGCTGATTAATAATACTTTAGTCCCCTTGACATCATAAAATTTTCAGAGTTAATTAAAGTAAGAGATGAAACCTGCGACTTTTGTCCAGGACATTATCAGATCACGGCAGGGGTTGATACTAAAAAAATATTTATTAGTCCAAGTTTGAACCGGCGCAACCGGCCCTGTTACCGGAGAAGAAGCAGTTCAAAAGGAGCAGGTGGATGGCGAAAATAATTTTCAAGCTGTTGATAGCGGGTATGCTGGCATTATCGACGACCGCTTCGGCGGGAGTCGCGGCCGCCGAGACAAGTGTTGACCTATCGCCGGGCGGGCCAGTCCGGAACCTCCCGGGACTGCTGAAGCCTTCCGCTCCCTCTCACATCACCGAAGCGGTTTATTTTCCCGAGAAATTGTTCGAGCTCCCCGATGCCCCGGTCCTTGTCGATGATCGCGTAGCCGCGCAGATCGAGTATTTCAGCACAGTGGGAAAAACAACGTTCCAGAACTGGCTCGATCGTTCCTCGCGGTTTCTCCCCCTCATGAAAGAGATTTTCCGTGAGAACGAACTGCCGGAGGACCTCGTCTACGTGGCAATGATCGAAAGCGGTCTGCGCATGCACGCCGTGTCGCGCTCCCAGGCCGTGGGCCCATGGCAGTTTATGTCTGGCACCGCCAAAACATACGGACTCAAGATAGACGGTTGGATCGATGAGCGGCGGGACCCGGTAAAGTCCACCCGAGCTGCCGCCGCATACCTGCGCGATCTGCACAGGCACTTCGGATCCTGGCAACTCGCCCTTGCTTCATACAACGCAGGCGCGGGCAAGATAGCACGCGCCCTCTTCCTTTTGAATGACAGCAGCATGCCGAGTCTTTACGAGTCCCGGATACTGCGGCGGGAAACGCTCAACTACGTGCCAAGGCTCCTGGCCGCGGTCACGATCGCGAGGGACCCGGAACGTTACGGTTTTGACGTGAAAAGTGAAAAGACCTTCAAATATGATGAAGTCCAAATTGATGAGAGTACGGACCTTGAGGATATTGCTGCTTTGGTCGGCTGCACCTATGAGGACCTCCGGGACCTCAACCCGGAGCTCGAAACCGGTACAACGCCACCCTATGTCAATCATTATCTTCTGAGGCTTCCGATCGGGACAAAAGAAAGCTATCGTGCGGTCAGGAAAATGCTGGTCCGCAGCCTCTCGCTCCTCACCCCGAGATTTGATGCTGCTTACGACTTTCTCGATGGCGGGCGGCCCAACGAGTACGCCGTCCTGAGGAAGCGGGACCCGTCTCGTGCAGTTTCCCGTATACGGCGGCGATCGGTGCAGAAACGCCTTGCCGGCGAACAAGGCCGGTTGCCTGAAGCTGCGATTCAGGGAAATGACCGCGAGACCGCGGTTGATTCGCCGGTCTGACGAACTTGACCGGGAACGGGGATCAAGAGACGACTGTGTTTCAGGGAAACGCCGATAAACGCCGTGAACGATCACGGCGTATCGTCGTGATCGGGTCCGTTTTTTCGGTATCCGGATTTTCTTTTATTGTTCCAGACAAGGGAAAGGGAGATTGAGTATCGGCAGGCAGGGCGTTATTTCTTTTTGTAAAAAGGCAGGTCCACGATCTTCGCTGCGATCTCGCGATCGCGAACTTCGATTTCAATTTCCTGGCCGGGTTGCGAATAGCGGGCGACAACATAGCCGAGCCCGATGCCTGTCCGGAGATGGGGCGACATACAGCCGCTCGTGACCACGCCGACCTCCCGGTTTTCGGAAAAGATGCTTCCCCCGCTTTTCGGCACGCCCTTGTCCACAAGATGAAAACCGGCAAGCTTTTGTTTGACGCCTTCGGCTTTTAACCTGAGCAGCGCTTCCTTCCCGATAAAATCCTTTTTAAAGTCGACGAAAGATGAGAGCCCGGCCTCGAGGGGGGTGTGGGTCTCATCAAGTTCACTTCCATACAGACGATACCCCATTTCCAGCCGCAGGAGGTCCCTGCTTGCGAAACCGCAGCGAAGAATTCCTTCATCGCTTCCCGCGCTCACGATCGCGTCCCAGAGCGCGTCGGCACGGTCCGCCGGCGCGATGAATTCGTATCCGTGCTCGCCGGTATAACCTGTCCGGGCCACGATGACAGCCGAATCAGCAACCGCTATTTCCCGGATCACCCGCGGCTTCATTTTTTTGAAATGATGCGCGATGAGCTTTTCGAGGATACGCTGGGAGCGCGGGCCCTGCAGCGACAGATGGACCGTGAAGAGCGTTCTATCGGTTATCTCGACGGTGTCAGGCGCATGCCGCTTCAACCAGACAAGAACTTTATCGGCGTTAGCCGCAGTGGTTGTGAGGAGATAGCGATCCGCGGATGCTTTTTCGGAAGGGAGGTGGAAAACAAGGACGTCGTCCAGGATGAATCCGGCCTCATTGCAGATGAGGCTGTAATGGCAGAAGCCTTCCGCAATCCTGGCTGCGTTCCAGGTAAGGACGCTCTGGAGCAGAGAAGCGGCGCCTGAGCCCCGCACCTCGATCCTGCCCAAACAGCTGATGTCAAACAGGCCTGCGGCGGTCCGCACAGCATGGTATTCCGCCTGCACGTCGGAGAACTGGAGCGGGACCTGCCATCCCTGGAAGTCCGTCATCCTTGCTTTTACAAGCTCATGTTTCGGGTGGAGAACGGTCTGCTTCATTCAGCCCTCCGCGTCGTAACGCGAGTAATGAGTTTGGAGTACTCAATACGAAGTTCACGGTTACTGGTGCGAAAAACGATTTAAGCGGGACGTGAAGACGGCGCTCTCAGAGCCTGAATCGCTCCGGGTCGATCTTGCCGTCGGCGAGTTTGTGAATGTCTTTTGGTTGGAACGCTCCCTTTTCGGTGATGATGGCCGTGATGTACCGGGCCGGTGTGACGTCGAACGCCGGGTTCGCTACCTTCACTCCGTCCGGAGCAATCTGGACTTTGCCCAGCACGTGGGACACTTCGCGGGGGTCGCGTTCTTCGATGGGGATATCGGCGCCCGATTCGATGCTGAAATCGATGGTCGACAGCGGTGCAGCAACATAGAAGGGGATGCCGTGCTCCTTGCAGAGGACCGCGAGGCTGTAGGTGCCGATTTTGTTTGCCACGTCGCCGTTCCGCGCAATGCGGTCGGCGCCGACGATGGCCAAGTCTATCATATCGCGGTAGAGAAAGTAACCCGCCATGTTGTCGGTGATGAGCGTACAGGGAATATTCTCCTGCATGAGTTCCCATGCCGTCAGGCGGGCACCCTGGAGCACCGGGCGCGTTTCGTCGACGTAGACGTGAATCTTCTTGCCGTCTTCCACGGCTGCGCGCATCACACCCTCGGCCGTCCCGTAGCCCGCAGTTGCGATCGAACCCGCATTGCAGTGCGTGATGAGATTGTCGCCGTCAGAGACGAACCCCGCGCCGTTGGCGCCGATCTTCTTGTTCGTCTCGATGTCATCGTCGATCATGTTCTGGGATTCCTCGACGAGCAGGTCCCTGATGGCGCCCAGGTCTTTGTCCTTGTTCTTCTGGACGAGTTTTTTGATACGGTCGATGGCCCAGAAGAGGTTCACCGCCGTCGGCCGTGTTGCCGCCATAACCGAGCAGATCTCCTCGAACTTCGGCCAGAACTCGTCAAAAGAGCCCGCCGAAATCTGCCGGGCGCCAAGCGCGAGACCCATGGCCGCCGACACGCCTATTGCCGGAGCGCCACGCACCCACAGTTCCTTGATCCCTTTTGCTACGGTCTCATAGTCTTTGCAGTCGTTGTAAACAGTCTCAAGGGGCAGTTTTGTCTGGTCCAGCATCCGGACGATGCCGTCTTTCCATTCTACGGTGGGGATCATTCACGGTCTCCTTTGGGATAGTGGTACGAGAATACATCAGGGGTTTCGATTTAAATATAATGGAATATGGAGGGATTGTCAAAAAGAATCTGATACCGCGGGCGGGCGAAGAGACACTCTGATTGTGCCGGACAGTTCCGGACGGGGAGCGAGGGGGCCGTTTCTGCCACCTCATTTTCCTAACGGTTTGCGGGAGGCTGCTTCGCAGGCCATGTGACGGATGACCTTGCCCTTGACCAGGAACACGACCATTTCGGCGATGTTGGTCGCATGGTCGGCCACGCGCTCCAGGTACTTGGTGATGTAGGTGAGCCGCACGGCACGAGAGATATTTTTAGGGTCCTGGAGCATGAAGATGAGCAGCTCATTGAAGATCTGCTGGTTCAGGTTGTCGACAAAGTCATCGGCCCGGCACACGGACATGGCAAGGTCGGCATCGCGGGCCACAAAGGCGTCGAGGCTGTCCTTGAGCATTTTCTGGGCCGCCTCTGCCATGCGGGGAAGGTCGATGTAGGGCTTGAGCGGTGGTTCTTCATTCAGTTCCATCGATCGTTCGCAGATGTCCACGGCAAGGTCGCCCATGCGCTCCAGGTCGGTTATGATCTTGATGGCAGTCGTTATGAAGCGGAGGACGCTGCCCGTAGGCTGCCAGAGGGCGAGAAACTTGATGCACTCCTCTTCAATCTCTACGTCAAAGTTGTTGACGATGGCGTCGCCGTCGATCACCTCGATCGCCAGCTTCCGGTCCCGTTCCACAAGCGCTTTCATGGATTTTCGTATGGCGTCCTCGACGAACCCTCCCATCGCAAGGACACGCTCCTTCAGTTTTTCGAGTTCCTGTTCTTTTTGATTTGGCATAAATTCTCCTTGAGTTAATTTCAGGGTCCGCGGTACAGGGTAAAAAGTCCCGGGTCCAGGGGCAAAGGTTTTTTGGGTTCAGAAATTATCTGTTTTCCTGGACCATTACTACCCGAACCTTCCCGTTATATAATCGTCGGTCTGCTTCTTGTCCGGGTTGGTGAATATCTTTTCCGTGGTGCCGTATTCGATCAGTTCACCCATGTACAGAAAGCCCGTCATGTCGGACACGCGTGCAGCTTGCTGCATGTTGTGCGTGACGATGATAATGGTGACGTCTTTTTTCAGGTTTACGACAAGTTCCTCGATCTTGGCAGTCGAAATGGGGTCCAGCGCGGACGTGGGCTCATCGAAAAGCAGCACCTCGGGAGACACGGCAAGGGCCCGGGCGATCACGAGCCGCTGTTGCTGCCCGCCGGAGAGCTCGTAGGCGCTGGAATTCAGCTTGTCCCGGACTTCCTCCCAGAGCGCGGCGTGCTTGAGGGCCTGCTCGATGCGGCCCACGAGTTCGGACCTGTTCTTGATGCCCTTCAGCCGGAGGCCGTAGGCGATGTTTTCGGCAATGGACATAGGGAAGGGAGTGGGCTTCTGAAACACCATGCCGATGCGGCTTCTGAGGTTGATCAGGTCGAGATTGTCCGCAAGGATGTTTTTACCCTGAAAGATAATCTCCCCCCCATACCGGTGTTTCGGATAGAGATCGTGCATGCGGTTGAAGCACCGGAGCAGCGTTGTTTTGCCGCAGCCCGACGGCCCGATCAGCGCGGTGACTCCGTTCTTATAGATCGGGAGCGTTATCGTTCTGAGGGCGTGAACCTCTCCGTTGTAATAGAAGTCAAGGTCTTTGACCTCGATCTCGATTGTTCCCGTCACCGTTTATACCTCCACGGATGATTACTCTGCCCGCGATTGCGAGGGCGAGGAGGAAGAGCGTGATCACGAATGAAGCGCCCCAGGCCTGTGCGTGCCAGTTTTTGTAGGGCACCATAGCGTATTGAAAAATCGTGACCGTGAGCGATGCGGGAGGACCGTTCATGTTGCTGAGAAAAAGTTGTTGTTGAAAGACGTAAAGAGCAGCGGAGCGGTCTCGACTGCCACGCGGGCGATGGACAGCAGGATGCCCCGTGGCCGCACTGCGGTACAGGATCTGGATGGTCACCTTGTAGTAAAGCGGCGGCTTTGTTAAATTCAACTATTTTAATAGCCTCAATACCTCGAATAGTAGTAAGTGTACTCTAAAAAGCCTTAAAAATAAAGTGTCATTCTCCCCTTAACAACGTACGCAGCTTATGATCATATCTTAATATGATATGTCCGCATTGCGGAAAAATCCCGCCGCATTCTGACTCCGGAACAAGCCCGGAAAATGATAGCCGCTCGTGAAGCAAAACGTAAGCAGAAACGGAAATGTTACAGGAGAGTTAAGATTGAATGAAAACAGGGCGTTTTTAAACCGCAAGTGGTTGCAAGTGCTCAGGCCCTTCTCAGCAGGGATTTTTTGTGCTACGATTGTGTTAAGTGAGAATGTACCCTTTTCATACAAAAGATACGCCGCAAAACCAAAGGAGGAAATCATGAACCCGGTTATTGATGCAATCAAGAAGAGGAGGGCCGTACGCTCTTACGATGCAAAAACGATCCCCAAAGACGTTTTGAAGACAATCATCGAGGCAGGGAATGAGGCGCCGTCGGCGATGAACAGCCAGCCCTGGAGGTTTGTGGTTGTTGAAGACAGAGAAATGAAAAGGAAACTGCTCGGCGCCGCCCTGCCGCAGGCGAAGAAGATCACCGAACTGGTCAAAGACGTCGATCCGGAGAGATATGAAGCTATGAAAAAAAGATATGCGGACCTGCCTGACCCTGTGTACTATTCAGCGCCGGCGATCGTGTTTGTGATCGGCAACGGCAGGTACGCCGCCCATTCCTGCCCCCTGGCCTGCGAGAACATGATGCTTGCCGCCCAGTCGCTGGGAGTAGGGAGCTGCTGGGTCGGCTTCGGCGCGATGGTGACGGAGGACCCGGAGGTCAAAAGCCTCCTCGAACTGAAAGACGATGATTCTATCTTCGGCCCTATTCTCCTCGGTTACCCAAAAGGTGAGACGAAGCGGCCCCCGAAGAAGGAGCCGAAGGTAAAGTGGATTTAAACATGAATTTCGAATAATCCTAAAAACCGCAGTTGGAACCACGGATGAACACGGTTAAAACCAAAAAACAAAAACTTATAGAGAAGTAGAACCTCACCCGGTAGGTGATATCTGTTTTCTCTTGAAGATTTTGAAATGTCCGCGTTTATCTGTGTTCATCCGTGGTTAAATGCTCTTTGTAGGATAATAGTGTGGTATTTGTATGGGCGCGGAGAAAAACTAAACGAGCTGAGGGGGGGCGGCATATGGACCTGACGATCAAGACGCGGTTTCTCGAATCATGGAACAAATATTTTCCCGGAGCAGAGCTTCCGATCGCCTTTTACTACACTGACCAGGAAGACCGGGCGGAGAAGGTCCCTCCGCCGTCGGCACACCAGTGTATGATAGGCGTGCTCGCCAAAGTGAGGAAAGGGACTTCACTCTGTTTTGAAGAATCTTCGATCGGCTGCCGCGGGGGCAAGCGGTACACGGGATTTACCGAAGAGATCAGCCCGAACTTCGATTATTTCCTTTCCTGTGGCATCCCGGG
>CAVYLT010000109.1:0-6249 GCA_963769335.1 Nitrospirota bacterium | reverse complement strand
GATGTTCCCGAAGGCTGAAAAAAACAGGGACAGTCTGGTTGGACTGCCCCTGGAGGAGAGCTTAGCGGGTGTCGGTTTCGATGAGCTGCGGAATCACAGCCTGGCGTAGCACCATCAGCCGCAGGAATCAGTATTACTTTGCTTCTTTTGTTTCGAACCGCAGCCTGCCCGTATAGATCGGGATGGCAAACTTCAGCAAGAGGGTATACAGGAGCGCACCGCACGCCCAGATTCCCATCGTAACGAGGATTTCCGACCTCGTGGGCGAGTACTCGTAGATTTCACCCAGCGTATCGGGAATAAAACCGGGCACGATGAGCCCCATCCCCTTCTCGATATATACGCCCATGATTATGAGCGCGCAGCCGATGTTGAGCGTCGTAAAATTCTCTCTGGTCTTCGGGAAGAGAAAAATAAAGAATGCAGTGATGTTCATGAGGGTCGCGGACCACATCCAGGGCACCAGGCCAGATTTCCCGTGAAGACCGAAATAGAGATACTGGATGGAATAGCTGTCAACGCCGCCTGAATAAAATTCCTTGAACATCTCTGCGCCCAGGAGGAAGAGGTTGATACCCATGGCGTAGGCCATCAACTCGGCGATTTTAAAGATTGCCCTGTTATCGATCTCCAAATCCGACCGTTTCCTGATGATCTGGAATAATACCAGCATGATGGCAGGACCCGAACAGAACGCTGAAGCGAGAAACCGGGGCGCCAGGATCGAGGCGTTCCAGAACGGCCGCGACGACAATCCGTTATAGAGGAACGCCGTCACGGTGTGAATGCTGACGGCCCAGGGAATCGAGAGGATGATCAGGGGGCCGATCACGGACATGCTGTAATCTTTCCCGATCGAAAGCCGGTAGAGCACATAAAAGGCAACAATGCCGTTAATGGCAAGATAGCCGTTCAAAACGACCACGTCCCAGGCCAGGAGCGACGCGGGGAAGTGCATGGCCCCGATGAACGGAAGAATATGCCAGACGCGCGTCGGCTGCCCCATGTCCACGAGGATGAACAGGATGCACATGCAGATCGCAGTTATGGCCAGCAACTCTCCAAACAGCACGATTTCTTTTATCGGTTTAAAATGATAGAGGTACGCCGGCACGACGAGCAGGACCGCTGCGGCAGCCACACCGACCAGAAAGGTGAAGTTCGATATGAACAATCCCCATGATACCTGGTCCCGCATGGCTGTCGTGATCAGGCCGCGATTGACCTGATCAATGTAAGCGCTCAAACCCAGCAGGATGAAAAATGACAGGAACGCGATCCAGAGATAGTAAGAACGGTTCCCGATGAATATCTGACGTAAAGCGATGAAAAAGTTTTTAATCAACGTGCCCATGAGAGAGAGCCTCCTACCTGCCGTATGCGAAGAAATAATAGAACTTGGGATTGGTGTTCAGATCTTCTTTCAGTCGGAACACCCTCTTATTCTCAATAGCATAGCGGATTTCACTATTGGGATCGAGAAGGTTGCCGAACTTCCGCGCTCCAACCGGGCAGATCTCCACGCATGCGGGGTATCGTCCGTTTCGTGTACGCTGGATGCAGAACGTGCACTTCTCCACCACTCCCTTGTAGCGCGGCCGGTTCCCGAGATAGTGCGTATTCGGATTGATCTCCTCGGACTTGCGGCCCGGCTCGGCCCAGTTGAAGTGTCGCGCTCCGTAAGGACAGGCCGCCATACAGTAGCGGCAGCCGATGCACCAGTTGTAATCAACCACCACGATCCCGTCGGGCTCTTTCCAGGTGGCTTGCGTCGGGCAGGCGCGGACGCAGGGCGGGTTCTCGCACTGTTGACACTGCACGGGCATCGTGAAATAGCCCTCTTCCGGCACGAGATCCGGGTTGTAGTACCTGTCCGAATCCTCAAGGTCGGCCCATTTTTCGCCCTTCTTGAACCGAAGAACGGAGATCCACTGGACCTGGGGGTCCTTGGACTGGTTGTTCTCGTCTACGCAGGCATAGACGCACCGCCTGCAGCCGATGCACCGGGAGAGATCGAGACCGTAGCCGAAGAGCACGCCCGGCATGGGCGGTTCAGCGCCTACCTTGATAGCTTTTTTATATTTTTCCTCGTACTCCTGCTCAAGACGGCTGAGAACCTGCTTTTTCTCGGCATCGTTCATTTCTATGAAGCGCTTCTGGAAGAACGCCTCCCAGAATGAAGCATCGGCATTCTTCGGGGGGAGCGCTATTCCCGCAAGTCCGAGGGCCGCACCTTTGAGCAGGATCCTCCGGTCGAGATGGATTCCGTCTTTTTTCTTCTCAATTTTTCCCATCGATTTCCTCGTCCTCTTTTTGTATTACTTAATGTCCGTCGGCCTCACCGGCGGCGGAAGCGGCTTGAGCGGTTTGAACGGTGGATTATGAGGCCAGTGGCAGTTTACGCAGAGCCGATACTCTTTTTTGCCGTTCCACATGCCCGTTCTTTTGCCGTGGAGCCCTACTTCCCAGTCGCGCAGGACCACGCCGTGGCACTGCCCGCAGAGAATATAGGATTCCTCAAAACTGACCAGCTTGCCGTTCGCCATCCGCAGCTTGTCCCGGTTGCCGGGGTTGTGGCAGTCGAAACACCAGCCACCGGGCATGTGTTTGAAATTATCCGCGATCTCCTGATGCATTTCCAGTTTTCGCCGGTGTGTGTTAACGGGCATGCCCTGGTGGCACTGCGAGCAGGGAAAGATACCAGGGGTAAAGGGAGGGGGCGGAACAAAGAACTTTTTCGGGATGTTCTGCTCTTCGGCATGAAGATGTGCCGAGAAGAAGAAGAGGGACATAAATGCGATCAAATAGAGAATCCGTTTTACTTTCTTTTCTTCCATACCATCTCCCCGTTTCCTGTCTCAGGTCAAGGTCTATTAACTAAAAGTTGCAGTATATTTTAAGGACTCGAACAAAATATTGCAAGTTATAATTTTAATTTTAGATTTTCTCCCGGGAAAAAATCCCGGGAGAATAGGTTGGTGTAAGTATATTAATGGGCTTCTTCGTAATCGAATACGGGGAAGATGTAGCTCATGACCCAGAATGTGACAAAAGGCCCGATGAAGATGGCCAGAGCTCCGAAAAGACCTTCTTTGAAGGTCTCATAATTGTGCGGGATAATAGGCATGTGATAATGCATGAATCCGGCAAAGGTCAGAGAAAACGCCTGACCGCCGATCACGACGTTCCACCGCATCATCAGGACTCCGAAGAGCACGAGAAGGGTGCCGATCACCGTTCTTCGTATCGTCAGCCCGGGCATAAGGAACATAATGAGCGGCAGGAGGTTGCCGATTGCGTACTGCTTGATAAAGATATCGGCAAAATCGCGCTCATAAATGACGCTTCGCAGGATGTCCCAGGACTTCACGGCCGTATAACCCCGGAAAATGATGTCCAAGAGTTCGAGACTGATCGCCGCAACCATGAAGGCCAGCAAGTATTTGGACGTCATCTGAACGACACTGATCTCAACGCTCTTGATTTCCTGCTCTGAATGGAACGTACCCAGCGCGGCCCTCTTGCGATGAGCCAAGAATTTTTTGCCTTCCATGGTCACAATATAGGTAAGCAGGCAGAGCGCGATGCCCGACACGATGGCGGACATGATGAAGATGACCGGCATAAGCGGCGTCATCCAGAGTGCATTGGCTTTCACCGATCCGAAGATGAACCCCGCATATCCATGGAGGAAACAGGCCACAGGAATGCCGAGACTGGCGAGAAACTTGATCGCCTTTTCGTCTTTGTGCAGCGCCTCTTCGCTGATGTCGTACACGCCCAACGTGAGGGAACAGAAAAGCAGGTAGCCGAGCCACTCCATCAATGTTTTGTCCTGCTTTTCGCGGAGTTTGAGCGCCACTTCTACGAAGTGTTTGCGATAGAGGAACCACAGCTCCGACGCTACGAGGGCGCCGTAGGAAAAGAACACGACGCCGAAGGCGGCAATGGCAGAGGTGAAGTGCGGCGTCATAAAGATCTCGATGCCCCTAAACGGCGACTGGAGGTGGAGCATGATGGGCAGAGGAGCGAAGGGAAGCAAGGCAAAAGAGAATACCAGCGCAAAACGCGCCATGTCTTTAAGCTTCTGGATGCCGAACACGTGATAGAGCGACGACAGCACGAAGGCGCCGGCAACGAGCCCGGTCATAAAAGGATACATCACGACCTGGATGCTCCAGTAAATATATTCGTTCGGCAAAACAAACAGTTCTTTTACGGTCCAAAGTTCTCCGTGTACCATGTTATCTGACCTCCTCATCCAGGCCGAGGTAGTAAACCTGGGGTTTTGTGCCGTATTCACTCTTCAACACGCCTACCCGCTGTGACCTTATGACCTGTGTCACCGGGTCGTTCGGGTCTTTAATGTTGCCGATCTGGCGAGCGCCGAAGGGACAGGCCTGCACGCAAGCGGTTTTCAACCCCTTGGTGATCCGGTGGTAGCAGAACGTGCATTTCTCCGCGGTATGATAGACCGGGTGGAAAAACCGGACGCCATAGGGGCAGCCCATGATGCAGTAGCCGCACCCAATACACCAGGTCCGATCCACGAGCACGACGCCGTCCGCCGTTTGGTAGGTGGCTCCTACGGGGCACACCTGGACGCAGGGCGGATTTTCGCACTGGTTGCAGAGCTTCGGCACGAAGAACGCCTTCTCGATGCCTTCGCTGCTGATGTCCTTGAGACCGTCGGAATTCTGATCGATCTTCGCGGTCGTAAAACCATCGCGTCCGCCTTTGGGCGTGTCCGCGTATAATTTCCCTGTTTTCGTCAGAACGTATCGTTCGACCCAGGTCCTCGTCGCGTTTGCGTCATAAGGCACTTCGTTTTCCAGTTTGCACGCCTTGACACAGAAGCCGCATCCGACACATTTCCGGGTATCGACCAAAAACGCCCAGCGCACGGACGTGGTCTCGGCCGCGACCTCGGCGAACAGTTTTTTCGGGTTGACAATTTCCAGGGCCGCCAGGGGAACAGCCGCTCCGGCGATTCCCAGCGCCGTTTTTTTGAAAAAATCCCTACGCGTTATCATCTCAGGCCCTCCATCGGATTGTGCGGATTATGACAAGTCGAACACTCTATATCGGGATTGTGCTTGTCCGGATCGATGCTCATGATATTCGCCCGTCCACTCGAGGGATAGGGAAGCGGGAAATGACACCGGAGACAGAGCGCCCTGCTCTTGTCGATGGCGAGCTTCGGCGGGTCCGCGGGATGATCGATCGCCGGGCCGTGGCAGTTCTCGCACTGAATGATCCTGTGCGGCGTTTTATTGATGCTGTCGTACTTGTCGGGATGACAATCCTTGCAGTATTCTTTTCCCTGGTACTTTACCTTGAACTTCTTCCAGTCTTCTTCATTCCCCTTGCGGTGCCAGCCGTACATGAAGCCGCGCTCATGGATGCCGAAGTCCTTGGGGACGATCACCATTCTGGCCAGCAGAATCAAGATGACTATGCCGATGACCACGAACAGCGGTCGATAAACATGATTTTTCATAACGTCCGTTCCTCCTCTAATTTCGCTGACTTGCTCAAAAAACGGTATGCGTTCGTCGTTTATTATTCCGTGCTCGTCAACGTCTGCTTCATCAGAGTCGCTCCTTCCCACAGAATGGCCAGGAAACAGAGAGAAAGCCCTCCGACAAGGCCGAAAATATGAACGAGCTGCCATTTCATGACAACAAAGAGAATGATAAAAATGAGCGCAAGTTTGAGAATGCCGATGACCGCCGCAGCCATGCTCGACACTATGGCCGTCGCGCCCTTTCGCAGATACACCCGCTCGACCGCGATCGCAAGCCAGCGAAAATTCAAGAGCCCGAGCGCGCCGCCGAAGAGGATGCTCGCCGGCAGAAACCACCAGCGCTCTCCCCGAGCCCGACAAGCCCGTACACCAGTGCGGCGACGGCGACGGGAAGAACGAAGAGGACCGTTTTCCCGGCCACAGCCTTCAAGATCTGCCGCTACCTGCCCCCGTCGTGTCTGCGTTTCATCGGTCATGTTTTTTATCTTTACCTTCGTCTTCGTCGAGCATTTGCTGGCTTCGTTTGGCGTACACAAAAAGGTTCCGAAATCCCGCTATCAGGCCGAACAGGACAAAAACCGCGGTAAACCAGGGAGACGTCCCGAGCCACTTGTCGAGTTTGAGCCCGACATAAAGACCGATCGCCGTAGCAAACACCATGGTCAATCCCACGGTGCTCAGGACGCCCAGCATGCGCATGAGCTTCGGTCTTTTTCGTCCAT
>CAVYLT010000108.1:0-37426 GCA_963769335.1 Nitrospirota bacterium | reverse complement strand
GGCTGATTTTAGCGCAAATGGAGAATGAACAAAAATGAAAAACGAATTCTTTAAAATTGCTTAAAAAGAGCAAACACCCGGTCTTGCTCACGAACCTACGCTAACATTCCCTACCGAAAATAAAAGGCTACGTTATTTTAGTAAATTCTACGAATTTTTTCTTTGTCATCTATACTCCATCCATCTGCTGAAACATTCACCTTGACTTCGTGAATCCTATAGGATACAATTAAGTTGTGATCGAAATCCGTAAGACAGATGTCTTCGAACGATGGCTGACTGGTCTTCGTGATCAACGGGCCATAGCCAGAATTAACACGCGGCTTCGGCGCATGATGCTGGGAAACCCCGGAGATGTGTCGCCGGTGAGAGAGGGCGTTTCAGAACTGCGGATCGACTACGGTCCTGGTTACAGAGTTTATTTCGTACAGCGCGGCAGAGAGGTAGTAATTCTGCTTGCGGGCGGCGATAAACGCACACAGTCGCGGAACATCGAAAAAGCACTCGAATTGGCTCGAATGCTGTAGGAGGACAACATGAAAAAAGAAAAAGTTAAAACGACAAAATGGGACGTAGTGGATTATCTGAAGACCTGACGAGGACATGGCGAATTATCTTGAAGCCGCCATCGAGGACGGCGATTCCGCTCTGATTTCCGCAGCACTGGGTGACATCGCCAGAGCGAAAGGCATGTCTCAGGTTGCCCGGAAAGCCGGACTCGGCCGTGAAAGCCTTTACAAGGCGCTATCTCCAAACGGCAACCCTGAGTTTGCCACAATACTCAAGGTTGTGAAGGCACTTGGTTTACGTCTACATGCTACAACCTCATAGGACAATCTGTTTGATAGCCGTTGGGCCACCATATTATAATTTACAAAGTTCATCCCCCCTATAAAATAGGGGGGTTTTTTGTTGGTTGTTGACTTTCTTGACCATTGACAAAACAGCTGTCTGTGAAGTACTATACACAAGGCAAATCCCTGCTCCTGAGGTGCGCTGATTGCATGAAAAATCGTGGATTCTGTCTCCTGGCTTTTTTATTATTTCTGCTGCCCCCTCTCTCCGCCGCGACAGGTGTAGATTTTACCAGCCAGTCCAGAACCTATTGTCTGATGCGTGAAAAGGCAAATTCCATCACTTCGATGCCACTCTATTTTTCCCCGCCTGCACCAAAACTCAGCTTCGCTCAGCTTTGTTTTGGCCGCATCAGCAAGCGCCTGACACATAGTCAGACCTTTGAAGAGTGAAGTGACCGGCTGGGCCGGCAGCACTGAGGACGACTCACAACAAGGATATCGTTTGCATATGTTCTATGCTGTCCAAAAAAACATCGCTGACGCTATACTGATGGCGGCCATCGTCCTGCTCGCCGGGTGCAGTACCATGATGATCATGCCGAAGGGCGTGCCGCCGATAAAAGGGCTTGAGACCGGATCACTCGCCGGGATGTCGTTGAGCATCAAGAATACCGAAGCGCACTCGACGGAGTATGCGATCCTGAATAGTTTCAAACAGAACACGGGTTTTGTGACGAATCGGCAGACCTGGTCAAAGATGCTCGTCGAAGCACTGGCGGAAGAACTCTCCAAACGGGGAGCGCAGGTGCGTGTCAATGCCCCTGTGACGATCAGCATTGCGCTGCCTGAGATCACAGTTAGCCAGAGCAGGGGCTTGCTCTGGTCCAGTGTAAAGGTCGCGGTTTCGTCATCAACGGGATGGTCGAAAACGTATGAGGTCGTTGCTGAATCGGACCCGGGCCCGTTCGAGAATCTGCATACCGCGGTGAACGATGCATCCGGCCAGACGCTTGGTGAAGCGGTCAAGGCCATCCTGGGAGACGCTGAATTCCTTTTTCAGCTGAAGAAGAAAGAACATCTTATACAGTAACCGCAACGATAGTCGCACCGTACTATTACACTCGAATATTTACGATTGAAGCGCCGGATTTCAAAAAGCAAGATTAAGGAATTGTTCAGGTAGTTGGGGGGAAACCAGAAAAGAACCTTAAGAGTACCACCAGTTTTTTTAACTGGCTGTTGTATAGCATGCCCGCATATAACTGCTAAGATTTGCAGACTTATCTCGAGACAACTCGCAGTTAAACCCATGTCTCTGCGGATAGTCGGCGAATCGCTGTTTCTATTTTCAGAAAAGGTGAGAATGAAAGGAAGAGAGTAGCCGTCATGTCAAGCCATTTCCAGAAGGCCGCCGGAAAGAACGAGAAGCTCAGGCGGTTCGAACGGTCGGAGATCATTCTTCATTGGGCCAATGCCGTTCCCTTTCTCATTTTGTTCATCACCGGCGCCCTGAATGTCCTTTCACATTTCTTCGCATTTTCACCGCAATTTCTTTTGGTCATTCACCGTATTCATAAGATCGCCGGCTCGCTGTGGCTTCTGTGCATCGGCGTTTCCTTTTTTTTCATCGGACGTAAACTGAACATATCGAATACCCGCGATCAAATGGGCCTGGGTTTATCCGACATCGGCTGGATGATCACTGCCTTCCGGTCGGCATACAACCCGCATGTCAATACGCCCCCTGCGGGTAAATTCAATACCGGCCAGAAGCTCAACGCCGATCTGGTTATCCTGTTCGTAATTGGTTTTTCCGTCAGCGGTTTCTTGATGTGGGTTTTCAATTCAATGCTTTTACCCTGGTTCGTCCACGTCTCGCTGTTTTCCATGGCTGTTTTTTCGCTTGGCGGACATCTGTATCTGTCCTTTCTGCATCCCTCCACCCGGCCCGGCCTGATCGGTATCTTCACCGGCAGGGTGCCCAAGTCTTACATAGAGCATCATCATAGCCTCACGCTCCGGCATGCCGCACATGACGCGCATGAAGAGCAGGATACAACGCAACAAAGAGACCGCAGAAGCCATCCTCGACCGGGTTACCGGGTTTTCATGACGGCGGAGATCCTCATCGTGGTCCTTGTGCTCCTCGGAGGCGCGTTCGGCGTCAAGACACTCGGACTGCTGCATAAACTCAGCCGTCTTGAGCGTGGATTCCACGCCGTCGTTAATCCCGGCGACCTGTCGAAGGCGCATACCATAAAAGAGATTGATAGCTGCAAAAAATGCCACGAATACTCCGGTGAACTCCCGAACGCGAAATGCCTTTCCTGCCACAAAATAATTCAAGCGAGAAGGGAGGCCGGCTTAGGGTATCACGGTAAAAATAATGACAAGAAGTGCATCATTTGTCATAAAGAACACCCTTACGACAGAGGGAATAGTACAGGCAGTATTATTATATTCGATAAAGAAAAATTTGATCATGACGTGGCCGCCTTTAAACGGGATGGAAAACATAAAGATGTCAAATGTGAGAAGTGCCACATCAGGAAAATAAGCACAGACGGGAATAATCCTGTCGGATACTATGTGGGCCTGCGCTTTGATACCTGCCTGGATTGCCACAAGGACTTCCACAAGGACAGTCAGGGCAGCCTGGGAGAAAAGTGCGACACCTGCCATTCCCCGGCCGGCTGGCAGGGCAAGAACCTGAAGTTTAACCATGCCAACGCTCAATTCCATCTCGAGGGAAAGCACGCGAGCGTTCAGTGTGTGAAATGCCATAAACCCCAGACACCGGGCGCGGCCCTCGGCACTGCTGTTTTCAAGGACCTTAAACATAGCTCGTGCGACGACTGCCATAAGGACCCGCATCGGGGAGAACTGCGTGCGGGCTGCGCCACCTGTCACTCTCCGCTGGGCTGGCGGGGCAACGACTTGAAGTTCAACCACAACACCGCTAAATTCCATCTGGAAGGGAAGCACGAGACGGTCAAATGCATTAAGTGTCATAGATCAAATATGAACCACGGTTCATTAGAGTTGGACGTGAAGTCCTTTAAATTAAAGCATAATATCTGCTCGGACTGCCATAAGGACCCCCACCACAAAAAACTCAATCCAAAATGCACGGTGTGTCATATTGTGGCCGGCTGGCAGGGCAAGAACCTGAAGTTCAGCCACGCCAAGGCCAAATTCCGTCTCGAGGGAAAGCACGCGGGCGTTCAGTGTGTGAAATGCCATAAACCCCAGACACCGGGCGCGGCCCTCGGCACTGCTGTTTTCAAGGACCTTAAACATAGCTCGTGCGACGACTGTCATAAGGACCCGCATAGCGGAGAACTGCGTGCGGGCTGCGCCACCTGTCACTCTCCGCTGGGCTGGCGGGGCAGGTACTTGAAGTTTGACCACACCCGAGTCGCCAAGTTTTCACTCGTAGGAAAACATAAGGCGGTCAAATGCGTTAAGTGTCACAGATCAAATCCATCAAACGGTTTATTAGATGTGACATCCTTTAAGATGAAGAATGACTTCTGCTCGAACTGCCATAAGGACCCGCACCGGGGAGAACTGGGCACGGGCTGCGCCACCTGCCATTCTTCGCTGGGCTGGCGCGGCAAGTACTTGAAGTTCGACCATAACCGGAATTCCCAATTTCCTTTGAAAGGAAAGCACAAGGATGTACTCTGCACGAAGTGCCATAAAACTCACCCTGAAGGCGCTCATCTCGCCACGACGTGGTTCAAGATCAAGCATGACGTCTGTACTCGTTGCCACAAAAAATATCCACACAAAGGGATATTGATGCAGTCTGTTAAGTGCGAGGATTGCCATGATTATTCTTCGTGGAAGAAAAAAAAGAGGTGACCATGGGCGTCGGAAGAACAGAACTGTACAGTATAGATAAAAATGCAGTGCTGACCGCTTGACAACGCACTCTATCAAAAGTAGAATCATTTTAAGGCTTGCAAGAATTTTGAAGTCATGCACGAGAACGCAGTTAGCCGGATTGTTCGGCAGTTGCAAGCGGTGCTCATTATCTCACGTAAACTTACTCTGAAGGTAAAAAAGCATGAACTGCGTTCGAAAGTGTGTCCTTCTTATATTATTATGCTCGCTTTTTTTGCCCTCGCCTGTTTTTGCTCTTGACCTTTCCGGACAATCCCAGACCTATATTCAATCCAGGCAACTTGAAGATGCAGCCAGGAGTACACCGTTTCATGAGTTCCTCTTCTTCAGGGCCGATGATATCGGCTCGCAGGACCTTTCGTTTCGTGTCGGCGGGTGGTATGGCTATGATTTCGGCAATACAGGAGACAGTAAAGGACAAACAGGAGATCTGCAGTACGCCGAACTCAATTACAGGAGCGGCACGGGGAATTCCTATGTGAGCCTCGGACGGCTCATGGTGAACCAGGGGCTGGCATCCAGCCAACTCGACGGGGCCGCTCTCGGAACTGACCTGAAGTGGGGATTCGGCATATCCGCCTTCGACGGCATCCCGGTAGAGACCGCGCTCGATACCCGCAAAGGGGACTCGGTCTACGGGGGCAGGATCAGCCAGGGCCGTGAGGGCGTGTACCGGATCGGCGTGTCGTATCTGCTGGAAAAGAACAACAACCTCGACGTTAGAGATGAAAGGGGCCTTGATCTCTGGGTCCGTCCTGCTACGAAGGTCGAGTTGCTCGGCACCTCGCTGTACAACGGCCTCAAGAACGGCGTTGCCCGGCACGACTACTACCTCATGCTCGGCCCCTT
Source organism: Nitrospirota bacterium (assembly GCA_963769335.1). GTDB lineage: Bacteria > Nitrospirota > UBA9217 > UBA9217 > UBA9217 > JAJYKN01. The sequence continues at coordinate 31,871 of CAVYLT010000108.1, read as the reverse complement.
CTCTGTCCTCACGCTGCGCACGCAATTCACCGAAATAAACTACGAGGACTTTTTTACGCCAAATACCTTGCAGATCTTCCAGTTCGAGCCAGGAGGTCCGTTGAACGTGAGCGAAAAGCTCAGGATCATTGGCGAGGAAGCCTCGCTTGCCTTTGGCTCGATAAACCTCTCCGGAGACTTCAAGGAATATAACTATCAGCAGGTCGGTGATGCAAACTATTACGGCGTCAGGCTAGCGTACTCAGGGCCTGAGGGCAATGCTGCCGGCCTGTCAGTACACCATATGAACGGTCAGACCGAGAGCCTGAGGTACATTGAATACCGCGTCTACGGACAGAGGAAGTTCGGCAGCTGGGCCGATCTCACGGTCGATCTTTTCAATATTGCCTATTCCCAGGATATCAACGGCATTAAAAACGCATTATCGGCGTCCCTTGCATACGGATATGCACTCTCGACACGGTCCAGGCTGGCAGCCGATATAGAGTATTCCAGGAGCCCCTACTTCAACAAGGATGTCCGGGGACTCGTGAAACTCGTGTATAGCTTCGATAGAGCGTCCGGTCCCAGGAAGGGGGAATATTAATGAAAAACAACACTGCAAAACTGCTCTTCCTGGCACTGCTCATGCCTGCTCTCGCAGCGATATTATTTGCCTGTGCTGAAACCGTCAGCATGGGACGGAGACATCCCACAGAGATCGTGAATGTACTGATCTGCAGCGACTGCCACACCGATGGCCGTTCGGCGCTCAATCACACCTCGGACTATATTACCCGGCACAAGTTCTATGCGGCGCAGCAGAAGCAGACGTGCGAAATCTGCCACCAGCTTGCGTTCTGCGCCGATTGCCACGCAAACAAGGAAGACATCAAGCCCAGCGACAAATACAAGGATTCACCAACGCGGGCCCTGCCGCACCGGGGAGATTACCTTAGCCAGCACATGATCGACGGAAGGATGAACCCTGCAGCATGCTTCGACTGCCACGGCCGCCAGAATAACGAGAGGTGCAGAGTATGCCACAAATGACAATGCCACGGATGCTGGCGCTGACCATATCCTGCGCGCTCCTCGTGCTTGCCGGCTGCAGCAGCCCGAACAGGGAGGTCAGCTTCAATGATGTGACCGGCAAACATGGGGACGGCTGGTATGCGGACCACCGTGCTGCGTACCTCAAGAACCCGCAAACCTGCATACGGTGTCATGGCGCAGACCTCCAAGGCGGTATTTCCGGCGTCAGCTGCTCCTCATCGGCGTACGCGGGATTAGCTTGCCACGCTCATCCGACGGGCTGGGAGGCCGCAGATCCCCACGGAGCAGCGGCGAAATCAGCGCCATCCTCGACGACCGGGTTCAGCTACTGTCAGAATTGCCACGGCGCGGACTTCGCCGGCGGCTTTACCTTAAGTACCTGCCTGAACACGTCAGGCTGCCATGGTGTGGGTGTCATGGCACCGCACTCGCCGAAACCGTGGATAGGAAACACGCGGACCCATACAACTACCGATCCCGGCAATGCAGCTGTCTGCGCACAATGCCACACGAACCGCGCAAACACAACGCTTGTCCCCATGACGCCCGCCGTGCTCGGCGCACCGGGGTGCTACAACAACACCCTCTGTCATGCGAACGTGGCGGGCTGCTCCAGCTGTCATGACTCACCTCCGCAGACAGGGACGCATCTCGTTCATTATAAGAGCGCCCCGACAGACACGCTGACCTACGGGGACACGACGATCAGCAGCACTGCGGACGCCTACCGGTTCGGGTGCGGCAACTGTCATCCGCTGGACGCAGCACAACACAAGAACGGCACCGTGGATATTGAGCTGTATAGCCTCAACACTCCTTCGACCGCATTACTTAAGTTGAAGAATCTCAGCACCGCCTCCTACACGTCCGGCACGGTCATTACGACCTATGTCGATCACTCAGGCAACTCGCTGTCCTATTCAAACGGCACCTGTAAGGATGTTTATTGCCATAGCGGCGAGGCCGTCGTGTCTGGTCCCGTGGGAACGCCGTTGGTACTTTCGAACGGAATGCCGATCTTAGATATAAATGGCAATCCCACCTATGCTCCTTACACTGTGACGATCTCGCGAATCTACAAAACCACACCTGCGTGGGGAACAAACTCCACGGGGACGAACTCGACGTTCCTCACGTGCGCGGAATGCCATCAATTCCCTCTGACGACCTCGAGTTCAACAGTTTCAGCCGGCGTGGGAGACAGCCATCAGTGGATAGACGAGTTCGGTTACGGCAACCTGCATGCCTGGAATAAGGGCGCTGATCCCCTCAGCTGCAGAACCTGTCACTACGGCATCGTTACTCAGGCGAACACCTGGACGCGGGACCCAGTAACGGGTGTAACAACCTATAATCCCGTGCCGATCACGGACAAGCAGCTTCATGTCAATGGGTTAAGCGATGTGGTATTCGACACAATCGATTCGGTCGTCTACAGCGGCACCGTCAATCTCATTGCCATGAGCAACGCGGCTTATTCACTCAGCACCGCAACCTATGACGGGAGCACGAAAACGTGTTCAAACGTATCATGCCACTTGTATCAGACCACGGTTACCTGGGGCTCACCGTACCGATGGCAGAATTCGATCGAATGCAATGTTTGTCATCGAAATTAGCAGATGGAATGGTGATGCGAAAAATACATAACGCAGGGAGCATCCAATGAAAAATCAAACCGGTAGTACGTTGAAGTCTCGAGTAGCGCGCCTGATGAGCGGGTTCCTTGTTCTGTTCCTGGTGGCCGGGGTCGTCTCTGCGGCTTCCTACAAGAGAAAGAAACCCATAACAATGAATCTGACTGCGCCGAGCGCGGTTGCCTTCGATGCGCAGAACAATCTGTATGTCGTGGAATCGACGACCAACCAGCTGCATGTTTACAGCCCATCCGGTGCGCACCTCAAATCCTTTTCGGGTCTCAGCAAGCCGATGAGCGTGGCTGTCGATGCCAGGGGGAGGATCATTGTCGCGAACGCCGACCGCGGGAATGTGGAGATTTACAGCAATAACTTTGTGCTTATTACAAAAGTGGGCACGGGCGACGGAGAATTTGCTGCTCCGAACGCCGTCGCGATTGACCAAGCAGGGAGTATCTATGTTGCCGACAGTCGGATTGACAGGATCAAGGTCTACAATTCCGATGGCTCCTTCAGAGTTTCCTTCGGCGCGCCGGGCAGTGAGGCAGGGCAGTTTCATTTCCCGACATCGATTGCCATTGATAACCTACACCGGGAAGTGTATGTGACGGACCTTCCCCAGATACAAACGAGAAACGGCATGACGGAAGCAGCCCGGATCCAGGTGTTCACATTGCAGGGCCTCTTCAAGAGGAGTTTCGGGACCTATGGCCAGGGCGACGGCATGCTGACAAGACCAATGGGAGTTGCCGTCGCATCAGGGAAGGTCTTTGTTACAGACTCCTACCAGAATGTCGTAGAAGTTTTTACCACGAAGGGCACGTTTCTTACGTCCCTGTTTGATCCTGCTAATCCCATGAGAAATCCTCTCGGGATAGCAGCGACCGACCAGGGAACCGTTTTTATCGCTTCGATCAATTCCGGGAAGATCGAAGTATATAGTATGCACCAGTAGCTTCGGCAGCGCGAGCAGATGAGAGCAGAGCCACTTTTTGCCAGGGAGCTTGACATGAGCAAACGCATTGCACGCATCATATATGCCGCCATTCTGGGATTGATCGTTCCTCTTGTGGCGTATGCCGATTATCCCCACACCGGACCCACCAGTGCGGGCATCGACTGCCTGAGTTGCCACGTTGTCCATGGTCCGCTGCCCTCATGGGCAACGGTAACGCCTGCAAATATTGATGATACTCCCTATAACAATCTTTGCCAGAGCTGCCACAATAACGTCCGGGCGACCTATGAAAAGACCCATTCCAGCATCAATACGAGCGCTACCTATTCAAACTGGACCGCGGAATGCAGGACATGCCACGAATCGCATAAGCAGGAGCAGGCCAGAACATACGGCGCAGCAGCGTATCTCGATTCAGGCGTCATCTCGGCAATAACGGATACGGTGATCACCCGATCGACGGGAACAGCATGGGCCGTTAACGAATGGGCGGGAACGCTGCTGGTGATCGGGGATGTGACCACACCGTCGGCGATATTCTACAAGATAACCGGAAACACCGCCAACACGCTGACGGCCAGTGAACCAGTAGCGGCAAATCCCGGCGACACCTTCGCGATCGTGTTCGGCACCCTCGTTCGCAACCAGATTACGTACCTCAAGACCAGTCTCTCCTCGACAATAACGAGCTCCGTCAAATTCCTGAGCAACGTCGGTCCGGACTCTTATGCTGACGGCATATCGACCGTGGCGGTATGCGTCGTATGCCACACTCAGACCAAATATCATAAACGGGACGGCACGGGACAGCCTCATCATGAAGGGCAGGATTGCATTCCGTGCCACAGCCACGAAGAGGGATTCAAGCCTTCGTGCGCCGCGTGCCACGGACAGCCGCCGGCAACGGGGAGCCACGTCTTTCATGCCACGAGCACAGGCCGCAACTATACCTGCGACACGTGTCATTTCAACAGCGTGGGGACCGGACCCTTTCATGATGACGGAAAGGTATCGCTCGGTTTCAATATCTTCAATGGTGCGTCGGCAGTCGGTGCCTATGATGGCGGCACCGGGACGACCTATGAGCCGACCAATGCGGGCACTATCGTTTCGAATGGCGGTTCCCAGAAGTGCAGCAACATTTATTGCCACGGCTCAACACTGTCCGGGGGGACGAACACCACTCCCTCCTGGGGAGATAACACAACTGCTGTTTGCGGAAGCTGCCACGGGGCTACGGCATCGAATCCGCCGACTGCGGGCGCCCATCCGAAACATGCAGGCCAGTACGCCTTCCCCTGTGCAGACTGCCATTTCGGCTTTGTGCCTTCAGCCATACCCTCGGGCATGTCCACACATGTTGACAATACGGTGGATGTTGCATTCCCCGGAGCGGGTTCGTTCAGCTCGGGGAACTGTTCCAACCTGTACTGCCATTCGGACGGCGTCGGCACCTTTGCAGCAGTCGCCTGGTCCTGGACGCTGAATCCTGATTGTACGAGCTGCCACGGCGGTGACGCTCTGTCGGTACGCGCGATCGCCACGAACGCCCATGCCGCGCACACCAACTCCCCGACCACGGTCGGGTTCACGACCGGCTGCGTGGAGTGTCATAGTGCGACCGTCGTGTCCGATACGGTGATTTTAGACAGAACACTCCACGTCAACCAGAGCGTGAACGTCCGATTTGACAACGGGGTTCGGAACAAGGACTCGGACGCTCCGGCGTACAACGGAAATCCTGCAAACTCGACCGTTGCCGGCGGTTCCTCCAAGGCAGCCGGCAGCACGGTGGGCAGCTGCTCGAACGTCTACTGCCACAGCTCGGGCAATGTGAACAGCGCCGGCACGGCCTCGCCGCCCGTGACGTTCCGGACCATAGCCTGGAACGCGGCTCCGATCGCCTGCGACGGGTGCCATGGAGACCAGGCGGGCAGATCCTGGCCGGTGTATCCCACCGGCGCCGCGGGATCACAGACAGCGAACAGCCACGTCAAACACGTGGAGAGCAGCAGCCTCACCTGCGACTTCTGCCACATGAGCACGACCGTGAGCACGGTAACCACGCCGGCAACGATGACTGTGATTCCCGGCGGAACTCACCTGAACCGGACGAATGACATTTCATTCAAGACGAATGGCGGGAAAACAGGATCCTACGCTGCCGCCACGAAGACCTGTTCGGCGACCTATTGCCATGGCGTTTCGGCGCAACAGTGGGGCGGCCCCGCGCTCAGCTGCACTAACTGTCACGACGCGTCTAATACCGGTCTTTCAGGCAGGCACGATATCCACTATAACAGCGCGACAGCGGCAACGAGCCTTGCCGGCGGCATGAACATCCACACGGCAACGACGTATGTGTTCGCCTGTTTGAACTGCCATCCGACGAACCAGCATTCCACGGGTCCGAACACAATAAATTTCCAGGATGCGAATGTAGGAGGTACGAAAATCGCCGCATACACCGCAGGCGTGACCTCCTCGGCAGACATGAAGGGCTTTATCTACACCAACAACGGCACCTGCAACACCACGCCTTGCCATACCCGGGACGGCATAAGCGCAGCCCCGATAACGACGCCGACATGGTCCGGTGCGGTTACGGGCTCCTGCGGCGTGTGTCATAACAAAGCTGGAGATGCGGCCCCGGTCTGGACAGCTCCGCACACAAAACACATTAACTCCTACAGTGTGAACACGAACTTCACCTGTAACACGTGCCATGCCGGGACGGCAACCGACAATGCCACGATCAACGGCGCAGCCGGCCGGAACCAGCACCCTGACGGAATCAAGAACATCCAGTTCAACGCCTTTGCGAACTCGGCTGCAACGGGCACGGCAGGTGTCGGCTGTACCAATACCTACTGCCACGGCAATGGCCAGACAACAACGCCGATCAGCAGCTCTACGGTAAGCTGGTCGGGCACGATGACCTGCGGAAGCTGCCACGGCGATGCCTCGACGCTTGCAAGCGGAGCCCATGCCAAACACTTGGCGGCATCAACCGCGCTCGGTCCGATCACGTGCGATGATTGCCATAATGCGACAGCGGCAAATAACACCACACTATCAGCGGCAACGGGTACGGTGAATCATGTGAACCAGTCTGTCACTATCCAGTTAAACGCGGGATCTGCATCATCAGGCGCAACCTACGGCGGCTCGCCTGTCGGCGGCGCATCAGTGCTCCAGAAGGCAGTCGGATCGCCAAAGGGGACCTGCAATATAACCTACTGCCACGGCGTCAAATCCGGCGTCTGGGATGTTGTGAATAATGATGCAACCTGCGTCAAATGTCATGGAGTGGTGAGCACGACTACGGCAAGCTATACTGCCGATCCCCGGCGGGCGTCGCCAGGATATATCGTTTCCAGTCCTGCAGGCACGGGTTACAATACTGCTGGAGTCTTTGGGACGCTCACAGGATTTAATTCAGTGTCCACCGATACGAAGGTCGGCGCGCATAATGCCCATATAGGTTCAACTGGCGGGTATTCGGCGCAGCTCGCATGTTCTGTTTGTCACGAGAACGTGGTATCAGCAGCAACTGCGGGCCATATGGGTGGGAGCACGACATTCGCATGGAGCTCGCCGAGCAATACCGGCGGATTGTCTCCAAGCTACAATGCGTCAACAGCAACCTGTTCGGCAACCTATTGTCACGGTAATTGGTTCCCGCCTGCCAACCAGGGAACAGGAACTGCGCCGGTCTGGACGGATGCTTCATATATAACCTCCGCAGCGGGGAGTTTGACTAATTGCCAAATCTGCCACCTGTCGCCGCCGCTCGTTGAACAAGATGGCGTTACCTCGCATCCTTCGGCGACGCTGCTTCCGACGCCAAACTGCAATGGCTGCCATGGACATAACGGGTCCGGCTCGACACATATTGATGGTGTGCTGCAGGCCTCGGCCGGCGATTGCGTATCTTGCCACAGTACGGTTCAGACTGCGCCGAAGGCGTCAATTGCTTCGAGCGGCACCGTAACGCAACGCGATGCGGTAGTAGGAGAATTCGGTCTGGCGTGGGGCCATAAAAACAGCGTGCGCGGTGCGGTCACGGCAGCAGACTGCATTGTTTGTCATCTTGAGGGTAACTATACGACACAACAGCAATCAAGCGTGCATGGCGACGGATATATACACCTGCGCGACCCGGACGGCGCCGGTGAAACGCAAATTGCCGATATGAGCGGTGCGACGTATTCGTTCGTGAGTTTTGCAACGTCGTATGCGGCAGGAGCACGAACATCCACCGGCAATACGGCAAATACTGTTGATAATATCCTGACGCAAAAGTTCTGCCTGGCCTGCCATGACAGCAATGGCGCTACTAACCCGACCGCTCGCAGTAATAACGGAGGTACGGGTACACAGTATATGCCCTTCGGAGGTATCAATCTGGGAGCAAACTATACTGTGGCAAACGGTGCAGCTGTCGCCGGTGGTCTCGTTGACGTCAAGACGCAACTTTCGACAACGAATTCCTCGAAGCATCCGGTTATGGGGCCGCTGACCAAAGATTTCCCAACCCCGGCCAGGCTGGCTGTTCCTTACAATAATTTTACTCGCGCGGGAACAAGCGGAACAAAGACTGCCGGCGTGGTAATAACCTGTTTTGACTGCCATAATGCCGGTACATCAGTCACAAATCGCACGATTGTATCACACGGAAGCATGTCAACGATCAATGGCACTCTTTATGCCACTGCAGCGGGTGGAAATTCCGTGACGAGTCCGACATTCTGTCTTAACTGTCATATAGGCGGTTACGACACATCTACCGGACATGGCGCAGGAACTGCGGTTGCAAGTATTAATAGCAACATGAACTCCGCCCGATTTGCCCCGTGCGCGAACTGCCATTTCAGTTCGGGATTCAAGCCGGTACGTCCGGCTCAGGCTGCAGACGTACATGGTTTCAACGGGTTGCTATCTACAGGCGGCCCCTGGACCTACGGCAGCGGTAGCGGCATGAGGCCGATCTCGTTTATGAGAAACGTCGGCAGATGGGTATCAACTTCACCTCGTCCTTACACGGCTCCCGGGCTTACTGGAACAGGCGCCCAATGTGGCGGCAACCTAAATACTAGCACCGGTGGGGTCAGTTGTAACGAAAATATGACCACGTATTCACCGGGCGGCAGCTACTAATGCTGCTTATGACTATGAAGAAAGCCCTCCCCGAAAGAGTGCGGGCTTTTTTTAGCGCGGCAAATCCAGGGAGCTCTATCATGAATCTGAAGCATCGACTTAATCTGTTGGTGTATCTCCTGCTCTGTTTTGCTGCAGTTGCTGCCGGATGCAGTCGTGAACCCCGGAAAACCACTTCTCAGCAATCTGCAGCAGGGATTGATGTTTCAGCGAAGTCCACACTGCTTGCAACTATTTCGGAAAAAGAGAAACCGCAAAGTGTCGGCAGCAGCCATTTCGCATCGACAACGCCATTGTCGTTTTACGTCGATTTTAGCAGGACGGGGACCGCAGTCGTATATATTGCCGAGCAGGACGGCAAAACTCGGGTTGTACACAATGGTGTGGCCGGCAAGCTGTATCAAGCGATCAGCAATGTACGTATAAGCCCGGATGGGCAGCGAGTAGCCTACGTTGCGCATTTCAACGATAAAAGCAGGCTCGTAATAGATGGCCGGGAGGGCCCGTCGTACGACGATATCGGGCCGCCGGTTTTCAGCCCGGATAGCCGTCATATCGCGTGTAAGGTACAGGCAGGCTCGCTGCTGCATATCGTAGTCGATGGGCAGATCAGCGATGGTTACCGAAGGTTTAACGGTGCACCGGTCTTCAGCTCAGACTCCAAAAAGATTGCACATGCTGAAGGAGCTGAGGAACAGCGCCGGGCAAGACTGGTCGTTAGTGAACTTGACCTGAAGAGCAGCCACGTCATGGAATCCTGCGGCGACCAGATGGTTACAAGCGTTGATACCAATATGATCGCCGCTGTTTGTACAAGCAACGGCAAAGCCAGCGTGGTCGAGTTCAGCTTTGACGATCCGCAAAAGATTGTGGAAGGTCATCGATATGACGGCATCAGTAACCTGACCTTTGCTAAGAATGGGTTCGGGCTTTCGTATGCAGCAGTCAAGAAAGGTGCTGCTTATTTGATCCTGAACGGCAGAGAGGAGAAACTGCCTCATGCCGCACTGGTAGCAGATCCGGTTATACGACCGGATAAAAAGGGCGCCGGCGTGATCATGGGTGACGCTGAAAATGTTTTTCTGCACCAGGCCTTTCATAAAGGCGAAACGAAAGAAAATAACTATGTTATGATCGAAGACTTGGTGTATAACAAGGACGGGACTGCGCATGCCTATGCTGCCCTGAAAAATAATAGATGGCGGATTGTCGTGAACGGGAATGAAGGCCCGTTGTTCGACAAGGTGGTTGGACCCGTTTTCTCCCCGGATGGTAAAAAGCTTGTCTACCGGGCGAGGAACGATGGCAGGCGCTTTGTTGTGATTGCGGATACCGCAGGCAGGACAGTTCTCCAGCATCCCGCCTATGAGCAGGTTTTTCAGCCGGTTTTTACCGCTGACGGTAAATCGGTAGCCTATGGCGTGAAAGACGGGCGGAAACTTATCTGGAAGGTTGAGAAGCTCTAATTATGATCTTAAGCAGTGTTTCTAAGCCTGACAATAATGATTTGTCGTCTGCAGCGGGTAATGGGCGCTTTACCATACTGCGAAAAATCAATAATTTCATGTCTTCGGCGAAGCTTGCCCTGTTTTTGCTCATTGCCGTTCTCGGAAGTTGTATCGCTGGAGTCACGATTTTACGGGGGCGGCAGGCGTGGGAGATAATATTCGGATCGCTCTGGTTCAACGGGCTTATGATACTGCTTGTATTGAACGTCGGCTTCTGTTTTTTTAACAAAATATGGGGGAGAAAACTGACGCTGATTTCTTTTGGCATGATTCTTTTCCATCTGAGTTTTGTCTCAATGTTCGCTGGCATCATCTATAACAGCCTCTTCTTTTTTCAGGGAGTTATCAGGCTTACCGAAGGAGAAACGCTCCCCAACGCAGATCTTCGAAGCTATGATTATACGGACCAAGGTCGTTTTTTCAACGTTTCGCGGCTCAACGGCAAGACGGCACTTATAAAAATGTTTACGAACTATAATGTTGAAGGATCCAACAAGAGGGCCGCATACGAGATCAGCGTAGGTGAGGACGGTTCAAAGAAGACAGGCGTTATCTTTATCACGAACAACTTCGACTATCGGGGTTTCAAATATCTTCCGGACAAGGAAGGCTATTCCCTTCTGATTATGCTTTATGACCCGTATGGGCGGGAGCTTTACGGTGCTCATGTTCCGCTCCAGAGCCTGAAACAGAAGGATAACTCCTATCTCTATACAACCGGAACAAAAGATGGTCCAACAAGATTTCATTTCCCTGATGACGCCGAAAACCCTCTGTTCGATCTCCAGGTGGCCTATCGGCCGTCCTCACTGAAAGAGAGGTCGGGAGACGCCATCTTTCAGGTATGGCGACATAATACGATGAAGGCCGAAGAAAAGCCTTTTGAACAGAGCATATCGCCAATCGGGAAAAGGTTTAAAGCCGGTATTTATTATCTTTCAGCTAAGGAGGTACGATACTGGGTTGGTATGAATGTGCGCTATGACCCGGGTAAGCCGATCGTGCTTACAAGCCTCTGGGTAGGCCTGGCCGGGATGAGCATTACCACCATCGGCAGGATCAGGAGAAGCAAAAGCAACGGTACTGCTGCCTGAATGCTCAACGTGTCCAAACCGGGCGCGGCATCCGTCTCGCGTTATTATCATAAGAATCTTGCAAATGAAACGTGCTATAATTCCACACTAGTCCGACTCTTAATAAATCGAGGTGATCCTATGAAGCTTGAACAGTCATTGTTCTGGACTGCTGTGGCGCTGTATGGCGTCAGCACCTTCGGCTATATCTTTGGCCTCATCTCAAAGTATGAAAAGCTTTTCCTGATCGGCCTGTACAGCGCCCTTGCGGGGTTTATCGCGCACGTGGCTGCCATAGCGCTCCGATGGTCGGAGACCGGGATCAGTCCGTTTATTTCCATTTCCGAGTCGATCACGCTCGGCGTGTTCATGGCTGTCCTGATCTTCCTCGCGACCCAGTTTTCCACAAAAAGAATAATGCCCCTGGGTGTGCTCGTCATGCCGGTGGCCTTTGTGCTGATGGGATGGGCCGGAACCCTGAGGAAAGATGTTGCAAGCACGCTTGCGCCGGCGCTGCAGAGTGCCTGGATCTGGGTCCATATCGTCGGCGCGTCAACCGGTTTTGCGTCCGTACTGATCGCGGCAGGCCTCGGGCTGATGTATCTGCTCAAAGAAAAAAATGCCGGCGGGATTTACGCGAAGTTGCCCGATCCTCAGTCCCTCGACGTTCTTTCCTACCGATTCGTTGCCGCAGGGTTCATCATGTATGGTCTCATGATCGTCTCGGGGTGCTTCTGGGCAAATCAGGTGAAAGGCAATTATTGGAACTGGGATCCGGTGGAGGTCTGGTCCCTTATCTCCTGGCTGATTTACGGGATCTATCTGCATCTGCGCATCACCTTCGGATGGCGCGGCAGGAAGCTCGCCTGGTACTCGCTGATTGCGCTGGCAGTAATGATCGTGAGCTATTGGGGCATCCCCTTCGGCGTGGAAACGTTCCATACCGGGTTCCGGATAGAGCATACGTGAGATCTTCCCTATGAAGCTTTGCATCATCTTCCCTCCCTTGCCGTTCGGATGGACCCCGGTCGCGCCTCCGATCCTTGAATATCTGGCAGCGCTGACCCGCAGAGCGGACCCGGGCATCGAGATCGAGCTGATCAGCGCAAGCGCGGATCCGGATGCTTTTGAAAACCTCGAGTGCGACCTGGCAGCGATCAGTATCTTGACGCCGACGGCGGTTCCGGGATACGGGATCGCCGCGAAACTGCGGGCACGGGGCATCAAGGTCGTCTTCGGCAACATGCATGCCTCTGCCATGCCCGAAGAGGCCAAGTCCCATGGCGATGCAGTCGTGATCGGCGAGGCCGAGTCTGTCTGGCCGGAGGTGCTTCGGGATTTCCGGGCAGGCCGGCTGAAGCCCTTCTATCGAGGAGAGCAGGTCGATCTTGACGATCTCCCCACACCGCTGTACGGCCATTTGCAGGGCAGGCGAAAGCACCAATTCAGGATCGTGAACACCTCGCGCGGCTGTCCGTATAACTGCACCTTCTGTTCGGTCAAGCCGTTCTGGGGCAGTACAATCCGGTTCCGGCCCATTGACCAGGTCGTGCGCGATGTTGCTGCGATCCCGGAAAACATGTACATCAATGGCGACGAGAACATATGGTGGACCGGGAAAGAGCAGCGCGCCATTGATCTGTTCACGGCGCTCAAGGGAAGCGGCAAACGATGGATGGGGTTCGGCAGCCTTCGTCCTGTATTGTCCCCTGCAGGGAAGCGCATGCTGAACGCGGCACGGGAGAGCGGCATGCTGACCGCGTGGGTCGGGTGGGACGCCATGACGGACGAGGGCCTCAAGGCGTACCACGCTGACGGCAAAATCGGCGTTGACCGCGAAGCAGCCGTGAGAACAATCAAGGACCACGGCATCGACGTGTCCCTGTTCTACATGCTCGGCAGCCGCGAGGATTCTCTGGAGGATTTTAAACGTTCACTTGACGTTGCTGACCGTCTCGGAGTAAGTATGCATCCCTCACTGGTGGTCCCTTACCCGGGTACAAAGCTTCGGCAGGAGTATGAGCCTTTTCTCTACAAGGGGCTTGGATGGGAGTATTATAACGGGGCGTACGCGCTGTTCGAACATCCTGATCCGTCCATGACACCTGAAGTGCGGGAAGAACAGTTCTACGATACCTCGCTCGAAGTGCTGCGCCTGGGAAGGGTCTTGAGGCACATGTTCAAGATTCCCAAACGGGGCTTTCCCCATGCCCATATCCTCTCCCTCATGTCACAGATCCCGGTGCGGCACGGGTATAAGTTGGCATACGAAAAATGGAAGGCATCACGGGATGTGGTACGGGAAAAAAGGAATATGCGGTAAATTGCACAGGCAGAATAAATTCTTAAACAACAGCGAAAAGCTATTTTCGCGCAAAGCCGCAAAGTCGCAAAGGAAAGCTTTGAGTGCTTTGGCTTGAAACCCGTCAAAATCCTAGATTTGAGACGTTGACTTTCTTTGCGCCTTTGCGGCTTTGAGCGAGACTGGCGTTTGAAGTTATTTTTTTAAGAATAAACTTTCAATGGAGGCATGTACGATGTCCACGTTGCCCTCGACCCCATTGACCCCTTCTGAAGCAGAGGCTGAGCGCCATCGCCTGACCGAGGAGGTTCTCGCGTTCATTCAGGCGGGCGTTGACAGCGCGATCCCGGATTTCAATGATTACTGTCTCAGGTTGTTTGCGCTCCATTACCAGGTGAACGCCATCTTCCGCGAATTCTGCAATGCAAAAAAGACAAGGCCTGGAGACATCGATCGCTGGCAGGACATTCCCCTGGTGTACAACGACGTGTTCAAGACGCATCTCGTTGCGTCCTTTCCCCTGGAACAGTCGGTCATGGCCTGCCTCACCGGCGGGACTACCAGCCTGACCCAGCGCGGCCGTATTTTCCGGGATGAGGACGGCAAGCGGCTCGTGTTCGCGGCGAACAGGATGATGACCGGCTCGTACCTTTTCCCCGACTTTCGGGATGGCAGGCGCTGCCGCATCCTTATCCTTGCGCCAAGCCCCGAACTTGCCCCCTCCATGGGCATGGCCATCGGCATGGACCAGACGCGCCAGGCCTTCGGCACGCAGGACAGTCAGTTTTTGCTCGGGAAATCCGGCATTGATGTCAGCGCCCTGATCAAGGCCCTGCGCGAATCCGAGACGAGCGGCGTGCCTGTTGCGCTCATTGGCGCGACATCGGCATATGTCTATTTCTTTCAGGCCTGCCGCAGGAAGAAGATGTCCTTCCGTCTTCCTCCTGGCAGCCGCATCTGCGACGGAGGCGGATACCGCGGTCGGTTCGGGGTCGTTACCCGTGACGATTATTACGCCATGGTGCAGGAGATCATCGGCATTCCCGGTTCCCACTGTGTCAACGTCCTGGGTGAGGCTGAGACCGCGACCAACCTGTTCGATGATTCTCTGAGGCGCTGCGTAAGGGGACAGCCTCCAAAGAAGCGAACACGTCCCGTGCCTTCCTGGTCGCGCGTGCTGGCAATGAGCATTGACGATCTCAAACCTTTGCCGGACGGGCAAGTGGGGCTGCTCGCGCACTGGGACCTGGCGAACGTTCCCACGGTACTTGCCGTGATCACGGATAACCTCGGGTACACGACCGATAACGGGACTGGTTGCGAGATGGTGGGCAGGGCCAAGATCGAGAACGGCAAAGTCTCGCCGCTGCCCGATGAGGAGCGCACCGCAGGGGCGATGGGCGACTCGGCGATCTTCCGCATGCTGGAACGGTATGTGAATTTTTCGATCGAGCTCAAGATGATGACAGCCAAGGACCCGAAGATCGAACCGAGCGTGCGCGAAGAGATTGAGGCGAGACCGGGTTCTGTGGCATCCTGTCCGCAGGTGGTGGACGAGATACTCGTATCACAGGCAGATGCCGAGGCAGCAGCGCTGCGTGACGATGCCTTGAACGCATTTAAGGACCAGACTGAGCGTCCGCTGGGATGGTACAAAAACAAGGCACAGGAGCAGGTGCTTGGCGATCACCCCGCTGGTCTCAAATCGGAGCAGGAATCGGCGAAGAAACAGAGCAAGCAAAAGAACAGGAAAACTCCCTAACAAAAAGTTTTTTGGAAGATTTGAAATGAAAACAACATTCACTATACTTATCGGTTTTCTTCATGATTTTGCCGCAGGCTGCTGGCTGGCGACCGTGCTTGCGGTATACCGTCTCGAAAAGGCCATCCTTGGCTCTGGATCTCAGGCTGCCATCAGTGCTTTGCAACAGGAGTTCTTTACTATCGGCATCGTATGCATCATCATTGTCTTTGGGGCAGGAGCGGGAAGAACGTTCACCTATGTACAAAATGTGTACGGCGAGGATGCTGAAAGATCGCGAAAAAAACTGTTGATCATAAAACACGCACTCCTTTTGGTCATATTTGGCTTGGGTACGTACTGGCAGTATACGATGCTGCAGCATCGATAGCGCGCAGCTTCTCAAATGCTTTTTACGGCATGTTTACTCCCCTGATCCATGAGAAGCGGGGGACAGCGTTTGTGCATACGTATCCGGGTCACTGCGGATAGACATTTCTATTGATTTGAATCATAAAATTCCATAGTATGAAAACAATGAAGAGATTGAAAAAAATACTTTTGATCACCCCTCCGTTCCATTCCGGTGTTGTAGAGTCTGCCGGTGTATGGATGAACGTCGGTTTTGTCTATATTGCGGGAAGCCTCAGGTCTGCAGGATACGAGCCAATGATCTATGATGCAATGAGCATGTGGCACACCTACGAGGATATCCGGAAACGGATCGAGCTTGAAAAACCCGATGTCATAGGAACAACCGCATTCACAGCCGGGATCGCTGATGCACTGAAGGTCCTGACGCTTGCCAAGAAGATCGATCCGCGGATAATAACGGTCATCGGGAACGTTCATCCCACGTTCTGCTACAACGAGATCCTGACGGCTCCGGACAATCCCGTGGACTACATCGTTCTGGGTGAGGGCGAGGAGACCCTTGTCGAACTCATGAACTGCCTTGCAGCGCAGGGCGATCCCTGCCGGGTTCGGTCCCTGGCCTTCATTCGGAACGGCGCGGTCACGGTGACACCGCTTCGGCCGTTCATCAGCAACCTCGATGCACTGCCTATGGCATGGGATCTGGTCGAATGGCCCCTCTACACCTACAAGCCGATGAAGGACTCGGTCCTGGCAATCGTGAGTTCGTCGCGCGGATGCAGTCAGAAATGCAGTTTCTGCTCCCAGCAGCTCTTCTGGCAGCGGAACTGGCGCGGCAGGAGTCCCGAGCACGTCGTATCAGAGCTCGAGCATTTGCGCGATGCCTACGGGGTGAACGTGGTAATGTTCGCTGACGAGACGCCGACGCTCGATCGAAAACGGTGGGAGAGGATACTCGACCTTCTGATTGAACGGGACCTGGGAACGAAGATCCTGATGGAGACCCGTGTTGACGATATCGTCCGTGATGAAGATATCATGGACAAGTACCGGAAGGCGCAGATCGATCATATCTATATCGGTGTCGAGGCGACCACCCAGGCAGGCCTTGATTCGTTCAACAAGAACATCAAGGTCGAGGACTCCAAGCGGGCACTTGACCTCATCAATGCCCAGGATATTGTGTCCGAGACCTCATTCGTGCTCGGCATGCCTGATGACACGCCGGAGACCATGAACAAAACCCTGGAGCTTGCGAAGTACTACAATCCTGATATGGCCTTTTTTCTCGCTATCGCGCCCTGGCCCTACTCCGAGATATACCCCAAACTCAAGGACCACATTCAGGTGCGGGACTACAGCCGCTACAACCTTGTCGAGCCGGTCCTCAAACCGAAGGACATGACCCTCCAGGAGGTTACGGACTGGCTGGGCAAAGCCTCGAGCGAGTTCTATATGCACAAGATGAACACGCTCGACGCGATGAGCCCGAAAAAACGGGAATTCATGATCAAGGTCGTGCACATCATCTCGACGAGCTCCTATCTGGCTGGAGCGATGAAGGGCGCGATACCTGAAGATGTCAAAAAGATGCTTGCTGCGCATATGAGCTGTTTCGAGGCTCCTGCCGCCCGGGTCTGATGTCAGAGCGTATAGATATTTTACGCGAGATCGAAGCTTTTCAGAGTACAAGCCGATCCACTATCGAAGAGGGCATATTTGCACTAGAACTCGTGCAACGTGCTGTAAATCCAGCAATACGATATTATCTTTCTCTCAAAAGCATAAAACCGGTCAAAAATCAGGTATCCGCTCCAAGCCCGCCGCGTCCACGTCAGTAATGAACAGTTAATCTGCCCAAAAAAAGGCCCGTCAGTCGCTTCACTGACGGGCTTGTTAATGCAAATTATTGGTGGCCCCTTCACTCAGGACGTAGCCTCGTATTCAAGCCATCAAAACCAGAAGTTTTCGCTAAATCCGTATACTCATCATTGAGGACCGACTTGTATAAACTCGGTCCCTTATTCATTTTAAATATCTGTTTTTAAAGAAATCAGATCTTCTCAAGCGCCTGCTTCAAATCAGCAATTAAATCGTCCACGTCCTCGAGACCCAGTGCCAGCCTGACCAGGTTGTCCGACATGCCGATCTTCTTGCGGTAGTCTTCCGGGTAGTCGAAGAACGACATCATCCACATCTGCGTGACCAGGCTTTCGCTTCCGCCGAGGCTCGGCGTGATCAGGAAGAGTTCGAGGGAATCGATGAATTTCCTGGTCTTGGCGTCGTCGCCGCGGAGCAGGAAGGTGATGACGCTGCCGAAGCCCTTCATTTGCTCCTTTGCGATCGCCCGGTCCGGATGGGAATCAAGGCCGGGATACCAGACTTTTTCGATTTTGGGATGGGCCTCGAGCATGGTTGCAATGGCAAGGCCGGCCTCGTTGTGGTGCTTCATGCGCAAACCGAAGGTCTTCAAGCCCCGCTCCAGAAGGAAACAGGAAAGGGGACCCGGCGTCGCGCCGATCATGCGCTGCATGCGGTAGACGTCGTTCATGAGCTTGTCCGAACCGAGCGTGACGCCGGCAAGGAGATCGTTGTGCCCGCCCAGGTACTTTGTCGCCGAATGGATGACGACATCGACGCCGAGGTCCAATGGATAGCCCTTTTTGACACGAAGCCGGGCCAGGCGGTAAGCGTGAAAGCCGTAAGAAGAGTTTTTTCCTCTGATCGAGGGAGCTTGAATTTTGCCTCGCATTGTGAAACAGCATGGCGGCTGCCCCTCCTTGCGGGCCGGACAAACGCGGCCGCGAACATCGGACTTGTTATGCCGTCCTTCAGCCTGGGAGGCCTACAGCCGACTTAGAGGGGCACTTCTCGATTCTTGACAAATAGCAACTTTAACGCAGTAACTGTTGCAGTTTCACCTATACGAAATCTGCTTAGTTGCAGGTGAAAGTCTCAAAACAGGCTCCTCGAGATGGGATACTTAGACCACCCCCCGCTGAAAAGCGTCAGATTTTTTGCTCCCTTTGTTTCGAAAGTGTACGGCGAACGGTGCGGGACTCCGCGACGGGAATCAGGCGCTCGGCGGAACCGCCATTTCGAACCTGCGCATAAAAATCTCCTCAGCAAAACGTTATCATCGGTCTTTCTAAGATAGTTTATACCTCTTTGTTGTGCAGACTCAAGAATGTCATCTGGTCACTGCAGACAAAAAACTCCATTCCAATCTAAAAAGTACGCCCCTTGGCAAATCATTACTGTGGATTGAAGATTTGAGATAGCAGCAGCTACTTCCTGAAACATTGATTTTGACGCCTTTTCTTAATATCAACACTTCATTCTGAACTTGACATTCGAAGTTCCCCATCTTGTCGCCCTTGAAGAAGGCTGCCCCTGTTGGTCCCGCGGTATCCAGAGAAATCGAAGCAAAAAATAGGGCTCCCCGAAAGACTGATACCATATTCGTGCCGAAGCACTACTATGCGCGGGCGAAGAAGTTTCTCGTTCAGTATCGGCTTGTCGTATCGTGTCGGCGCCTCCTCCTCCTGCTCTCTCATATCATGGTCGCGCTTAAGTCTGTTGTTCGACTTAGCGTCATCGGGAGAGAGCGGGGCAACAAAGCGGCAACCTGTCTCACGATGAAAATTTAATCGTTATTTAACAAAACCGTAATAATCATGTCACCATTGCCTGATACTATAAGCTCCAGTAAAGTAATTGCGTATAACTTTACAAAAACTTATGTATAGAGGAGGAAGACATGAACACCCTATGTAAACGTATCCTGATGCATGCCGCCGCATTTTGTGCCGTACTGGCGCTTTCAGTAGTGGCGGCGAAACCCGGCATGGCCGCCGACGCCGTCAGAGTCGGTATGATCCCCGACGCGGGCGCCACTCAAGTCTCCATAGAGCAAAAGAAGCCGCTCCAGGATTATCTGGAGAAGGCGCTCGGCCGGTCCGTGCGTATCATCATTCCCACCAACTACAACGCGACCGTGGAAGGGCTCGGCAATGGTTCGCTGGATTTTGCGTATTTAGGCGGCCTGACCTATGTGAAAGCCCATGCTCGTTACCAGGTTGTTCCCGTGGTCCAACGCCAGATCGACCGCGAATTTCACAGCCTTTTTATTGCCCATGCCGGGAGTGGAATCAAGAGCATCAAGGACTTGCAGGGCAAAAACTTTGCCTTCGGGGACATCGGCTCTACCAGCGGCCATCTCTTTGCCTATCGGGCAATGATGAAGGCGGGTATCGATCCGGACAAGGACCTGAGCTACCGCTATACGGGCAGCCACACGGCCACTGTTCAGGCGGTGGCGAGCGGTGCGGCGGACGCCGGGTCCGTGGATGAGACGGTATTTCGCGCAATGATCGCAAGCGGCAAGATAGATAAAGGCTCGGCCTACGTCTTCTTTACGTCGCCCCCTTTCACCGACTATGTCTGGGCCGCGCGGAAAGACATTGATCCTAAGTTGCAGGAAAAGTTCGCACGGGCCTTTACGGGTCTGAAAGAGGGCCGTGACGATGGGATACTGGACATCTTGCGTGGCAAGCATTTCGTCAAGGCGACGGATGCCGAGTGGGACGATGTCCGCGCTGTTGCCAAACAATTTTCCCTGTTTTAAGGAGGCATAAGCCATGACAACGCTACTGCAACTCGATAACGTACAAGTCGTCCATGCGACGGCCGGGACCGCGATCCTGCGCTCGATTTCTCTTCAAGTGGACAGGGGTGAGCGGATCGCGCTCCTTGGACGAAGCGGTGCAGGCAAAACAACGCTTTTCCGGACCATCAATGGCTTTGTGCCCATTGCCGGCGGCCGCATCAAGTTCGATGGCCGCGAAGTCGCCGGATGCCATGGGCGGGCACTGCGTAAGCTGCGCCGCGATATCGGCTTTATCGCACAGAAGCATGACCTGGTCGAGACGCTGCGCGTGCACCAAAACGTTATGGCCGGGGCGCTTGGCTATTGGGGCCCGTGGCGTACGCTCCGTTATCTCGCTCGCCCTAATGCGCGGGAACTGGAGCAGGCCCGGCAGGTGCTTGAAGCTGTCGGGATCCGGGAAAAACTGCATGCAATAACCAGCGCGTTGTCAGGGGGGCAACAGCAGCGGGTGGCCATTGCTCGCGCGCTTATTCAGAGCCCGAAGCTGCTGCTCGCCGACGAACCCGTTGCGTCCCTGGACCCGAAAACCGCACGGGAAATCCTCGAACTTGTGTGCGGCCTGGCCGAAGAACGCGGAATGGCGCTGATCTGCACGCTGCACCAGCCGGATCTGGCCGCGCGCTACTTTCAACGCGTCGTGGAAATTCATGACGGCATCGCCATCGAAGCGGCTGTCCCGGCATCGGAAGCCGGGATGCCCTTTCCGTCGCCCCTGCAGCCTGCGGCTGCCGGCGCGCTGGCAATGTAGGCGAGGGAGGATATCGTGAATTCATTCAGATTGATCGCCACCTTCTTCCCCCCGGACCTCTCGCCCCACTACCTTTTGGCGCTGATGCCGTCAGTGGTAGATTCCGTGGGCATGTCCGTCGCGGCAATGGCAATAGCCTTCGCGGTCAGCCTGCCTCTTGGTCTGGCCGCAGGCACCGCCATGCCTGGCGCTCGTTTTATCCAGTCGGTCCTCGTGGCCCTGCGCTCCATCCCGGACCTGACTCTCGCCATTTTCTGCGTGGTCCTGGTGGGCATCGGCCCGGGCGCAGGCACGCTGGCGCTGACCATTTTCTATACCGCCACGGTTGCCAAGATGTTCGGCGACCTGTTGGGCACTGCCCGGCAACAACCATTGGAAGCACTTGGGGCCACTGGGGCTTCCCGCTTTCAGGTGGCGCTGTTCGGGTTGCTCCCGATGAAGCTGTCCGACCTGCTCACCTACGGCTCCTACGAATTTGAGAGCGCGGTGCGCGCATCTGTGGTCGTGGGCGCAGTCGGGGGCGGCGGGCTCGGCAGCGAGTTGGTCGGCACCCTGAATGCGCTGGATTTCAGGCGTGCCGCTACGTTGATACTCATTCTCGTCCTGGTCGTCATCGGCATCGACCGCCTTACGGTCTTCGTCCGCAAGCGCCCCCGCTGGCTGCTCGCCCTGCTGCCGTTCGCATTGGCCGCCGCCTGGGAATACGGTCCGCGCGTTATATCCTTGGGCCATGCACTGCACACGTTCGCAGGCATGTTCCCGCCGGCAATGACTGCGAAGGGCTGGCACAGGCTTCCGCAACTGCTGCTCGAAACCCTGGGCATGGCCGTGGGCGGCACTTTGTTCGCGGTCGTCGGCGCTTTGCCGTTGGGGCTTGCCTCTGCACGAAACATCGCCCCGGCATTTATTGCCGTGCCCGCGCGCCGGTTCCTCGAATTCACCCGTTCCGTGCCCGAGGTGGTTTGGGGCCTGATCCTGGTTGCTGTTGCAGGCGTCGGCCCCCTCGCCGGCGCGCTGGCCCTGGGTCTCCATTCCCTGGGCTGCCTTGGCCGCCTCTATGCGGAATCACTGGAAAACGTCCCAACCGCACCGGTCGATGCCGTTGCCACTACCGGCGCCTCACGCTTTCAAACCGCCTGTATTGCCATCCTCCCGCTGGCATCGGGGCCGATCGCCGTGCATTCCCTGTTCCGCCTGGAATGGAATATGCGCATGGCTGCCGTCCTGGGCATGATCGGGGCCGGCGGCATTGGGCAGGCGCTGTATGACGCCCAGCAGCTTTTCTTCTACAAACAGATGATAGCGTGGATCCTGATCACGTGGTTTTTGGTTGCCGGGTTCGACTGGCTGAGCGGTTTGACACAGCGCCGCTTCGGCCTGGCTCAGCCCGTATATTGAACCCGAAGTCAGAAGGAGGAAACACCATGCCGGAAACCAACGGCGCCCGTCGCATCCTCATAACACACCGTCCTTTTCCGGAGACCGTAGACAGCCTCAGGACGTACGGCAAGGTGATCCATCCGAATCGAGACTGCTTCAGCACGGACGAGTTGCTGCGCTACGCGGCCGAATCAGATGCCGTGATGGCCTTCATGCCGGATACGGTCGATGCTGCCTTTCTTCGCGCCTGTCCGCGCCTGCGTATCGTCGCCTGCGCCCTGAAGGGCTATGACAATTTCGACGCTGCGGCGTGCGCAGATCAGGGCGTGTGGCTTACCATTGTCCCGGACCTGCTCACCGTGCCGACGGCGGAACTTACCGTGGGACTCGCCATCGCCCTGGCGCGGCAGGTTCGCGCGGGAGACGCCCACGTACGCAGCGGCGCCTTCCGCGGATGGGAACCACGCTTTTATGGTTCAGGCATCGATGGATCGACTGTCGGGTTTTTCGGAATGGGCGCAGTTGGACGGGCCGTGGCCGAACGACTTGCCGGGTTTGGTTGCCGGCTCGTCTACACCGACCGTCAACGCCTTAATGAAACGGAGGAACGCGACCTGAACCTTTCCTGGCGGGCTGCGGAACAACTCCTTGCGACGAGCGACTTCCTTGTGCTCGCCGTGGCGCTCACCGCACAAACACGACGCATCATCGACGCGGCCGCTCTGGCCTGCATGCGTCCCGGCGCTTTTCTGATCAACCCCTGCCGCGGCTCCGTTGTGGACGAACAGGCTGTCCTCGACGCCTTACTCAGCGGCCGTCTCGGCGGCTACGCGGCGGATGTTTTCGAGATGGAAGACTGGGCCCTGCCCGACCGTCCCCGCCGCATCCCGCAGGGACTGATGGACCATCCCAATACGCTGTTCACCCCCCACATCGGCTCCGCAGTCACCGAAGTTCGACGCCGCATCGAACAGAGGGCGGCCGAAAACATCCGGCTGGCACTCTCCGGCAAGCGTCCCACGGATGCGGTAAATGAAGTGAGGGGAGCATAATCCCTATGTTGAACCTGTTCCTGGTAAAAACCCTGCTGACGGTCGTCCAGACCAAAAGCTTCCGTAACGCTGCGGACAACCTGGGTCTCTCGCAGCCGGCTGTTTCCCAGCACATACATAAGTTGGAAGAAGAGTTGGGCGTGACGCTTATCCGCCGCGATCGCAGAGGCTGCGAACCGACGCCGGCCGCACTGGCGTTTCTGCCTTTTGCGGAGAGCGTGCTGCGTCTGAGCGAACGAGCCGAAGCCGCCGTTCAAATGAACCGGCTGCGCATCGGGGCCGGCTCCAATATCGGCATCTATATACTCCAACCGCTGCTGAAAGCCTTTATGGACGCCCATCCCGGCCTTGACGTGAGCGTCGTCGTCGACCGCAACCCCGCTATCGCAGCACGCCTGGAAACGGCGGACCTCGACCTCGCGCTGATGGAGTGGTGGGACGGACGCAAAGGATTCGATTCCCTGGACTGGCGCCGCGAGCCGGTGGTGTTGATTGTGCCGCCCGGCCATCCCCTGAGCAGGCACCGTACGATCTCCCGGGGGGAACTGATCGGAGCGCCTATGCTGGGCGGCGAACCGGGCACGGGCACCGGACGTTTGCTGCAGACCTACTTCGGTCAGGGGGCCGCACCGATCGTCAAAATGCAGCTCGGCAGCACCGAAGCCGTCAAGCAGGCCGTTGCTGCGGGGCTCGGCATTTCGCTGGTGCTCGCCTCGGCCGTCCGTCGCGAAACAGCTGCAGGTGAACTGTGCGCCATCCCCTTCGCCGATCCGGCGCCGGCGAAGGATCTTTTTGCAATCTGGCCCAAATTCGGCGCGTCTTCCGACCACCGCCCCGCCTTCGTTCGACACTTGCTCGACAGTAGCTCCCTTGCCAGCTAGCCTTTGAGCGGGGCAAGGTGCTGGGGTCATTCATGAGGCGTTTTGCTTGTTGAGGTCATTTAGAAATTATTACCGGATACCCATAAAAGAGATGGTCCCCATTGGTTGGACATTTTTTCCCTTTGTCTCTGCATTTTGTTCTCCTCGTTCACTTTTTTGACCGGAATGTTCTTTTTCGATTAAGACCGACCCGAACACCGGGAAAGGGGAGGAAAGGGAGAGTGTTCGGGCCGGTCCGCAATCGTTTTCCAAGAGCCAGGCTCTTTATAGCAGTTGCAATATAGCGCAGAGTTATTGCAGCATGATGAAGATGAAGTTAAATCTCAGTGAAGATTGCCAAGAAGAAAGCCGCTGTGTGTTATTTCCACTGAAAGGAGCTGTGCGGGAAATATTTTTGCTTGTTCGAATTTATCAATTCCGAAACAGAAAAAGCTGAAGAACATCGTTAAAAACAGGGGATAACATAAATACATTATTTGCTCGAAATAATTTTACCCGTGATAATTAACGGAACTTTAATTGTTTCTTAATAAACGTGTAACAGATGATCTATATAGTATCCTTATTTCTCTATGCTTCATTTGACGCAGGTGCAACGGCAATGAAAAAAACAACGCGCATATGTTCTACGAAACGTTGGGCTTCGAATTGCAAGGCTTCAGTTACAGCGTACTCGTGAAACCAATAAGTCCCCCCACCAGGCCTTGCGACGAATGCGGAAAGGGAGCGTTGTCATGAGTCTACAGAATAAAGATTTCATTATTGAAAACGCTTCTATCGTCTGCCCGAAAGGCATCATCGAAGACGGAACGCTTGCAGTGGAGAACGGTTTTATCACGGAGGTACGTTCAGGATGCCTGCCGGGGAATCAGAAAAGGCTCGACGCAAGGGGGAGGCTGGTTCTTCCGGGTTTTGTCGACATTCACAGCGACGCAATCGAAAAAGAGATCGAGCCGAGACCCCGGTCTTATTTCCCCTTCGACGTTGCCATCACCGAACTCGATAAAAAGATGGCGGCGAGCGGCATCACGACCATCTATCATTCCTTGTCCTTTGCAGAACACGAGATAGGCCTGAGAAAGAATGAGACCGCGGCGGCAATCGTTAAAAAAATAAACGCCATGGGCCCGGACCTGAGCGTTAATACGAAAGTGCATGTTCGCTATGAGATTACCGATACAACTGCAGTGACCTGTCTCGAAGAGCTTGTCCAAGGCGGCTCCGTTCATCTTATGTCGTTCATGGACCACACGCCCGGCCAAGGACAGTTCAAGGAAGTAATGGAGTTCAGGAACTACTACGGAGCAGTGTATCAGAAACACGGCACTGAACTCGACCGGTTGATTGACCAGAAACTCAGCGTGCTCCAGGACACGAAAGAGGAGATACTCGGCTATCTCATCGGCCTCTGTAAACGGTATGAAATCCCTCTGGCCTCCCACGACGACGATACCAATGAAAAAATCGACTGGATGCGGTCCATGGGCATTACCATAACTGAATTTCCGGTCAATCTTGAGACTGCCTGTTACGCAAGCAACGAGGGGTTGTATGTCTGCGTCGGAGCGCCGAATATCCTGCGGGGCAGCTCGGTGATCAAGAACCTGAGCGCTCGTCAGGCGGTCGACGAGGATTGTGTCGATATCATCTGCTCGGATTATGTGCCCATGGCAGTGCTACACGCCGTATTCATCCTGCACAAGACGCTTGCGCTGCCCCTTCATGAAGTGGCGAACATGGCGAGTCTTTACCCCGCGGAAGCGGTCGGCATCAGCGGCTACACCGGTTCCCTGGAGGCCGGCAAGGCAGCGGACCTGATCATCGTCGACCGGACCGACGCGATGCCGAAAATAAAGAAAACATTTGTCTCGGGCAAAGAAGTATTTTCGACCTATTAAGATCGAAGTCCGGCTTCAACAACATGGACCGGGCCGCGACATCGGCAACGCCGGTGATCGGCGGAGGACAATAACTGGGCATGGAAACCTCTTTTAACACGGTAGTCTCAGAAATGGACGATAAATCGCTGTCCCGCCTTCAGCGGATCATGCCGTTGGAAAATATCTCGGTTACAAAAAAACCGGAAACCGGCCTGGTCATGATGACGGTGCGCGACTGCTTTGATACGGATTTCTGCCTCGGTGAAGTCCTGGTGACCGTCGCAGAAACGCAGATTGACAGCACAAAAGGGTACGCGATGGTCCTCGGCGATAATCCACGCAAGGCCGTCATCAGCGCGTCGCTGGACGCGATCTTTAACGGCAATGACGATAAATTGAAGGCAAAGCTCATGCGTCGCCTCTGTGCTTTTGAAAAGCTCCACAAGAGCCGGCAGAAAATCGAGGAACTGTTGCCGTCATCGACGCGTGTACAATTCGCCTCAATGCCGGAAGGATGAACCAATGAACATCGAAATCCAGACACAACAGGCTTTCCGTACGGTCATGCGGGCGATGGGGTACCCGGGCACCATCCAGCGGCTCTCTGCCCGCCGTTCTCGTACGACGGGGACCGAAAAGCTTCAACTGCTTGCGGAGACGCTTCTCGATCAGGACGTGACGTTCTGTGTTGTCGGAGCACAGGATACGCGCGAGATGGAAGACATTTTGCGCGCACGGACCAACAGTTCCGCAGTCGAGCTTTCGCTTGCCGATTTAATTATCGTGACGACGGGGACGAGCAAAGGGAAACTGCTTGATGCAAAGAAAGGCATTCCCGAATATCCTGACCGCAGTGCGACAGTGCTTTATAGCGTAGAGTCGCTTGCAGACGGCAGCCCAGGCGACTTCCATGTGCGCTTGACCGGTCCCGGAATACCGGATGAGAAGTATGTCCGGATACAGGGGCTTGATCACGGGGAACTGGGCCATCTGCAGGAATTAAACAGCGGATATCCTCTCGGCGTCGATAGCATCTTTGTAGATCAAAAGGATAACATCATGTGTATTCCGCGTTCCGCGAAGATCCAGGTGAGGTAAGGCATGGCCTACGTGGCGGTAAAGGGCGGCAGGATAGCCATAGAAAATGCGGCCAGGTTCCTCGATTACGAACGGATCAAGGGGGCCTCAGAACCGCTCGACGTTGAACAGATAAAGGAGCAGCTCTATCTGCTTGTTGACCGGATCATGGGGGAAGGCTCGCTGTATGCTCCGGACCTTGCAGCGCTGGCCATCAAACAATCGAGCGGGGACATGCTGGAGGCGGCCTTCATTCTGCGGGCCTATCGCACGACACAACCGAGGCTTGGTTACTCGTTGCCCGGCTCGACAAGCGAGATGAGGATCATCCGCAGAATATCAGCGGCCTTCAAAGACATCCCGGGCGGTCAGGTGCTCGGACCCACACCGGACTATAGTCTCCGGTTGATGGACTTCGGTCTTTTCAACGATTCACACGTCAGCCGACAGGAGAGTATCCGTTCCGTATGCAAGGGGATCTGCGGCAGCGAGGAAATGCCTGAAAGCTTTCCCAAGATGGTAGAGCTTCTCAGGAAAGAGGACCTTATCGAAGAGCGCATCAATAAGGGCCCCGGCGATCCGACGGTGGACGACGTCACGAGAGGTTCTCTCGCCTTTCCCGCGTCCCGCACCATCTCGCTTCAGAGCATGGCCCGGGGCGAGACCGGAGGCATGCTGCTTCTTGCCTATTCCAACATGCGGGGCTATGGGAACGTGCATCCCACCGTCGGAGAGCTGCGAGTGGGGTTTCTGCCCGTAAAAATCCGGCATCCCCATACCGGCGAGGAATACATGGCCGGCGAGGTCAAGGTCACCGAGGCGGAGATCATTTCCCAGTCCAAGACGTCGGAAGGGACGCCGAAATTCACGCTCGGGTACGGCCTCTGCTTCGGTCACAATGAAGTGAAGGCGATCTCCATGGCGGTACTCGACCGGGCGACACAGACCGCGGAAGCACAAGCGCCGTCCGAGGACCAGGAATTTGTTCTCACTCACATTGACGGCATCGAGTCCATGGGGTTCTGCAACCACTTCAAGCTTCCGCATTACGTGACGTTCCAATCTTCCCTGGATCGGATCAGGAAGACACAGGAGGTGTGGGATGAACCTGAAGCAGTGGCTGAATAGTGAAACCCATGCCGACCGGCTGACGGGCAAATACAGTTTTGCATTCCTGGACGAAGGAACGAAACGCGAGATTCGCCGAAAAATACTGAAAGCCATCGCGATCCCGGGGTATCAGGTGCCCTTCGGCTCGCGGGAACTGCCGATCGCCCGGGGCTGGGGAACAGGAGGCTTGCAGATAACGCTTTCGATCATCGGCCCGGATGATACCCTGAAGGTGATAGACCAGGGGTCTGACGACAGCGTCAATGCCGTGAACATCGGCAGGTTCGTGAACAGGGTCACGGGCGTCGATCTTACGACCGATACGGCAGCAGCGAGCATTGTCCAGACAAGGCACCGGATCCCCGAAGAGCCAATGAACCAGGAACAAGTGCTGGTACTCCAGGTCCCGATTCCCGAGGTGCTCCGCACCGTCGAACCCTCGGAAAAAGAAACGCGGCGCATGCATGCTGAAGCGGATTACAGCGCGATGTGGCTGTATCTCTACGAAGACATCATCAAGTATCGCGAGATCAGCATAGGTTCCCGTTATCCCGTGACCGTCAACCATCGTTACATCATGGACCCGAGCCCCATCCCGCGCTGGGACATCCCCAAGCTGCACAGGGCACAAAACCTTTTTCTCTTTTGTGCGGGCAGGGAAAAAAGGATCTATGCAATACCGGCCCATACCGAAGTGAAGCCGCTCGAGTTCGAGGACCACCGGTTTCGGGTAGAGGATTTCAAGGGCGCTGCCTGTTCCCGGTGCGGCAGCACGAATACGTACCTCGACGAAATAGTCGAAGACGAAAGCGGTGAGCGGACCTACTCCTGTTCCGACACTGCGTACTGTGCCAAAAAGGCAGAGAAGAGACGATCGTAAAGATGAAGCCGCTTTTAAGTGTCAAACACCTCACGAAAAAGTATGGGATGGGCTGTAAAGCGTGCGCTGACCATGCTGACCCGCTGGAAAATTCCAATATCTGTCCGGGCTGCGGCACCGTTTTTGCCTGCAATGATATCTCCTTCGACCTGTTCCCCGGGGAGGTGCTCGGCATCGTGGGCGAAAGCGGTTCCGGTAAAAGCACGCTCGTCCGGCTGCTCAATTTCGATATGGCGTCTTCAGATGGGGAGATGTACGTACATATAAACGGCAGAGGCGCTGATCCTTCTCTCTCTGCCATTCCGGTCAAAGACCGCAACCTCTTTTCGTTCAGTTCTTACGAGAAACGACAACTGAAGAACTCCCTCTGGGGCATCGTTTACCAGAGCCCCCACCTGGGGCTCAAGATGAATATCAGCGCAGGCGGCAATATAGCCGAGCGCCTGCTCATGGCCGGCTGGAGGCACGTAGGAAAGATCCGTGAACGGGCTTCGCTGCTGTTGGAAAAGACGGAGGTGCCCGTGTCCCGCATGGACGAGCCGCCGAAGAATTTCAGCGGCGGCATGCAGCAGCGCGTTCAGATCGCACGGGCCTTGTCGAACGAGCCGGTCCTCCTCCTGCTCGATGAGGTGACGACCGGCCTCGATGTGTCGGTCCAGGCGCGGGTGCTCGATCTCATCCGGGGCCTGCACCGGGAACTCGGGGTGTCGATGATCGTGGTGTCTCACGATCTGTCCGTGATTCGCCTGCTGACCACGAGGACCCTGGTCCTTCGGCAGGGACGGATCGTCGAGTCGGGTCTGACGGACCAGGTGCTGGAGGACCCCCAGCATCCCTATACGCAGTTGCTGGTAAGTTCGGCATTATGAAAGTTAGCGAGGCAAAGTCTCAAACCAATGAAGCATGACGTCAAAATCAAGAGCGATCTCTCGCAAAGCCGCAAAGAACGCAGAGAAAACCTTTAATTCTTAGTTTTGGTTTAATAAATTACTGGATTTTGCCACTCTTTGCGAGCTTGGCGACTTTGCGCGAAAATTGGCTTTGTTTTGAGTTTTGGTTCACTCAATCTGCATCCTGGCTTTAAGTACAATCAAGGAACCCGAACATGCTGAAACTAAAAAATCTATCCAAATCCTTCATTGTGCATACGCTCGGCGGGAAAGTCATCAACGGCTGCGAACGGGTTTCTTTCGACGCGGGGCCAGGGGAGCTGCTGGGCCTCGCCGGACCGAGCGGCGCTGGGAAGAGCTCCATCCTGAAATGCATCTACCGGACCTATATCCCTACCTCGGGGACGATCGACTACGCGTCGAAAGAATTCGGTCCTGTCGATCTTGCCCAGGCTTCGGAGCATACGATTGTCCGGCTGCGGTCACGCGAGATAGGCTACGTGACGCAGTTCCTGAAAGTGTTGCCGCGCGTTTCTGCAACAGATGTTGTGGCGGAACCGCTCCTGTGGAGAGGCGTTCCTTTCGATGAAGCCAGAAAGATCGCCGTCGACATGCTCGATCGGCTGCGTATTCCGAGCGCGTTGTTCGACGCCTGCCCAGGGACCTTCAGCGGCGGGGAGCAGCAGCGCGTTAATGTGGCAAGAGCCGTGATCGCGATGCCGCGGCTCCTCCTCCTGGACGAACCGACTGCGTCGCTGGACCGGAATTCCGTGAACATTATCTTGGATATTCTTCGCGGTCTCAAAAGAGAAGGCTGCGCCATGATCGGGATTTTTCATGACAGAGACCTTATGGACGCCGTTTCGGACAGGGTCTATGAAATGTCGCCAATTGGAGTGTAGCTAGAGTTCGGCAAAGAGGCTGGCTTCGTCATCTCGGATGCGCGGTGCGGGGTCCTGCACATCGTCAAAACCTTTGTCGCAGACAAGGAGGTCTTTTCAACATGAAGGAATTGGGAGCGAAGATAGACGAAACGATGATCGACCGGAGTCTGCCGAGGCTGAAAACAGGACTTGACGTTCTCCGCGAACACGGTTTTAAGGCCGTGGAATTGCCCGTGCACGGACTCGACGCCATCAGAAACGGCAAGCTCGATTATGCCCGGGTCATGCACGTGAGGGAGCTCCTTGCTGATTATGATTTTCGCTACAGCGTTCACTCACCGGACCCCCTCAATCTCATGGACCAGAACGAGCTCGATCTCCACGTTGCGGTCATGAGAGCCTCAATCGAATTTGCCCTCCTTATCAATGCGACCGTGCTGGTGTACCATCCCGGACGGTATGTATCCGAAGATCTGTTCATGCTCTATGAGAAGCATGTCTTCTCGTCCGATGAAAAAAGGAAGCTGCTCGACAAAGAAGCGTTGCTGCTGCAGCGCATCGCGGACGAATACCCGGAAATGACGATCTGCATGGAAAATTCCCGCCCCTACCTGTTCCACTCTCCGTACTG
>CAVYLT010000107.1:0-11255 GCA_963769335.1 Nitrospirota bacterium | reverse complement strand
GTCTATGATGAACAGGCGGCCCTGGCCATGGGATTACGGAAGGATGATGTCGTGATCACGGTGCACTGTGGCTCGCGCGGACTCGGCCATCAGGTCGGGACCGACTATTTAAAAAGTCTTGCCAACGCGGCACAACGGTTCAAACTGCCGATCCGGGACCGTGAACTCGCTTCAGCTCCCATTGAATCAGCGGAAGGGAAAAAATACTTCGGCGCGATGAACGCAGGGATCAACTGCGCGCTCGCGAACCGCCAGATCATCACGCATCTGGTGAGAGAAATTTTTACGGACGTCTATCCCGAAGGGCGCATCAAGATGCTCTACGACATCAGCCACAACACCTGCAAAGTGGAAACGCACTTGATCTACGGGAGGAAGAAAAGAGTCTATGTGCACCGCAAGGGCGCCACGCGCGCCTTCGGCCCGGGCCAGATCGATCTTCCGCAGGAGTACCGGCACGTGGGCCAGCCCGTTCTTATCGGCGGGACCATGGGGACCTCATCCTATATCCTCGTCGGAACGGAGGCGGGCATGCAGATTGCCTTCGGCTCGGCCTGCCACGGCGCGGGACGGGCCATGTCGCGAACTCAGGCAAAGCGGAAATGGCACGGCAGAGAAGTCATACAGGTGCTTGAAGAACAAGGTGTCATGATCCGGGGCCATTCCTACTCCGGTATTGCCGAGGAAGCGCCGGCATCCTATAAAGACGTTTCCGAAGTCGTGGAGGCTGCGCACCAGGCAGGTCTCGCACGCAAGGTTGTTCGGGTAAAGCCGATCGCCTGCGTGAAGGGGTAGGATAGTTTCTGTAAATTTTATCCCTCTCTCGCCGGTTCTTAAGCACTCTTTCTTCCCTCGACAAACCCGTTAAAATACTCTAAGATTGTTCGCACAATGTCTGGGGATGATCTGAAAACCATACTCGACCGGATCAGGAAACCCCTTGCTTTTGCAAGCAGGGACAACTTCGCGCATCTGCATAGTCTTGCCGCCCTGGAGCCCTTCATGCGTGCGCAAGTTGAGGAATTGAAGCGTTTAGCGAAAGACCGGCGCGAGATAGCGGAAATAGAAAACCTCTTTGGCGGCTTCGATCGTCTTCCTTCGGAAGAAAAAAAAGGGCGCATTGTCAAAGCTCATGAGGTGCTGGACCTGTTTGAGAACGACAGGCACATGGCATTGCCGGAGAGCCATACGCCTTCCGTTGAACCTGTTTCCGCACCGCCATCGGAATCATTTTCCTCTCCCCGGCACGATACCCCCATTCAATACTGCAAAGGAATCGGACCGAAGCGGGCGGAAATGCTCCGGAAACTCGGCATCTCCACTGTTGAGGACGCGCTCGAATACCTTCCCTGGAGATATGAGGACCGCGGCAACCTCAAGAAGATCGGCAGGCTGTCGTACGGATCTTACGAAACCGTGTCCGGGGAAGTGGTTTCCGCCGAGGTGGTCTCCACCAAACGTCAGCGGGTGAAGATCTTTGAGCTCCTGATCACGGACAAGAGCGGAATGCTTACCGGCTCCTGGTTCAACCAGCCTTTCATGAAGAAAATGTTCAAGCCCGGGCAGAAGGTGATCCTCTCCGGCATTGTCAAAGCAAACCCCTATAAAGGCGGGCTCCCGCAAATCGACAATCCTGATTACGAGATTATGGAGGACAATGACGCCGATAATCTCATTCACACGGGCAGGACCGTTCCGATCTACCGGACCACTGCCGGCTTGTCGGTCAGGTATCTTCGAAGCATGATGAAGACGATCCTCGATACCTCCGGAGCGGCGGTGCGCGAAAGGCTGCCCCGGGAAATCATTAATAAATATTCACTCATGCCGGTCCCGGCGGCATTCTTTGAAGTCCATTTCCCTTCCGGAGATGAAGACCTCGCCCGCTTGAACCGCGGCTTGAGCCCGGCCCACCGCAGATTGAGCTTTGAAGAGCTTTTTGTCCTTGAACTGGGACTTGCGCTCAGAAAGCGCGGCGTCGTAACGGAGAAAAAAGGGATTTCGTTCTCGCTGCTGGAAAGTCTTGAAGCAGCGCTGAGAAAAAGCCTGCCCTTCAAGCTGACGAACGCCCAGGAGCGGGTGATTGCCGAGATCAAACGGGACATGACCGCCGCGCGGCCCATGAACCGGCTTGTGCAGGGCGATGTGGGGTCGGGCAAGACCGTCGTTGCCCTGATCGCGTCGCTCCTTGCCGTAGAGAACGGCTACCAGGCCTGTATCATGGCCCCCACGGAGATCCTCGCGGGGCAGCATTATAAGAACATGAGCGCCATGGCGGAGCGCCTGGGCGTCAGCGTCCGGTCACTCACCGGCAGCCGCAGGAAAAAGGAGAAAGAAACCGTTCTCGCGGAAATCGAGTCGGGTGCGGCACAGATCGTCATCGGCACCCATGCCCTCATCGAGGCGCAGGTGAAGTTCAAGCGCCTCGGCCTCGCCGTGATCGACGAGCAGCACCGTTTCGGCGTGCTGCAGCGGTCAACGCTTACGTCCAAGGGGTATGAGCCCGATGTGCTGGTCATGACCGCCACCCCCATCCCGCGCACGCTTGCGCTCACGGTATATGGAGACCTCGATGTGTCCGTGATTGACGAGCTGCCCGCGGGACGGAGCCCGATCAGTACGCGGCTCTTTTTCGAAAGCAAACGGCGGGAGGCTTACGAGTTCATCGAGCGAGAAGTTGAAAAAGGGCGCCAGGTTTACGTGGTTTATCCGCTCGTGGAAGAGACCGAGAAGAGCGATCTCAAGGCCGCCACGGAGATGGCCGCCCATCTTCAGAAAGACGTTTTCCCGCGCCGGAAAATCGGGCTTTTGCACGGCAGGATGAAGGGGAACGAGAAGGAATTCGTCATGACCTCGTTCAAGACGGGCGAAATCCACATCCTGGTTTCAACCACGGTGATCGAGGTCGGCGTGGACGTGCCGAACGCAACCGTCATGGTGATCGAGCATCCCGAGCGGTTCGGTCTTGCCCAGCTCCACCAGCTGCGCGGCCGCGTCGGGAGGGGCAGCCACCAGTCCTACTGCATTCTCATGGGGCCGCGCATGTTTGCCGAGGAGGCACGGGAACGGCTCACTGCGTTCACCCGCACGAATGACGGCTTTAAAATCGCCGAGGAGGACCTCCGCCTGCGCGGTCCGGGAGAGTTTTTCGGTACGCGTCAATCGGGCCTTCCCGACCTTCGTGCGGCGAACATCATCCGCGACGCCGATCTGCTGGAAATAGCGAGAACAGAGGCGTTCGACCTCCTTGCCCGGGATTCGCAGCTCCTTCGATATCCCGAGCTCCGTGAACTGCTGAAAAGGAAGTGGCAGGGAAAACTCGGGCTCATCAACGTGGGTTGATATTTAACCGGTATTCTGATAGAGTAAAAAACAGGGTCAAGGGGCAAGTAGCAAGGGGCAAGGAAGGCAGAGGTTCCAGTCGGTTTACCTTGCCCCTTGCTACTTGACCCTGTACTAAGGAGTCTCGATGAACCTCTGGGAAAAAGTTGTCCTGAATACACAAAAAGGGACGAAGAAGGTCGCCGCCGCTGCCGCCATTTTTGCAGAACGGGTGAGGGTGGAAGTCGCCATCGTGCGGTTTCGGGTCCGCATCGATGAAGTGCGTTCCCGCATTGATGAGCTGCATCAGACAATCGGCCGCAAGCTCGTGGACCTGCACAAGGGAGACGCACTGCCCAAAACGACCGATCAACTGCTCAAGGATGAAGACATCGTTTCGGCGATTACCGAACTTGCCGACCGCGAGCAGGAGATTGAAGAGTTGAATAAGGAGATCAAGAACATCCAGACCGATCTCAAATCCACCATCAGGCAGACGGAGGACAGGATCGCATGATCTCGCTGGGAACGTTCCTTTTCGGTCTTATCGTCGGCAGCTTCCTGAACGTCTGCATTGTCCGGCTGCCTCGCGGACGGTCCATTGCAAACCCGCCGTCGCACTGCCCCCGCTGCAGGACCCCGATCAGATTTTACGACAATATCCCGCTTATCAGCTTCCTTGTGCTCAGGGGCAAATGCAGGAGCTGCGGGGAACCGATCTCGTGGCGCTATCCGATCGTCGAATTGATGAACGGGCTGTTCTACGTCTGGATCGCGAACGAGCTCGGGCTGGGCGGCGAAGCAGGCCTCATGATGGCGTTCTGTTCCTCGCTCATTGTCATAACCTTCATCGATTTCGACCATCAGATCATCCCGGACGCAATCACCCTGCCGGGGATGATCATCGGACTGTCCCTCGCCCCATTTTTCATGTACCCTCTCACCGACCAGTTGCCGTTCCATCTTGACGCGCTGCTGCCTCATGCAGGGCCGTATTTCACGGCGTTCATGAATTCCGTCATCGGGCTCGTTCTGGGCGGCGGGCCGCTCCTCGCCATCGGCTGGCTTTGGGAGAAGCTGCGGCACATCGAGGCCATGGGCGGCGGTGACATCAAGCTCATGGGCATGGTCGGGAGTTTCCTCGGGTGGAAGGGCGCACTGCTCACGATCATGCTCGGCGCCTTGTCCGGGTCAGTCGTCGGCGTTCTGTTGATCGTCCTGAAAAGGCACAAAATGGAGAAGGTCATCCCCTTCGGTCCGTTCCTGGCAATCGGCGCAGTGGCGAGCGCATTCTACGGCCCTGATATCATATCGTGGTACCTCAGTCTGATCCGTATATGACCAGCCCGACCGTGCTCATACTGCTGCCCGCAACCCTGATACTCGTATTCACGGCCTTTGTATTCTGGAGTGTAACGCGCCATTATCGGCGCAAACTCGGCATCCAGGCTGAGGAGCGGGAGAAGACTACCGACACCACATTCATCATCAATGCCTTTCAGGATGTCACCCGCCAACTCAAAGAAAAAGAAAAAGAACTTCAGCGGCTCAAGGCATCTGCCGAACAGCGGGCCGAGAACGTCGAGAGCTACAATGAAAACATTTTGCAATGCGTGACGAGCGGGGTCATGACCTTTGACATCGAGTGCAGGCTGATAACGATCAATCGCGCAGCCGAAGAAACACTCGCCCTCGGCCGCGACCGGGCGATGGGCAAAGCCTGCGAAGAACTCTTCGGAGAGGGCGACATCACTGACGCAGTACACGACACGCTCGAACGGAAAGTCCCGTCAGCGCGCAAGGAGGCAATGCTCCACCGTGACGGCAACCAGCTCTGGCTCGGCTATAACACGGCAATGCTCACCGACCGGCACAATACGGCGATCGGCGTAATTCTTTCCTTTACAGACCTCACAGAAATCAAGCGGCTGCAGGAACAGGTGGAACTCAGGGAGCGGCTGACCGCGCTCGGCGAGATGTCCGCGGGCATCGCCCACGAGCTGCGGAACCCCATGGCCGTCATCACCGGTTATCTCAACCTGTTGTCCAAAAAAACCGATCCTCCGGGGCAGGAGGTGATCCGCAAAATATCGGATGAGATAAACGGTATGAACCGGATCATCGGCGATCTGCTGACCTTCGCACGGCCTGCGGCACTGAATCGTGTCAGTATCAATATCAAGGAATTGCTGGAAACCTGTCTTGCGACGGTGCTCAAGGCCAAAGAGAGCGGCCCTCTGATAACCGCGTCTGTTCAGCTTGACGACATCCGGCTATCCTGCGATGAAGTGCTTATGCGTCAGGCATTCACCAACTTGATCCAGAACGCTGTCGAAGCCATGCCGGACGGCGGCGCCATAACAATCGAAAGTAAAAGCGGAAAAAATCTGAAAATAATCATCCGCGACACGGGGGCCGGGATCCCCGCCGAAGCGCTCAAGAAGATATTTCTTCCTTTTTATACTACGAAGGATGCCGGCGTGGGAATGGGCCTCGCGCTGGCGCATAAATTCGTAACCTCTCATGGCGGCAGGATCGAAGTGGAGAGCAGCGTGGGGCAGGGCACGTCATTCAGCGTAATACTTCCGACGAGGCAACTTGCATGACCGATACGATCTTGATCATCGAAGACAAGGAGAGCATGCGCGACATGCTCAAGCAGACCCTGGAAGCCGAAGGCTACCAGGTGGTCTCCGCGAAGGACGGCAGCGAAGGGATCAAAAAGCTTTCCGACGAACGGATCTGCCTTGTTGTCACGGACCTCAAGCTGCCGAAGAAGGACGGCTTCGACGTTCTGAAGGCCGTGAGACAGGACAACCCCCTTCTCCCGGTCATCGTCATGACTGCTTTCGGCACGATCGAAGTCGCTGTGCGGGCGGTCAAGGAAGGCGCCTATGATTTCCTGACCAAACCCTTCGATACCGACCATCTGCTCATTCTCATCAAACGGGCCCTCGACGCGACCCGTATTGCGGCCGAGAACATCCTGCTCAAGGAAGAGTTCTCCGAGAAGCTGGGCATGCCCAAGATCATCGGCAAGAGCATCCAGCTGCAGGAGATCACTTCCAAGATCCAGAAAGTCGCGCCGACCAACGCGACGGTCCTGATCCATGGTGAGAGCGGCACGGGCAAGGAACTCTTTGCACGGGCCATTCATTATCTGAGCCAGAGGAAGGATGCGCCGTTTATCGCGATCAACTCCGCGGCCATTCCGCGTGAACTGCTCGAAAGCGAGCTGTTCGGATATGAACGGGGCGCCTTCACCGGGGCCGACGCCCGGAAGCTCGGGAAACTCGAACTGGCGGACAACGGAACGGTGTTTCTCGACGAGATCGGCGACATGGACCTGGCGCTCCAGGCCAAGCTGCTCCGCGTGCTGCAGGAGCAGGTGATCGAGCGCGTCGGCGGAGGAAAGCCGATCAAGATCGACGTTCGGGTCGTTGCTGCCACGAACAAGGACATCGAAAAAGCGGTGGCTGCCAAGCTGTTCCGTGAAGACCTGTTCTATCGTTTGAATGTGTTCCCGATTACGATCCCTCCGCTGCGGGACCGCAGGGACGATATCCCCGCGCTGGCAAAGAATTTTTTGAACAAGTATTCAGCCGAGGTGCGCAAAGGCCCGCTCACGATCTCCGATGACGCCATGGACATCCTGATGAAGTCGCCGTGGAGAGGGAATGTGCGTGAACTGGAAAACATCATCGAACGGTCCGTCATCTATGCCGACGGCGGGGTGATCCGCGCTCAGGACCTCGGGATCAGCGAATCGAGCATCATTGACGCCCTTGCCGAGCATGTGCCCATGGACGGCCCCCTGCAAGACGTTGCGGCTGCCGCCACCCGGATTGCCGAGTCCCGGCGCATCAGGCAGGTCTTGAAGCAGACCGGCGGGAACAAGTCCCGGGCCGCGGAAATTCTTCAGGTGAGCTACAAGACGCTCCTCACAAAGATTAAAGATTATCAACTGGAGGAGAAGGGGGAGTAAATCCCTTCCTCTATTACTATCATTGGGCTATCATTGGGGTCACCCATAATGGGTTTTCCAGATAGCCGTCGACATCACCCAGACCTCTAGCCGAGACAAAGCTGCTTGACATTAGTAAACAATTTGTTTATTATTCTCCTATGATTCACACGTTCGCCTCCCCTGAAACCGAACGCTTCTTTGCCACCGGCAAATCGCGCCGCTTGCCGCCGGAGATACGCAAACGTGCAGCAATGCGCTTGACTCAGTTGGATGGGGCTACATGCCTCGAAGACCTGCGTTTTCCGCCATCCAACAGAGTGGAGGCGCTGACTCACGACCGCGCAGGTCAATGGAGCATCCGCATCAACGACCAGTGGCGCGTCTGTTTCCGCTTTAAGAATGGTGAGGTTTATGATGTTGAAATCGTCGATTATCACTAAGGGAGAAACTAACATGGTTAAGAATGGTTTGCCTGCAATTCATCCTGGTGAATTCCTGGCAGAAATCTTGGGAGAAATGAGTATATCTCAGGCTGAGTTTGCGCGCACTAT
The DNA here is from genome assembly GCA_963769335.1 of Nitrospirota bacterium. GTDB lineage: Bacteria > Nitrospirota > UBA9217 > UBA9217 > UBA9217 > JAJYKN01. The sequence goes on along the minus strand of CAVYLT010000107.1, from coordinate 3,416 downwards.
TGGGGTATCGCCAATGCGGATTTCGCATATTATCAAGGGCGTTCGTCCGGTAACAGCAGAACTAGCATTGCTGTTTGCTCGTGCGTTTACCCAGTCACCACAATACTGGCTTAATCTTCAGGCATCTTATGATCTGAAAGTTGCAAAGGCGAACATCGGTAAACGCCTTGCCGGTATACATGCCCTCGCGCATGCCTAATTTCCCGTCGATCAACACAAGATAATAATTCCAACCTGCCGATCCACAGCGTCGCGTTTAACGTCGGCGCGTGACCGGCGGCGTTAACTTATGAAACCAATCTCTCCTGACATAAAAAAAGAAATCGAAAAGCTCATTAAGGAACTCAACGAGCACAACTATCGCTACTATGTTCTCGATGCGCCGGTCATCTCCGACGAGGAATATGACCGGATGTTTCGCAGACTGAAGGAGCTTGAGGAAAAGCACCAGTACGTCCTCCCTGATTCACCCACAAAACGCGTCGGCGCGCCGCCGCTCGAAAAATTCGAGAAAGTAAAACATACCGAACCGATGCTGTCCCTTGATAACGCTTTTTCCCACGACGAAGTCCGCGAGTTCGACGAACGGGTCAAGCGGTTCCTGAAGTCAGACAGCGAGGTCGAATATACCGTCGAACCGAAATACGACGGCCTCGCCATGGAGCTGAGCTACGAGAAGGGGCTCCTGGTTCGGGCATCGACGCGCGGCGACGGGTACGAAGGCGAGGATGTCACGACGAATATCAAGACCATCAAGGCCATTCCGCTCAGGATCGAGGCCGGGGACATCCCCGAGGTTATCGATATCCGCGGCGAAGTCTATATGGACATCGATGAGTTCGAGAAGCTGAACAAAGAGCGGGAAAAGATCGAAGAGTCGGCCTTTGCCAACCCGCGCAATGCCGCGGCAGGTTCGATCCGGCAGCTTGACTCCTCGATCACGGAAAAAAGAAAGCTCCACATGGCCTGCTACGGCCTCGGCGCTGTGAAGGGGATCGACTTCACGAGCCAGACGGATTTTATTTCGTGGCTCAAAAAAGCCCATTTCCCCACGCCCTTCATCCTGGACCGCGTCACAGGCATTGAAAAGGTCATCGACTCCATAAAAAAGATAGAAGAGAAGCGGCCGACCTTTCCTTTCGAGACCGACGGTGCAGTGATCAAAGTGAACGACTTTCGTCTCCAGAAGGAGCTCGGATATAAGACCCGGGAGCCGCGGTGGGCCATTGCTTACAAATTTCCGGCACACCAGGGAACGACCGTTGTCGAGGATATCATTGCAAACGTGGGCAGGACCGGCGCTATGACGCCGGTGGCGATGCTGAAACCCGTACGGATCGGCGGGGTGACGGTCTCTCGCTCGACGCTGCACAATTGGGACGAGATCGAGCGAAAGGACATCCGCATTGGTGATACGGTCGTGGTTGAACGGGCAGGAGACGTGATTCCCCATGTCGTGACCGTGATCAAGGAGAAGCGGACAGGCCAAGAGAGAAAGTTCCCGCCACCTGAACGCTGCCCGGTCTGCGATTCGCATGTTGTCCGGGAAGAGGGCGAAGTCGCTTACCGCTGCATCGGGCTCAACTGCGAGGCCCAGGTGCTCGAAAAAATCTACCACTATGTTTCACGCGGCGCCATGGACATCGAGCATCTCGGCGGGAAGAATATCGAGCTGCTCTACAACCAGGGTCTCATTAAACATTTCATCGATCTCTATAAGCTTAAAAAGGAACAGTTGCTCGAACTACCCCGCTACGCGGAAAAGTCGGCGCAGAACCTGATCGACTCTATCGAAAAGAGCAAGAAGACCACGCTCAGCCGGTTCATCTATGCTCTCGGCATTCTCCACGTCGGCGAATACGCATCGAAGCAGCTTGCCAGGAACTTTGAAAAGATAGAAGACCTGTACCGCGTGAAGTCCGAGCGCATCATGGAAATCAAGCAGATGGGCGAAAAGCTGGCCGAATCGATTTCCGGATTCTTTAACGAGAAGGAAAACCTTCAGACCCTCGACGCTCTTAAAAAACTCGGACTGAAAATAGATAACCCGGATTACGAGGCAGGCGCAAAACAGGAAAAGGGTCCCCTCGACGGACTGACGATCGTGGTTACGGGCACACTCTCAAAACCGAGGAGTGAGATTGAGGAAACCATTGATCGTTTGGGCGGCCATGCCGCGGGCTCGGTATCAAAGAAGACGAGCTATGTGCTGGCAGGCGAAGAGGCGGGAAGCAAACTGGAGAAAGCGAAAAAGCTGGGCGTGAAAGTGATTACGGAGCAAGAGTTCGAGAAAATTGTAAAAGGTGCGTGAATGACAAATACTATCAAAAAAACAGATCGAAACAAAGCCACTGTCCGATCGTTTATTTTGAAATTCTCATTTTTGATTTGAACTTTGGATTTTGACATTTGGACTTTACCATGAGACTCGGTTTCCACGTTTCCATATCCGGCGGCTTTTCCCTCTCCGTGCAGCGCGCTTTCGAACTGGGCTGTAACTGCATGCAGATCTTCAGCAGGAACCCCCGCGGCTGGACAATAAAACCTCTCGACAAGAAAGACATCATCGAATTCAAAAAGCTGCGCGAACAGTGGGACATCGGTCCGGTTTTCGTTCATACGAACTATCTCATCAACCTCGCTTCCTCGCGTCCCGATCTCTACGAAAAATCCATTGAACAGTTTGTAATCGACCTGGAGCGCACAGAAGCGCTCGGGGCCGAATATCTCGTTACCCATCTCGGCTCAGCGAGCGGAGCGGAGCCGGCATGGATGGTCGGCCGGGTGTCGGACGCTCTTAATATGGCCATGAAGCTGCATCCGCCCAAAGCAACGATCCTTCTGGAAAACACAGCGGGCGAGAAGGGCGATATCGGGTATACGTTGGAGCAGGTCCAGGAAGTCATTGCCGGGCTGAAAGATGCCTCACCCATCGGCATCTGCTACGATACCTGCCACGGCTTCGCTGCAGGATATGATATCCGTTCGAAGAAACAGGTAGATGCTCTGGCGAAGAAGATCGATGCTACCGTGGGGCTGGAGCGGCTGAAGGGCATGCATCTCAATGACTGTCTGCGCGACTTCGGCTCTCATGTGGACCGGCACTGGCACATCGGGGAAGGAAAAATCGGGCTCGATGGATTTAAGGCATTGCTCAACCATCCCGCGTTTAAAAACGTTCCAAAGATCATGGAAACCCCGAAGGAGACGGAAGAGGACGATCCCAGGAACATGAAAACGGTAAAATCGCTCATCATTAAGAGGTAGAGGGCTGCAGGCCATAGATTTTATGAAAAGAGGGGAAAAATAAGTTTGATGATTTCGTAAAAAGCCGAAAATCGCACAAAGACTGTCATTCCGGCTTGTCCGGAATCGCTCTTTTTCAGTACGATGTAACGCACTACGATTCCCGACAA
>CAVYLT010000106.1:0-34745 GCA_963769335.1 Nitrospirota bacterium | reverse complement strand
GGTCATGAAACAGGAAGAGATCATCGAGAAAGCCTTTCGAAGGCTCATCAAGGAATTCACGGAGGAGCAGGCTGAAGGCACGGTCATTCAGGTGATGGGACCCATCGTCGATGTGCAGTTCGGCGGCCGCCTCTCGGCCATCAATAACCTGCTCCGGGCAGGCGACAAGGACGCCGGCCTCCCGCTGGAGGTGGTGCAGCTCCTGGGGGAAGGGATCGTTCGGACCCTTGCCCTCGATTCAACCGATGCCCTCGCCCGGGGAACAAAGGTCTACGATATGGGCCTGCCGATCTCGGTGCCGACGGGGCCTGAGATCCTGGGGCGGCTCTTTAACGTCCTCGGCGAAGCAATCGATGAAAAGCCCTTTTCAAAAATACGGGTCACCGGAATTCATAAGCCCGCGATACCCTATGCCAGGCTGGAGACCTTTCCGCAGATAATGGAAACGGGCATCAAAGCCATTGACCTGCTGACGCCCTTTCCCCGCGGCGGCAAGATCGCCCTTTTCGGCGGAGCAGGTGTGGGCAAGACCGTGGTCATCATGGAACTCATCCGGAACATCGGCATCGAGCACCGCGGGGTCTCCGTCTTCGGCGGCATCGGCGAGCGGACGCGGGAGGGAAACGAGCTCTGGCTCGAAATGCGGAAGTCGGGGGTGCTCGAAAGGGCGGTCCTGATCTTCGGCCAGATGAACGAACCTCCGGGTGCGCGCTTCCGCGTGGCATTGGCCGCCCTGACGATGGCGGAATATTTCCGGGACGAACGAAAACAGGACGTGCTGCTCTTCTTCGACAACATCTACCGGTACGTGCAGGCCGGACTGGAAGTATCTCTGCTCAGGGCGCGCATTCCCTCGGAAGTCGGATATCAGCCCACGCTCTTCACCGAGATGGGCCAGCTCCAGGAGCGGATCGCCTCGACCAGGGACGGCGCGATCACCTCGGTGCAGGCCGTCTATGTCCCTGCAGACGACCTCGCCGACCCCGGGCCGGCGTCGGTCTTTGCCCACCTCGACGCCTCCGTCGTCCTGTCGCGGCGCATCGCCGAACAGGCCCTGTATCCGGCAATCGACCCGCTCCACTCGTCATCGCAGGTCCTCGAGCCCGGGTTCGCCGGCAGCGAACATATCGGGGTCGCGAGAAAAACCAGAAGCTATCTCCAGCGCTACGGAGCGCTGCAGGACCTCATTGCCATTCTCGGAGTGGAAGAGCTTTCCGAAGAGGACAAGATCGTGGTCAGGCGGGCGCGGCGTTTGCAAAAATTTTTGTCCCAGCCTCTCTTTGTCGCCGAGGCCTACACCGGCATCCCCGGAAAGTACGTCCCGCTCAAGGATACCATCCGCGATTTCAAGCAGATCATAGACGGCAGCCACGATGAAGTGCCCGAACAGGCTTTCTACATGGTCGGAACGATCGATGAAGCATTGAAGAAAGCTCAATCACTGAAGGGCGCAGGGGCCAGGGACATTTTTGCGGCCAGGAAAGAGGGCGAGGAATGAGCATCGAATACCTTGTTCTGCAGATCGTTACGCCGGACGGACAATCCCTGAAAGAAAAACAGGTCGATGTCGTCGTCTTCCGGCGCAAGGAAAAGCGTTTTGAGCTCGGAAGCGAGATCGCCCTCTTTCCCCGCCATGCTCCCACACTGATCCGGATACCCGTCGCTCCCGTGCGCTACAGGAAAGGAGAGCGGACCTATTATGTAGCGGTAGGCGGCGGGTTTGTTGAGATCAAGGAAAATCAGGTCTTGGTTGTCACGCCGCGGTTTGAAAAAATCCGGGCCGATGAATCCATGCCCTCAAGGAAAGCCAGGCAAGTAGCAGAACAGTGGCAACAGGAGCAAAAGGAATTCCAGAAAGAGATGGTCGGCTATCTTTAGACGTTCCGAAGAAAGATTATAAGAGGAAAGACAACATCCTGGCCACACGTTCAAACGGTATCAGCAACTCTCTCCACCCTTTACACCCAGTGCTTTGATGCCGTTATCCTGGATCTGGTTGCGCCGGGAGGCATAGTTGAAGAAGTGACGATGAGGAAGCTTCTGGAGATCCATCCAAATATAAAGGGTATTGTTTCAAGTGGTTACTCCGAAGACGCCATTTTGAAAGGTTTCCTGACTTATGGTTTTGTGAACGCAATAGCGAAACCTTATGATTTGTAGAAGTTGCGCAATGTTCTCAATAAATTATGAACGCCAGTGATGGTCGTGCTAAACCATTCTGCCCGGATTATCGACCGTCCAGAAAGTAGATGCAATTTAGCATGTAACGGTATCGACTCAGACAGTTGAGGCTGCAGTTTAACTGCAGCATTCATGCATGTTTGAAGTGGTATATCACGGCATTTTTGGCTGACCACGAGTGCACGCTAGTAGGTGATCCAAGTATTTTAACCACTGTGACGCGATGCTAATAATCGGATTGAAGTATGTATTGCCGCAATTCGCAGTGAGTGTCCGAAATAGATCAGAATTGCCGTCCGAACTTTATCGGAAGAGGCGTCCGTTCTTGTTGAAATATGCAGGCCGACGTTTCTTACAGCGCCGTATAAAAAAAGGCCGCGGATCGTACGATCCGCGGCCTTTCCCTTTTTATTCATTCTCTACTGCTTAAGGTTCACCAGCTCCTGCATCAACTGGTCCGTCGTCGTGATGATCTTCGAGTTTGCTTCGAACCCGCGCTGCGACGAGATCATATTCACGAACTGGGCCGCGAGGTCCACGTTCGAGAGTTCGAGGCTGCTCGAAAGTATTTTCCCGTTTCCCGAGGAATTGGCCGATCCAATGATGGGCTGCCCGGAATCGAAGGACTCCGAGTAAAGGTTCTTGCCCAGTTTCGTCAGTTCCGTCGGCGCGATGAACCGGGCAAGCGCTACCTGCCCGATCGCCCTTGTCTGACCGTTCGTGAATACGCCCTCGAGGACCCCGGCGTCCGATACGTTCACGCTTTGAAGCGACCCCGAGGCATACCCGTCCTGGTTCACGCTCATGACGGAGAAGCTGCTTGAATACTGCGTCGAGAGGTCGAGACCGGTGCCGGGCGGCGTCTCGCCCGTTCCGGTGCCGTAATTAAAATTAATCGTGGAGGCAGCGACGACGGGTCCGAAGTTAAAGGCGATGCCCGTCCCGCTGTTGTCCGTATTGAGGGATCCGTCCTGATTATAGGTCAAATGCTGGACGGACGCGGGACCGGTCGGGACCGCGCCCGCTCCGCCCGAGGTCTGGCCCGGCTCGATGAGCTGGGACGGGACCGCCTGGTCCGGATAGGCGTAGTGGACGTCCCAGGCATTCGCGCCGGTTTTGACGAAGTACATCGTTACCTGGTGGGGGCCGCCCTGGGAATCATAGACCGTGGCAGTATTCGAGAAATTGTAGTTTGCCGGATCGTTGGGAACGCCGTCGTTGTTTCCGTCGAGCGTAAATGCCCCTGCCGGCACGGTCGCGGAAGCGTCGAGATTGACTGCCGCACTTACCTGGGTCGTGGCGTTGGCCGGGCTTTGAGTGGCGTTGACCTGCAGGTTGCCGACCGAGCCGGTGATGTTGCCGCCGGCATCGGCAAGATAGCCTTGCAGGATGTAGCCGTCGGGATTCACGATATTGCCGCTCTTGTCCAGTGTGAACTCACCCGCCCGGGTATAGGAACGCACGCCGTTGTTGTTCACCATAAAAAGCCCGTCGCCGTCGATGGCAAGGTCCAGCCCGTTGGAGGTCGATTCAAAGGAGCCCTGCGTGAAGCTCGGCGTGACCCCCGTGACCTCGACACCGCGTCCCACCTGTGAAGATCCGCTGGCGCCGGACATGCTCTGGCTCAGCACATCGCCGAACGACGCGGTGCTCCCTTTAAACCCGATGGTGTTCATGTTTGCAATGTTGTCTCCGATGACGGAAAGCGAAGTGCTGTTTGCGTCCATGCCGCTGACTGCCGTATAGAGTGCTGATAACATGTTAGGCTCCTCCTGCTATTGCGTGAACGTCTCCGAGCTGCACCTGGGTCCCGTTGTCGAGGGTCAGAGAGGTCACGTTATTATTAAATGAAATTCCCGTCACAATGCCGCTCGCCAGCGGCGTTGCGGTGACCGCCTGGGCCGATGCGTCGACGGCGGTGACTGCAAAGGTATACTTTCCTGCCGGAAGGGTGTTGCCGTTCTGGTCCTTCCCGTCCCAGGTATAGCTATTGGCGCCGGCCGCCTCCTGGCCGAGGGCCGCAGTTTTCACGAGGGCGCCGGTTGCGTCATAGATCGCCACGTTGACTGTTGCGGCATCGCCGGAGAGGGTGTAGGGCATGACTGCCTGGCCGTTGAGGGTGGCCGTATTCCCCGACACCGTCACCCTTTTGCCGATCAGGTCCGTGGCCATGGTGTTCTGCATCGAGGCCTGGGACGAGGTCAGGTTCGTGAGCTGTGCATTGATGTTCGTCAGCTGTTCTACGGAGCTGAACTGGGCAAGCTGCGCCGCAAAGTTCGCGCTGTCCATGGGGTTCAGCGGGTCCTGAGCCTGCATCTGGGCGGTCAGGAGCTTCAAAAAATCGTTTTCTCCCAGGGTCTGGGTCGGCCCTGCTGTAGCTGCACTTGCAGCTTGGGTGGCGCTTGTGGCGCTTGTTATATCCATAGCCCCTCCTATTCGAGCTTAAATAAAAATATTGACCAGGCCCTGCGCCGCAGCGACGCCGGGTATGCTGACAGCCTGAACAAAAGGCCCGCTTTTTTCCCGGGCTTCGTCGCGCCGGTACGGTGTGCCGTTCCAGGTCCCCTGCTGCTTCAGTGACACCGAGAACCCGCCGACGCTCACGCCGTCTCCGAGAAGCGAATTGACGATTTGCTGCATGTTGTTTTCGATCAGCTTTTTCGTTGCATCGTCCGCCACGTTGATCTGCGCGTTGACCGCGCCCTTGTCAAGGCTCAGGTTGATATCGAGCTTCCCGAGGCCGCCGTGGTCCAATTGCACGGCGAGCCGGTTGCCGTCCTTCGTAATCGAAACAGCGTGGTCGAAGGCGTCGGCCGTGTCAAAATTGTGGGGACGCGCAACAACCGGGGATGGTCCCGCATCGGCTGCTTTCGCGGCCGCATCGTTGGATGACGGGTTCTGGCCCTGCTGCACCATTGTTGCAAAATCCGTCTTGGGAAGCGCAGGCGTCGCCGGTCCCGGTTTCTGCCCTTTGTCGTCGCCGGCTTCGCCCTGCTTGTCCGGTCCGGCGGCGTCCGCCGTTAACAGGGAGTTGCTTTTCCCGAACTTATCAGACAGGTAAAATACGTTTTTGTCGGCAGGGTCGCTATTTGCAGGTTGTGCACTCTTGTCCGTAGACGGTCCTTTTGTCTCCCTGCTTGACTTCGGGGCAAGGTCGGTCTTGTCTGCATTTCCCTTGATGTTCTTCAGCAGTTCTGAAAACTCCGCTGCCAGGGTATTTTCCGGATCAGCCTTCGCATCCTGTTTCGACAATCCGAGAAACACCTTGGAAACGTCCGCGGGCTGTTGCGGCAGGTTCGGGGCCTGCGGTTGTTCAGCGGGCTTTCCGCCGGAATCCGCGCCGTCGCCCGCTTTGGTCGAATCCGGAGGCGCTTGCTGTCCGTTCTGGATAACGGATGCCAGCAGCTGGCCGAGCATAAGTCCGAATGCAGGATCAGCCGTATTGCCGGCCCCCCCCGTTTTGGAATCAGCAGTCGGGCACTTCTGTGCTTCCTGCGATTTGACCGGTCCCGTTGATATGATCTGCGTGGTACTCATCGTACCTCTGCCTAGAGCAACTCTCGTGCCAGAGAAACAGCAGGCTGCGATCGCTCGTTCATTTGATTGAAATACCGGCGGAAATCGTATTCGTTCCTCTTCGAGCGTCTCTGCGCCGCACCTTCGCCCTTATGATCATTTTTCCCTTCCCTGGGAAAATTTTTCTTACTCATCGCCCGGGCGTATTGCCAAGCCGTTCACGGCGCCATGCTTCTTCATGGCGGCATTTTCGCAGCCTGCTTGTTTCCCTAGTGCGGTCCGCAAGCACGAGTAAGCGCTCGCGCACTCGTAAACGCCGGCGCAGGGAGAGAGCCGGACGGACGCTTACGGACCGGAATCTTTCCGGCTGTTAAAGTTATCGGCCCCTCATGCCGATAAGAACGAAGGGAGGCGAAGTTTCATCCGAGACGCCAATGACGGAGAACGACGTAAAACGTTTCATCAAACAGCTTCAGGACCTTTCCACCACCCCTGCGCTGCTCGGAAAAATCCTTTCCCTCGTCAGGGACGAAACCAAATCGACTGAAGACCTCTGCGAGTCCATATCCTACGACCCGGCCATGGCCCAACGGGTGCTGAAGATCGCCAACTCAACGTTCTTTGCCCATTCCGGCCAGATCAAGGACATTCATCAGGCAGTGCTGTTTCTCGGCCTGGACCGGATCAAGTCCATCGCAGTGGGCATGACGGTCATGAACATCTTTCCCTCCTCCGGCACGTTCCGCGTGGAAAATCTCTGGCTCCACAGCTATGAAGTGGCGTTCCTTTCCTCGGTGCTGACCGAGAAGATCGCCATTACGACGCCGCAGGAGTCGTTTCTGGCAGGACTGCTCCACGACATCGGCCGCATCGTTTTCTACAGCATGGACCATGCAGTATTCCAGACCATCGAGACCACGGATACCATGCTCGAGCAGGAAACCGCGGCCTTCGGATGCACGCATACGGAAGCCGGGTCGTGGTTCGCTGAAGACATCGGCCTGCCGAACAGTATCGTTTCGTCGATCCGGTACCACCACAAGCCGTCGGCCGCGCCCGATGAGATGAACATCGTTTCCCTCGTGTCGCTTGCCGAGGTTTTTACCAGGATGTTCCGGCCGCGAGTTGAGGACGACGGCATCTGGACACCGGAACATAACGCCATCCTTCTCGAATTTTCCCTGTCCGCCGAAGACATCCGCTCTATCGGCGAACGATTCGGCGCTGCACAGAGCGACATAGAACAGTTCTTTGCTCCCTGATTGCTGCACAAAAAATCCCGCAATGTGGAATTTTTCAGTCTCTGTTTCCAAACCGGTCCCGCCTTGCCAGGCGATAGAATTTAATCCACACGTCAAAAAGCTGACGTCATTCAATTTTCATTATCAGCCTCACTAACCCGCCTGTTCAATCAGATCTTTCGATCCCCCATTTACCTATGCGCATAACATGCTGAAACAACAAATCTTTATTTGCTCATTTATTCTCTTCGAAAAGAGGAGGCCAGAATACAGCTGTTTGAAAACAAGATATAACTATGGCACGCCTCTTGCTCATTAAGACGCGTAAGCATGGCTGTCATAAAACAGTCGTCGGTAAGAATTCGTAAATGAAGTTTCCTGCATGGATAAACAGGCCAGGGTAAAACATACAGGAAGAGGACCCAGACAATGCCGATAGAACCTCCGGGGAAAATAGGCGAGACCACGATCGTACGGCGTGAAGAAAATGCCACCTTGAAGCAGAAAAAAAAGCAGGCGAAGAAAGAACAGCCGAAACAGGAACCTGAAAAATCCGGAAAGATCGACATAAAGATCTGATATGGGAAAGAACGTGATAACAGCCGACGCAAAAACGGCGGCAAAAGAAAAGAACCTTCTGGCGCTCGAGCTGTCCGAGATCAAGGAGATATCGGAGCTCATCTTTAAGAAGCTGGAGGGTAAAATCCAGGCGGTCGAAGCGCTCGAGTCGAAGGTGGACAAAAAAGTGGCCCTGCTCCGGCAGCTGATGGAGCGGGCGGCGGCCGATTCAGCGCTGGCTGCACCAAAGGCATCATCGGACAGCGACATCGCGGCGCTCAAGGAAATGGTACGGAGATCGGAAGCCGCCCGATCACAGGCTCTTGCCGCACTTGAAGCATTGATGGAAAAAAAGACGGCCGCTTTCCCACAGCTGGTCGAGCAAGAGGAGGCGGCACGGGCGCGGGCCCTTGCCTCGCTTGAGGCATCGATGGAAAAAAAGATGGCCGCTTTCCAGCAGCTGTTCGAGCAAACGGAAGCCGCGCGGGCGCGGGCCCTTGCCTCGCACGAAGCAGCCATGGACAGGAAAATGTCTGCCATCGACGGGCTGGTCCGGCATGAAGAAGCGCTGCTGAAAAAAATGCAGGACCTCTCGTCGCGTGAAGCAATGATTGATGAAAAAACGGCCGTCCTCGATCAGATGATCCGGAGGGCCGGCGTGCTGGAGCAGAAGATTCAGAACGTTGAAGCGCTCGAAGCGTCGATTGATAAGAAACTGGGCGCCCTGGAGCTTTTGGCCCGTAAGGCGGAGACTGTTCAATCCCGCTGGGGAAGCGCGGGCCGCCAGAACGAAATCTTCGCGCTCTGCCGGAAAGGCCTCTCTTCAGCGGAAATCGCCGAGACCCTGGACATGCCGCAGGGAGAAGTGGATTTGACGCTCGAGCTGAATGCGCAGCAGGCCTGAGGCAATTCTTGCCCTGAAGAGAAATTTTTTCCCGGCCCGTCGTTTTGGTCCGACACAAGGTCATTCATTCCCCGCTGCGGCAAGGCGCGGAATGTACGATGAATTTCGCCAGGCCCCCTGAAGGCCCTACGAATTCCGGCTGCTGGCACGGGACTTGCTGATTCAAGGAGTGACATGTACAAGGGAATCTACATAGCGGCCTCCGGCGCAGTACTGATGCAGACGCAGCTCGAAATGATCTCGCAAAATATCGCCAATGTGAACACCGCAGGGTACAAGAAGGACACGCTGGCGTTCAAGGACCATCTCGTCCTGGCGGATGGGGGCCCCGGGCCCGATGGCCGGGACATGAGCGATTATTCCGGCTCCAAAATCGATATGTCGAACGGCGCCACCGTCAAGACCGGCAATTCTCTCGACGTCGCCCTGGAAGGCGACGGCTTCATCGCGCTTGAAGGAAACCGGTACACGCGTAGGGGAGATCTTAAAAAGGACAACGAGGGCTATCTTGTCACCCATGACGGCATCAAGGTCATGGGTACGGGCGGTCCGATTTCTTTGCCCGAGGACAGCACCTCGATCAACATCGACCTGGAAGGCAAGGTGTCGGTCGTGCAGGCGGGCAACGCGCTGCCGACGGAGATCGACACGATAAAGATCATGAACTTCGGTCCGGACGCGGCCATGAACAAGGTGGGCGACGGCATGTTCACCTTCAGCGGAGAAGGAACGCAGTCAACGGCAACGGTTAAACAGGGCTATATAGAAACGTCAAACGTCGATGCGGTGAAGGAAATGGTGCGCATGATCGAGACGATGCGGGAGTTCGAGTCCTATCAAAAAGCCATTCAGATGTTTGACAACGCCACTTCAAAGGTCACGAACCAATTGGGGAGTCTCTAAATGTTAAGATCACTTTTTATCGCTGCAACGGGCATGGAAGCGCAGAAGCTGAGCATCGACGTGATATCCAACAACCTCGCCAACGTCAACACGACGGGCTTCAAGAAAAGCAGGGCGGATTTCCAGGACCTGCTCTACCAGACCATCAGGACGCCGGGTGCAACGTCCGCAGAGGGGTCAGAGATCCCTACCGGGATCCAGGTGGGCATGGGCGTAAAGCCCGTGGCGGTCGAGAAAATTTTCCAGCAGGGCGATTTTGTCCAGACGGGCAACAAACTGGACACGGTCATTGAGGGCGACGGCTTTTATCAGATCCTGATGCCTGACGGCACGACGGCCTACAGCCGGTCCGGTTCCTTCAAGCTCGACAGCGACGGGCGTATCGTAAACTCCGACGGCTACCCGCTCGAACCGGCCATCACCATTCCCGCGAATTCGACGGACATCAGCATCAGTTCTGACGGGAAAATATCGGTAACGCAGCCCGGCAGCACCACGCCGACGCAGATCGGCCAGATCGAGCTGGCCAACTTCATCAACCCCGGCGGGCTGAACGCGCTCGGCAAGAACCTTTTCCAGCAGACGGGTTCCTCGGGCGATCCGACGACCGGCAATCCCGGGACCAACGGACTCGGCACCATATCCCAGGGCTACGTCGAAATGAGCAATGTGAATGTCGTGGAAGAAATGGTGAACATGATCGTGAGCCAGCGGGCGTACGAAATCAACTCCAAGGCCGTCCAGGCGTCCGATCAGATGCTGCAGGTCGCGAATAACCTGAGGCAGTAATTTATGAAGGCAGATTACAGATTGAGAATTGCGGAATTTAAACAAAGCGGACGCACGGGGCGTCACAGCGTGCCTTCCTCCCTTGTCGCTTTTCCGTCGCTTCTCGCCGCTCTTTGTACCGCGGCACTCTGCCTTTCGTTCCTTCTGCCTGCCCTGGCTTCGGCCGCAGCCTGGAGTCCCGAAGCCGTGCTCAGGACCTACCTGAAGGCGCACTACCCCTGGAAGGAAGTGGACATCAGCGACCTTCAACTGAGCGCCGGTCCTCCTGCGGAGCAGCCCCTTTCCGTCGTTGTTGAGAAAAACCCTCCCGGACGGTCCGTGTTCCGATTCGAGTTCAGGAAGGCCGGAAGCATAACGGCCACGGCGCTGGTCAAGACCTTTGACCGGGTCTTCATGAGCAGAACGGCGTTCCGGAAAGACTACGTGCTGCAGCCGGGCGACGTGTATCCCACGCTGATGGAGACCAGCCGTATTCCAAGGGGCGCCATACGGGAAGAAGGCCGCCTCATGGGAAAACCGCTTGTCCGCTCCATTGTCCAGAACTCGCCCATTACCGACGCCATGGTCTCGGAAACGCCGATCGTAAAACGGGGCCGTACTGTCATGCTCCTGGTCGAGTCGCCGGGATTTTCGATCAAGGCAGTGGGCGAAACGCGTCAGGACGCATCGGTCGGCGATTATGTGAAGGCGCTTAACCTGTCTTCAAAGAAGATCGTGACGGGCCTGCTGGTTGACGAAGACACGGTCCGTGTGGAGTATTGAAATGAAGTCAGAATTAAGAAGTAAAAAATCGGGAAGCAGCGTTCGGGGAAAGAACAATATGCAACGGACCTCTTTCGTCTTTCTTCCGTTATCTGTCCTCTGTTTTCTCTTCACCGTTTCCTGCGCTTCCACGCCCAAACTCCCCCCCCCGCCGCCGCGGTACGTGTACACCAACCGGCCGGCTGATGAGACGAGGATGCCGACCAGGGGAAGCAACTCGCTCTATCGCGATACGGCAAGCCTCTACGAGGACGTCAAGGCCCACCGGCTGAACGACCTCCTCACCATCAATGTCGTGGAAAATATTGCCGGATCAGGCACGGCGGACACGGCCGCAAGCAAGGCATCGAGCGTCGACGCGGGGATCAACAGCCTTTTGGGCATTCCCACGAACCTGAACCTGTCGAACCTCTACGGCAAGGGCAACACGTTTTCGCCGACCGTGAACGGTTCGACCACGGAAGACTTCAAGGGGAGCGGGGCAACGAACAGGGCGGGAAGCCTCGTGGGCACGATCACGGCCAAGGTCGTGGAAGTAATGCCGAACGGCATCCTCGCGATCGAGTCAAGAAAAGAAATTACCATCAACAATGAAAAACAGATCCTCATCCTGCGCGGCATGGTCCGGCCCGACGATATCGCAGTGGACAATTCGATCCTGAGCAGCAGGGTCGCGGACGCCGAAGTCTTTTTTGTCGGCGACGGAGTGGTCCAGAACAAGCAGGATACGGGCTGGCTCGTAAAATTAATGGACAAGGTATGGCCATTCTAAAATACAGAGGCGCAGGGCGCCGGGGGACCGCGAGAGTCCTCTTCCTGCTGGCGCTCTTCCTCACCGGACCCTGGCTGCTGGCCCCTGCTGTTCACGCCGAGCGGATCAAGGACATCGCAACCTTCGAAGGCATGCGCGAGAACCAGCTCGTCGGCTATGGCCTCGTGGTCGGTCTCGACGGCTCGGGGGACAAGGGAAACCAGACCATCCAGACCATTGCCAACCTGTTGAAGCGCATGGGCCTGACGGTGGGCATCTCCGACATTAAGACGAAGAACGCTGCGGCCGTCATGGTCACCGCCTCGCTTCCGCCTTTCCCGAAGCCCGGCATGACACTCGACGCGCTTGTCTCGACGATCGGCGATGCCAAGAGCTTGCAGGGCGGGACCCTCCTCCTCGCCCCCCTTAAAGGACCGGACGGCAAGGTGTACGCGCTGGCGCAGGGCGCCGTGTCGGTCGGCGGGTTCATCGGCGGAGGCGGCGGCACCACGGTCCAGAAAAATCATACGACGGCAGGCAGGGTCCCGAGCGGCGTTACCATTGAAAACGAGCCGCTGTTTACGCTCGGTTCCGGGAACGAAATCAGGCTCTTTTTGCAGTGGCCCGACTTCACGACCGCGACGGAGGTGACCCGCAAGATCAACGAGGCGCTGGGCGACCAGACTGCCTCCACAAGCGATCCGACGACCATTACGATAAAGGTCCCCCAACAGTACCAGGGCAGGATGGTCCAGCTGATCTCCCTGGTGGAGAGCCTTGACGTGCCCGTGGATATGCCGGCGCGCGTCGTAATCAACGAGCGTACCGGGACGGTCGCCATCGGCGAAAACGTGACGATCTCGCCGGTCGCGATTGCCCACGGCAACCTGACCATTGAGATCAAGACCGAGTACCGGGTCTCGCAGCCGCCCCCGCTTGCGCCGAACCAGGCCCAGACCGTGGTCGTGCCGGAAAAGACCGTGAATGTGAAAGAGCAGAACGCGTCGCTCATGGAGGTTTCGGGCACGACGCTCGGGGAGGTGGTGCGGGCGTTGAACGCCCTGGGCGTAACGCCCCGGGACCTGGTATCCATCCTCCAGGCGCTCAAAGCCGCGGGCGCCCTTCGCGCCGAGATGGAGATCATCTGATGCAGGACCTGTCGGGTATACAACAGCCTTTTTCGGGCAATCTCGAGGCGCTCAAGGGCAGGAAAGATCCCGAGGCCATCAAAGCGGCCGCCAAGGAAATGGAATCGCTTTTTGTCTACGAGATGCTGAAGGTTATGCGGGAGGCGTCGGGCCCCTCGGCCTCGGGAAACTTCGGCAGCGAGACCTATACGAGCATGTTCGACATGGAGCTGTCCAAGGTCATCGCCCAGCGGGGCCTCGGGTTGGCGGACATGCTGGCACGGGGGATCACGCCAAAAAAAACGAACCAGGCGCCTGCCCCGCCTTCTGACCAGGAACACCAGCAGAAGCAGTCCTCACTATCAGAGATTCGGGCGGTGCTTCCTGACGTCAACAGCCCCCGTGTCAGTTCCGGATACGGCATGAGGCACGATCCCTTCAGTGGAGAGCTTAAATTCCATCATGGACTCGATATCCCGGCCCCCGAAGGAACGGAGGTCCATCCCGTCAAGCCGGGCATGGTCGTCTTTAGCGGTCAGCAGACAGGCTACGGAAACGTGGTTATTGTCGATCACGGCGACGGCTATATGTCTAAGTATGCGCACAATCAGGTAAATCTCGTACAGGAGGGGGAACAGGTCGATTCAGCATCCATTATAGCCCGGGTAGGTTCTACCGGGAAATCAACGGGTTCGCACGTACATTTTGAGGTGGATTACAAGGGCCGAAGCGTCGACCCTGGAATGCTCCTTGCCCTGAGATAAGATTAAAGTTTTCCCGGCAACTGCCGATAAGAAAACCACAAATCTTGCCTCGCAAACGCAAAAGGAGGATCCCATGAACATCAATTCGAGCAAGCCCCCCGAAGCCCAGGGACTGAAAGGGACTGCTCAGCCGGCGCAAAACGTCCCGAAGCCTGCAAACGTTGAGTCAAAGGACAATGCAGCCCCGGCCAAGAACGCGAACCCGAAGGACCGGGTGGACATTTCGAGCAGGAGCAAGGAAATCGCCGATATCATGTCCGCGGTCAACCAGCTCCCGGACGTACGGACGGACAAAGTCCAGGAAATCCAGAAGAGCGTCGAAGCAGGCACCTATTCCGTCGATTCGAGCAAAGTTGCTGACAAGATCCTGAAAAGCATATGAGCACTGCCGAACACATAAAGGCCATTCTCACTGAGCAGGTAGACGGCTACCGGACGCTGCTCGATACGCTCCGGCGGGAGCGGGAATGCCTGCTCCACTTCAATGCGCCCGAAGTCGAGGACCTCTCCAAGGAAAAGGACACCGTCGTCCTCAAGCTGAAGCTTCTCGAAGAGGAGCGTGTACGGCTCGTCCGGTCCTTCGCCGCGGAACAGGCCGTTGAAGAGAAGGCGGCCTTCGAGGCCCTGGGCCGGGTGACCGGCGACGATTCATTCCAGCGATTGCGGCTGCAGCTCATCTCGCTCCTCCAAAGCATCACCGAGTTGAACGGCTTCAATCGGGTCCTGATCGAACGCTCGGTGACGGTGGTCAAAAATGCGTTGAACTTTCTCGGTTCCATCGGCGCGACCGTACAGTCTAATAAATCGGGCGCGCTCCTGTCGAGGAAAGCATAAATGTCTCTCTCCGGCCTCTTCGAAATCGGTAAATCCGCTCTCATCGCCAGCCAGACCGGGCTCGCCGTGACCAGCAATAATATCGCGAACGTCAACACCCCCGGCTATTCCAAGGAGTCGGTGACCCTTGAAATCTCGTCCCCCTTTACGAGCAGCGCCGGCCCGATCGGCAACGGGGTGACGGCTACGAGCATCGCACGCAGCTACGACAGTTTTACGGAAGCCCAGCTTCTGAACGAGCAGCAAAATCAGAGCAAGTCAGCGTCCATGGACCAGACTTGGGGGCAGGTGGAACAGGTCTTGAACGAGTCGCAGGGCATCGGGCTTTCGGGACCGCTTTCCGACTTCTTCAACGCCTGGAACGACGTGGCCACTACCCCCGATTCGCCGGCGGCCCGGACGGTCCTGCTCCAGAAGGCGAACACGCTGGTACGCTCGGCGTCAACGATCGAAAGCAGCATCGTTGATACTGTGAACAACGCCAACACCACCATCACGAGCGACACCAAGCAGATAAACCAGCTCGCCTCGGATATCGCTTCCCTCAACGGACAGATTGTCAAGTCGGAGGCGGGCACGAGCGGGGGCTCTGCAAACGATCTGCGGGACCAGCGGGACGCCAAGTTGACGGCGCTCGGCAAGCTCGTCGACTTCTCGTCCTACGAAGACCAGAACGGTTCTCTTACCGTCGTTGTCGGCATGCGGAACCTGGTGTCCGGCGTGCAAACCAATCAAATGACAACGGCCATGGACACGAACGGCAATACGACGGTGAGGCTCGACAACATCGATATCACATCGAACATTCAGGGAGGCGACATCGGCGGGCTTATCCAGTCCCGAAACGATATCCAGACGAAAACGCTGGCAAGCCTTCGCCTGCTCGTCGCTTCGGTGGCGCAGCAGGTCAACAGCCTGCACACCCAGGGCTTTGGGCTTGACGGCTCCACGGGAAACAATTTTTTCACGCTGACCGTTCCTACGGTCAACAATGCCGCTACGGCAACGATTTCCGCGCCGAACGTGACCGGCCCTGCTGCCCTCACTTCGGACACCTTCACGATTAACTTCAATGCGGCCGGCACCGCATATTCCATCAGCAATGCTCAGACCGGTGCGGTCGTTGTGCCGCCCACCGGGTATACGTCGGGAAATCCCATCAACTTTAACGGGTTGACGTTCAAAATCACCGGCGCGGTAACGAATACGGACAGCTTCACCATCGGCAGCCCGCTTCCCACGGCCATCAGCAGTTTCGGCGTTGCAATAACGGATCCCAGTAAGGTTGCTGCTGCGTCTACGGCCGCAGGAGTCCCCGGGGACAACGGGAACGCGAGCCAAATAGCCCAGCTTACAAACACGACGATCGGCACGCTTGGCAACGACACTTTTTCAGGATACTACAGCGGCGTCGTTTCCACGATCGGATCGATCAAGCAGTCCACGTCCGACGGCCTGACCTTCGACAACAACCTCCTGTCCCAGATCCAGGCCCGCCGCGATTCGGTTTCCGGCGTGTCGCTCGACGAGGAGGCCACGAATCTCATCAATTTCCAGCGATCCTACGAAGCGGGCGCCAAGGTGATCAACGTGGCAGATGAACTAGTCCAGACGGTCATCAGTCTCATTGGAGGATCCGTGACGGGGTAAAACCATGCGAATAACCACTTCCACCATATTGTCTCAGATCCAGAGCGGGATTCAGAATTTCACGACGAATAATTCGGAACTGACCACTCAGCTGTCCACGGGAAAGAAAATTCTGGCCCCATCTGATGACGTTGCGGGCACGATGCGCGCCATGGATTACCAGGTAAGCATCAGCGCAAACAACCAGTACAATAATAATATTACCGGAGCCTCAACAAATCTCAATCTGACGAGCACCGTTCTCACTGGGGAATCGAGCATACTATCGACATTAGCAAATTTGATTTCAAACACGAGCACCTTGGACCCGGTCACTTCGGCATCGTCCTCTCAGCAGGCAGCTCAAGTGCGGGACGAACTGTACAATTACGCCAACACCAAGAACGGCGGCGGTTATCTTTTTTCTGGGTTTAAAACCAACGTACAGCCCTATACCATTCAGTCGGCGCCGGTAACCGTCCCACCCGCAATACCGTCTACTGTCTACACTTACCAGGGTGACAATAACTCGCTTCAGGTTCCCATTGACCGCGGAGCAACTATGTCTGCCAATGTGACCGGCAACGATGCCTTCAGTTTATCTCAGAACTCTCTTCCAACGACCCCAGTCACGTTAAGCAATGGTGATACAGCTCAATATGCAGCAGTTACAGATCCAGCTACAGGCGCAACAACAACCACGGTTACAATAACCCCATCTGGTGGCGGAGCTGTAGACACGTTCAGCTTCTCGAATGCCATGGACATGGCCAATGTCATAAGCTCAGCCATTGGAGCGAATAACACGTCCCGTATCGAGACAATGTCCGAGCCCCTGAGTAAGATGCGGGACCAGGTGAACGCTCTTCAGGCTGATGTAGGCGCTCGTATAAACGCACTCACTGACCAGACGACCCAACTCAATCAGAATACGACTACTCTGCAAGACGACCTCTCTACAATCCAAGACGCAGATATGAACACAATTGCTCTGCAGCTTTCCCAGACCAATACGGCGCTCCAGGCGCTCTACTCGACATCGTCAAAGATCCTTCCCCAGTCACTCTTTGATTTCTTGAAATAGCATTCGGCGCATACAAGCTCAAATAAAAAAGGCCCCGGAAGCGGGACCTTTTGTGTGACCGTTGCGTTCCCGCCGGAGGAACAATCTTTTCCGATATTGGCGGGTCGCCGGCGTCGTTCATTTTGCTTCGAGCTCGTCGAGTGTTTTCAATATTTCTTTTATCTTCCTGAGGTTCTCCTGGGCCTTCAACCCCAACGCGGTATTCGGTCCCAGTTCGACGGCCTTCTCGAAAGCGTCCTTGGCGTTGGGATATTCCTCGGCGGAATAAAATTGGAGGCCCTGATCGTAATAGCGCTTCTGCGCCTTGGCATCAACTGGCTTCTGCTGCGGACGGGGATGAGCGGCCCGCTTCGGCTGCCCGGACGGCGCGGTCGGCGCCGTAGCGCAGCCCACTGCCATCAGCAGCACAAGACCGGAGGGCAGAAGTTTCCGGAAAACGAATTCAGTCAACGACAACGTCTTTGGAGTCATGGGGTAAGGCGCAACCTCTCTGGAATTATAAAAAAGCTCGGGACCCTGCTGATGTGCTGCATCCTCTTTATCTCGTGAGGGAACTGGACCGTGCGCCCCTTCCAGCAGGGACAGGATGATGATTTTCCGGACAAAGCATAACACATGAGATTCGCTGTTGTCAACGTGATTGCGCGGCAGGGCAAACCAAAAAATATTTTTGTGTTGTAGTCAGAAGTCATCGAACCCCGGAAGAGGGCCCCTCCCGCACGAGCCGGGGGATTGCACGTCGCGGGATTCAGCCTTGCTCCCTGTTTACGGCTTCCCGTGCCAGCATCGCCTTTTTGCGGACGCTCCCCCACCGGTAGCCGCCGAGTGCGCCGCTCTTCCGGAGGACACGGTGACAGGGAATTAAGAACGCTATCGGGTTATGTGCCACGGCATTGGCAACTGCGCGTATTGCTTTCGGTTTGCCGACAGCCCGTGCGACCTCCTCGTAGGAAACGACGGTGCCGCGCGGGATCGTGAGGAGCGCTTGCCAGACCTTGATCTGGAAATTGGTTCCCAGCAGCTGGAGCGTTAGTGCCTGTTGCGACTTCCCGGATTTGAATATGCGGTTAAAGTAAGACCGCGAACGGGTACAATCCTCGGATATATCCGCGGAAGGCCACTGCTTCATCAAATCATCGACGATCTTTTTTCGACTGACCGGGCCGGCAAAAGCGAGATGGCAGATCCCGCGCCCGGTTACCGCAATCAGACAATCGCCGAAAGGGCTCGGATGGACGCCGTAGAATATCTTCACGCGCTCGCCGCGTCTTCTGAACTCACCGGGGGTGAGGGCCTCAATATTCACGAACAAATCGTGAAGGCGGCCCGCGCTGGACAGGCCGGTTCTATCTGTTACCTCAAGGAGGCTGGCCGATTCGTCCATGACCTCCTTGGCATATTCAACGGTCAACAGCTGCAGAAACCGCTTGGGGCTGATCCCTGCCCATCGCTTAAAAAGACGTTGAAAATGATATTCGCTCAGGTTCACGGACCCGGCGATTTCCCGCAAACCGGGTTGTCTGCGGAAGTTTTTTCCCAGAAAAATAATCGCCTTTTCAATGCGCCGGTAATCGTTTATCGCTGTTTGTGTCTTCATGGTCATCACCCCCCCGGTATGACCGTATCATAACGCGATCCACCCCTGGGGACAACCCGATTCTTGCTATTCTCGGGCTTCGCGCCGCCGTTGCAGGCGGTTCTCTCCGGGCAGGGTATCGTCCGCTAGTACGGCCACTTCCAGTCGGTAACCTCAGGCTTATCGACGCCGAACTCGTGGGCATGGTTGACGTTCTCGATGATCTGATTCTTTAACCACTCCTTGAAATGGGCCCCGGCGACCCGGAGCTTGGGCACCCGGTCGATGACATCCATCGCCAGATTGAAACGATCGATCTGGTTCTCTATGGCGAGTTCGAGGGGCGTATTGATATTGCCGCGTTCCTTGTACCCGCGTACGTGCAGGTTTTGGTGGTTGGTGCGGCGGTAAGCGAGCTTGTGGATCAGCCAGGGGTAGCCATGAAAGTTGAAAATGATCGGCCTGTCCGTGGTGAACAGGCTGTCAAAGTCCCGGTCCGACAGGCCGTGAAGGTGTTCGGTCTGCGGCTCCAGCTTGAACAGGTCGACGACATTGATGAAACGGACTTTGACCTCGGGAAAATTCTCCCGGAGCAGCGCGGTCGCCGCCAGGGCTTCAATGGTCGGGATGTCCCCCGCGCAGGCCATCACGACGTCGGGTTCGCTCCCCTGGTCATTGCTCGCCCAATTCCAGATGCCGATGCCCTTGGAGCAGTGCTGGATAGCTTCATCCATGGTCAGGTATTGCGGATGAGGCTGTTTATCCGAAACGATGACGTTGACATAGTTTGTACTGCGCAGACAGTGGTCCGCCACCGACAGCAGGCAGTTGGCATCGGGGGGCAGGTAGATGCGGGTCACTTTAGCGCTCTTGTTGGTAACCACGTCCAGGAATCCGGGGTCCTGGTGGCTGAAGCCGTTGTGGTCCTGGCGCCACACGAGGGAAGTGATCAGGATATTCAGCGAGGAAACGGGGGTCCGCCACGAGACGTCCCGGCACTTCTCCAGCCACTTGGCGTGCTGATTGAACATGGAATCAATGACGTGTATGAAGGCTTCATAGGAAGCGAAGAGTCCATGGCGCCCGCTCAGCAAGTAGCCTTCCAACCAGCCTTCCAGGGTATGCTCGCTCAGCATTTCCATGACCCGCCCGTCCGGTGACAGTTCGCCGCCGTCCGCATCTTCAGGCTTGATTTCCTCCATCCATGTTTTCTTCGTAGCTTCGTAGACCGCCGTGAGTCGGTTAGAGGCCGTTTCATCAGGGCCAAAGACCCGAAAATTCGTCATGTTGTTGCGCATCACGTCCCGCAGAAAGACGCCGAGAAGATAGGTGTTCTCGGCCGTGAGGGCGCCGGGTTTGGTCACTGCCACGGCGTATTTGCGGAAATCGGGCAGGCGCAGTGCTTTGCGCACCTGGCCGCCGTTGGCAACGGGATTGGCGCTCATGCGGCGCGGACCAATGGGGGACAAAGCCTTCAGCTCCGGAATCAGCCTGCCGTTCTCCTGGAACAATTTTTCCGGCCTGTAGCTCCGCAGCCATTCTTCCAGCAGCTTCAGGTGAGCGGGGCTATCGTGGACCGCGAAGGGGACCTGATGGGCACGCCAGAAGTCCTCGACCTTATGGCCGTCGACTTCTTTCGGGCCCGTCCAGCCTTTGGGGGTGCGCAGCACGATCATCGGCCACCCGGGGAACCCGATCGCCCCTTTCGTCCGGGCTTCGCGCTGGATCTCCTTAATGTCAGCGATGACTGTTTCCAGCGTTCGAGCCATCAACTGGTGCATGACTTCAGGGTCCGAACCTTCTACAAAATAGGGTTTATAGCCGTAGCCGATAAACAGGCTTTCGAGCTGCTCACGGGGTATTCTGGCGAGCACTGTTGGATTGGCGATTTTGTAGCCGTTCAGGTGCAGGATGGGCAGCACCGCCCCGTCGCGGACGGGGTTGAGAAACTTGTTGGAGTGCCAAGCCGTGGCCAGCGGCCCGGTCTCAGCCTCCCCATCGCCTACCATAACGGCAACGATCAGATCGGGATTGTCGTAGGCCGCTCCGAAGGCATGAGAGATGCTGTAGCCCAACTCGCCCCCCTCATGAATCGAGCCGGGAGTTTCAGGGGTGCAATGGCTGCCGATGCCGCCGGGGAAGGAGAACTCCTTGAAGAACCTGCGCATACCCTCTTCGTCTTCGCTCTTATCCGGATAGACCTCCGAATAGGTCCCCTCCAGGTAGGCATTGGAAAGGGTGGCGGGGGCCCCGTGACCGGGCCCCGAAATGTAAATCATGTTCAGGTCGTATTTCCTGATCAGCCGGTTCAGGTGCACCCACGTGAAGGCCTGACCCGGGTCTGATCCCCAATGCCCGAGGAGACGCTTTTTAATGTGCTCCATCTTGAGGGGCTCTTTCAGCAGGGGGTTGTCCTGCAGAAAAAGCATGCCCACGCACAGGTAAAGAGCCGCATGCCAATAGTCGTCGATCTTCCGAAGCTCCTCTGCGCTCAGAGGTCTTTCTGATGGATTCGGGTGAGAAACGGGTAATTGGTCCATGATGTCTTCCTCTTTCTTTAACAGTCTGTCCTTTCATTCTTCTCTACTGCTATTCACCGGTCCCTCGCAATGAGGCCCGATTAATTTTTTTACGGGGCCGCCTTCATTCCGTGAGCCCCAAAACACGGCAGACTGTTTTGGCTATTGTCCATTCTTCGTCTGTATGCATCACGCGGACGGCGACGCGGCTGGAATCAGAGGAGATCACGCCGGCATTGACCGCGTTTTCCTTCTCTTGGAGATCGATGCCGAGAAATCCCAGCCCGTCGCAAACCCGGGCGCGGACTTTCGGCGCGTTCTCCCCGATGCCGCCCGCGAACACCAGCGTGTCCAGCCCGCCCAGCGCCGCCGCGAATGCGCCAATCCATTTTTTCACCTGGTAACAAAACAATGCGATTGCCTCGGCTGCCCGCACATCGCCGGCCTCGAGCTCAAGCAAGTCGTGCATGTCGGAACTCGTTTCGGAAACCCCGAGCAGCCCGGAATGGAACGTGACCATCTCGTTGAACTGTTTCGGGTCGACGCCTTCGGTTCGCGCCAGATACCAGACCAGCCCGGGGTCGAGATCGCCGGAGCGAGTGCTCATCGGCACCCCTGCTGTCGGCGTAAAGCCCATGGAGGTATCCATGGGTTTGCCTTCGTACACGGCCGCCAGGCTCGCCCCGTTGCCCAGATGGGCGAGGATGACCCGTCCACGCGCCGCTTGCGGTCCGGCCACACGGGCCAGTTCCTCCATCAGGAACGCATACGATAATCCGTGAAACCCGTAGCGGTGAACTCCCTTTGCATCGTACCTTCGCGGGATCGGCAAGAGACGCGCCACGCGGGGCAGGTCACGATGGAACGCCGTGTCGAAACAGGCTACTTGCGGCAGATCGGGAAAGCGGCGATGAAACGCCTCGGTCAACTGGATCTCTTCCGGCAGATGCTCCGGATCGAATGGCTCGAGCTGATGCAGCTCCTCAACCAGCTCCGCCGTGATGCGCTGCGGTTCGCCGTATTTCGGTCCGCCATGCACCACGCGATGCCCTACTGCGGTCAACTCGCCGCGTCCGGTTCGCTCCTCGACCCAATCCATCAGCGCGCCGACCGCCGCCGTGTGGTCCGGAGCAGCCACCGGCCGCGAGAAGTTATCGGACTGGTTCAAGCCTTTCACCACAAAGCTGGGCGAGGGCATTCCAATCCGCTCAATCCTTCCCTCCAGGACCCGCTGCAACGGGGGTCCTGCCTGGAACAGTGCGAACTTGATGCTCGACGAGCCGCCGTTGATCGTCAGGACCACGGTTTGAGCCCCTTTCACTGATGATTGATCCGTCAGTTTGCAATGCCCCGTCCGAGTACTGCCGGAGGACCGTCTGTCTTCCTTTGCCTTAGGCGTAGTAGATTTCCTGAGTGTTGGCAAGGATAAGCCACTCGTTGAAAGTCTTTTCGATTGAGGTGACGCGATTACCGGAGACGTCAAAAAATTTTTTGCTCAGGCGCATTCGGGTCCGACGTCAATGTGTATAGTATAGCAGGCTGTGACGAGCTTAGATGCGTTGACCGATACCGATGGGTCTTCTGGTTTGCCCTCATGGGGACTTACGGTAATGTGCTGAAGAACGGCGAGTGAGCCCGGATACACCAGGTTAATTATCAATCAGCGGCCCGTTCCACGTGTCCACCGAACTCATACCGCATCGCGGACAACAGCCGATCGGAAAAATCGGCCTCACCCCGCGAGCTGAAACGTTCGTAAAGCGCGGCGCTGAGTACGTGTGCCGGAACGCCCTCATCGGTGGCGGCCATTATTGTCCAACGCCCCTCTCCCGAATCTGACACCCGTCCCTTGAAATCCTTCAGATCGGGACTATTCAGAAGCGCCATCGCACTGAGGTCGAGAAGCCATGAAGCAATAACGCTGCCCCGCCGCCACAATTCGGCAATGTCTGCAAGATTCAAATCATACTGATAGTATTCCGGATTGCGGAGCGGCGTCGTCTCAGCGTCCTTTTCCCGGCCCTGCTTTCCGACATTGGCGTGCCGGAGGATGTTCAAGCCTTCGGCGTAGGCGGCCATCAGTCCATATTCGATCCCGTTGTGCACCATTTTGACGAAGTGGCCGGCGCCGCTGGGTCCACAGTGGAGATAGCCGCGCTCGGCAGTGCCTTCTTTCTTCTCGCGGCCCGGCGTACGCGGCGCTTCTCCGATGCCTGGTGCCAAAGCGGCAAAGATCGGATCGAGCATCTCTACGGTCTGCCTCTCTCCTCCGATCATCAAACAATAGCCTCTCTCCGGCCCCCAGACGCCGCCACTCGTGCCGACATCCACGTAATGAATGCCCCGCGTCAGCAGCTCTTCGGCCCGCCGGATGTCATCCCGGTAGTAAGAGTTGCCGCCGTCGATCACTACGTCGTGGCGCTCCAGAAGCGGCGCGATAGTGTTGATCATCGAATCCACGACGCCGGCAGGCACCATCAACCAGACCACCCGCGGCTTCACAAGGCTGGAGACGAACTCTTCAATAGATCTTGCCCCTGCGGCTCCTTCGCGCTCGAGTGCCCGCACGGCGTCGGGGTTCAGGTCATACGCGACGCACTGATGCCCCTTTTTCATGAATCGCCTCACCATGTTGGCGCCCATGCGCCCCAGTCCGATCATGCCAATCTTCATTTTCACCTCTCCTCGTCTTACGCTGACCCTTTGTGGAGAATATCAGCGGTTCAACCTCATGCGCCTGTGCTGCATTCATGGCTCTTCTGTCCCCCAAAAAGCACGCGTATATTTCTCTCCCACTTTTTGTTTAAACTATATCTGCAAAAATGGACGTTATTTGCAGCTCCGCTCGTGCGCCCCACGAGGAGTGTCCTTGTTAATAAATCTTGCAAAACAAAACGTTTGAATTTTTTGACCAAGCAGGGATAGGAATGAAAGTTATAAAGAAGATCATCAGGCCCTTCCGGTAAAGAGACGGATAAGTGCCCTACAGTGGTGTTTTCCCCCTATCACAATCGATCGCCTAGAGCCGGTAATGAAGGCGAGATAACGAGGCCGCAAACGCGTGTGCCCATCCCTGTTGATTGGCGTCAGAATGACTGGGCACCTTTATTTGAAGAACGAGAAGCGTGACGGCTATGGCAAAGACACCATCGCTAAGCGCTTCTATTCCCTGTGGCTTCGTTCTGAAAATAGCCCTCTTCATTATTATAGCGCCGTACGTTCAGAGGTGCACGTTCCGCTGCCTGCTGAAAAAGATATTCCCTATCTCTTTTCCTGTTCGTGGCCCTGCCTTTACCCTTGTGCCCTCTGTGGCTTCGTGTGAAAATTGATTTCTTTTTTTGACTCAAAAACTCGACGCGAATTTTGAGGCGAGCCCAAGTAAAGGTTCGCAGTTTTCACTCCTTCTTTTTATTCACGACGGGCATTCTCACCTCGACCGTGTGTTCCTGACGGTCGTCCACAAGGGAAATCGTCTTGTCGCTTTGCTCAATGCCATCGACAGTCACACTCGCACCGCTGTTGTCGCGCGTTTGCAGCACGTTGATATGGTAGATGGCTTCCCGGTACCGGTAGTGCATCGTAAACGAATCCCACTCCCTGGGCAGGCACGGTTCGAAGCGCAGGTTGTCTGTTTCAAGCCGCAGCCCCAGAAGCGATTCCACGATAAGCCGGTACATCCACCCGGCCGATCCCGTGTACCAGGTCCATCCGCCCTGCCCGATGTGCGGAGGGGCCGCATAGACGTCGGCGGCAGCGACGTAGGGTTCTCCTTTGTAAATCGCAGTTTCTTCGGGCGATCTCGCATGGTTTATCGGATTGATCATTGCCAGCATCTCCCACGCCCGGCTGCTGTCGCCCAACGCCGCAAAGGCCATCGTAGTCCAGATCGCCGCGTGGGTATACTGCCCGCCGTTCTCCCGCACACCGGGAACGTATCCTTTGATATAGCCCGGGTCCAGGTCCGATTTGTCGAACGGCGGGTCCAGAAGCTGAATCAGGCCGTGCTCCCGTCGAACAAGAAGCTTGTCAACCGCTTCCATTGCAGTGCGGGAGTGTTCCGCGTCCCCGGTGTGTGAGAGCACAGACCAGCTTTGCGCAATGGAATCGATTCGGCATTCGGGATTGCCTGCCGAACCCAGGGGAGAACCGTCGTCGAAATAAGCGCGCTTGTACCACTCGCCGTCCCAGCCATGCTCTTCGATATTCCCGCGCAACCGGGCGGCTTCCTCCTGGCAGCGTTCGGCAAACGACGGATCGTCGTGGAGACGCGCAATCTCCGGAAAACGCACAAGCACTTCATACAGGAAAAATCCGAGCCAGACGCTTTCACCCTTGCCGTGCCTGCCGACCAGGTTCATGCCGTCGTTCCAATCACCGGAGCCGATGAGCGGCAAACCGTGCTCGCCGCTGGTAAGACCCCGCAGAATGGCCCGCACACAGTGCTCGTACAAGCTTGCCCTGTCTTCAGACACATGGGGAAGATCGTAATACGAGTCCTCGTCCGGGTTGAGCGGCCGGCCCTCGATGAAGCGGACCGTTTCCTCCAGCACCCCGGTGTCTCCGGTCAGGTGAACGTAGCGGCACACGGCCAGGGGCAGCCAGAGAAAATCGTCGGAACAGCGTGTACGCACGCCCCGCCCTGTCGGCGGATGCCACCAATGCTGGACATCTCCCTCCTTGAACTGATGGGCCGCAGCGAGGAGGAGATGCTCGCGCACGAGCCGCGGCTCGGAATGGATGAGCGCCATGACGTCCTGCAACTGATCGCGGAAACCGAATGCGCCGCCGGACTGGTAGTATCCGCTCCGGGCCCAGAGACGGCATGCAAGGGTCTGATAGAGGAGCCAGCCGTTGGCCAGCATGTTGACGGATTGGTCGGGCGTCTCCACCTGCACTGCGCCGAGGGTGCGGTTCCAGTATTCCCATACCTTTTCGAGCGCCCCGCGACCGGCAACAGGCCCCCGGAATCGGCGCACGAGGTTGCCTGCGTCATCGGAGTTTCTTCCGGCGCCGAGCCTGAAGATAATCTCCCGCTCCTGCCCGTCCGCCAGATCGAAGGGGACCTGGATAGCGGCGCAAGGGTCGAGAGCAGCCCCTACCCTTCCGGAGAGCCGCATACGCGTCATCGCGGCCGGGCTCCGAAGTACGCCGTTTCGTCCGAGGAACTCGGTCCGGTCGCCGGTCACGGTCCGGGGCGCCTCGCCCGCATCA
Organism: Nitrospirota bacterium; assembly: GCA_963769335.1. Lineage (GTDB taxonomy): Bacteria > Nitrospirota > UBA9217 > UBA9217 > UBA9217 > JAJYKN01. The sequence goes on along the minus strand of CAVYLT010000106.1, from coordinate 8,396 downwards.
AAGAACGCGGTCCGGTCAACGAACTCCGAGTTATAGGAGTTCCGCGCAAAGATCGCGCCTGTTTTGGGGTCGATTTCTGTGACTACCTGCATTGCTGTTTTTGACCGCAGATCCCCCAGCACCCATTCCACATAACCGAAAGCTGAGAGCCGGCGGGGACGGCCCGATCTGTTTTTCACCCTTATTGCCGTAAATTTGATCGATGCATCCGTTGCAACGTAAACCCAGACCTCCGAGCTGATTCCGTCTTCCCTGTGTTCGAAAACGCTGTAACCGAATCCGTGGCGCGTGACGTAATGCATAGCCCCGCAGCCCGGCAGCGGCAAGGGGGACCAGAAATGGCCGCTCTCTTCATCGCGGAGGTAGAAAGCTTCTCCCCCGGAATCGCTTACGGGATCGTTGTTCCACGGGGTGAGGCGGAACTCGTGGGCATTTTCTCTCCAGGTGTAAGCGGTCCCGCTCTCCGAGATAACGGTCCCGAAATGCGGGTTTGCCATTACGTTTGCCCAGGGCGCCGGCGTCTTCTGCCCCTGTGTGGTCGTTATGATGTATTCGCGGCCGTCAGAAGTAAATCCCCCGATACCGTTAAAGAACAGCAGGTCTTTGCGGGCTGTTACCGCGGCAGCTCCGGATTCAGGGCTGTATCGCCGCGTTGGTACGAGGCGCGGTGCTGGTACGGCCGCAAGAGCACGACGATTTACCTGGTCGGCAAGCGAACCGAGACTGTCGCTGATGACGGCGCGGGCGACTGTCTGCAGCAGGGTCCGGTCCTCGTTCGATATCTGGTCCCCTGGTCTTACGAAGATGCCGCCCGGCCGTTCCGTCACGTTCGCTTCAACGCCTGCTGCAATGAGCCCCATGATCTGTTCCTGCAAAAGCTGCCGGTAACCGGCGTGATCTTCATTCCAGATCACGAGGTCCACTGCCAGTCCCTTGAGACGCCAGTACGCGTGGGCCTGTACAAGCTGGCGCACCAGCTCGATATTTGCCGGATCTTCTATCCGCAGCAGCACGATCGGGATATCTCCGGAAATGGAGTAGCCCCAGAGACCGGACTGCCCGCGGCGGTTCTTCTGGATAACGCCCGGATCGGCCCGCAGGGAAGAATTGGAATAGAGAACAGCGCCGGCAAGACGTCCATAAAGCTGCGCATCGGCTTCCGTGGCATTGATCTGGCGCAGGAGCACCTGGCTGTGGGTCCAGGCGAGGTCGAAAACGCGGTCCGCAAGCCGCCGGTCCTGATACTTCTCGACAAGACCCATACAGACATCCCGGGTTTCGTTGATGCCGGTGACGATATTGATTGTTGCAGATTTCTCCGGATCAAGGATTATTCGATACCGGATTGCGACGATCGGATCGAGCACTGATCCCCGGCTTCCCGTGAGCGCCCCCGGCCTGTCCATAGCCTGCGGGTTGGCAACGGTCCGCCCCCGACCGAGGAACTGCAGTCGATCGGTCTCATAGGAAACCTGTTTAATTTCCGCCCCGTGCACAGCCATCAGATGGAACATCCAGGGCGTGTGCTCGTCCTGGGAGCGGGGGCGGCGGGTGCAGAGGATCGCCTGCCTTTGATCGATAATTTCCGTCTGAACAAAAAGATTGCTGAACGCCGGATGCAGCGCGTCCGAGGCAGGCGGCGCAAGGACGACCTCGGCATAACTCGTGAGCTCGATCTCCCTGCGTGTCCGGCTGCGGTTGGTGATCGTGATCCGCCGCAGCTCGATATCGTCTTCAGGAGAAACAGCGATCTCGGTATGGGTGTCGATGTCATGGTCACTGCAACGAAACTCGGCACGGCCTTCCGAAAAAATCGCCTCATAATTTTTCGAGCGTTTGAGCGCCGGCTGATAGGCGGTTGACCAGAACGCGCCGCTTGCCGCATCGCGGAGGTAACAGAACGCGCCAAAATCGTCGCGGGTCGTGTCTTCCCGCCAGCGTGTGACTGCGATGTCCTTCCAGCGGCTGTAACCGCCCCCCGCGTTCGTGATCATCACATGGTATCTGCCGTTCGACAGCAACTGCACCTGCGGAGACAACGTATCCGGGCTGTTAAAGACACGGACGGACGCCTCGGTGTCAACGGAAGATGCGTAGGACCCGGAATGTTCGGCAATTTGCGAATAGAAGGACGTGGCCCTCGGCACCCGTTCCTGGAGCAGCAGCATGGTTGCCTGGAACAGGGGGTCCGACTCGAACCGTTCCTGCATCCGTCGGTCCAGGAGCAGATAGGCCAGGGAGAGAAAGCTCATGCCCTCATGATGGGCCATGAAGGACCGGACCACGACGCTCGTTTGGCCGCGTTGCATACGGGAAGGCGTGTGATCGATCGCTTCATAGAACCCGTATTTCCCCTCAGCGCCTTCCGCAGCGAGCCGCTGCAGATTCAGGCAGGCCTCCTCGGGCGCCACCATCAGTGCAAGCGCCGAAGCGTACGGCGCGACGACAAGATCGTCCGCGAGCCCGCGTTTGAGGCCCAGACCGGGTACGCCGAAGGCGCGGTATTGGTAATTGAGATGAGCGTCGATCGTGTTGTAGCCGGATTCTGAAATGCCCCAGGCCACGCCGCGCTCCCTCCCGTACTCGATCTGCCTGGCCACAGCCGCCTTGCATGTCTCGTCGAGCAGCGTACGTTCATACGTCGGCATTACCAGGAGCGGCATGAGGTATTCGAACATCGAACCGCTCCAGGAAACGAGGATCGGCTCTCCACCCACGTTCGTGAGCAGGCGGCCCAGGGCAAACCAGCTCTCCTGTGGTAGTTGTCCCTGAGCGATCCCTACGAAATTGCAAAGTCTCACTTCCGAAGCCAGCAGATCGTAGTAACCCGTATCCCGCCTGCGGCCATCGACGTTGTATCCGATGGACAGTAAATTGCTCGCTTTTTCGAACAGGAACTCATACTCCATTCGGCTCAGCTCGCCGCACTGCACTACGAGCCGTTCGATAGTCACGATCCTCTCTGCGGCATGATCGTTTCCCCATTTTGCCAAATCGCGCAACGTCGGGATATCATCCATGCCGCGATCAGCCGGCGAATCGAGGAGGGTCAGTTCGTTTAGCACGGCCCTGCATTGTGCGGCAAAGGCGCGCGCCCACCACGCCGCCTGGTTCTCCAGAAGGATATTGGAATTATCGATCCGGGAAAGCAGCTCCTCCGCGGACGATGTCAATCGAGTAAGGCAGGGCCGAGCAGCCGCGAGTGTCGCGGGCGGAGAATGGCCTGCGGTCTCCAAGTCCTTCTTGAGCTGCGCAAGGATTTCGGCGAGCTCAGTAGAGTCGCCCATTGATTGCGAAGGTTTTGGAGTACCCTCTCCCTTCAGGGGAGAGGGTTGGGTGAGGGGGGATGATTCTTCAGCTTCCAAAACGTCCACGAGTACCTGCAGGGTGTCGGAAAGCCCGTCGAACAATCTCACCGGGACGATCTTCTGATCGGGAAGTGTCAGCAGACCCTGCCGCAGGGTGAGCAGATGGGCCGCAAGGTTGCCGCTGTCCACCGTAGAGACATACTTGGGCGATAGCGGCTTCAGGGACTGCGTGTCGTACCAGTTGTAGAAGTGACCCCGGTATCGTGCCAACGTTTCCATCGTAGAAAGAGCGTTCGTCGTGCGTTCGATGAGCTGCCCCGCGGAAAGGTAGCCGAAGTCAAAAGCCGACAAATTTGCCAGCAGCGCGAGCCCCATGTTCGTGGGAGACGTGCGATGCGCTACAACGGGGACAGGGTTCTCCTGATAGTTATCAGGCGGCAGCCAGTGGTCCTCCGGGCCCACGAAGGTCTCAAAGAAGGCCCAGGTTTTTCGCGAAACCTTCCGGAGGAAAAGGGTCTGGCCGTCGGATAGTCGTGCGACCTGCGGGGCAAGCGGCCTGCTGATCCACCACGCGATAAGGGGTGATACAAACCAGAGCGCCAGAAGAGGTCCGGCCGCTCCCAAGGCAGCAGGGTTCGACAAGGCGAGAGAGACCACCACGAGCGCGCTCAGAAAGGGGGCAAACCACATGGTCCGACAAACACCGGCGAGGCCCGTTTGGCTCTTTCTATCCGGGTCGCCTGACGGACTCCATTCGAGAAGCCCCTTGTGCGTAATGAGCATTCTCCAAAGGGTACGCACAATGGCATCGAGACTGGAAAAGGCCTCGTAGGGAAGGCACGCAAGCGTAAACACATCCTGAGCAAAGCGTCTGACGATGGCGCGTCCCGTGGCCGCGAGATGCTGCCCAAGAAGCACATCATCCGGCTTTCGAAGCAGATCGAGGAGAGAGGACATCACAGAAGGAATCAGGATGATCCCGAGCATCGACAGGGTCCAGAACCAGGCCGAGGATAAAACCGTCCAACCGAGCACGAGGAGGAGCGTCAATGCCGAAGGCACGAGACTGCGACGAAGGTTGTCAATGAGTTTCCATTGGGACAGCAGCGAGAGGGGGTTCTTTTGGCGTTGTTTTGCAAGGCCGGGCCCCGGTCCGGGAATATTCGGCCGCAGCCAGGGCAGAAGCTGCCAATCTCCGCGGATCCACCGGTGCCGGCGGCTCACGTCCGCGCTGTACCGGGAAGGATACTCCTCGTACACCAGGACATCGCTCAACAGTCCGGACCGTGCGAAACACCCTTCGATAAGATCGTGGCTCAGGATCCGGTTCTCGGGGAAGCGTCCCTCAAGCGCACGCTCGAACGCGTCGACTTCGTAGATCCCCTTCCCGATAAAGGAACCCTCATGGAAGAGGTCCTGGTAGACATCCGAGACGACGCGCGTATAGGGGTCGATGCCCGGATTGCTCCCCTCCATGCGGGCATACCACGACCGGTTTGTTCCCGGCAAGCTTACGGCAACCCGCGGCTGAAGGATGCCGTACCCGGCAACAACGCGCTCTTTGCTTTCATCGTAAAGCGCACGGTTCACCGGATGCGCCATTGCCCCCACAAGCTGCCTCGCAGAATCGCGCGGCAGTTGGGTATCCGTGTCCAGGGTGATCACGTACTTTACCTTCGACAATGCAGCCCTATTGCCGACGACGAGGGAGAAGCGTTCCCCTGAGACGCCGCCGCTGCGCAGAAGGGAATTCAATTCCGCAAGCTTTCCCCGCTTGCGTTCGTAACCCATCCAGACGCGCTCACCGGGATTCCATCGGCGCGGCCGGTGAAAAAGGAAGAACCGGTCGCTGTTTGCATTCCCGTACTTTTCATTCAGCTCTTCTATTCTCTGTTGGGCAAGCAGTAACAGCGGTTCGTCCGACGGCAGTACTTCCTCTGCCGCGTCCTGAAAATCTGTCAGCAGTCCGAAGTGCAGGTTATCGTCACGATTTGCCAGGAACCTTACTTCCAGCGCCTCGATCAGATCATCGATCCCGTTGGAGCTGGTGAGCATGGTCGGGACGATGGCCAGGGTCCGCGATTCAGGCGGAATACCTTTGGAGAAGTCCATTCGCGGCAGCGAATGCGGCGCTACGAGCAAGGTGGCAAGCCAGTTCACCACGGGAATTGCCAGGCGACTGGCACAGAGCAATGACAGGATACCCGTTGTCAGAAGGAGCCAGGGATGCAAGCCGGAACCATATGCCTTCGCCAGCAAGCCGCCGAAGAATGCAGCCGTGATCAGCATGATCGCGCCCAGATAGAGGAACAATGGAAACCGGCCGCTCGCCTTACGAAGAGACTCGATGACAGATGTGCGGACCCCTGCCAGGCGTTCAAGCTGCGCCAGGCCCTTGTCAATGAGGTAGTAGCCTACATGGGCCGTGCGCTCATCCTTGCCCTGAGAATCGTCTTCAGGGACCGCGCTCGCGCACGCGAGCCGGATCGCTTCGACAGCCACCTCTCTTTCCGAGAGCCTGCCGCTCCGGGCAATTTTCTCCACCACGTGACGGTATCGGTCTCGAGTAGAAAAATCCATCTTACCGTAGGTGCCGCGGGGGTCCTCATGTAGGGTCTGCTCGACAACGCTCATCGTCTCGACGAACTCGCGCCAGTCCATTACGCCCAGAAAACGAAGGCTGCCGATGCTGTTGCTTATCGAGACCTGATTAGCCGCCTGCTGCTGGTTCTCTGCCTGCACCAATTGATCGATCGTCATGCTGCACTCGGAGAGGTGCTGCTCGATCCAGGTGAGCGGCATTGCCAGGGCAGGGCCTTGTCCCTGAAGCCGTCGGGCAAATTCCGCAACAAACGCGCTCTTGAGCGGAGGGTTTGAGCGCGCCATGTCCGCAATGCTCAGAATCAGACTCTTCGGGTCTTTCGCGGCAACGTCGGTAATCCTGTCCGCCCAATAACCGGCCAGGTCCCGGTCCATCCGGTCAACAGCGATCCGGGCCCCGACGCGCCGGAGATTCTCGATCAACGCCAGGCGCAGCATGATCGGGATTGCCCACAATTCTCCGAGCTTCAGGACGGTGACTGTCTGGTAGGCGGCAAGAAAACTGCTGAGACTTTCCGGGTCCACCCGCCCGTCGCCGTGCGAGATCGTCTCCAGGGCGATGTCGTACACGCGCGGAAAACCGGCAGACGGTCCCTCCAGCAAGCGGGGCAGCTCCCGGCTGTACCCCTTCGGCAAGTGTCTCCTTGCCGTGCGGATCTGTTCTTCGATCAGATAGAAGTTATCAAGCAGCCATTCAGCGGCAGGTGTGATCCTGAGTTCCGTCTTGACCGCCTCTACCAGAAGGCCGCGGGTCCCGGTCAGGATGGCTTCATTCTCGGCCAACCGCGCCAGAAGCCGGTCCGGTGCATGCCTCGGGGAGAGCGTGTGCAGACCCGCCAGGGTCTTGCCGTGCTGCTCCATCTGGTCTCTGCTGAACAATTCCGATCGCAGCGGCGGCTCGTAAACCGCGCACTTTGCTTCCAGGTCGTTTCCCTGCAAGCGCGCCAGCACATCGGGCAAGCTCTCGAGAATGGTCTTGGTGCTCAACTTCAATGAATACGCTCCTTAGAAATGGATGGCACTCGTCAACAACCGGATGCAAGACCCGGCCCTCGCCCTTTGGGAAAGGGCAAAGGTGAGACGTCGGACGGTTAACGAAAAAAATTGCGTTTGCATCAGATACTGTTTTTCTCCGCGTCCCCGCGTGAAACATTGTTTTTTCAAGGGTCCACCAGGACTGTTATCAGACCGTTATGATATTGAACAACAAGATCAGAGGTGATGCTTTGAAAGTCTGTCTTTGAAACTGCTCGAAGAGAGGGGTGAATCGGAATCTACGCTTCTCTGGGATAGCATCATTATACACTTTACCGTCGGAAAAGCTTTAACTCATTAGTGCATATCTGTTGCATTGTATTGAGGCAGGGCGTCCTCTCACCGCGGAACAGTCATTCATCTTGAGTCGAACCCGCTTGTTTTGCCGGCGCCTTTTCGCATTTTTTCATATCGTCCCGATCGCAGTCTGCGACCATAATTATGGATGCCATGGATTTATCCGTGCCTTTAGAGTCAGCGGGAAGGGCCAAAAAAATACCGAGTGCCGGTTTGACGGCATTCGGTATCGCTTCCCTTACGATTATGCGGCCTTTGTCACCTTGCGCCTCCACTCGACGGTAATTTCCTTGACGAATTCGTCAAAGGACCGGGGGTTCCTGCCAAGAAGCTTTTGCATTTTTTCGAGTTCGTCTTTCGGAGCGATCATTCCGTTGTCCTGGAAAAACTCGTACATAATGCGCATTTCAGGCACCATGAACTCCGGCATCATGTTCTTCGCCTTTTCTCCCCAGGCATTGAGGTCGTCCCCGCTGTAGCGGACCTCCCGCCCCAGGTGCCTGCTGTAGGTCCTTGCAAGAGCCTCGCCGGTCAGGGCATCGGGTCCGTGTACTTCATACGTCTCGCCCTCGTGACCGGATTTCGTGAGCGCGTTCACCGCACATTCGGCGACATCGCGCACATCGACCCGGTTCAGCCCTTTCGTGCCGATGGGCTGCGGATAGACTCCGTACTGCATGATCGCGTCCTTTATCCACAGGTCGTTCTGGAAGAAGTTGTTCGGCCGGAGGATCGTGTAGGCGATTTTAGACTCCTTGATTGCCTTCTCCACCGGGAGCTTGCTCCGGAAGTGCGGTATTACTTCCGCCCCTTCGGGCATGAAGACCGACAGATAGACGATCTTCTTGACCCCTGCTGCCTTTGCCGCGGAAACGGCATTGAGCCCTTCGTCGCTCTCGCTTAATCCCGTTGCTATCAGCAGAAACACCTTGTCGATGCCGTCGAATGCCGCGGGAAGCGTCTCGGCATCATCAAGGTCCGCCCTCACCCCTTCCACCTTGGAGGGAAGTTTTTTCAATTTATCCGGGGAATGGCTCATGACGCGTACTGCAACCCCCTGCTTCAAAAGGCCTTCCACCACCAAGCCGCCTACCTTTCCTGTTCCACCTACGACGAGCGTTTTCATATTGTGCCTCCTATCGCAACTCACCGAAA
>CAVYLT010000105.1:0-44454 GCA_963769335.1 Nitrospirota bacterium | reverse complement strand
TCCGTCCGTGATCCTGCGGCCGTAGAGACCGACGCCGTCTTTGTTCTCGTCGAAGATCGGGAAGACCGCGCAGCCGTAAAACATCTCGTGGCCGCGCTCGTTCAGGATGCCGATCTCCTTCAAGGCTTCACGGATATCGCCTTCGTCCCCGGGATCGTGTGTTCAGGAGCGTACCGTTAGAAAAGCCGATCGTGAAGTCAGAGAAGAGAGCGTTGTCCTCGATCCCGCGCGTGCGCAGGTACTCGCGCGCGCGAGGATCTTCGCAGAAGGTTTTATGATAGAAGGAAACGACGCGATTAAGGAGGTGGGTTCTGTTGATGGATGATTCAGGAGCGGGGCTCTTTGCTTTCTTCTCCGGCTTCTGTGTCCTGGGCTCTGGCTTCCGGCCCTGCCAGCTTCTTCGATTGCTTCCCGGAAGCCGACGCCATCTTTCTTGCTCACAAAGCCCATCACGTCGCCGCCGGCGTTGCAGCCGAAGCAGTGGTAAAGGTTGGTCTTGGGGTTCACGGTAAAGGACGGGACTTTCTCCTTATGGAAGGGACAGAGGCCGACGTAGTTACTGCCCTTCTTCTTGAGCGTGACGCCGTAGGACTCGATGACCAGCTCGGAGGTCATGGGCTTGCTCCGACTCTTCGATCTCCTCCTTTGAAACCCTCATTTCGGCCCCCTTTGAAAAAACTTGTCAAGCGGATTCTAAATGGTATAATGCGGTGTCAAGAATATACGGTTTTCGTATATCCATGTCAAGGAGTTTTTAAATGCATGATATTATACTGTCATGAAAAGGACAACTGTCACTGCGAAGGATTTCGGCGATCTGGAGGGCCGCGGTTGATTCCATCGGCTGCACCATGGGTGAAGGGGCATCTTTCGAGGCTCAGGTCATGGTGGACAGTCTGAAGCAGATCAGACAGACCATCAAGTCGGTGGAGGAAAAGCTCGAAGATGCCTGCATGGAATTTCCGGAGTACACCTACTTGCTGAGCATTCCGGGGTTCGGACCGGATGTCTCCTCAAAGGTGCTCGGGGCCATCGGCGATCCGCACCGGTTTACGAGCGCAAAGCAGGTATTGAAAATGGCGGGCCTCGACCTGTGCGCGGATCGAAGCGGCAAGAAGTCCAACAGCGCGATACCGGTCATTTCCAAACAAGGCAAGGCTGATCTCCGCTATGGACTGTATCAGGCGGCATTTATCGCCTCGCTCAAGAACAAGGACTTCATCGCATACTTCACGAACAAGCTCAAGGGCCGGGCAAAGGAGAAAGGCATCGTCACAAAGATGCGGGTCAAGCTGGCCGCGAAGCTCCTTATCATCGCCTGGACACTGATGAAGAAGAAAGAATGCTTTGATCCGAAATACCTCAAACAGGAGGACCAGGTCGCGAAGAAAAAGGCGGCATGATCTGTGAAGCATAAAAACTGATTTCGGCGAGAGAGCCCGAGACACAACGTTGAGGCTACGACCTCGGTGGGGACAATGCTGGGCCTCTCGTTTGAACGATAGAATCTGGATAAGGTATTCTTGGCGGCCAAACCAAAAGCGCGGCACGCCGAATAGATTGTAACGATTAGAGTTATCGTTCGTCTGGATGCGAGAGACTCGCCGATCAAAGCGATGACGGCAGAAATGCCGGAAGAAGAGCTGCGTTCTCAGCTGACGCCGAAAGTTATCTGATTGAAAATCATAAAACTAAGCCGTCACTTGACAGGAGCGATATAGTATGTCCCCAAAATGCTCTCCCTTTAATTAATTTATCGGTAAACTGCGAAAAAAATTCCACCTCAACAACATCCGGAGCCTGGTCATTTAGAAGCAAGAAGCAGCAAATGACTTCCTAACTATTTCATAATTTCCATCCCTTGCCTTTCTGCCTTTTTTCGTGCTGCAAAAATTTTTTCAGCCGCTCACACAAAATCACACTATTCAACAAAAAATATTTGTCTGAAATGAATCAATGAGCGGATACGACTTTGTTATACTCTAAGTTAAGAGTGTGTCTGTAATGTATCCTTCTGTCGGCTAAGGATTTCCGCTCCTGCTCGGTTCGGGCATTCGGTTTTGCAGGTTTATTGAATGGATCGCGTAGCTGTCAAAAAGTATTGGCAGTCATTGAGGACAATAGCTTCGCAGGAGGAGCTATGCTTTTCTCATACGTTGTATACGGTCTGTCCTTTTTTATCCTCTGGATCGTCCTGCTCGTCTACAACGCGAGTCTGAGTAAATACAGTCTCGTGAGAAAACTGTGGCTGCTCGCCCTTTTTGCAATCACGCACGGACTGCATGATTGGATCGGCGTGTTCATGGCCCTGGAGCAGTATGAGAACGTATACCTCCGGACGTTTAATCTCTTCCTGCTGGCCATATCATTTTACTTTTTAATCCACTTCGGCGTCAGCAGCGGCATTTTCAGGAATCAGTACAGATTCCTGAATGCGGCCCCGCTCGCATTACTTCTTCTCTGGCTCGCAGCGACTCTGACAAGCAGCCAAAGACTCCTTGCCGGCGATGTCTTTGCCAGATATTTTATCGGATTTCCCGGTGCGGTGATGGCTTCATATACGCTGTTCCTCAGGCTGAAAGAGGAAAAAAACGTCGTCAGCGCGGCTCTGACCCGTAATATGGCCGTCGCAGCCGGCTCCTTCCTTGGTTACGCATTCTTCTCCGGTCTTATCACGCCCCCTGCGGATTTTTTCCCCGCATCCGCGTTCAATTACGTTACCTTCGCAGACAAAGTCGGCGTACCCGTTCATTTCTTCCGGGCACTGTGCGTGATGGCAATTACCTACGCGCTGTCGCAGGTGTTCTCTATTTTTGAAATAAATCTGCGCGATTCACTGAAGCGGGAGAAAGAGACGCTTGAAGACGAAGTACGGGAACGAACCGCAGAACTGACGAGAAGCAACGGGCAACTGGAGACTGAAATCCGTGAGCGGAAGATCGTCGAAGAGACGTTACTCGCACGCGAGCGCGAGCAAAAGGCGATGCTCGACAACATTCCCGACCTGGCATGGCTCAAAGACAGGGAAGGGCGGTTCATCGCCGTAAACGAAGCCATGGGCGTGGCCTGCGGTATGCGTCCCGCTGAACTGACCGGCAAAACAGACCTGGACATCTGGCCGAAGGAACTTGCGGAAAGATACCGGGCCGATGACAGGGATGTTATAGAGAGGGGCAGACGAAAACAGGTTGAAGAGCCCATGGTGGACAGATTCGGCGGAACGGGCTGGATCGAGACGATCAAAACGCCGATTTTCGACGACCAGGGGCTGGTTATCGGGACGACGGGGATTGCGCGTGACATCACCGAACGCAGGAAAGCCGAGGATGCACTTCTGCAGAGCGAAAAACGCTACCGTCAACTGTTTGAGAATATGCAGGAGGGCTTCCTGATTCAAGATATCGTTGTGGATGACTCCGGGAAACCGGTTGACGTGCGCTACCTTGACGCCAACCCTGCAGCTGAACGCTTCCTCGGTAAAACACGCGCTGAGATCATTGGGAAAACGCGAAATCAGGTCCTTGAGACGCCTGACCCCGAAGTCGTAGGCGCGATCAGCCGCGTGGCCGGCACCGGGCAGCCGTTTCATATGGTGCGATACTCTTCCGGAGCCAAACGATGGTATGAGTCGTTTAGCTATTCATTCGGGACAGGACTGGTCGCGACCCTGATTTTGGATATCACCGAGCGCAAACAGGTCGAGGCGGCATTGCAACATCGCGAAAAGCAGCTGGCCGAGTCGCAGCGCATCGCACACATCGGAAGCTGGGAGCGCAACCTTGCGACCGGCGATATGTTCTGGTCCGATGAGCTGTTCCGCATCTTCGGACTCGATCCGAAGACGGACAACGTCGACTTCAAAATATTTTCTGATATCATCCACGCCGATGACCGGCCGGCCCTCAGAAAGGCCATCAACGAAGCCATACAACTCAACAAACCCTACGGCATCGACTACCGGATCACACGCAAAGACGGCGAACACAGGATCCTGCACGCGCAGGCGGAGCTCAGGCGCGATGAAACCGGCACACAGGCCATTCTCAGCGGAACCGCGCAGGATATCACTGAGCGCACGCTGGCCGATGAGAAGGTTCGACAGAGCGAGGCCAAGTACCGGAACCTGTTCGAATCGTCGAGCGACGGGATCTTCATCCTTGGCCTCGACGGCAGCTTTATCGACATGAACAGGACGGCGTATACGCGCCTGGGGTACACGAAGGCGGAGCTGCTCGCCCTGCATATCAGCAAGCTCGACGACCCTGAATTCGCCAGCCGGGCTCCCGAACGGATGAGGCAGGTAAGCGAGAACGGCATTGCGGTGTTTGAGTCGGCTCACCTCAGGAAGGACGGCACAGCGATGCCTGTCGAGGTCAATTCGCGGCTGATTGAATATGATGGGAAAATGGTGTACCTAAGCGTCGTCCGGGATATCACCGAACGAAAGCAGGCGGAGCACACCTTGCAGGAGAAGACAAAACAGCTCGAGGACCTGACCAGGGACCTCGAAAGGAGAGTCGCAGAGGAGATCGCAGTACGGCTCAAGAATGAACGGATGATGATCCAGCAGTCGAAGCTTGCTGCCATGGGCGAGATGATAGGCGCTATCGCGCACCAGTGGCGGCAGCCCCTCAATGTGGTGGGACTCATCGTGCAGCGCATGGAAGACGTCTATGCCCAGGGGAAGTTGGACAAGGGATATCTGGAGCAGACGGTGGAGAGAGTCATGACACAAATACTGCGCATGTCCAAGACCATTGACGACTTTCGCAACTTTTATAAACCGGATAAGGAAAAGGCGGTCTTCGACGCGATGCGCGCCATCGGAGACGTACTGGCCCTGGTCTCGGCGCAGCTGGCGTCCGATCATATTTTCTATAGGCTCACCTGCCACACCCATGGGAAGACGGTCGAGAAGGAAGCCGACGTCGTGCCCTGCGCGGAAAAGGCTATTGAAGGCTTCCGCAATGAATTCGAACATGTCATACTCAATCTCGTCAACAATGCCCGGGACGCCATTATCGAGAAGAAGGGTCGGGGAGGCATGGGTGCATCGGAAAGGGGGCTCTTGTCCTTCGACTTTTACAACGCGAACGACAAAGTCATTATCAAAGTGAGCGATAATGGCGGAGGCATACCGGCTCAAGCGATGGGGAATATCTTCGCCCCTTATTTTACCACCAAGGAGCCGGCGAAAGGGACGGGCCTGGGGCTGTATATGTCGAAAATGGTCGTGGAAGATCATATGCACGGAAAGTTGTCGGCCGATAACGGCGAAGAGGGCGCGATATTTACCATCGAGCTGCCGCACCCGGAAAGAGTCGTATCATGAGCATGCAAAGGAAGTTTGATATTTCGGTCCTCTATGTCGAGGATGAGGATTTTACCCGCAAGGAAATCCATGAGTTGTAAAGGAACGCATCCGGGAGGTTTTTGTCGCTCGGAACGGCGCTGAGGGCCTTGACCTGTTCCGGGAAAACGGTCCCGACCTTATCGTGACGGACATCCTGATGCCGGTCATGAACGGGTTGAAGATGGTAAAGGAAATACGGACCGGCAACAGGGATATCCCCGTTATCGTGATGACCGCATACAGCGAGATATCCTATATGATGGAGGCAATCGACGCGGGAGTCGAGCACTACGTGACAAAACCGATAGTGGTAAACAAGTTGTTTGGCGCGATCGAAAAATGCACAGAGATCATTGTGGCCCGCAAGACAGCGCAGCGATATCAGGAAGAACGGGAAAAACTGGTCCGGGAATTGCTGGAGGCGCTTACCAGGGTCAAGCTCCTGAGCGGACTCCTGCCCATCTGCGCCTCCTGCAAGAAAATACGGGATGACAAAGGATACTGGAATCAAATAGAATCATATATTCGGGACCATTCTGAGGTGGAATTCAGTCATGGCTTATGCCCGGAGTGCACGGAAAAGCTCTATCCGGAATATCATCATAAATAGTATCTGAACGCCCCCACCATTTCATCCTGACCCTTGGAACATCCCTGAGTCACGTTGCATAGGCGGAGTTCTTGATGCCTGAGAGAGATGGCCTGATATGCCTTACGCGTTCGTATGACGAGACGCCTTCTCATCCTTTGCCGCGAAGCGTGGTATCATAAAATCGGGCTTGCATTTCATAAAAAAAGCAGTAAAATCCCCTTTGTCGCTCATCCCATTATATGATCGAGTGCTTTATTACTAACAAATAAGGAGATTAAGATGAAACGGTCTAAATTGGTTTTCGCAGTGTGCGTGTTGGTTCTTATCATTGCCAGCGGCTGTAATTCAGCCAAGAAAGAAGCTCCTGCGCCTCAGGTACAGCCGGCAGCAAATATGCCTCAGGCCGCCACTTCCCTTTCCGGGAAGGTACTGGAAACGATGAACTCCGCAGGGTATACCTATATTTCTCTCGAGAACAACGGGAAGAAGACCTGGGTTGCCGTACCGGAGACGAAGGTAAAGGTCGGCGAGGCGGTGACCTGTCAGCCCGGCATGGAGATGAAAAATTTCACGAGCAAGACATTGAATCGTACGTTCGAGAGCATCTACTTCTCCGGAGGGGTCCTCTGATCCCGGGTAACGGAACATGACAAGACGAAGGCCGCTGAGCTAAACTCAGCGGCCTTTTCTGCGCGCACGCCGTTGCATGCTGTTTCGCTCCAATGCTATGACCTCGACGAGGTCTGGTGCGAAAAGAGTGAACGCCTCTCACCCTCCTTCAAGGTCAATCTGCAGGTTATATCGACTATCGCGTGGGCTTCTTCCTTGCTCATGCCATCCGTCTGGTAATAGATATAATCGTCGACCATATCGCACAGTTCCTTGCGGGGGATATCCGGCTTCAATTCAAGAACTTCCTGTTCAAACAACCTGGCAGCATCGGGAGCGATCTCTTTCTTTTCTATCCTGTTCATAGCGCCTCCTCCTTAATGCTCATCCCCTACCATTGCCGCAGTGTCAACTAAGCCGCACGTTTTGACCCTGCAGGTTTTAATTTCAATTTTTCCCTGATCTCCCGTGCAGTGGCGCTCGTTGCATATACGGCTGTTCCCACATCGAACCATTTTGACGTTTTCAAGTCTCCTGTAACAACAGGGTCGAGCCCCGCATCTTCCACAAGCTCGACAGCAGCCTGCAGTCCTTCCTGGTCGTCGCCGGCCAGCGGAATCCCGATTTTTTCGCTGGCCTTGTTCGTTGTTTTTTTCAGGTCTTCAAAATAGACCGTATTGAACGCCCTTATTATTTTTGCGCCCGGCAGAAGGCGGGCCACAAAGACGCCCATGCCGCCCGGATCTTTTCGCGCCTCGTCTGCGATCTTCCCGTCTCTCTCAGGATAAGGATTCGACGTGTCGATCACGATCTTACCTTTGAGGGCCTCTTTTGTTTTTGCGTCGAGGTCCGGCAAGGCCTTCACGGGGAGCGACAGCACGATCACTTCTCCAAATGCGATTGCTTCTGCGACGGTCCCGGCGCGGGATTTGGGCCCGGCGGTCCTGACGAGGTCTTTGAGATTTTCAGGATGTCTTGAACTGTAGAGGATTTCGTATCCCGCCTTTGCGAGCAGAATTCCAAGCGTTCCCCCGATGTTGCCTGATCCGACGATTCCGATTTTATTTATCTTCATGTTTTCCTCTCCTTATTTTACGCTTAAGCGCAATGCACTTCTGATTAAAGGATAGCACCGTCTCAAATAACATCAATGCGACAAAAGTAGGAACGTCTTTGGGGATATTGCTCACGGGGAGAGAATCTAAGAAAAGGGTCTTGGACATAAAGGAACGGTGACGGGAGCAATGTTGTCGGATGTGGGGTCAAAAACCTAAAATCAAAATCGTCTCCCGGAGTCGCGGAGAACGCAGAGAGAATCGAGAGAATAGGGTTTTGGAACCAACCTATTCGAAAATTTGAGAGGATGACCGAGCCGACGTTAAGAATTTTCGGCGGGTTAGGGGAGTCGATGATTTTTTATTCTGAAATTCCCTGTTCTAAACCCTGATCTCAGATTATTCGAATAAAACCTCAAATATAATATCCCCTTATCGACTAAAGCTTCTATCAAATTGACCGATAAGAAAACTAAGAGAGCAATTACCAGCCATTTCGTTCGGAGAATATATCAATGCCGTTGGTCAAAAAGATCGCTGCCGCCCTGTTGTGTTTGAGTTGGCTCCTGGCAACAGCGGCATGCCAAAGTGCGGCCCCGCAGAGTGCCGCTAAGATTGCGACAGCGACGGTTAAAATCAATATTCAACCTCCATCATCTCAGGCAGCCTCCTCTTTTCGCAAAGCCTCAACTGTTTCCGACATCGCATCTATGACGGTCGATGTCAAAAACGGCGCAATATTTATCATCACGGCCCAAGCCCTGACCTACAGCGGCGGCGCATGGAGCGCGACGCTGACCGGTCTGCCTACCGGCGAAACCCTGACTTTTATCGTGCACGGTTATGATGCTTTATCAACGGAGATCTTTACGGGGACCACCTCGCAGACGATGTCGGGCAGCGGCGATTCAGTATCTATTTTGATGTCTCCGACGTCCAGCGGGGGGGCCGCAACCCTGCCCTCGATAACTCACATTACCTACCCGTCTCAAATACCTGTCTCCACATCCGTCAATGTGAGCGTGTCGGTCCAGGGCGGTTCCGGGGACACGCTGACCTATGACTTCGTCGCTGCCTCCGGAGGGGGCGGTTTTACGCCTTCGGGCGGCTCTATGACCCTCGCCGGGACAACGGGAACCATTGTCGTCAGTTATACCGCGCCGGCTTCGGCGGGGACCTACACCCATGCCGTCACGGTGACAAACAGCCAGGGGAACGCGATAGCGCTGGACTTTGCTACGACAGTAGTCGCCGCTGCAGCAAACCCTCCGGTGGCCATCCAGTTTACGCCGGTGATCACCTCCGTAACGGGAGCGCGAAGCGGTTCTGCTGTGACCTTTACGGCGACGGTAAGCGACCCCGGTCCGCTTACGTATCTCTGGGCCTTTAGCGGGGGATTGTCCTTTGTTGACAACACGACCAATCCCGCTGTTTTACAGGGGTATGATCAGTCGAAATCCGGGAACCTGTCGCTGACGGTAAGCAACGCCTTCGGCGGGACCACGGTCACGTACATCATAAGCCAGGGGATGTTCCCTGATAATGTAAATTCAAACGGCGTCCCTGTCCCGATGGGGGGGACCATTCAAGGCCTGCCGCTCACGCTGACTGCAGCAGTGACGACCTTCGCGGGTACGGCAGGAGTTGCCGGTTCCCTTGATGCGACCGGGGCAGCGGCCCGCTTCAAAGCCCCTTACGGCGTAACGACAGATGGAGTCAACCTGTATGTTACCGACTCAAAAAATAATACGATCCGGAAGATCGTCATTGCGACCGGAGCAGTTACGACCCTGGCTGGTACGGCAGGCGCCTCCGGATCGTTTGATGCGACCGGATCAGCGGCCCGCTTTAATGCCCCCTTCGGCATAACCACGGACGGGACCAATCTGTATGTTACGGAATCGCCGGCCGATACCATACGAAAGATTGTCATTGCGACCGGAGCGGTCACGACCCTGGCAGGCACGGCAGGTACGATGGGCTCGACCGGCGGAATCGGATCAACGGCCCGCTTCTGCTCTCCCGTCGATATAACCACGGATGGGGCCAACCTTTATGTTACCGACAGCTGTAACAATACCATCCGGAAGATCGTTATTGCGAGCGCAACCGTTTCTACCCTGGCAGGCACGGCAGGCACCTCCGGATCGCTCGATGGGACCGGAGCAGCGGCCCGCTTTAACTTTCCCTACGGGATCACGACGGACGGGACCAACCTTTATGTCACCGACATCAGCAATTATACGATTCGGCAGATCGTTATTGCGAGCGGAGCAGTTACTACCCTGGCAGGCACGGTGGGTGTCCCGGGTTCGCTTGACGGAACAGGATCAGCGGCCCTCTTTAACAATCCCTTCGGTATTACGACGGATGGGACCAGTCTCTATGTGGTGGATACTCTGAATAATACGATCAGGCAAATTCAGTAACTCTATCGCAGAGAGCGACAGGAAGCCGAAGGCGGCGCTGCTGCAGAAATTGAGTAACGCTTTTTATTATCGGGACCGAAACATTCTTCAGGAAAACTCAGGGAGGTCTTGCATGCAGACGGTCTTCATTCACGGCAAGTTGCGCAAAGGGTGCAGCGATCATCACGTGATGTCAAAGGAGGCCTGCCTGGGGACGGCTGAGACCACCGAGCTTTATGCACTTTACATGATGGACAATAAACCGTACGTGACAAAGCGCCCTGCTTCCACCATCAAGGGCGAGGCGTACACGGTGAGCAAGGAAGCGCTGAGTGTGCTGGACCGGTGGGAACGGCATCCTCATATCAACAAACGGGAACTTGTCCCGGTCAGGCTGGCAGACGGCACCATGGTCGATGCCTGGCTGTATTTTCACATACAACCGCTGCGCAGTTCCACGCTCGTTGAATCCGGAGACCTCCTGGGGTAGCCCAACGGTCCGGGCTTCTCCTTATTTGGAAAAGTAAGCCAGCAGTAAGAGGACAACGGCACCAATTATCCAGGGAAGGCATTTCATGTCGTCGTTGTCTTTCTCTGAATAGGGCGTTTGGCGCGGGTTTCGCCGGGCGCGGCGTGAAGAAGAGGGTGATGGTCCGGGCGCCGGTACGTGCATTTGATGAAGGATATGTTGATTTATCGAAAGGTTTTTTCCGGCATCCGAAGTTGACAAGCCTGTTTCTGATTTCTTTATGTCTTGAATTAGTTCGCTATTCCTCGTCGATGAAGCGGTTGCCTTAGAATATTCCGGCGGGTTCAATCTGTAGTGTGCTTCTTTTTCATCGATTATATAAAGCTGGTTGTTTTCAGTGACCGTAATTGATAAATGCGTATAGCTTCGTTCGTTTCCCGATTTGCCCGCCTGGCCGGTATAGGGCGGGTCCAGCAATCCGATAACACTGACCCATTTCCCTATCCATGATTTCGACGGGGGCGTTTTCATTTTGGCCAATGCCTCGGACCAGATATTGATTTTGAGGCTTTCCTCCCGCCAATCGCCAAAGTTGATAAAAGTATAAGGCTTGCCGTATCTGGTCTTGCCTTCTTTTACTGCTAAAACCCTTCCTATCAGTTCAACCCTGTCGCCGATATAGCCATGGCAGTGTGAATAATTTTTCGCATCAAGCACCGGGTACTGAGAAATATAAGTCTGTGCGCCTGCTGCCTGCGGTGTGCTGGAAAGAAACATCACCGTCTGTGGAATATTTTTCCCCCGCAGGAAATCAGCGAGACTGGGGATCTTCTCATACGGGGACTCGCATATTGCGGCGAAGTTTTTAACGGTCCTTGATAGTTGAGGCTTTAGGAAAAGCGCGGAGAAAAGGGCAGAGCTGGCAGGGCTGGCATAGTCGTTTGCTTTAAATAATATCGATTCGCCGTCGGGTTTCGATTTTTCCCATAAACTCTTGTCGCTTTCAAGGGCTTGCAGTGCAAGATAAACACTGATGAGAGAAAATCTGTCGAGAAACCGATCGAATTGAGAGCTCCTTCCGGGATGCTGAAAATTCTTGTGTCCGCATTCCGAATTCCCCAGATTTATTATTTCATCAACAAACATGCCGTCGTAGTCTATGAGCTGAAGTTTCGACCCGGAATCGCCTACCAGGATGTTGCCGCTTTGAATGTCTCCATGCGCAATTCCCGTTTTGAGTAAATACGACGACAAAGACAGGAAGGACCGTTTTAAATTTTTGATTGCGCCTTGTTGGGTGTAATTATTTTCTATGAATACGCCAAGTTCTTCTCCTGCACCCCAGGCCATTTTCACGATCGGGAAATGTTCGGTATTGATCCGTATTCCCCGCGGCTGAAACTCAAAATCAAGAAAATAGTCGCTCGACAAAGAACGGAGCTTTTTGGAGATTGCTTCGTATCGCAGCTCGAGAGCGTTTGATTTCTTATGAAAGCATCGCACGGCGTATTTCTTGCTGCCGCAACTGAGTGTGTAGGTAAGCGCAAATCCGCCGCAGAGTGCCTGCGGCAAGCCCAGGCCGTTTTTCTTTACAGTCCCGGCTTTAAGGTCCGGGTCCGACAAAACGAGGTCGGGGCTCTGTAATGCCTCGTCATATTGCTGGAACGTGGGATAGGACATGGGATCTAACCAGAGAAATCGACAACGATAAGGGTCGTATCGTCGGTCCGAATGGCGTTCTCCTTGCGGAGCAGAGAGACGTACTCCTGCATTTCCGCTTCCGTATGCAAAGACAACAATGAATCCAGAATGGAGGCATCAGATGGATATGTTTTTAGAAACCATTGGCCAAGCGCATCAGTCATGCAGAGTAAGCGAGGAGCAGGGAGAGACTGAAGTCCCCAGGTTACCGAATGTTTCTTAACGAAGTCCTGCTGCCTGACAAACTCGTTCTGAACATGAATCGTAGAAAGCAGGCTCGGCATCTGATTGAATTCTTCGAAGGAGGTGTAGGGGTAGGATTTTTCGATGAGGCCGTTGTTGATCAATACGGCCAGACTGTCGCCGATCGCAAGAATCTCGACGGAATTCGATTCTTCGTGAAACATGACCCCGAGAAGGGTCGCAAAGCTCCCCCTGTCAAAAGATGCCTGTTTCGACCAGGAGAGTTCCTCCCGCTTGTATAAGCCGGAATATTGCTCAATCGCCTCCCTGAGCCACGGTTCATTAAACCGGGTTGCCTTGACGTATTGGTGAGCGAGGATCTGCGCCCAATGGCCGGCATCGAAAGACTCCGAAGCCCCGTCGCTGAGAGCAACGATGTTACTCCCTGTTAAATACGCATCTTCATTGTGTTCAGGATAGTCAAGCTCTTTTGGAACGACACCCGTGAAGACGATTTGCATCATGCGAAAAACCCTATCGCGGCACCTGTAGTTGCAATGCCCTCGTTCCTATGTCGAAGAAATCCACTATCTCAGCCGGTTCAGCATTAAAGATGAAGCCCCTTGACTCAAAGCTGACCTGGACGCCCCTGCTGCGGGCGTAATCGATTAGATGTTTCGGCAACCGGCTGGACATGCGGAAAAGCAGCTTTGCGTACTTATCGACCAGATTGTTTTCAGCCGCGGGAAATTTTGCAGGTTCCGTTCCCAAGGTGCTTACATGGAGATTGAACATTAACACGGCCCCGTCGTTCGTGGAGATCCGGCTCAATTGATTGGCCAGCGCTTCCGGGTCGCCATCCGTCGACTCTCCGTCGGTAACGTGCAGGACCGTCGGGGGATAACTATTGGGGTGTGAATCGCACCACCCGGCCAACTCTTCCGCTGCGGTACGAAGAGCCCGACACATCGGTGTGGCCCCGGAAGCCTGCGGTTTGAACCATACCGGGAATTTGATTTTATGCTCGACGATCCCCCCCGCCCCGTCATCGATCTTCTTTACCCGTTCTTCTAGGGCTACCGGGCCGGACTCGATCTTCGAAACGGGATGCAATATCGAATTGCCGAGTGCGCCCCGCAAACCGCTGTAGGAAACATCATCGCTATAGCCGATAACCCCGATGTCAAAATAATTGCGGACCCCATCCGACTTCGTGCATCTCGTGATCAATGCAAAGAGCGTCTTATTTATCACATCGGCAACAACCTGCGATTTGGACCTGCTGCTGCCGGGGAAAGTGTCTTCCATCGAGCCTGATTGGTCGACGATGAAGAGAAAACAAGTCGGCTGGTTCCGGCTTATCTCTGCTGAATACGTCAACGTGCCCTCCTCAACTTGTCTTTATTAAAGGATGTCGTTAAAAGAATACGGTCAGTTTATGTAATATTCGACGTTCTGTCAAGTCGTTGTGTAAATAATGCTTTTCCGGCCGGGCCGATATCTGAGCCGGCGCGCAGAGAGAAGATCAAGAACTTCCCAGGAACAGTTTTTGCGGTTTGACTAATCGTATTTTTTGGGATATTCTTCGTCCGTGCGCCGTCCCTCTGCTTGGAATACCCGGTGCGGTCTGCCACATAATCTCACGAGGAAACGGGAAGAAGCCGGTCATCGTAAGCCTGCAGGACAACTCAAAATACTTTTTAACTGCCTGCCGAATGACAGGCCTTTACCGTTTGACTGACATGAGCATGGCAAGAAGCTCGTCAGGTTCCCGAGGGTGCTCATGACATACAACGATATATTGCGAAGGTTCCGCTATGCTTTGAATATCAATGATCCGACGATGATGGAGATCTTCAGACAGGCGGAGTATCCGGTCGATTTGCCCGGGCTGAAAGACCTTCTTAAAAAAGAGGACGAACCGGGTTATGTTGTGTGCAGCAGCAAGATCCTGGGTTCCTTTTTGGATGGGTTCATTATTTACAAACGGGGCAGGCAGGAGAGATCGGCAGGGCAGGCGAGACGGCCTGATCCTCAGCTGACGAACAATGTCATCCTGCGGAAAATACGGATCGCCCTCGAATTAAGAGAAGACGACATGCTCGGCATACTGAAGCGTGCGAATATCAACTTTTCAAAATCGGAATTGAGCGCTTTCTTCAGGGATAAGGACCATAAGAATTATAAGGCATGCGGCGATCAGTTCCTCAGGAACCTTTTAAAAGGCCTTGCGGTCCGGCAGCGGGAAAAATCGAAAACGCCGGGGACCTCCTCCGGGCCGGGGAGGCAGAGATAATGAAGGAAGGCAGTGAGATGAAAGACGTTTCCGAAGAAGTAGCAAAATGTATTTCCTTGCTTGGAGACCTGGTACAGGATGCGGGGTTGCTCGCGGACCTTTCGGAGGAACAAAGACGCGCGCTGCTGAAAGTTACCGGGGAACTGTCCCGTCCCGACAGAGCGGAAAGAAAAAAAAGAAATAAGACGGTCAACAAGACCCGGAGCCTGGCAAAACGGGAACAAGACCGGCAGGCCAGAAATGCGACCGGCATCCGCACTGCCCGCGCTCAAAGCACCTTTGTAGCGCCGGCCCGGATCGAGGGCGATCCATCGGGTCCGGAACAGGGGCAGGAAGGATTGCATGCCCCGCGCAATTGTTATGTGTGCAAGGAAGAATTTACGGAGCTGCACTTCTTTTACGACAGCATGTGCAAAAAATGCGGGGACCTGAACTACAAAAAACGTTTCCAGACGGCCTCTCTGGAAGGCCGGGTCGCCCTGATTACCGGAGCACGCGTGAAGATCGGCTATCAGGCGACCCTGCAGATGCTGCGCGCCGGCGCAACGGTCATTACGACGACCCGGTTTCCCATCGATGCGGCCCTTCGCTATTCCAAAGAAGCGGACTATGCCCGGTGGGGGAGCAGGCTGCATATTCACGGTCTTGACCTTCGTCATGTTCCGAGCGTCGAGCTGTTTACGCGCTACGTAGAGCAGCGGTACGGACGGCTCGATATATTGATAAACAACGCCGCCCAGACGGTCAGAAGGCCCCCTGGCTTTTACGCCCATCTTATGACTAATGAAAAAAACGGGTGCCAGGCCTTGCCTAAAGAGGCCGCGGTGCTGCTTGCAAGCCATGAGGCCTGTAAAAAACAGCTTGCCTTATGCTGCACGAACGTCAGGCCGGGCGGGTCCCTTCCCGCAGCATGGCACGAGCAGCAGCCGGGGATCGGTTTGCGGGAATCAGCCTTACTGTCGCAGATTCCTTACGGCCATGACAGTGCTTCCGGGTCAGAAGAGATCTTCCCGACAGGGAGGGTGGATGCGGACCTTCAGCAGGTGGACCTGCGCACAACGAACAGCTGGCGCCTGCGCCTGGGAGAGATCCCGACCACGGAAATGCTTGAAGTTCAACTGGTGAATGCCGTGGCCCCCTTTATCCTGTGCAACAGGCTCGTTGACCTCATGCGGCGCGACCGTACCGGACAAAAGCATATCGTCAATGTGACCGCCATGGAAGGCAAGTTCTTCAGATTCAAGAAAGACGAGAGGCACCCTCACACAAACATGGCGAAAGCGGCCTTGAATATGATGACCCACACCTCTGCGGCGGATCTTGCCAAAGACGGCATCTACATGAATGCCGTCGATACGGGGTGGGTAACTGATGAAGATCCTGCTGCGCTTTCCGAATTCAAGCAAAAGGTCCACGACTTCCAGCCGCCTCTGGATATTGTCGACGGAGCTGCGCGGGTGTGCGATCCGTTCTTTGACGGGATCCTGACCGGGAAGCACTGGTGCGGGAAATTTCTTAAAGATTATTTTCCTATTGATTGGTAGATGAATGCCTCGAAAACATCCAGGGGCAGGACTTGTTCTCACGCGGAGCCGCGGAGGGCGCGGAGAGCCTCCGCGTAAAAAAACTCCCTGCTTCTCTTTAAATCAATAACAATCCATTCTCCCTCAATGTTCTCCATGTCCGGGACCGCAGAAAAGGTCCGAATCCTTTGACAAACCGCGCTTCATAGCTTGCCTTTAATTCAACGAGCGACATCAGTTCCTGATTTTGAACTCCAAACCGGCCGAAGACGCTGTTCAGCCACGCCCCGGTCTCCGAATCCACGACCAGCTCCACAGACCCGTTCTTCATATAAAAAACAAACCTGTCCTTTCGCGCCTGTCCGCCCTTTTTTGCCGGTTCTCCGGCGACGTACATTGGGGGGTTCTCGTGCCACACGATCCTGGACCCCATCCGTTTTTCATCGGATACCTGTTTCTTCCTGGTCGCCTGTTCCACCCGGTCTTTCTTCGTTGAAACGCGGCGCACCGGAAAGTCGAACCACCCCTTGATCGGGAAGTCCGTGCCTATGCCCTGCATGTAATTGCATATTGCCTTGTTCAGACCTTGCGCGTAGTCCCGGGGAGCACAGCCGATAGGGTCTTCGTGCACCAGATCGTTCTTCGCGAACCCGCCGACAGGACGGCTTCGTATCGTACAGGAATATTTTTCAGGATGTCGTCCCACATCGCTGTGGACCGTGGCAGTGAACTCATGCCAGAACGCGGACTGGACGAGACCGTGATGAAAGAACTGCCTGACGACCTCCAGGCTGTCAATGGTTTCCTGGTCCGTTTGCGTGGGAAACCCGTACATCAAATAGGCATGGACCATGATCCCCGCGCGAACGAAATGAGAGCACGCCAGGGCAGCCTGCTCTACGGTCACGCCCTTGTTCATCAGTTTCAAAAGCCGGTCGGACGCGGCTTCCAGGCCTCCGGTCACGGCAATGCAACCCGCGGCAGCGAGCAGGCTGCAAAGGTCCTTGGTAAAGGCCTGCTCAAAACGGATGTTCGTCCACCAGGAAATGGTGATTTTCCTTCGCAGCAGTTCCAGGGCCAGCTCTTTCAGAAGCGCAGGCGGCGCTGCCTCATCGACAAAATGAAAACCGGTCTGGCCGGTCTCGCTCATCACCTGCTCTATCCTGCCGACCACAAGCGTTGCGGGCACGCTTTCAAAGCGGCTGATGTAGTCGAGGCTGATATCGCAAAAGGAGCATTTGTGCCAGTAGCAGCCGTGAGCCAGGGTAAGCTTGTTCCACCTGCCGTCCGACCAGAGGCGGTGCATGGGATTGGCGATCTCGATGAGCGACAGATACTTGTCCAGAGGGAGGTCCGAATAGTCCGGCCATCCGGTCTCCGCAGAGGGGGGATCTTTTTCCCGTGCGTCATCCAGATATTTCACTTCCCGATCGACTCTGACAAAGGTCCTGGTGAGCCCCCGTCTCTGGTGTTTGCGTTCCCGGGATCGGAGAATGTTCAGGAAGGGAAGTTCGCCGTCGTCCAGGGTCAGATAATCCAGATGATCGAAGACCGCCGGGTCCGACAGCTCGCGAAGCTCCGTGCTCACGAAGCCTCCGCCGACAACGACCACGATCCCGGGAAAATGTTTTTTAATGTGTCGGCCGCATTTTAGCCCTGAATAAAGGTTCCCGGGAAAGGGAATCGTGATGCCGACGACATCCGGACGATGTTGTTCGATGTGCCTGTCAAGACGCGACAGCAGCCATTTCTCGATGATGTTCTCGGGCTGCTCGAGGGCCGCGGCGATAGGAGCGAAAGCATGGGCGGACAGGCCGAGCTTTTCAGCGTACCGGCTGAAGCCGAAATAGGGCGTGATTGCGTCTTTTATCAGGTCCCCGATATCTTCAATGTACAAGGTCGCCAAAAACCGCGCCTCGTCGTTGACGCCGATGCTCCCGAAGGACCAATCCAGGTCAGGCAGTTGATGAAAGCGGGAAGCCCTGGGCAGACAGGTGTCGCCGCAGATGCGGCGGCTGAGCGTTGTGTCCCGGTATTGCAGATACGCCATGACCTGTTCCACCGTCTGCAGATAGTGCTGCTCGTTCTGGAGGATCTGAAAGGAATTCGGGGAAAGTTGTTCCGGCTTTTTTCGTATGGCATCGAACAGTTCCCGGAACCCGCCAGGGGAAAAGATCTTGTGAATCAGTTCAATGCCCAGGTCTGCCTGGAACACGTCATACCCCTGCCGTTTCAAATAGCGTTTCAGATACGGCGTCGCCGGATAGGGTGTGTTGAGCTGGGTAAAGGGCGGGGTGATGAGGAGTATCCTGTCGGGCATGGGTTGTTCCCTTTACTTGTTCGGGCGACCTGCTTCGGCTTAAAACACGGCAATGCATAAAAGTTCAAGAGGAATTGTGCCGACCTGATCCCGATTATTGCATATGCCTTCACTGTTTTCAATGGAAAAACATCCGGCTTGTCTCGATGTCGTGCCGGAATACTCTGCTCACATGAGGCAAGTCCATTTTCTGCCTTTTATTGACCGGCTATGCCCGATCGAAGTGATATAATAAAAATAGCTGAGCAAAGAATATTGCCCCCCAGAGAGGAAAATGGTTGCATCATCTCATTGCATCGGGGAGCGGCAAAGGGCCGGCTCTGAAAAGGAGGTTTCCATGACATACACCAACGCTGAATTAGCGGAAAAAATCCGTGAAATGTACCCGGAGATCAAGGACCACGGCTTTACCATGAATGTCGATTTCAATGATACAAAACAGGCTTATATCATCACGTTCAGGCGGGGCTCGGAGGTCCTGACTACCCATCTTGAGAAGAAAGACGCGGATGAGTGCATGAACAACATCAAATGCGTTTACCTCGGCATTCAGGTTGCGCAGTTCATCAGGAATTTTGACGAGCGTGAGGTGTTCAGCCGGCAGGCGGCCTAGCGAGTTTCCGGCTGCAATTTAGCCGTAGTGCAAGCCCGGGAGAAGGCTCTCGAAGCAAGCGTCCCCGCGCGCGAACTTGAACCTCATCCCATTTCTTTTAGAGGCCTGTTATGCAATCGAAGGGTTCGGAAAAACACTGTAAGAAGTCTTGGCCGCAGCATCGGCGCAGCAGTGTGGAGGTCGACGTCGGGTCGCTTCTGGCGCTTGAGAACCGGTGCAACGGCTGCGCCAGGGGCGAGCGGTGCTGCTGCTCGTCGTACGAGGTCTGCGTTACGACCGCAGAGGTGAATCGGATCATCAGGATTCTGCCCGAGGCCGCAAAGTTCTGCCCCCATCTCCTGACTACGGGGGGATACGACAACGTGTTCGAGGAAGAGGAGCCCGGGCTTTTTTCGATCGACACGACCGAGGACGGCCTTTGTCTCTTCGCCTACCGGTCCCATCACCGTATCAACTGCTCCCTGCACTCCGTCGCAACGACGCTCGGCTTGCCCCTGGTCGAAGTGAAGCCGAAGGTCTGCCTGCTCTGGCCCATGCACTTCTCGGAAGGCGACGAGGTTCTGGCCATGATCAGCGATGCCTTTCGGTTCACGTGCAATGTCCGGAAAGCGCCGGGTTCGCGCAGTCTGAGCCCCGGCTTTGTCGATGCGATCGAACTGGTGTACGGCGAGGGATGCGGCACCCAGGTGAAGCTTGCGGCGGAGAAGGGGGACCGGCGCACGCTGCTGGTCACCCGGCAATGAGATAACGTCCCGGGAGCGATGCTTCATCCTCCTCCTTCAGGTCTTTTAAGAAGAAGAACGTCCCTTGCCTTTTCGTTATTGTACGCTCAATCTATGAAAGCGAATCCCATCATTGTCGTGCACGGCGGCGCGGGATATAAGCGGCCTAGAAAAGCTTCTCTCGACGTCCTTGCGGAATCCCTTGCCGCAGGTTACATGATCCTCCTGAACGGAGGGCCCAGCCTTGATGCCGTGGTCGCTGCAATTACCGTGATGGAGAACTCGGGCATGTTTAACGCGGGCCTCGGCGGCGTGCTGCAGCTTGACGGCGTGCAGCGGCTTGATGCGTCGCTCATGGAAGGAAGTCAACTGAAAGCCGGGGCAGTCGCCGGTTTGGAAGGTTTCCGCAATCCCATCCGGGCAGCAAGAAGAGTGATGGACACCACGCACGTGCTCATGACGAATATCGGCGCGCGCAGGATCGCGCAAGGGCTTGCGCGGCTTCCCCAACCGTCAAAAGAATCGCGGGAGAGATTGAAAAAGCTTCTCCGGCATGAGAAGGAGATCGTCCGGCTTTACCGTAAATATTTCTCGACCGTGGGTGCTGTTGCGCTCGACGGGTCAGGGAACCTGGCAGCAGGGACGTCCACCGGCGGGACCTACGCGATGCTTCCCGGACGGATCGGGGACTCGCCGATCATCGGCGCCGGGACCTATGCAGAGAACGCGACGGCTGCCGTTTCCTGCACCGGAGCAGGGGAGTACATCCTGCGCAGAGCGCTCGCGAAAGAGACCTGCATGTTGATGGCGGGCAGAACGCCTGCCGTTGCAGCGCGTCTGGCATTGAACGCTCTTCTTCGCGTGCACGGTCAGGCCGGCCTTATCGCTCTCAGCGCGAAAGGCCGTCTCGCGATCATGCACACCACGGAATTCATGGCGAGCGGGTATGCGAAGGGGAAGCGTATCCTGGTGCGGGAGAGGGCGAGTCAGGTACGATGAACGTCCTCTATTCTCTTTTTCTCGAGCACCTCAAATCAAATTTGCAAACCCGCAGTTACTCCTTTCGTGCCGGAAGATAAGACCGATGCGTGATGTCTTGTTGATCGGTAAAACCTATTTTACACATCACAGAAACCCATGGTAAATTAGTTCTCGTTCAAAGTCGTGCAGAGAGGCGTTCAGGTCATGCTCGTCAGCTACGGCATGGCGCGTTCGGGCATCCGCTTGCCCGCATACGAACCAGCAGGCTGCCGCAGCTCGCCACGCAAATAATATGGACAAAATCGGATTGCATAAGTTTATAAACGGGGAGGTCCTGGAATGTTCAGCAAGATCGTGTTGGGAGTGTTCGCGATATGCTCGCAGCTTCACCGGAAGGAGGGGCAGCTATGCTAATCGACGCGCGCGGCCTGGGATGCCCCCGGCCGGTAATTATGGCCGATGAGGCTTTATCAAAGATGCAGGAGGGGGTAGTCGAGGTCCTTGTCGACAATGAGGAGTCGGCACTCAATGTCTCGGGGTATGCGGCCCAGAACGGCCTGTTCGCCGAGACCGGGAAAGAAGGCAAAGACTGGAAGGTCAAGATCGTCAAGGGCTACACGTGCAAGCCGAATGCGGCGACCGATGTGCGGAGCACGAAATCAGGAGAAAAAAAGAAAACCCTTTTGCTCATAATCGGGACCGACAGCCTGGGCAAGGACGAGGACTTGGGGAAAAAGCTCGTCAAAGGATTCTTTGATACCATGAAGGTCAACAAGCAGCTTCCGCACACACTGTTTTTTCTGAATGCGGGCGTGAAGCTGACCACCGTGAACAGCGAAACCGTCGAGGTATTGAAAGAGATCGAAGCACTGGGCGTGGAGGTATACTCCTGCGGGACCTGTCTCAAGCACTACAATCTCGAATCAGAGCTTAAGGTAGGCAGCCGGGGCACGACGAATCATATCGTGGAAGGATTGCAGGACTTCGATAAGGTGGTGTGGGTGTAGCAGATTATAGCGCCCTGAGCGCATTTGATCAGACTGGCTAAGTCGGCTGGCGCCGGCCGCGGGCTTCAACCCCGTTGGGCAGCCGTGCATGGCTTGTCTTCGGTTCGATTCCGAAGTCAGTCTCCATTATTTCTAATCGCGAGCTTTCCAGGCTGTTGAAAAACTCTCCGATTACCATGTCGAACCACGAAAAGACTTTTTTAGACTGAACTATTCATAACTGCTTCGACTCCGGCGCTTACGGTCCGATTCCTGTTGATTACACCTTGTCGCGGGAGGAACTTCGGGAGAGGGTTGTGCTTTCTTCGGGACGCTGCCAGGGCCAGCGCCCTTCGACTTCGAGCTGCAATGCCATGCTGAGGAAGGTTCGATCAGCCCAAGGATCACTATATTCTCCAAGGTAGGAGCGACAACGACCGTCCTGATAATGTCGCCTGCGATGAGGAACTCGAGACCGAGCAGGATGGCCCTTCCCAGATCCTGCCGGTAAAGTCTGTACGATTTACCGGCCTCCCCGCGTCGTCCAATAATGAAGCGGCCGGTCGCGAGGACCGCCGGCAACAATCACGAGAACCCCTACGGCGTCCACCGCCTTGCCGATACCCTCCATTACTTCACGGTAAAAAGCCATCACGCTCTCCGCTCTTAAGGTCGAAAAATGAGATCATGCATGCGTTTCAGTCGTGAAAGAACACTCTTGATCGTTTCCGCGCTCCCGCGGCCTCAGCATTGCGCTTATCCGCTGCACGTTTTTCCGATCAGAACGGAGCATGGGGCATGGGTGAGGATGTTTCTCGACACGCTCCCCATCATGCCCTTCACCCCCCGCAAGCCCCGGCAGCCCGCGACAATGAGGTCTGCTTTCAGGGATTCCGCTGTCTTCATGATCTCCGAAGAGGGGTCTCCGACCTTCGACAGGACGGAAATGTTGCTGAACCGTTTACCCAGGGACTGCCGCGCCTCTTCAACGATCCTTTCCGATTCCGTGAACTCACGGGTCTTGGCGCCGGCCACGGTCTCTTTGATCCGGTCATTGATCTCCAGGGCGAACCGTTCCGGGATGTCGGAGAAGGCCGAAGCGATAACGTGCAGCACCGTTACTTCCGCGTTGTCGAAAAAGGGGATCGTCGACAGGTATTCCCCGGCGGCACGGGAATGACCTGAGCCGTCAACCGCGAACAGTATCTTCATTCTTCCGGAGGACCGGTCCTCCATCGGTTTCACCACCAGGACCGGCAGCGGCGAATGGACCGCGACCAAACGTGTCACGCTTCCGAGAAAAACCGACGCAACTCCTTTTATCCCGCGCGCTCCCAGGGCGATGAGGTCTGCGTTCGTTGATTCGGCGGCCTTGATGATGCATTGATCAGGGGTGCACTCACCCGGGGAGAATTCGCCGATCTCGACGCTGACGGCTGCCCGGACGGGCTTCAGAACGGTCACTGCCGAATCGAGAATCTTCGGCGCGATGTCCTTTTTTATGGTCTTGAGCGTATCGAAATGGAACTGCCTGTCTTCCGGGAAGGGGAGTGCATAAATGGCGTGAAACACCATGATGGAGTCCTGCGGAGACCAGTTGATGCGTGTCAGGAATTTCGCTGCAGTTTCGGAATATTCAGAGCCGTCGGTTGCAAGCAATAGTCTCATCGTCTCACCCCGTCTACGGTTGATCACGCTGACGCAATAAAATGCAATTATGAGCGCTCCGCGCATGACTTTTGTCACACGAAGTAATTATAGCAGCATTCCGGACCATTCATCCCTCCCGTCGCCGTTTAGGAAAGAAATCAAACAATGAAACGATGCGTGTACCCATTGTTTACGGGTGCGTAATCAACAGTATTTACCCGGTGAAAGGTATTGGCGGGTTGGGATGGCCTCCTGATTAATTGAGTCGTTTCAGAGGAGAGGATGATTGCCTGAGAAGGTCCGCATGAGCTATAATGCGTATCAGCGGCAGCTATACCGCGATAATTTTTTAAAGAAGGCGGGCTTACCTGTCGGAAGCTCTATTGAAGCGGGCGGGCTCGTTTGAGGACCACTATTCATGGGCGGCGTAGATGCCTTTGACAAAAACGTGAACCAGTATGAGCAGTGGTTCATCGATCATCCTCTTGCCTACGTGTCAGAAATGCACGCGGTCCGGCAGCTTCTTCCGAAAGGCAGCGGGATTGAGATCGGCGTCGGGACCGGCAGGTTTGGAGCGCCGCTCGGGATCAAGAAGGGAATCGAACCGTCGCAGGCCATGGCTGCGCTTGCGAAGCGCAAAGGGATTGAAATCCTTTCCGGGGTCGCCGAGAACCTGCCATACCGCGACAACGAATTCGACTTTACGCTCATGGTGACCACGGTCTGTTTCCTCGAGGACATGGACCTGGCCTTCGGAGAGGCCTATCGCGTGCTTAGACCCGGCGGAGCATTCGTCATCGGGTTTGTCGATCGCGAGGGCCCCCTCGGGAAGGAATATCTGAAGCGCAGGGACAAAAGCGTTTTCTACCGGGACGCGACGTTTTACTCTGTCACGGAGATCGTGGACCATCTCAAACAGGCAGGGTTCAACAACTTCGCTTTTTGCCAGACGCTCTTCAAACCGCTTGATGACATGGACGAGGTCGACGCGGTGAAAGAAGGATTTGGCCTGGGCTCCTTCGTCGTGGTGAGGGGGGTGAAAAAAGGTCGATGAACCGAAACAAAGCCGCTCCTTCGCAGGTCGGTCTTCATCATCCTGGTCCGGGGCTCGCATCCCTCTGCAAGGGATTGAGAGTAAATCCGCATTAAGAAGAGGCAACAACACCGCTTATTCGAATCTGGCCGGGCGCGTAGCCGCGTTTTCCGAAATTTTGAAGGAGATCCCGCGCTTGTTCAGGAAATGGAAAAAACAGCTCCTTTGGACGGCCGTAGGTATTACGATGAATTTTAAAAAAACTCTGTAAATCAACATATTAACAGCTAGCACTCACGTTGACAGAGTGCCAGACGAGTGATATATTTTAATTAGTTGAACGTAAGATTTTGAAAAATGGGAGAGCGGTAAAACGATCTCCCAGGGTATCGATGGCTCAATCAGCCATGGCCGCAAAGAGAGGTGAAGGCGGCGGAAATGATGCCTGAACGGGAGATCGTAAAAAAAAACGAAAGGAGGGATTTTTATGAAAAACCTGACTCGTTGGGATCCCTTCCGGATGATGAGACGCTGGGACCCGTTTGAAGAGCTTCGCTCAATGCAGCATGATATGGATCGGCTGTTTACCCGGTTCCTCGGAGCAGAGGTTCCTGCAGAACGTATTATGCTCTGGATGCCGTCAGTAGAGAGCTACACCAAAGACAACCACCTCGTATTTAAAGCAGAACTGCCCGGTGTTGACCCGAAGGACATCGACGTCAGCATTACCGATCGGGAACTTGTCATTAAGGGTGAACGGAAGGCCGAGAAAGGCGCCAAGGAAGAGAATTATGTTTATCAGGAGATTGCCTATGGTTCATTCGAGCGGCGGTTTGTCCTGCCCGAAGGTGTCAAGACCGATGAACTGAAGGCGAAATTTACGAACGGGATTCTCGAGATCACCGTACCTGTTCCGGCAATTACCAAGGCCCGGAAGATAGAGATCGAAGCCCCGAAAGAAGAGAAAAAGCTGATTGAGACAGAAGCTAAAAAAGCGGCGTGAGGAAAGCGAGAGGGATAACGGTGCTCCCTTTCTTATTTCCCCGATGGAATGAAGATTCATAACCGTCCCGCAAGACTGTAAGAGGACGGTTTTTTTATGGAAATTCCATGTAAAGTCCTGAATCCAAAATACACGGTACCATAAGCCGTTATTAAATAACACCTTGACACGAATTCGCTCATATGTTAAATTATTAGCACTCTATTATGGAGAGTGCTAATGAGCCGTTCACTCGGATTTCCGTGGCAAGGTAATTAAGCAGTATGAATCTGGATGATAGAAATAGAAAAGTTTTGCAAGCCGTTATTGACAGCTATATTGCGAGCGGCTCTCCTATAGGCTCCACGGTTCTGGTGAAGCGCTTCGATTTCGGCGTGAGTTCCGCCACACTCCGGAACATCATGGCAGATCTCGAGGACATGGGATTTCTGACCCATCCCCACACATCGGCAGGCAGGATTCCCACGGATCTCGGGTATCGCTATTACATCGACAGTCTGATCAGTATCGAAAACGACGACGATGATATCGAGGAGCACCTGCAGCAGGCCACTCCGCTTCATGGCGATGATCTCCAGGAGATCATGGAGGAGGCAAGCCGCTTCCTTGCCGCATTGTCCCATTGCGCCGGCGTCGTTGTGGCCCCGACCGAGGCGGAAGCCTCCTACCGCCATGTCGAGTTCGTCCGGCTGCGTGGAAGGCAGGTCCTTATCATTTTTGTGACCTCCACGGGCATCGTGCAGAACAAGCTCATTGAACTCGACGAAAGCATCCGGCAGCAGGATTTGAACATATTCAGCTCCTATCTGGATGAGGAACTCGAACACCGGACGTTGAGCGAGGTCCAGCAGCGTCTGGTGGAAAAGATGCAGGAAGAGAGGCTCCTGTTCGTGCAATTGATGGACGAGACCTGCAGGGCCAGCCAGGACGTGCAGGAAAGGGAAGGCGAGAAAGTGTACATCGGCGGCGCATCGCAGATACTCGAGAGCCCGGAATTTGCGAACGTCGAGAAGATGAGGACGCTGTTCAAAGCATTCGAGGACAAGTATAAGCTGTTGAAACTCCTTGAACGGACCGTCGCGGCAGAGGGCATCAAGGTCTTTATCGGCTCGGAAAATCCGTATTTCGAAATGCAGGGATGCAGCCTGGTAGTCGGCAGCTATAAGGCAGGTTCGAAAGTCGTGGGCACGCTCGGCGTGATCGGTCCCACGAGGATGCAGTACAAACAGGTGATCCACGTTGTGGATTACACGGCAAAGCTTCTTTCGAAGCTGCTCAGTGAACGTTTTCAGAGGGGTCTAGAGCGATGAACGAAGAGTTGGATGATTTCGGAAACGAGAACGAACCAGGAAATTCTTCCACCAGGGAAGAGGATACCGCGGTAGTGTCGGAGGAAATAGCGAAGCTCACGCAGGCTCTGGAGCGCAAAGCCAAAGAAGCGGCGGAGGCCCATGACAAGTATCTCCGGACGTCGGCGGACTTCGACAATTATCGCAAACGCATGCAGCGGGACCTCGCGGATTTCCGGAAATACGCGAATGAGCAGATGGCGCGGGAACTACTGAGCGTCGTCGACCATCTCTCGCTTGCCATCAAGCATGCGGCGGAGGCGGGTGAAAGCAACGACGGGATGCGTCAGGGCGTGGAACTGGTGCATAAGCAGCTTCGCGACGTTCTCGAAAAATTCGGGATCACATCCTTTGCCTCGCAGGGCGAGCCGTTCGATCCCGCGAAACACGATGCCATCATGCAAGAAACGACCGATACGGTCCCCGAAAATACGGTGGTGCAGGTGCTTCAGGAAGGGTATCTCTACCACGATAAGGTGCTCCGTCATGCACGGGTAAGCGTATCCAAGAAACCGGCGGCCGAGAAACGGGAAGAAGAAATAGAAGAACACGTAAACGAGTGATGCGGAGCACCGAAAGGAGCTCTCTCCGGTTCAGGGAATAAAGATTTCATCTATCAGCAGAATAACGTCAAGGAGGACATTATGGCAAAAGTTATAGGTATCGATCTCGGCACTACCAACTCCTGTGTTGCGATCATGGAGGGAGGGGAGCCGGTCGTCATCCCGAATTCCGAGGGGAGCCGAACGACCCCGTCGGTGGTGGCGTTCACCGAGAGCGGCGAACGGCTGGTCGGCCAGATTGCAAAAAGACAGTCGATCACGAACCCCGAAAACACCATATTCTCGATCAAGCGTCTCATGGGGAGGAAATTTGACTCGAACGAGGTCAGAGAGGCGATGAAGCACTTGCCGTATAAGATCGTTGCTGCGGCAAACGGCGATGCCCATGTCGAAGTCCGCGGCAAGACCTACAGCCCTTCGGAGATCTCGGCCATGATCCTGCAGAAGATGCGGCAGACGGCCGAAGATTTCCTTGGTGAAAAAGTGACCGATGCCGTGGTTACCGTTCCGGCCTATTTCAACGACAGCCAGCGCCAGGCCACGAAAGATGCGGGCAAGATTGCGGGCCTGAACGTACTTCGGATCATCAACGAGCCCACGGCTGCGGCCCTCGCCTACGGCCTGGACAAAAAAAAGGACGAGCTTGTCGCGGTTTATGACCTGGGTGGCGGAACCTTTGACATTTCCATCCTGGAACTCGGCGAAGGCGTGTTCGAAGTGAAATCGACGAACGGCGACACCTATCTGGGCGGCGACGACTTTGACGAACGGATCATCAAGTGGCTCGTTGATGAGTTTAAGAAGGACCAGGGTATTGACCTGAGCAAGGACAAAATGGCGCTTCAGCGGCTTAAGGAAGCGGCGGAGAAAGCCAAGATCGAGCTTTCGAACGTTGCGGAGACGGAGATCAATCTTCCCTTTGTCACCGCCGATGCAACTGGCCCAAAGCACCTGCTCTACAAACTCTCACGGGCCAAAATGGAACAGCTTGTCGGAGATCTCGTGGAAAAGACCATCGATCCCGTACGGAAGGCGTTGAACGACGCGGGCAAGACCGTTGACAAGATCAACGAGGCGATCCTCGTGGGCGGCATGACGCGCATGCCCCGCGTGATCCAAACGGTGAAGGAGTACTTCAAGAAAGATCCGCACCGAGGCGTGAATCCAGACGAAGTTGTGGCGATTGGCGCTGGTATCCAGGGTGCGGTCCTGACCGGCCAGGTCAAGGACGTTCTCCTACTCGACGTGACGCCGCTGTCCCTCGGCATTGAGACGCTTGGTGCCGTCACCACCAAGATCATCGAACGGAACACAACCATCCCGACGAAGAAGAGCCAAGTCTTTTCTACCGCGTCGGACAACCAGACCGCGGTCTCCATCCACGTAGTGCAGGGTGAGCGCGAAATGGCTGCGGACAACAAGACCCTCGGCCGCTTTGAACTCGTAGGTATCCCTCCCGCTCCACGCGGCGTCCCCCAGGTCGAAGTGACCTTCGATATTGACGCGAACGGTATTGTCCATGTGACCGCCAAGGACCTCGGCACCGGAAAGGAACAGTCCATCAAGATCACTGCCTCTTCGGGCATGAGCAAGGACGATATCGATAAGGCGGTCAAAGAGGCGGAGGCACACTCGGCAGAGGATAAGAAAAAGCGTGAAGTCGCCGATGCGAGAAACGAGGCCGACACGCTCGTCTACTCGGTGGAGAAGTCTGTTGCCGACTACGGGTCCAAACTTTCCGATGCAGAACGTGCGGACATCCAGAAAGCGCTGGAGGAGACGAAGCGGGTGAAGGACGGCCAGGACGTCGACGCCATCAAAAAGGCAGTTGCCGACCTTTCGAAGGCATCGCATAAACTTGCGGAAGAAGTCTACTCCAAAATGAATAAGGAACAGGCCTCCGGCGCCGGCGGCGCTGCAGAGGGGACGGCTCCCGGCGACGGCGGCAAGCCCGAGGAAAAAGTCGTGGATGCCGAGTTCGAGGAAGTGGACAAAGACAAGAAGTAAGGAGAGCGAATTCCAGAGGATAGCAGCGTCGGGCAAACCCGCATCGTCCGCTATCCTCTTTTTGTGAATACAACACTGTACTTGCTGCAACGTCAGGTCAGCAGAGAAAAGCATAGGCAACATGTTCGGATCCAAACTCTGCGCCCTTTGCGTTTTCGCGAGAGAAAAGGTTTGAAAATCTCCCATGGCCAAGGATTACTACCAACTGTTGGGCGTTCACAAAAACGCGACCGAAGCCGAACTCAAGCGCGCTTACCGAAGGCTCGCGCACGAATTTCATCCTGATAAAAATCCGGGGAACAAAGAATCAGAAGAGAAGTTCAAGGAAATCAACGAGGCATACGAAGTCCTCTCCGACCCTCAGAAGCGGGCTTATTTCGATCAGTACGGCGTTCGACCGGGCGCGCAGACAGGCGGCGGTCCGGGATTCGGCGGGGCAGGCATGGGTGATATTTTCGGCGACATCTTCGAGGAGTTTTTCGGAGGCGGCCGCGGCCGCGCCCGGGCTACGCAGGGAGACGATCTGAGGTACAACCTCAAGATCAGCTTCGAAGACTCGGCTTTCGGCACAACGACCAAAGTCCGGGTTCCACGGTGGGAGCGCTGCCCTGATTGCGACGGGACGGGGGCAAAAACGAAGGACGGCGTCGTGACCTGCCCTGTTTGTCACGGGGCGGGCCAGGTGCGCACGCAGCAGGGTTTCTTCAGCATCAGCCGCACCTGTTCCCGCTGTAACGGGGAAGGCAGGACCATCACGGACCCCTGCAACACCTGTAAGGGCAGGAAACGGGTAGAGCGCGAACGGATCCTCTCCGTAAAGATCCCGGCAGGTGTGGAGACGGGCAATACGATCCGCCTGAGCGGTGAAGGGGAACTCGGCTCCTCTGGCGGACCGCCGGGCGACCTTTACGTGTTTCTCACGGTCGAGGACCACGCCCTGTTCAAGAGGGAAGGGCAGGACATCGTCTGTGAAGTTCCGATCAGTTTCATTCAGGCGGCCATCGGCACGGAAATAGAAGTGCCGACGCTGAGCGGCGGTGCCAAGCTCAAGATCCCGGCCGGCACCCAGCCCGGCCAGGTCTTCAAATTGCGCGGTAAAGGATTTCCCCATCTCCGCGGGTCCGGGACGGGAGACCAGCTGTGCAAGATCGCGGTTGAAGTGCCGTCTAAACTTACCTCCCGGCAGAAGGAACTGCTCCAGGAGTTCGACCGTCTGAATACCGAGGAGTCTTCTCCGCTTACGAGAAGCTTTTTCAACAAAGTGAAGGACTTGTTCGGAGAGAAGACGAAGAAATAACAAGAAGACAACCGCGGCTACAACAGGTCCGATCGCGTATACGGGGCTAACGAGCAAAGTCGATTTTGATATTCAACATCCAGTTTACAGGTTATTTTCATCCGAGCAGTTATAAAAGGAGAGGAACTATGAAGCTCTGTTTCCCCGTGCAAAACGATAACGGCATAGAGAGTAAAGTCCACAATCATTTCGGGTCGGCGCCGATGTTCGTGGTTGTAGACACTGAAACGAATTCCGTTTCCGTGATCCGGAACAACGACCAGCATCATACCCATGGCGCGTGCAACCCCATTAAGGCGCTGGATAATCAAAAGATAGATGCGGTCGTAGCGGGAGGCATCGGCGCAGGAGCGCTTTCCCGGCTGAACCAGCTGGGCATCCGCGTATACCGCGCATCGCTGCCGACGATTCAGGAGAATGTGACGCTGCATGCATCCCGGCAACTTCCCGAGTATGCGCTCCAAAGCTGCTGCGGCGGCCACAGCCACGGCGGGTCGTGTGCGCATTAGCAGACATACTGATTAATCGTCGTTCTTACCTTCGTCCCGCCTCCTCTTGCAGGGTGAGGCGGTTTTTGTTTGCCTCCCTGTTCCCGGCCGCCCCGCCGGGCCGTTTTCCGATGTGGTATACTTAACATAAGATTCCCCTGATTCCCAGTGCCGTTGTTCTGTTTATCCCGGAGTGTTCAGGAAGCCCGCTCAAATGCGTGCCTAAAGTTCGAAGGAGGACCACATGGATGCTCTCGAAGTGGCAATGAAGATGGAGACTGATGCAATAAAGTTCTATACCGAGGCAGCACAAAAGACGAAGTATCCCGCGGGGAAGAAAATGTTTCTGACCATCACGGAGGACGAAAAACGCCATCTCGAAATGATCTCTCAGCTCATAAAAGGACTCAAGGTGACGCACAAGGACGTGAGCCCGATGAACAACGTTAAAACGGTCTTCGAAGCCCTGAAGGATGAGATGATGAAGAAAGTGGAAGCCACGACCGACGAGCTCGAAGCTTTCGAAATCGCCACGCGGATGGAGAAGGAAGGCATGGAATTTTACGAAAAGACGCTTGCCCATGCAAAGACCGGCAAGGAAAAGGCCTTGCTGCAGCGGCTCATCCAGGAAGAAAAACAGCATTACGAAATTTTTGCCAACACCCACCAGTTCCTTGCTGATACGGGGAACTGGTTTATGTGGGAGGAACGGGGGATCGTCGAAGGAGGATGACTGTTTGCCGCGGACTGCCGGCTGAAATCAGTATGCGGGGGTCCAGGAACGGATCGTGTCGCGCTCATGACAAATTGTTTACGTAAAAAAATAAGGACCCGGCAGGAAGCTGTCGGGCCCTTTTATTCTTAAATTCCAAAAACGACAAAAAAGCAATTTCAGCAGGAGCTTTTGCATTTACACGTCAACGCCACCTTTTTCGATACTTTTTTGATCGTCATTGAGGGCCTCCTTTCCTCATGATTTATCTGTCAGTAAGTAAAATTGCCTGTGGTTCGGGAGAAGTGGATAAAAGTAATAGGTGATGCCACAACGCGACTGTATTTTCAAATTATACCATAGAGTGTGCAGCGATAAGAATCTTTTCCGCCTTTACCGTTAAGAAGTTCCGCACGGTACCGGCATCCGCCGCGGCAGACCTCGGTATACTCGCAATTGCACGAAAGGTCCTTAAGCCGAACCGGCTGAACTTTCTTCCATGCTTCACGAAGCCCGTCACGGGTTGTGCCGACTGGTCGATCGCGGTAAAATGTGCACTTTGCAATGTTACCGTCAGCCAGTACGGACAGGAGATGGTAGCCGCATCCGTACCCCGGGACGGAAGTATGCAAACCGTCACCATATCCGTAGCCCAGGCACTTGCCGCCTTCCTCGGGGCTTATCGTCAGTTCAACATTTTCCTTAAGCCGGCCGGCCGCAGTGGGAACGTCAACAGTCCAGTCCTTGATTCCCAGACTTTTAAAAAGACGCTCCATCTCGTCGAAGTCTCCGAGGTTGGCCCGGTGCACCATGGTGGAAACCGATACGGCGAAGCCGGCATTGAGCGCCAGCCTGATCGCTTCCAGTGAGCGATTGTAGGTCCCGCTGCCGCGGACCGCATCGTGAGCCTTTTGCATGCCGTCTATGCTTACCTGGATCTCGTCGACCTTCAACGTCTTAAGAATATCCCGAGTCAGCAGGATGCCGTTCGTGAACAGGACCTTGCGAAGAAAAAACTCAGGAAGCATTTCATTTATTTCGTTGAACCGCGAGTGAATAAGCGGCTCTCCTCCCGTGATCAGGAGGCGGAGTCCCTGCATTTCTGCAAAGTCCGTCAGGACTTCCCGAATCTGCTCCAGAGAAAGTTCCCGGGGCGCCGTTGAATCAATGTAACAATGCCTGCATCGGAGATTGCACGCATCGGTTATCTGGAGTTCGAGGTATCTGAGCGAAGGGATCGGCGACTGCATGAGAGGCGGACGCCGTATGATGGTGGTCTCGCTCGTTAGCAGCCCTTCCTCCAAGCAATAATCGATGAAGCCGCTGTCTTTGGAAGAGCAACCGTATACGGTAGCGCAATTTTTCAGAAACCGATAAGACTCGTTGTCCAACTCATACAACTCGTCTTTTGCGATCTGGTAGATGGATGGGGATTCCAGCCACTTGAGCACGGCGCGACGTGCCAAAAAATAACTCATAGCGATATTATAGCACCGCCTCCCTAGTTTTGTTATAATCACTTCCATGAGTAAAAATCAAACATTGGTTAAAGAAATCTGTCTGCCTTTCTGCGCTCACTATAAACCCGGGAAAAACGAGGAGCTGGTGTGCCGGGGAGCTCTCGTTTTCAAGCGCTTGCTGGACACCGGCAGGCCGACCTCCCCTGTAAAACCCGGAACAAAACCGGACCCCGGGACGGTGGAACTGATCGTGAAAAAGATGTGTATTGTCTGCGACTTTCATGAACACGATTGCGATTTTATGGAGGACCGTAAGGCCCCGCCTTGCGGAGGGTTTGTTCTTCTTTCACTACTTGTCACCTCCGGACAAATTGATCTTGATGAGCTAACGTAGTCAAACACTGCTGCACGATTCGATACATAAGTGAAACGAAAGTATCCGTCTTACTGCGAAGTGATCTATGATTGCCCTGCTATTCCTTGGAGAACCCTTTTGGAGTCATAAGGCAGAGTCGGCGGGAAGGCGGGATATATTACAGAAATAGTTTTACCCGGGGACAATGGAGTTTCTGTGGAATTGGGCGCGAGTAATTTCCCGTGAATTATTTTGCAGTAATGTCGCTAACCTTTAATAGCACAGACGTATGATGGTGTCCCGTGGTAGCGTGAAAAAGCGTTCCGTGGACGCTTACCGGTATCGATAAGAGGTCGCGAAGTTTGCCGTACTTTGCTGCATCAAGGACTAACTGCATTTCAGTTACGTTGGTTTCAGCTACATTGATGTCGTTGTGCATATCGGAAGTAATACATACTGGTTTGTCTAATTGAAGGATCCAGTAGGTTTCACCTTTATCATTGTCGGGGATACTCTCATACTTTGGCGGTCCTGGAAAATCCATTTTTTTAATAAGCCCCGTGACAGTAATGACCTTTGGTTCATACGCAAGACATTCGGCGTGTTTATCGAAAGCTCCGGCAGTTTTTGGCTTCTGGGCCGATGTGGTTTTTTGTTTCACATCTGATGAGGGAACTATCCCCGCCGATGACGCCGCCTCGCCCTCAGCCACGACCGGAGATTTTGCTTGCGGCGCAAAGGCGCGCTTCTCTTCGGCAGCGTCTTTTTTGGCAAGCAGCGGCTGTTCTGATGTCTTCGCCGGCGCGGGTGCTCCCTTGTCGGCGGGTAGGGGAGGCGCAGGTCTCTCGTATTCCGGCTTCATGTCGAGAGCTTTATAACCCTGAGACTGCGGTATCTGTGAGGTCGTCGAATTACCTTCACTTGATTTGCCGAGCTCATTCCTTGCCCCGGCAGCTTGCGGAACTTCCTTCTTTGCCGCAAGCTCCTGAAGCGGCGCCTCAGCAGGCTTCGGCGCAGGCTGAATGTTCCGGTAAATATAGAAAGCCGTTATAGCGAGAAACAACACTGCAACGGCCTGGATCGGCCGCTGTATATAAAATTGACGGACCCATTGAGAAAAAAAACCTTTCCCCCCCCCTGATTCAGCGCGGACTTTAGTCATGATTTTTTGCGCCATCCATGCTGGCGGCTCGAGTTCTTCGATCGTATTTATGTGCTCGATGGTTTTCTGCAATTCACTGAGCGCCTCACTGCACTCCCGGCACGACTTGAGATGTTCTTCTATCCCGGTCTTTTCCTGAGCCGTCACAGAACCGTCAAGATACTCCGAAAGCTTATGCCGGATGTCGTTATGCCCCATCAAAGTTCTCCCATGACGCGTTTCAAACAATCCTTGACTATCTCTCTTGCCCGAAAAAGCCGGGACTTGACCGTTCCCGCGCGCATTGCGAGCATGCTTCCGATCTCCTCGTACGAAAAGTCCTGCATGTCGCGGAGTACGAGCACTTCACGAAAGCCAGGCTCGAGCGCTTTTATGCAGCCCTGGACCTTGCTTTGTACGTCGCGTTTTTCGAGCGTGTCGAGCACGGACGGATCCTTTGACGGCGGATCGATTGCCATCTGACCGTCCGGGGTCAGGACCGGTTCATCGAGGGAATATGCCAGGTGACCCTGACGCGACTTTATCTGCCTAAGTTTGTTCTTCGAGAGGTTAACGGTAATAGTCGTGAGCCAGGTCGTAAACCTTGCCTCACCGCGAAAGCTCCTGATGCTTTTGAATGCCGAAACAAAGGCGTCCTGCGCGACCTCACAGGCTTCGTCGTAATCATTGATGAGCCGAAAAGCAATGTTCAGCATCCTTTTCTGGTGTTTTATAACCAGTTGTTCGAACGCATCCAGGTTCCCCTCCTGAGAGGACAATACGAGCGGCATGTCGTCATCAATCGTTCCGGCG
This sequence comes from Nitrospirota bacterium, assembly GCA_963769335.1. Taxonomy (GTDB): domain Bacteria; phylum Nitrospirota; class UBA9217; order UBA9217; family UBA9217; genus JAJYKN01. The sequence goes on along the minus strand of CAVYLT010000105.1, from coordinate 8,772 downwards.
TCCGTGCCTTCTAAGGGATTAGACAAGCCTGACAAGAATTTTGTTCCTTTTTGCATGACGCTACTGATTCTATCGCAAACCGTTTACTTTTGCATCCGCAAAATGATATTATATATACTATAGTCATTTACAAAGGAGGCCCTTATGCCGGAGAAGGTGAAGATTTTCGGGAAAGCAGGCTGACCGCATACGGACAAAGCCAGGTCGGCTTTGGGGGACAATGCAGTCTATTATGATGTAAAGATGGACAGCGCGAAACTGGATGAAATGTTGAACTACTCGAAGGGAGCACGAAAAGTCCCGGTCATCGTCGAGGACGGCAAGGTGACGGTAGGTTACGAAGGCGGCGCGTGAGGCGTGTGACGACCGGCAGGTTGCCGGTCAAAAAAAATCGGACAAAGCCCAATATAAGCACGGCAGGTTTATAATAAATACGAAGGAGTACGATCGCGAATGGCGGCGGAAAAATTTTTACTTGAGCGAGGCGATGCAATGCTCCTGGTCATCGATATCCAGGAGCGGCTGGCTGTCGTAATGAAAGAGAAAGAGAAAGTCGTGAAGAACACACAGCACCTGCTCGAGTTGGCAAAGATGATCAACATCCCGGTGGTGGTGACCGAGCAGTACCCCAAGGGCCTGGGCAGGACCGTTCCTGAACTGCAGTCCAGCATCCCGGGCTATAAACCCATCGAGAAGACCTCCTTCGACTGCTGCGGTGAACCGTCGTTCCTTGCTGAGATCCGGAAACTCGGGAAAAAGAAAATCATCGTGACCGGCATGGAGACGCACGTCTGCGTGCTCCAGACCACGACGAGCCTTTTGCAGTCCGGGTTCGTAGTACACGTGGTGCAGGACGCCATCTGCTCCCGCACCAAGGAGAACTGGAAAACGGGGATCGCTTTTATGCATGATGCCGGCGCTGTTGTGACCTGCACCGAGACCGTGCTGTTTCAATTGCTTAAAGTGGCAGGCACGGAGGAGTTCAAGAAAATATCGCAGCGGATCAAATAAAGCAGTAAACAATGTGGAGCGGACAGAGCAGGAAATGAGAAGGACCATTTCAGACGCACGGTGATCGCGAGGCACTATTATGGCACAACAGGAAATCATACCGGACGACGTAAAAAAGGTCATCAAGGACACCTTTCTGGAGTCCCTTAAGAACGAAGTCGTGCTCGAAGTCTATACCCAGAAGGGTAAAAATGATCAATTCAACGAAGCGGCAAGCAACCTGGTCAAGGCCATTGCGGACCTGTCCGATAAGCTGAAAGTGTCGTACCATACCGTCGGCGATGAGCAGGCAGTCAAACGGAACGTCACCCGTTCGCCGTCGGTCCTGATCGCGCCGGACAAGTACCGCATCCGCTATACCGGGGCTCCGCTCGGAGAGGAGGGCCGATCGTTTCTGATGGCCATCATGATGGCGTCGACGGGCAACGGCATTCTGACCGAGCCGACAACAAAGAAAATATCCGACGAGCTCCGGGAAAAGCGGGACATCCAGGTTTTTGTGAGCCCGACCTGTCCCTACTGCCCGCAGCAGGTGCTGGCGGCTTTCTCCGCCGCGATCGTTAAGCCCGATCTCATTTCAGCGGAGGCGGTTGAGATTTACGAAAACCAGGACCTTGCCGAGAACCTCGGCTCCCTGACTGTGCCTCAAACGTTCATGAACGGGACCTTCACCGGGGCCGGGCTTCAGCCCGAGCCGTGGTTCGTCGAGTCCCTGCTTTCGCTCAAGGAGCCCCAAGTCGCTTCAACGCAGATCTCCGGCGAACCGGTCGAAAAAGACCTGGTCATTGTCGGCGGCGGACCGGCTGGGCTTACGGCGGCAATCTATGCCGTGCGCGCCGGTCTGAACAGCGTTGTGATTGAAAAGAGCAACCTCGGCGGCCAGGTGACGATCACGCCGGTGGTCGAGAACTATCCGGGGTTCATGCGGATCGGCGGCAAGAGCCTTGTGGACCTCATCGCGCAACAGGCGGCGCAGTACGCCGAAATCCATGTGGGCGAGTTCGTTACCGAAGTGGAGAAGGACCGGCCCGACGGCAGGATCCGGATCAAGACGAACCATGCCATCTACATCGCCAAGGGACTCGTCATTGCAACTGGAGTGGGCAACCGGGCACTGGAAGCGACCGGCGCCCAGAAATTCTACGGCAGGGGGGTGAGTTACTGCGCGACCTGCGACGGCTATTACTTCAAGGACGGCAAACAGGTGGTCGTCGTAGGAGGCGGAAACACCGCGATCACGGACGCGCTCTATCTCCACAACATAGGGGCTAAGGTGACCCTTGTGCACCGGCGCGATGCGCTCCGGGCCGAGTCGAGGCTCCAGGAAAGCTTCAGACAGTCCGGCATCACGGCGCTCTGGAACACCGAGGTCAGGGAGATCTCGGGCGACAAGATCGTGAAAGCGATCAAAGTGGAGGACAAACAAACCGGGAAGGTCAGGGACATGGCCGTAGACGGGGTGTTCGTCGCCATCGGCTACATTCCGAACAACGATCTCGCGAAGCAGCTCGGCATCGAGCTCGATGACCAGGGGTATATCAAGACCGACCTGGCCACGATGCGGACGTCCCTGCCCAACGTGTACGCCGCAGGTGACATTACCGGCGCGCCCAAGCAGATCGTCGTTGCCGTGGCGCACGGGTCCATCGCAGCGATGACGGCGTTCGAGGACCTTGCGGGCGCCACCTGGCCCACGATAGAGAAGGCAGCAGAAGCCCTGGGGGTCAGTTAAAAACCTTGGTATCTAATAACCCCATCCACGCTCACCGGAACGGCAAAGGGGAGGGACAGTCGTAACCGTCGTTCCTCTCTGTTGCCGTTTTCTCTTTCCCCCCATCGATGGAACGGCTTGTCATCGCCACAAAATCCACTTCTTTCAAGATCGCAAATTCTAATTTGCATACCCCGAAAATACCCCATCAAAGACATTGACTAGACCTGCACAATTGTGCTACAAAAGTAACACGCACTTCCGAAATTGTTTTTTCCTTCCACATTTCTTTTTTAAGCTTGAAAATTTGAATACGTACGGGAGATCTACCTATGCGGGCTTTCTATCGGGCATTGAGAATTTTTGCTGCGATCACACTCTTCTTTTTCTGCTGGACGTATTTGCCGTTGTATGCAGCAGTGGCATATGCAGCGGAGAAGCCGCGAATGCGAAACGGCGACCCCTCTCAGTCCCCCCTTGGCAAGGGGGGAAGCAGGGGGGTGGGTGAGACCTCCGGCGAGCGGTTCGAGACGGCTTTGGAAGATATCCGCCAGACAGCAGCAAAAGCTGGCGAGAAAATTGACAAAGGTGAGGACGATTCAGCGGAAATAGGGACGATAAAAGCAAAAAGAGTCGTAATCGAGTCATTGGATGTCGATTTAAAAAAGGAATTCGCCGCAACGGAGAAGAAGCTTAAAGGCGCAAAACTCCCGAAGGAGATCCTCGACCGCCATTATAAATTCGTCAAGCACTATGAAGACAATCTAAAAGAGCTGAAGACAAATCTCGACGATGTCGAGCAGGCAAAGACCAAATCAGATCTCAGGGCCAAAATTGAACAAGCAAGGCTGTATCTTGAAAAAGTAAAACCGCCTAAAAAACACGTTCCGTTTGATCCCAACAACCTCCCTAACCGGCCGGTTAAGGCCAAGGCGCCGAGGAAGCCAAGATTAAGGAAAGAGGATTTTAAAAAATATTTCCCGCAGCAGAAAAACAAAAAAAACAACTTTACCGCAGAGAGCGCAGAGAAGAGAGTTGCTTTTGGGTATGGAGTAACCGACCCGCTAAAAGCGGGACGAGCAAGAACCAAACAGAAACCAATTCTCGTTGCTTCCAACGGCCCTCTTGATGGCCTGTTGTCAAATCTGAAACCTGAAACCCAGGCAGTGCCTTTTGATTTGCCTTCCTCCGCGAACTCTCTGTCCTCTGCGGTGAATGATCTTACTCCGACCTCCTCACTCCTTACGCCTGACTCCTCACGTATTGTGCTCGCATCATCCACGCTCGATCAGCCAACCGCCGACGATTTAGCTGAAACGCCCGATATCCAGTTCACCCCGGACATCCAGAACCTCGCGGCCCAGCTCAACTATTCACCGGTCAAAATCTTCGAATATGTTAAAAACAACATCGAATACACGCCGACGTATGGTTCAATCCAGGGGGCGGAGATGTGCCTCCAATTACAACAATGCAATGATTTCGATACCGCCTCGCTTCTTCTCGCGCTGCTCAGGGTATCGAATATACCGTCGCATTACGTGTACGGCACAATCACCCTGCCGATTGACAAAGTCATGAACTGGACAGGCGGTTTTTCAGACCCAAGGGCCGCCTTGAACTTCATCGCCAGCGGAAACATTCCGGTTGCCAGTGTGATATCAGGCGGGACGATAACCGCCGCACAGATGGAACACGTCTGGGTAGAAGCCTATATCCCTTATGGCAATTATCGTGGGGCAATAATGGACCAGAGTCTCAAAACCTGGATACCCATGGACGGGAGCTACAAGCAATACACCTATACGAACGGCTTTGATATGACTGCGACGGTCCCGTTTAGCCAGGATGCTTATTTCAGTCAGGTCCAGAGTCAGGACGCCGTCCACTACTATCAGAGCCAGATACAGAGCTATCTCGATATCAATATGCCGGATACTTCAATCGTCGATGTCAAAGGCTACCGGGAAATAACCCAGGAAACGTACCATTTTCTACCATCTACGCTTCCGTACAGAACCGTCGTAGCGGGGAGCACGTTTTCCGCTATCCCTGATTTCCTAAAAGCCATAGTGACCTTTACCCTGTCAAATCCGGCTACCGGGTCAAATGCATCTTACTCTGTATCAACGGCTGAACTTGCGGGAAAGCGAATTACCGTCTCGTACATCCCCGCAACGACCGATGATGAAGCTTTGATAGCGAGTTACGGTGGCTTTCTCTACAACGTGCCCGCGTATATGCTGAATCTCAAGCCGGTGCTCAGAATAGAAGGCAATATTCAACTCACCGGAGACGCCACAACGCTCGGCTCCGAGCAGAACCTGACCATGCAGTTTACCCAGCCCAATGGAAATACCGAAACAAGAGGGAAAGTGCTGTACGCGGGCGCATACTACGCTATCGCTATGGACTTGCAAGGAATCAACGAGAACGTGCTCGGGAAGAGAAATTACCAAATCAACACCAATGTTCTTTCTCAAACCGCGGGCACCCTCGGAAATGACGATCTGATCGGAGAGCACCTGTTCATCCTCGCAACGACCTACTTTATGGCAAGCGATAAAGAGCAGAAGGCCGGCGCCAAAGTGTACAATGTGGCCATTGCCAGAATGATCTCCGAGGGAATAACGTCCTTTACTGTCACTGTATCAAGCGTATTTGGAGTGCCGACCTCAGCCATGCCATCGGGGATCAACATGGATGTAGCCATGTCAGGGGTTACGGTGTCCGCACGGGACGGTAATACGAGCAAAGAGCTGGCGTACATGGACCTGCATGGTTTAGCCGGATCGTACAATGAACATGATATTTTCGAGAAGATAGACGGATTCTCGTCGGTCTCGGCAGTCAGGGCACTACAGACTGCGGCAGCAAATGGCATTCCGATCGATCACATCAATACAGTGAATATCGGTCAGATGTTGCCGACACTTCAAGTAAGTTCAGATGTCCAGGCGGACATTCAGAATGCGGTCAATGCAGGTAAAGAGGTGACAATCTCGCAAACGAATGTGCAGATCGATGATTGGAATGGGGTAGGCTACATTGTCACAGACCCTGTTACCGGCGCAGGTGCCTATATGATCTCTGGTGGGCTGGCGGGCGGGGATAGTACGAGTAAGCAGGACGGGATGCAAGTTGTGGAGATATTTAAGGGTGCCTATGCATGGATCAAGAATGAGCTTGATCTCCTAACAAGAAGAAATATTGTTACAGCTGCGAGTCTGGAAATCGGCGAAGAAATCCTTGCTGACGCTCAAACAAGAGCGGCTCTCGGAACAAGCTATGACGACGTAGGCAAATGCACTGGATTAGTCATTAAATCCTATGCTGCGGCGGGAATAGATTTAGTGAATATGTCAAAGAAAGCAGGTTTCGGCAACCCATATGACGTCAGCGTGCTCTATCTGTTTGTAAAAAGTCGTCCCGAATTTGTTGTGGGCGCTGAAGGGCCTATTTGGGGAGACATCATCTTTTTCAAAGATAACAGTATCCAGACAAATTACAGGAGAAGGCCTGGCGATGATAACGTTTCACACGTCGGAATTGTGAGCAGCGTGCTTGACGGCCAAGTCTATAGCATGGTTCACGCAAGTTCAGGCCGAGAAATCGTTGTCGACGATATATTCGCCACTGGAATGATGCAAAACACATATTGGGGACCAAAATTTCTGAGCTTAGGGAGACCAAGATGACAAAGGGGATAATTAAAATTGCAATGATAATTATGCTGTTTTGTTGTATAAAATCATCGCTTATCTTTGCAGACGAAGCCTCTTTTAAAGAGCATTTATTACTTAGCGGGAATTGGGGTAATGGAGATGGCGAATTTGGAAAAGAAATACTCGGCAAAACAGAGACTGGTTTTAATTTGGATTTTAAAATTTACAAACAAAATATTTACATTTTTGACCCAATAAACAACAGAATTCAAATATTCGATCTAAATGGGAATTTTATTAAGAAGATCGCTCTCGATTTTGATTGGCTCAAACAAGGTATCACTTGGAAATTCGTAATATTGAGTGGTAATTATTTTGCACTAATTGCGAAGCCCCCTAGTTACAGCGTCGAGAATATCAATCAAATCTACAAAATATCGCCAAGTGGAAAAATACTGAAGACATTCGGTAGCAAACAAATCAATACAAAGAAGGAAGAATATTTTTCAAAAATACTTGCTAATGATAAAACTGGTGAAATTTATTGCTATATTGAGGATTCCTCGAGGATCGCCGTTTATGATTTTGAAGGAAAATTCGTAAAATATATATCAACTGAAAAAAATCCTAATCAAATGATTATTGATAATTATGGACGTATAGTAAGAAATGCGCCTAATTATTGCCGGTGGATGGATAGAAAGGGGAATTGTTACAAAATCTGGTCAACTTCATCCGCGAAAACCAACTTTGTATTGACTACGAAAATCCAGATATTTCCTCCTAATTCAAAAACTGAGGACATTATAACGCATGAATTATCGGGTGATGTCAAATTCGTGAAAGAAGGCAAGGAGCAAATTATCAGGTATAGAGGCAATTTTAATGAACGTTCTTTTGTAGATGCCGATGGGAATATTTACCATATGATTGCATTAGACGACGGCGTTGTATTGCGGCGAATAGTATGGAAGTCTGGTGATTGAGCAGAATGAAAGCAAACTATCTGGCACTGACGATCAGATTTACGAAACTTAAATCATCTGGAATAGATCAATGAGATAGAAAAATCCCATTTTTGAGGACGGACGCCTTTATGAAAAAGGTTTGCATGATCGCTAAGATCATAATGTTCTTGCTAGCAATCCCTTGCTATGCTCAAAGCACCTCTATTTCTAATGGCGCAGCATGGCTCTCGTTAAGCCAAAACACCGATGGCAGTTGGGGCGTGCAACAGGATTTGTCAGTTGAGGGGCATAGGGGACGTAGTTGCGCCCGTTGCATTGCGAATTTTGAAGTGATACTGGCAGTGTAGCATTGCAGAACGAGACGCTTGAGAATCGTGAACAGGAGCGTATATGCCACGACAAGCACGATTAGATGTTCCAGGAGCTTTGCACCACATCATGGTGCGCGGGATAAACAAAGCGGCCATCTTCGATGATGACCAGGATAGGCAGCGGTTTCTAGAACGGCTGGAAGAAAACATCGTAAAAGCAAAGTGCTCGATCTATGCCTGGGTCCTTATGACCAATCACGTTCACTTATTATTCAAGAGCGGCGGCAAGGGGATTTCGGCAGTCATGCGGAAGCTTCTTACCTGGTATGCAATCTATTACAACCACAGGCATAAACGAACAGGACACCTCTTCGAGAACCGCTATAAGTCAATTCTTTGCGATGAGGATAATTACCTTCTTGCCCTGATCCGGTACATCCATCTTAATCCAGTCAGGGCCGGCATGGTCAAGACCATGGAAGAGCTGGACCGGTACCCGTGGAGCGGTCACAGCGCTGTCATGAACAAACGAGAATGCCTCTGGATGGACACTAATTATGTCCTGCTCCAGTTTAATGACACAACGCGAAGAGCACGAAAGGCTTATCGGGTTTTCGTGCAAGAAGGCATCGGCATGGGCCGTAGGCCGGAATTGACCGGAGGAGGGCTTGTCCGCAGTCTGGGAGGCTGGTCACAGGTCCAGTCGGCGCAGAGAACAGGCCGGAAGGCCGAATACGATGAACGCATCCTCGGAAGCGGCGACTTTGTCACGGCTATTTTCAAAGAAGCCGAAGAAAAGCAGATACGCCAATTCAAAATAAAACGGACGGGATTGACTATCTCGGCCATTATTGAGAACGAATGCAAATCAGCGCGCATCAGCGAACGGGAACTTAAGAACGGAAGCAAACGGATAATTGTGCGTACTGTTCGGGAAAAGATCGCCAGAAGGTCAGTAGAAGAACTTGGCCTGACATCAGCGGAGATAGCGAGGAACCTTGGCGTGTGTACATCGACCGTCACGCGGGCGCTCAGCAGATCGGAAGAGGCGGCCTGATGCTGGTAAACCGCACGCAACGGGCGCAACTACGTCCCCTATGGTGCGT
>CAVYLT010000104.1:0-12885 GCA_963769335.1 Nitrospirota bacterium | reverse complement strand
GCGGTATCAACAAAATGGGGAGCCGTCATAGCGCATGGGAAAGAATGTTGTCGGCCGACAGGAGAGACATGATGAAGAAAAGATATATGTTTATATTCCTGAAGAGGAGGGGCGAGGGAGGAAGCAGGGAATGCTTTCGCACCAGCGCTCTTTCGTTCCAGATGAGCCATGCCGCCAGCGGGACAAATGAGTAACAGACAAAAGGCGACCGCACCGACCCGTAGAGCGGCAGGGCGAGGCTCGCGATTGCTGCTGCCACGATCCACGCGAAGGTGACCCGCGCGATCTGGCGCTTCGTCATCACCCGGGTGAGCGTGGGCAGACCGGCCTGCTCGTATTCCTCGCCGTGGTGAAGGACCTGGAGCCAGAAGTGGGGGACCTGCCACAGGAAGAAGAGGAAGGAGACGACGAAAAGCCGCTGGTCCGTTATTGCGCCGCCTGCTGCGGTCCAGCCGATGGCCGGGGGAACCATGCCGACAACTGCGCCCGGCACCGCGGCAAATGCGGTGATCTTCTTGAGCGAAGTATAGACGCCGTTGTACCACAGGACCGCAAAAAAGCCGAGCGCCACGGCCGTCATGCTCCCGGTGAAGGCCAGGGCGCCTTGTCCTCCCGCGATCAGCAGTACTGAGCTTGCGAGGGCCTGCCGCGGGCGCATCATGCCCGACGGGAGCGGCCTTCTCCGTGTTCGTTCCATCCGCGCGTCGATGTCCTGCTCCTGGTACTGGTTCAGGGCCGAGGCCCCGCAGGCGAGCAGAAACACGGCCGTCATCGGCAGAAGGGCGTGGACCGCGAAATCGTGCGTGCCCAGGAGGAAACCGGCCCCTGCGGAGCAGGCGGCAAAGAGGGAAAGGGGCATGCGGCAGAGCCGCGCGTATGATTGCAAGCGTCTCATATTATTTGAGCGATTTGACATATTCGATGATCGCATTGATCTGCGCGTCGGTGAGTTGTCCCTGCTGCGACGGCATGACGGGCGGAAAGCCCTTGACCCGGTCGATCTCCGGATGGAGGAGTGTCTGCCTGATGAACGCCTCGTCCACGGTGATTTCCCGCTCCTGGCCGTTGTGGATCACCGTTTCTTTTTTGCCGAAAACCCCCTTGAACGTCGGTCCGATCCTGGGCGTTCCGTCGGTCGTATGACAGGCAACGCAGCCTTTCGTCTGGAAGAGTTCGGCGCCCTCGTGGCCGAGAGGTTCCGCTGCAAGAGCTTTTTTTGCCGCCTTTTTTGCGCCCGGCAAAGCCTCTTCGGCTTCAACGGCCTGTTCTTTCCTGCCGGAGTACCAGTCGTCAAAATCCTTCTGCGTCATGACCTCGACCTTTGTTATCATGGAAGAATGCCCCACGCCGCAGTACTCGGTACAGAAGAGGTCGTAGGAACCGAGCTGGTCCGGCAGGAACCATAAGTGCGTCTCCATGCCCGGCACGGCATCTTCCTTGATATGGTAGGCGGGGATGAAGAGACTGTGCAGCACGTCGGCCGAGGTGATCAGGAGCTTGATCGGTTTTCCGACCGGCACTTTCAGCACGTTCGTCTCCTTGCCGTTCGCGTAGTCGAAAGTCCACGACCACTGGCGCGCAATGACCTTTATGGGCATGGCATCGGGTGGGGACGTGCGCATGTACACGAAGCCTTTCCAGCCCATGTAAAACATCGCCAGGACGAGGATCGTGGGGATGACCGTCCAGAGGATCTCGAGCGGGACGTTTTCTTTTACTTCCTCTGCCTGGGGATGGCGCTTCCTGCTGTAGCGGAACACGAAGTAAAGCATGACCCCCGTGTTCAGGGCAAGGAGCGTAACGGAAATTCCCAGGATAAAGTAGAACGTGTCGTCCGCGGGATTGGACAGGTTCGGCCAGCCGGTTACCATAATCCACCTTCAAGTAAGTACCGAGTACAGAGTACTAAGTACAATGTGTAAAGAATTGAATCTTTAAACTCTGTACTCTGTACTAGGTACTGTGTACTGTTTTTTATCTGTACCATATATCGAAGAACGTCATCCCGATAATGATCGAGATCGTTATCAGCGGCACGAAGATCAGCAGCTTGAACAGCCGTTTTTCGTATTTCAGGTGCATAAAGAACCAGAGCACGAGGCTCGCCTTGGTCGAGGCGATGGCGATGTTGGCGACCATGCTCCATTCGCCCATTTTCATCTGCGCTGCCTTGATCGTCAGGCCCGTGAGGCACAGCAGGGCGATCCAGACGAAAACGAACGTCTTGGTTCCGACAAGGTGGCCTTTACTCTCTTCCATGATAGATATCCTCAGGTTAACCCTTTAATCTTGAGGCAGGTTTTTAAAACCTGAAACCGATTTTCGCGCAAAGACGCCAAGACGCAAAGAAAGGATAGGTTCAAGGGTCTGGATCTACGCTTCTCTTTGCGGCTTTGCGCGAGACTGCTTTTGATTTTGTATTCATGCTTCATAGGTGGGGCCTAGCCTCACTGAATATTGCGCCCCGAAAATGTCCTTACAGGATCAGGTAGAACAGCGGGAACAGGTATATCCAGATGACATCGACGAGGTGCCAGAAGAGCCCCGCGTTCTCCAGTTTAATGTAGTCGTCGCTCGTCACGGTGTTGCGGAGCGTCAGCACCAGGAGGAACGCAATGACGCTCATGCCGATGATGACGTGGAGCGCGTGAATGCCCGTCATGACGTAGTACAATCCGAAGAAGAGGATCTTGCCGTGGCTCATGGCCAGGAGCTGCGGCGAGTCGGGGTAGAAGCCGTGGCGGATATGATCGCTCCATTCGAAGTACTTGTTCACGAGAAAGGCGATTCCCAGGAGGATGGTGGCCGCCTGGAGCAGGATGGAACTTTTCTTCGCCCCTTTTTTAATCATCGAGATCGACAACGCCATGGTAAGGCTGCTGGTCAAAAGGATGATGGTATTGACCGCTCCGATGACCACGTTCATTTCCTTGCCCGCCTCGTGGAACTCGGCCGAGTTCACCTCCCGGTAGACGGAGTAGATCAGGAACATCCCGCCGAAAAGGAGTACCTCGGTGAAAAGGAAGAACCACATGCCGAGTTTGGCGCCGGTGTAGTCGCGGTGTTCTGTATGGGCGAGTTCAGTCATAGGATCAAGACCTTCGACACTGAAGAAGCGGATCAACCCCGGAAGATGCCGGATCGTGACTCTTCCGTATTTCATCCGCATTTTCCGTGTCTAATGTTGATGATTTCGTAAAAAGCCGAAAATCGCACAAAGAACTGTCATGCCGGCTTGTCCGGAATCGTTTCTTATTAGCACGTTATACGGCAATATGATTCCCGACAAGCGGGAATGACGACTTTTTACGACTGCATCAATGTTCGAAGTCGTACGGTCCTTTCGTGACCACGGGCTGCTCGGCGAAGTTCTCCTTCGGCGGCGGGGACGTGGTCTGCCATTCGAGCGACGCAGCCTCCCAGGGATTGTCGCCGGACTTTTCTCCCGCGAAGAGTGAATGGATCAGGTTATAGAACATGATGATGAGGCCCATGGCAAGGATCCAGGATCCGATCGTTGAAACCAGGTTCGGCGTGTTGAACTTGGGAAGATAGTCGTAATAGCGCCGGGGCATGCCTTCCCACCCCAGGACGAACATGGAGAAGTAGAGCATGTTGAAGCCGATGAAGAGAAAAACCCAGCCGAGTTTGGCGAGATGTTCCTCGTACAGCCTTCCGAACATCTTGGGGAACCAGTAGTGGAGGCCCGCGAAGAACCCCATCACCGCGCCGCCGAATATCACATAGTGGAAATGGCCCACAATGAAGTAGGTGCCGTGAACGTGCACGTCCACGGCAAGGGCCCCCTGGAAGAGGCCGGTCAGGCCGCCGATGGAGAACAGGAAAATGAATCCGAGGGTATACAGGAGCGGCGCGTCCACCCTGATCGAGCCCTTATACATGCTTGCGATCCAGCTGTAGATCTTGACCCCGCTCGGCACGGCCACGAGGAACGTGAGGAACGAAAAAATTATACGGGCCGTGTCGCTCATGCCGCTGGTGAACATGTGGTGGCCCCAGACCAGGTAGCCCACGAAGGCGATGGCAAGGCTCGATGCGGCGATGGCCGTGTAGCCGAAGATGTTCTTGCGGCTGAACACCGGGATGATGTCGGTCACAACGCCCATGGCCGGCAGGATCATGATGTACACCGCAGGGTGCGAGTAGATCCAGAACAGATGCTCGAAGAGGATCGGGTCCCCGCCCTTGGCCGGGTCGAAGAAGCCCACCCCGAAGAACCGCTCGAGGATGATGAGTATCAGGGTGATGGCGATCACCGGCGTGGCCAGGAGCTGGATCCAGGACGTGGCGTAGATGGCCCAGGTGAACAGGGTCATCCTTCTCCACGTCATACCGGGCGCTCTCAGGCGATGGATCGTCGTGAGGAAGTTCATGCCCGTGAGGGTGGAGGAAAGACCGATCAGGAACACGCCGAAGACCGCCAGCGAGATGTTCGTCCCGGTCCTGACGCTGTAGGGAACATAGAAGGTCCATCCCGTGTCCGGCGGACCGCCGCCCGTAAAGAGGGACGTGATCGCGCAGGTCGCGCCGAACATGAAAAGCCACCACGACAGGATATTGATCTTCGGGAAGGCCACGTCGCGCGCGCCGATCTGGAGTGGCATGATGAAATTCCCGAGCGATGAAGGGATGCCCGGGATGATGAAGAGGAAGATCATGATCACGCCGTGGAGCGTGAAGATGGCGTTGTAGGTCTGGGCGCTGTAAAGGTGCATGCCCGAGCGGATGAGCTCGAGCCGCATGGTGAGGCCCAGCAACACACCCACGGCAAAAAAACTGAGCGTGGAAACGAGGTAGAGCAGGCCGATCCTCTTGTGGTCCGTGGTAAAGATCCAGCCGAAGATGCCGGGGTATCGGGTCGGAGCATGGTAGAAGCTTGTTTCCATAACGAGCGCACCGCCTTAAAGTCTTTTTCCCGCAGAGGACGCGGAGGAAAAACCCGAATTCAGGGTGACTGCTTTTTGCGCGACGTGATCATGAGATACGCAAAGAACGAACCGACGAACAGGACCATCACGGTCCCGACGACTTTCAGGATGTTGAACACATAGGACTTTTTGAGCGGATCATAGCTGAAGCAGTACATCAGGACCTGGCGCGTCGTGCCAACTCGGCCCTGTTGGGCCTCGGTAAGGGCCATGGTCAGTTCAAAGGGCAGAAACGTGACGCCTTCAATATAGCGAACGATCTTACCGCGGGGCGCGACGACAACGAGCGTGACGGGATGCGAAAAGTCATGATCGCTGTCTTGTTGGAACTTGAAACCGATGGAGTCGGTGAACTTGTGTATGTTCGCTCTGTCGCCGGTCAGGAACTTCCATGCGTCTTCAGGGAAAGGCTTGCCGACGGCCTTCAGGTAGTTCGGTTTTTTGTCCCGGGCGATTGCCGGCGTATCGTGTTCGTCGAAGCTGAGCGCCAGCACCTGGTAATCCTTGCCGGGTTTCAGCAGGTCGATACCTCCCAGGGCCTGGGCCAATCCGGTGAGCAGCAGGGGGCATTCGTGGGTGCAGCCGAAGTATACCGGAGCGATGATCGTGGGTTTGTCGATCAGGTCTCCGAGCACGACGCGCTTGCCGTTCTCTTCGACAAAAGCGGCGTCAGCGGAAAGGTATTGGCCGAGCTTTTCCTCGAGCCCGACGTCGGCGCGTGAGGCCGTTGTCCCGTGTCCCCAGACCAGGTGCGGCAGCAGGAGGATGAAAGGCAGCAGACAACAGAGTCTCCATGTTGAAGAAATCAAGGTTTCCTCGTGGGTTCCTGAAAAGTTGGGGTTCCTGCGGTTGACACTACTAAAGATAGCTTAAACAGATGGGCAAAGTCAAGTGAACCGGGCCCGTGCCGTCGGATGCCATCAACAGGTATAACAATTGCAAAAAACGGAAGAAATGGTATATACTATATTTATGCCCGTATTTAAACAAACAGAGCAATGCATGGTCTGCGGGTCTACGCTCGAATATTTGCAGCAATCAGAGCACAGGGTGTGTACATTCTGCGGAAACAAGGAACAGGGCCATATTGCCTGTCCCCGGGGCCATTTCGTCTGCGACTCCTGCCATGGGGCGGATGCGAGAAAGATGATCGAACAGGCGGTCTTTTCGACCGGGGATACAGACCCCCTTGCCATCGCTGAACTCATGATCGGCCACCCGGCCCTCCCGATGCTCGGGTGCGAACACGCCTTCATTGCCGCCGGAGCCCTCATGGCATCGCTTAAAAACTCGCCCTACGGAACGGGTAAGATCACGAACGCTCATATTCAAGAGGTCTTTGACCGGACAGCGAAACAGGCTGTCGGCGGCTACTGCGGTCTCACCGGCGTCTGCGGCATCGCGCCCGCCGTCGGTGCCTGCTTTTCCGTCTTCCTGGGTGCGAGGTGCGGCACGGACAGCGAGCAAAAGATTACCATGGACGCCGTGATCAGGGTATCGCAGGCCATCTCGCGTTTGACCGGACCGAGTTGCTGCAAGGCCTACGTGCGCGCCGCGCTCGCTGAGTCAGTCGCCATGTTGGGAGAGCGGCTCGGGATCACGCTTTCGCTCAAGGAAGGCACTGTTGTTTGCAGGCACAGTGACAAGCATCCCCACGGCTGCAGGGAAGAGAAGTGCCCCTATTATGAACGACCTGCAAAAGACATCTTTGCGGAGGCTAAATTCGTTCCGGGCACGGTCTGTACGTCCTGAAAATCTATATGACCGTCCGGTCGGACGATTGCCGAAAAACGAGAGAAGATCTAAAAAGCGACGCCGAGAGGAAGATGTTCATCTGCGTCACGCCTTTTGGATCACATGCAGTATACCGGATCTCATCTTGAATCCGTTCACCCCATGACTCCTGAGCAAACAAATATCCATACGTGCCCCAACTGCGGCCACCTCATAGAAGAAAACCGCTACGTCAGGAGACCGGACGGGACGTTTCGCTGCGAGCACTGCTATTTCAACGACACCTATCTCGAAGGGGTTGTCCATTTTATCGATACGGCGTACCTGGTCACCCTCGAGGCCTTCGTGAGCGCCATCGATGCGAGAGAACACGAGGTGGGGAACCATTCCCTCCGGGTCATGGAATACTCCCTTATCATCGCGAACGCCTGCGAGGTGCGGGGCAGGGACTTGGTCGACCTGTATTGTGGCTCGCTGCTTCACGACATCGGCAAGATCGGCATACCCGATGCGGTCCTTCTCAAGTCCGGGCCCCTGAATGCCGACGAGCAGGCCGTGATGCATAAACACCCCGAGATCGGCTACCGCATCGTCGGCCACATCGGTTATTTCTCCCCTGCAGCCGAGATCATCCGGAGCCACCACGAGCACTTCGACGGGTCCGGGTATCCGCGGGGACTCAAGGGTGAAGTAATTCCTTACGGGGCGAGGGTCTTTGCCGTGGCCGACGCCCTCGATGCGATGACGGTGAAGCGCTCGTACCACGAGGCGCGCTCCTTTGAGGAGACGATGGATGAGATTATTAAAGCATCCGGCACGATCTACGATCCTTCAGTCGTTCAGACGGCGCTGAAGGCTTCCGATGAGCTCAAGGAATACATCGGCAGGATTGTGATCGATGAAATGAAGTAGGTGCGGAAACCGCCGGGTCTCCCGACGAAGGATACGGTCATCTGTTACGAATTTTCTTTGTTATCAATTAAGCCGGCAAACATGAAGCCGCCACCGGCAGTGGGATTGTAAATCATGGGATTCAAATTGAATCATCCAAATTGCACTCTGACCTGATTTTGCCGCAATAATTGCATGTTGCCATGCCGCCAGAACGCCCTCCGGGGAAGCCCCGTAGCTGAGAAAATTCATCATTCGCGGCAGAGCAATCATAAACCGGCAACCTAAGCCTGCGAAAAGCCTCGAATCTCACGTAAATTCCCATTCGTCCTGTGGACTTTTCTGCAGTCAAGCGGCCGATGCGCAACAACTGCTGAGCCTTCGACAGGATTCACCTGTAAAGCATGACCGTCCGAACCAGTTTTCACGGAGGCACGATATTTGCTTGATAAACAGCAGGAAGTTGTTTCTTCGGAGCGGGAAAAGGAGAAGTATGAATAAGGGTGTTTTGCAGCGGCCGCAATTTCTGACTCACCTGTTTGATGCCATCCCGTCCATGCTGCTTATCGTGGACAAGGATGCCAGGGTCGTCCACCTGAATGCCGCGGCAAAAAAAATGTACAGCGCGGGGATGCTACATGCATATCCGGAAAGCAGCGGCGCGATCATGAGCTGCGTCCATGCCGCGGAAACGCCGGGGGGATGCGGAAATACGAAGTCATGCAGGAGTTGCGTCATCCGCAGCACGGCCAAAGAAGCATCGCAGGGAAAGAAGTTATATCGTCAGGAAGCAAAGATGGAGGTCGTGCATGAAAACGGCGTCCGGGACGCATATATAATGATAACGGCATCTCCCTTCGTCTATGAGAATGAATCGCTCGTTCTCCTGATCATGGAGGACGTGACCGAGCAAAAAGAGAATGAAAGCAAGCTCAAACAGTTGAACGAGCTCCTGGAACGCCGCGCAACGACCGATGTGCTTACGGGAATATTCAACAGGCTGCGTTTCAACGAATTCCTCGACCGGGAGATCAATGAATCCCAACGATATCAACACCCGATCTCACTGATCATGTTCGACGTCGATCATTTCAAGAAGATTAATGATACCTACGGGCATCATACCGGAGACCGTGTTTTGCAGGGTATGGCGAAGATTATTTCGGCGAGCATCCGGGAGTCCGATATTTTTGCCCGGTGGGGCGGGGAGGAATTCATGATCCTTCTGCCGCACACGGACGCCGAACATTCGATGCTGCTTGCGGACAAACTGCGAAACGCAATAGAAACCCATCGATTCGAGGGCTCTTTCTTCGTTACCTGCAGTTTCGGCGCAACGCAGTTCGACGATCAGGACACTGCCGAGAGCCTGATCGCCCGTGTGGACGCCGCGCTGTATCAGGCGAAATCGGAGGGAAGAAACAGGGTCGTGGTAATCCAACGTACGCCGGACACGAGCGCTCATGACAAATTTTTCCAGTCCGCTTGACGCGCCGCAAAAACGCTCCTCGCAATGACCTTTCGAGAGTTTTTCATCCTCGTTGGCCCTTGATTGTCGCTTTTCCCGTATCGCGTCAACGTGCTCCGGCTTTTCTATTGCGCAGCGCGTGCATTTCGGGTATTCTGTCCATCATGGCTGAGGAGCAAAAATTCAAGTCAGGCTTTATCTCGATCGTCGGCAGGCCGAACGTGGGCAAGTCCACGCTCCTGAACGTGCTTCTGGGCGAGAAGATCGCCATCATCTCCGAAAAACCCCAGACAACGCGGAACCGCATCCTCGGCATCGTGAACAGGCCGGGCAGCCAGATGGTGTTCATGGACACGCCGGGCATCCACAAGCCCATGCACAAAATGAACGAGTACATGGTGCAGACCGCGCTTCGGACGTACAACGAAGTCGATGTGATTCTCCTGCTGGTAGAGGCCACATTCAAACCCGGGGCAGGGGACCACTTCATTATCGAAACCCTCAGGAAGGTAAAGACGCCGGTCTTCCTGCTCATCAACAAGATCGATCTTATAGAGAAAGAACGAATCCTCCCGCTCATCGAGGAGTACCACCGGCTTTACGCCTTCGCCGAGATCATTCCCATATCCGCGCTCAAGAACGACCTCAGCGGCCTCCTCGACATGGTCCTGAAACGCCTCCCGCAGGGGCCGCAGTATTTTCCCGACGACCAGCTTTCGGACCAGCCCGAACGGTTCATCGTGGCCGAACTGGTCCGTGAAAAGATCTTTGAACTCACGAAGGAAGAAATTCCTTATTCCACTGCCGTGATCATCGAGGAGATGAAGGAAGAGCCGGACATTACGCGCATCCATGCAATGATCATCGTGGAACGCGACTCGCAGAAGGGGATCCTGATCGGCAAGGGCGGTGCCATGCTGAAGCAGATCGGCACCCTTGCGCGGCAGGACGCGGAGAAACTGCTCGGGACCAAGATCTTTCTGAAACTCTACGTCAAGGTCAAAAAAGGGTGGCGCGAGGACGAGCACCTGCTCAAAAATTTCGGAATTGT
Source organism: Nitrospirota bacterium (assembly GCA_963769335.1). GTDB lineage: Bacteria > Nitrospirota > UBA9217 > UBA9217 > UBA9217 > JAJYKN01. Next base: position 2,792 of record CAVYLT010000104.1, on the reverse strand, counting down.
GACTGAAGAATAGGGATTTCATGTCAACACGCCACTTAGGGAGTAATCATGCATGAACTGGTCAACTGGCTGGTCCAAACGATCGGCGCACTGGGCTATCCGGGCATTTTCCTGCTCATGGCCATGGAAAGTTCGGTCATCCCCATCCCGAGCGAACTGGTCATGCCGCCCGCAGGATACCTGGCCCAGCAGGGGCAGATGAACATGGCATTCGCTATCCTCTGCGGTACGGCAGGCAGCCTGGTCGGTGCCTATGTGAATTATTTCGCGGCACACTACCTCGGCAGGCCGCTCGTACTGAAATATGGCAAGTACGTCTGGATCACGGAGGAAAAGTTCTCCAGAGTGGAACGCTTTTTTAAGGACCATGGTGAAATATCGACTTTCATTGCCAGGCTCCTTCCCGTAGTGCGGCACCTTATTTCGCTCCCGGCCGGTCTCGTCGGCATGAACCACCTTAAGTTCACGATCTACACACTGCTCGGTGCAGGCATCTGGGTCACGGTGCTCTCCTCTATCGGCTATTTCATCGGTGCAAACCAGGAGCTCATCATGAAGTATTCTCACCAGGCGCTCCTGGGCGTGCTGATCGTGAGCGCATTCATCATCGCTATATACGTCCGAAACCACCGGAAAAAGAAGCAAAAAGCCGGAGTTGCTGATATTCAGCAATAACCGCCCGTGTTTTGGGGTTCTGTTTTTAATTCGAGGCTCTCGTATGCCTCATGATGCGAATGAACCGAACCCGAACAAATTTCGCGCCTCCCTTCCAGCATCTTCCGGAGTGAACGGATCAGGAGGAAACTGTGACAGAATGCCAGATTGGGATGGGCAGCGACAGCAGGCGTAATCCTCGATACCTGCTCGTTGTAGACCGTGACGCCAATGACCTCTATTACCGTTCCATGCTCCTTCAGCGTTTCGATTACAATGCGTGTACGGCCGCGTCGGGGAACGACGCCTTCGAACTGGCGCTTACGGCCGTTCCTGAACTGATCATCACCGCCCTCGATCTCGCCGACTTGCCCGGATTAGGCCTGGTCCATCGCCTCAGGCGGGATTCGCGTACCGCGCATATTCCCGTCATCGTAATAAACGACGCGCCGGCGCCCGACCTCGAGCAGCAGTGCAGGGAGGCCGGCGTCGTTTCGTTCCTGATCGACCCGGTCCCGGCCGAGGTCCTCTTTCGGACAATCCAGAAAACAATCGAGCCGACGCCGCGAGAGAACATACGGATCCGGACTCGATTTCCCATAAGCTTGAGCAACAAGCCTCTCGATTGTGAGCAAGGCGAGTGCGTTACCGTATTGTCGGAGTACGGCATGTATGTCAGAACGCTGGATCTGTGCCCCCGGCAGTCCCGCGTCTCCGTCCGGTTTGAAATCAATGGCCGGCCTATCTCCGGAGAGGCCGAGGTGCTCTACTGTCATCGCTTCGGCGAAGGACCGTTCAAGGAACCGGGCATGGGTCTCAAATTGGTGGCCCTCGGCCCTGGGGACAGGGAATACATCAGGGCCTACATCAGAGATGAAATCATGAAAAGCATCCCGAAAAGAGCGTAACCGGATATTCCAGGCTCGTCGTGCATTCGGAAGAAGGCAGGCAGAGTTCAGTCGATAAATATCTCACCCGGCGTCTGCCCCGCATGATCTCTGCGTCACAGCTTATCTGATACGATCGCATTTTTTTTGTTGCATTTTTTTGCCCTCACCTTTATCCTCCCCCGGCGGGGAGAGGGGGATCCCCGTAACCATTATTCTTTCGTTCGTATTCGATCCCATCCCGCACAAGTCGGAACAAAAAAAGTAGAAAATGCGTATCACGCGAAGCCGCGAAAGACGCAAACAAAAATTGATCTTCAGCTTGAAATCCGAATGGTTCCGGCCTTTCTTTGCGGGCTTTGGGGCGACTTCGCGCGAAAAAATCATCTCATTTTAGGAAGAGTTTGATTTGCATGCGCTAATACCCGGGGGGATAGGGCGCGTAGCCGTCGTCCCAGATCCGGTTCCCCGTTTCCCGGCCGCAGTGGAGGATCCCTTTTCTACAGAGCACGTCGCGCCATTCGTACTTGACCAGCGTCTTCTGGACAGGACTTCGCTCCGGCTCAAACTGCACGGTAATGACCGGCGAGTATCGGGCTTCGCCGAATCCCGTGCCGGCGCTCTCGTTGGACATAGCCCGGTCAGCGCTCTTTGACGTTACTCCTGCCGACGGCGCAGCGGGCGCGGCGGCCCCTTCGCGTTTTTGTTCCAACAAAGGCCGAGTTTGTTCTTTTTCCCGAAAGACCGCCATAGCGATGACGCCCATTGCCGACGAATCTGCGAAGGTCCTGATGCTGTACGAATCTGCGGGGTCCGTGAAATAGAAGCGGTGCATCTGTTCCCGGCTGGTCCGCCACCCGTCGTAGCGCGCTGTCTCATAGGCATTTACGAGGTACAGCGACTCGCTGCTCCTGAGATCGGAACGTTTGCCGCTGATGATGTTCCTGCCGTCTACCGCGATTACCACACCGACTCTCTCCGGCGTCCTGTTCGTTATCACGATCCCGTAGTTCTCACCTTTGTTTGCTTCGAGATACCACTTGCTCACGCGCGTGCCGTCTTTCCGGTAATCCCGGTGGGGGATGGCCGGAAAGACGGTGCCCCTGTCTGAAACCACCTCGATGCCGACCTCCCCGGGCAGCACCGGCCTCACGTCTGAATATGCAGGCGCTCCCCCCACTACCGTGACAATAACTGCGAGTACCGCGAATACAATGCGTTTCATTTTCTTCTCCTTTCTCCTGGGTACGA
>CAVYLT010000103.1:0-43676 GCA_963769335.1 Nitrospirota bacterium | reverse complement strand
AACACTCGGTATTTCGGTCAACCCCGGCACAGCAAGCGACCTGGCAGGCAACCTGTCGCAAGGTGCTGGTCCGAGCGCAACATTTACCGTGGACAATACTACGCCGACTGTGGCAATCAGCTCATTAGTCAGCGATCCGACCAACGTATCACCCATACCGGTGACCGTACACTTCAGCAAGCCGGTGACCGACTTTACCAGCAGCGGAGTAAGTGTCTCCAATTGCAGCAACGGACCGATTTCCGGCAGCGGGCCAGAACTACTCCTTTGCAGTAACGCCCGGCAGCAACGGAACGGTGACGGTACGCATTAGGCCCAATGCAGCGAATGACACAGCAAGCACGGAAACGCCGCAGCAACCCTGCTCAGCCGAACCTATGACTACATCGCGCCGACTGTGACGCTCAGTTCATTAGTCAGCGACCCGACGAGTACGTCAACGATACCGGTGACCGTGCACTTCAGCGAACCGGTGACCGGCTTTATCGGCAGCGACGTAAGCGTTTCCAATGGCAGCATCGGGTCATTTTCCGGCAGCGGGAGCGATTACTCCCTCGTCGTTACTCCTAATGCCAACGGCGCGGTAACGGTAAACATTGCCGCCAATGGAGCGCACGATGCTGCAGGAAACGGAAACACCGCGGCAACTCAGTTTACGAGGACCTATGACTCCACAGCGCCGGCAGTCGCCATTAGTTCGCCGTCGAAGAACGCGACGAACATCGGACCTGTGGACTTCACCGTAACCTATGCAGGAGCCGATAGTATTGCCCTGACAAACGCTGATATTTCGCTCATCAAGACCGGCACGGCGAATGGAACAGTCGCCGTCACCGGGACGGGCACCACTGCCCGGACGGTGACGATCTCCGGCATAACCGGCAATGGAACGCTCGGGATCAGTGTGGCGGCCCACACGGCAAGCGACCTTGCAGGCAACAGTGCCGCCGGCGCCGGTCCAGGCACGACCTTCATTGTGGACAATACCGCACCGACAGTGACGATCAGTTCAACGACCGGCGATACGACCAACCTGTCGCCGATACCAGTAACAGTTCACTTCAGCAAACCGGTTACCGGCTTTTCCGCCAGCGGTATATCAATAACCAACGGCTCCGTCGGGTCCTTTGCAGGCAGTGACGCCGACTACTCCTTTGCAGTCACACCCACAACCAACGGCATCGTGACCGTGAACATTAGAGCGAGCCTTGCACAGGATATAACGGGCAACGGGAATGTTGCGGCAGCTCAGTTCAGCAGGACCTATGACTCCGTTGTGCCGACAGTAGTCATCAGTTCGCCGTCCGTGACCAGGACAAATAGCGGGTCTGTAACCTACACCATGACCTACACCGGAGTTGATACCATTACCTTGGCGAACGCTGATATATCTCTCGCCAAAACCGGCACCGCGAACGGGACCGTTGCCGTCTCCGGGACCGGCAGTTCCAGGACCGTAACGATCTCCGGCATAACCGGGGACGGAACGCTCGGGATCAGCGTGGCTGCAGCTACGGCAAGCGACGTGGCAGGTAACCAGGCCACAGCCGCAGGGCCGAGCACGACATTCGTCGTGGACAATACTCCCCCGGCCGTGACGATTAGTGGGCCTTCCCAGACTGCAGTGCTTAGAAACAGCGGCACGGTGACCTTTACGGTGACCTACAGCAACGCCGATGCGATAACGCTCAGTACTGCAAACATACTTTTAAATACAACAGGCACGGCAAACGGAACAGTGTCAGTGGCAGGAACGGGCAGCACAACCCGGACAGTCACCATCTCCGGCCTTTCCGGAGAGGGCACACTCGGGCTGTCGATTTCGGCGAATACGGCGCGTGACGCGACAGGCAATAATGCTTTGGCAGCCGGACCGAGCGCAACTTTCGCCGTGAACAGCAATGCAGGAGACCTAAACGGCGACGGGATTGTCGATATGACGGATGCCCTGAAGGCGCTCCGCATAGCAGTAGGTATCGATACGCAGACGGCTTCTGAACTTATTCGCGGCGATGTGGCGCCGCTCGTAAACGGGGCCCCTCACCCGGACGGCAAGTTCGACATTAACGACGTGGTGGTGCTCCTGAAAATGGCGGCAGGGCTGATGTAAGTCACTGGGCAAAATTCGAGTTTCCGGCAAACAGTCGGGACTTTTACAAATCTGAGGTCCTCAAAATGAGAACATTGCGATTAGCCAACATACAGATGTGCATCCTTGTCCTTTCTCTTCTTTCCGCCTGCGGCGGAGGCGGTGGCGGCGGTAGTGCGGCGCCACAACCTGGAACAGCTGTCGTTACGCTCGCGACTGCATTGAATGGAACAATTCCAGCGGGGACCACGATCACCGGATACGACATTACTCTCAACCTTCCGGCCGGGGTAACTGTCAAGAGCACATCACAGCCGACGGAGACAGATACCGGAGTCGTAGTGGCCTCCGGCGCAGCGACCGGGTCATCCATTGCTGCCGTCTACGTGGCAGCCACCGGCACTACGCCGGGTAAAGTGAGGATATTGATCGCAAATGCAAATGGAATGACTGCTGGAGAGTTCGCAAAAGTTACGTGCGATGTCGATGCCGGTGTTAATCTAACTTCTTCGTCCTTCACGCAGCCATCTTTTACAGCTACCGGCCTCGATGCAAGCAATCCAGCCGGCGATTCCACGGTTGATTTGACCGCAGAACTAAGCTTGACGGCAACTGCGGTTATGCAATAAAAACCATGAAGATAAAAGTCAAAACCATCATATCTACGGGGATCATTGCGATACTCGCGGCAATCCTGGGCATGTGTCTGCCGACGCCGGCCTTTGCCGTTTCCACGGTCACCATCTCGTCTGCAGGAGATGGAGTTTTCAGCATTCTGGGGACGGGAATCGAAGGCGCATCGGCCATGGAGATCACCGTTTCCTATGATACTGCCACGCTGGCCAATCCCCGTGTAGTTGAAGGGCCGCTCATTGCGGGAGCAATGACTGCAACGAATTCAGCCGCCCCCGGGACCGTGCGGCTTGTCGTAATTCGGATCGCGCCGATCAGCGGCAGCGGGATTATCGCTGCGATGACATTCGATCGCACCGGCCCTTCTTCGGGTAAAATCACCGTATTAAAAGCCAAGCTCGCCAACGCCGCCGGAGTGCCGCTTACAGCGAAGGCACAGATTGCGAATCCGCCCGACGCAGTTGCTGATGCCTCAGCGTCTTCCCAGACTCAAAACGCATCTGCAACTGCGGAAGTTCCGCAGACAAGTGCCGGTGCGTTGGCAGCGTCTACATTACTCCCGCGAACAGCCATTGCGGCTGCACAACCGGCAGAACCAAAGGCCGAAGGTGCGTTGGACTTGCTTCCTCAGGGACCAAGCGACGTTCAGCCAGCCGCGAGAGCCGCCGATTCCGGGAGAGACCAGGCTGCCAAAGCTCAAACAGCTGATGGCCCGATCAACAAGGACGTCGCCCCGGCGCCTGTAAAAACACAAGCGAAAAATACCATCGTGCAAAAAAGCGTACTGGTGCGTTTCCAGGAGCACCATGGTGATCGGACGGCCGATACCTTTGTCTCCCTTTTTGATCAGGAGAACTTTATCGGTTTTCGCCAGGATCCGCCTGTAGCACTCTCTGACGGCAAAACAGCCGTAAAGGTCACGTTCATAGCTCCTCCGGGCAATGTTACTTCTTCCGACGTGGCAGTCAGGGGGGCGAAATTGCTGTCCCTGCGCAAGGACCCGGACAACTCAAACACATGGATTGTCAGACTGGTGCCGAAAAAAGGCCAATTTCAGGCAGACATCACCGTTCTCCAAGGCGCGTTAAATATGGTATACCCTCTAACCATTGCCCCGAAGGTCAACATAAGCTTTTCTCGGTCAGGGAAAGTATCTAAAGCGGACTTCAATCACTATCTTATGAATAATAATGCAGCCGGGCAGCCGAGCCCTGATTTTACCGGTGACGGGAAGCGGGATTATCGGGATGATTATATTCTGACAGCAAATTATTTATTTGCAATCAGGCAGGCAGAGCCAAAAAAATCTAAACGCCCGGTTGCTCAAGCCAGGCTGCAGGTCGATTGAGCAACAAGGTATCCTAAAAACTTGATTTAAATCCGGGGAATTTGCATACCGGTGATTTTTTTTTGCATGAGGAGGTACACACCATGTGCGGCATAGTCGGCTATGTAGGGAAAAAGGGATCGATTCAGATGATCGTTGACGGCCTCAAACGATTGGAGTACCGGGGATACGATTCCGCCGGGATAGCATTCCGGAACGGCAAAGGGATTGAAGTGTACAAAACCACCGGCAAGCTCAAGGACCTTCAGAAGATACTCCCTGATCCCTCTCCGACAATATACGTGGGCCTGGGCCATACACGCTGGGCCACCCACGGCGGTCCGACTTCGATCAATGCCCATCCCGCACCGGGTCGAGGGCATCGCCGTGGTGCACAACGGCATCATCGAAAATTATCGGGAGCTGAGAACAGAGCTCGAGCAGGAAGGCCGCACGTTCCTTTCCGAAACGGATACCGAGGTTGTGCCTCATCTCATTTCGAAATTTTTGAGCCAAAATTTTCCGATCAGAAAAGCGATTCGGGCGGCAGTCAAGCAGCTCCGGGGCACGTATGCCCTGGGGATCATGAGCGACAGCAGTCCGAACACGCTTTTCGCGGTAAGAAAAGGAAGTCCCCTTGTTCTCGGCATCGGCCAGGATCTGTACTTTGCCTCGGACATCCCGGCGATCCTTCCCTATACGCAGGATTTTATTTTCATCGACGATGACCAGATATGCACGCTCGCCGACGGCAAGGTAGAAATCCGCGACCTCGAATCGGATGTCGTGATTTCCTACCAGGGAAAAGTCGTCAAGGTCGAGTGGACGCCCGAAATGGCGGAAAAAAACGGACATGACCATTTCATGCATAAAGAGATCTTCGAGCAGCCGCAGGCAGTCAAGACGACCATCAGTGACCGCATCGGCGATCCTCTCGGGTTCATCATGGACCTTGGCATTTACCTGAAAAGAAAATCGGACGTTCAGAAACTGCACATCGTTTCCTGCGGGACATCGTATCATGCCGCGCTGGTTGGGAAATATATTATCGAAAGCATTGCGCGGATACCCGTCAATGTCGAGATCGCCTCGGAGTACCGGTATCGAAGCCCGATCATAGAAAATAATACGCTCTTTGTTTCCATCACGCAGTCCGGTGAAACGGCGGACACGCTCGCGGCGCAGCGCGAAGCAAAGCGCAGGGGAGCGCGTACGCTCACCATATGCAATGTCAAAGGAAGCACGGCGACGCGGGAGGCGGACATGGTCCTGCACACCCGCTCCGGCCCTGAAATAGGAGTGGCGTCGACGAAGACTTTTTCGGCACAATTGGCCGCGCTCTACCTTCTTGCGCTCGGCATGGGGATAAGCCGCAATAGCCTGACTCAGAAAGAAGCCGACAGCCTGAAGGCCAATTTTTGCGAAGTCCCCTCCTTACTGGAAGAGACGTTGAAGAAGGACGCGGAGATCAGGTCGCTTGCCGGGACGCTCACGCATGCGAAGGACTTTCTCTATCTGGGACGGGGAATCAACTATCCCCTCGCCCTCGAAGGCGCGCTCAAGCTAAAGGAAATATCCTATATACACGCGGAAGGATATCCTGCCGGCGAGATGAAGCACGGGCCGATCGCTCTTATCGACAAGGAATTGCCGATCGTCGTCCTGGCGCCTTCGAATGACCTCTTTGAGAAGGTCTTTTCTAATATTGAAGAGGTCAAGGCGCGGGGAGGCAGGGTCATCGCAGTAACCGATTCTCCCGCGGCTTTGAAGGGCAAGGCCGACGATATCATCGAAGTGCCGTCCGTACACCCGTTGCTTACGCCCTTTGTCAACGTCATCCCTCTGCAGCTGCTTGCATACCATATAGGCGTGCTCAGGAATTGCGATGTCGACCAGCCGCGAAACCTGGCAAAAAGCGTGACCGTCGAGTAACGTTGCTTCAGGTGGAGGACGTATGGATGGAATCTGGTATAAACTCTGTCCGAAGTGCAGGAATTACATCAAGAAGGTCGACCCGCAAGACTCCGGCATATGCTGCGCCTGCGGATGGGAAGAGCATCCTGTCATGTACTTCTGCGAAATCGCCGACAAGTACTGTGCGTTCTCTCCCTCGGCTCGCGGGGACAAGCTGGCAGCGTAAGCGTAAGAACGGCAACCGTCGTGACGGCGTGCTCGTGATCCGGTCTTCGTACCCCTGTGCGCCGCAATTTTTTCAGGAGAGATTCGTAACAGCGGGGAAACCGGATAATACCGGTTCGAACGCGCACAGCCCGTACGAGCGGCTGCCCGAGCAGCCTGCTCGGCAAGTTTTTTAAAATTCTCAGTCCTGATAAGGACCGAAGAACAGTCTTTGCGAATGAAACAGGCAGTCCCCTGGAGGCAATTTGCCGGATACGGATACAAAAGATAATTTGGAAGACCTCATCAAGGACGAATCATGGTGGGATCATTTCGCGTCCGTTTCCGAGAGCTTCGGATTTTCCCTGAGTGTCTTTTCACAGTCCGGAAAACCCATCTTCGTTCCGATCGGGGCAATTCCTCCGTGCCAGGAATTTTGTTCATCCTCAGCGGAAATTAAATCAAAATGCGACGAATACTGTCACCCCTTCGTCATGAATACCCTTGCAACGGGAAAACCTAATGTCTTCAAATGTTATGCAAAAATCACGTGTTTCGCCCTGCCCATCGCCTATCTGAACGAAAAAGCGGTGATCCTGGGGCAGGGGTCGTTTTCATCGTACGAGGATTTCCGCGAATGTGTGAACCTTGTCCAGTCCGCCGGCCTCGACACAATTTCCGTCAAAGCGCCGCTCTCCTTCACGAGCGAACAGCAAGCGTGGAAGATTTGCGGATTCGCCGCACACTCGGTGAACAGTCTTTTACAACACACTCAGGAAAACATTTCGCTGAAAAGAAAGTTTGAAAGCCTGAAAAAGATCATCGGGATGTGGGGTGCCTCCGCCGAGGAACGTCCGGAATCGCACTATAGAAATATGATCGGCAAGCTGTCCTCGCTGCTCGATATCGATTGCATTGCCATTCTTGTTTTTGATCATAAGCTGAGAAAATACACGAGCCTTTTCAGCCTTTTAAGGAGCAGTAAGACGACCGAGGTCATCAGCATCAACGAGGATGATACGGTGGTGCAGGATCTTTCCGCAGGGAAAGCGTTTGTTCTTTCGGCAGAGCCGATCGCAGACCCCCGGGCCGATTTTCTGCATGGGATGGGGGCCCTCTATTTTTTCCCCATCATGGTGAACAGAAAACTCGAGGCGATCCTCCGCATTGGAGACAGGGGCCTCAAAGAGGCCGACCGGCAGGTCATAACTGCCTTCTGCAGACAAGCCGCTCTTTCCATGGAAAACTACCGACTGCAGCAGGAACTGTATAAAAAATTTGACCAGTTCGCGGCCATTTCTGAGCTGACGAAGTCGATTACCTCCATCCAGGATTATGAAAAACTCCTTCAGGCGATCCTTGACATGTCGGCTGAACTGCTCAAGGCGGAACAGGGCTCACTGATGCTGCTCGACCATGAAACTGATGCCTTGCTCGTGGAAGCAAAAAAAGGTATAATCGACGGCGTAGCAGCAAAACACAGGATCAATCGGGGTGAAGGGATCGCCGGCAAGGTGGCCCAATCAGGTGAAGCTATCCTCGTCGAGAACCTGGAAGACGACCCGAGAATACACCAAATGAACAGGCAGCACTATAAGACGCGCTCGTTTGTCAGCATACCGCTTAAGATCGATGACCGCATCATTGGCGTGCTCAACCTGTCGGACAAGGCAACGGGCGATGTGTTTAATAAAGAAGACCTGAAACTCATTCAATCTTTTGCAACCCATGCTGCAGTGATCATGGAGCGGAATGTCTTTATCAACAAAACGGAAGAACTCAAAAAACTGACAATTACGGACTCTCTTACCGGCCTGCTGAACCGGAGGTACCTGCATGAACGGTTGAAGGACGAATTGGCCAGGTCCGCGCGTCATGGCCACACGTTCGCCCTTCTCATGCTGGATATCGACGGGTTTAAAAATTGTAATGACACGTTGGGCCATCCTGTCGGCGACAAGGTCCTAAGAGGCGTGGCAGACGCCCTACTGAATGCCGTACGTTCCATAGACATTGTGGCGCGATACGGCGGCGATGAGTTCATGGTAATTCTGCCCGAGACGGTTAAGTCAGTTGCGCTGGATATAGCGGAACGGATACGGAACAGCGTGTCCCAGAAAGTAATTCACTCGAACGATGGGTCTGCGCTCGGATCGTATACCATGACGACCAGCATCGGAATCGCCTGTTATCCCGAGCACGGGAAAACGGTTGAAGTACTGCTTGAGAACGTTGACAAGGCACTTTACCGCGCTAAGAACGACGGAAAAAACCGGGTAGAGGTTTTCGCAAAAAATGCCATTTAGCTCTCTCAAGGACATAGAGTTTTTTAATCGCCAGGAGGAACTGTCCAGCCTCTCCAGAAGGGTCCTCAAGGCGGATTGGGGCCAGGCGGAAAGTGCCGTCCTGTCCGGCAACCGGGGCATCGGCAAGACTGAGCTGCTCAAACAGCTCTTCAGCCACCTGTTCTGGAAGCAGGACCGCGTAGCCCCCTTTTCCTTTACCGTCAACCCGGCGCTTCTGTCGGTTGCCGCTTTTTCCAAAACCTATCTGACCAGCTTCCTTTGCCAACGGCTTGCCTTCGCGAAGAAAGAGCAGGCGTTACTGTATCGTGACGGGATATCACTCGACAGCCTGTCTCTGCTCATAGAGGAAAACGAGGCGGACTGGGCAAAAGACATCCTTGACCAGTATATGCAGGGCGCCGGCGATCCGCTGGATGCGCTTCGCATCGCACTTGCTGCCCCGCACCGGACCATGCTTGCTACCGGGATTCCGGTAGCCGTCCTGCTCGATGATTTTCACTTGATAAAGGGGCTTTCTCTCGACACCGTCCCCGATGCCCGTCTTGCCTCTCTTTTCCAGGAACCGATGTCGCACAGGAAAACGCCCTATATCCTCAGCGGGAACGCAGCCGAGCTCCAGGAGATGTCCGTCGTGAGCGGCCTGGAGCGCATAGCGATACGTCCCCTGACAGCCGAAGGCGCCATGGCTAAAGCAAATACACTCCTGAGCGCACATGAGGCCACCGGCACTGTCCCCCCCATTCTCATGAGGCATCTGGGGGGCAATCCCTTTTACCTGGGCTGCGCAGTCACGCAGGCATGCGCGAAGAGCAATCCCGACGAAAAAGACTTCTGGAACGCGTACATCCATGAGATCGTCGTGGGACAGATTGCATTATCCTGGTCTGGGGTCTTGAAGAACTTTTTCCCGGATCTCGGCATGAGACGGGTCGCACTGGCAATAGCCTACAAGATACATCACACCGTCGAACCCCTCTCCTGCCAGCGAATAGCCAAATCTTTTACGCTCACCGAAGACCGCGCCCACGAGATTGCGTATAACCTGTATCTCGCCGGTTTTATTCGCGGCGAGTTCGGCGTATTCAGGGCTGCTGAGGACCGGGTCTTGCGGGACGTCATTGACAGCCTCTACTTGAGGGAGATCCTGGCGAGGTCCCCTCACGATCTTACAGAGCATTTCCTTGAGGCGTTAGTCCCTCAAAAAGGCCACATTGCCCGATACGACATGTCTTTGCCGATGGTGAAAGAAGCGGAGCTTATTGCGGCGCAGGGTCTTGAACAGATTGGTAAAAACCTGAACCTGAACCTCGAGACCATCGGGCAGCTTCAAATAGCGGTCATAGAGGCTTGTATCAACGCCATTGAACACGGCCGGGGGAATGATGATAACGTCTATGTAAGCATCACGGTAGATGATGAGCAAATGGAGGTTTCCGTCGAAAGTGCCGGGATGGAGTTCATCATTCAGGAAACAGGGGAACCTTTCCGCGATCAGGAGGCCGTGAAAACCGGCGGGCGGGGCTGGGGCATAAAGCTGATGAAACGATTTGTCGACCAGGTCAGGTTCGAGAAAACCGCTCTTGGCACAAAAATCGTACTGGTAAAAAAGATCGAGAAAACCGCCGGCAAGCAGAAGGAGACCGCCATAAGCCATGAGTAATTTCTCTCTATCGTCAAGGTCAGCCGGCGACATAGCCGTGATGACGCCCAAAGGCTACATTAACGACATCGCGGCAGAGCGTCTCGAAAAAACAAATGAACAGTTTCTCGGGAACGGGCTGAAAAAACTCGTCGTGAATTTTTCTGATGTACAATTCATCAATACCATCGGGCTTTCGATCTTTTTGGGTATGATGCAGAAAACCCAGGAATACAACAGCGTCCTCTGCTTTACTAATATGAAGAAGGACCATCATGCAATTTTCGAGATCGCGGGCTTGATAAAGCATGTAAAAGTTTTCAAAGATGAACAGGACGCCTTCAGCTATTTGGCGGGCAAACGCTGACATGACGGACAAAAAACTCCATCTCAAACGATTGTTGTTCAGCATTGCATCGCTCGTAGACCTCGGGCAGGAGGCGACCTCGTCGAAAGACTTGTCGTCCAAAATGAAGTCTGCTCTCTATGTTATTGCCGGGACGTTGTCCGTACCGACGGCAGCCTTGCTTGTCTATCATGCAAAGCGTCAAGAGCTCGATCTTTTCGTTGCAAAGGGACAGCGGGACATCGACGCGGAGGATATCCGGCTGGGTGTCACGGCAAAACAAGTCAAACTTCTCAGAATGAACGACCCTCATACCATCCGTGACATGTCTACAAACGTATTTTTCAAACGGAACAAGAACGTCTTGGCGAAACTGCAGGCAAGAATTTTCCTCCCGCTCTTTGCAAAAGGGGCATTTGTGGGCGCAATCACCCTTGGCAAAAAGCTCGGCGGGGCGCCCTACCGCCAGGGAGAAAAGGACGTTCTCAGAGTCATAGCTCATCAAATGGCGATCACGCTTCATAATGCGCAGCTGTTTTTGGAACTTTCCAAGAAGGCCACGGAAAACCGGCGGCTCTACAAAAATATGCAGCGGATCTACCATGACACCATTCAGGCGTTTGCGGCCGCGATTGACGCCAAGGACAGTTATACCAAGGACCATTCCTACCGCGTGGCAAGCTATTCCGTAGCGATCGCAAAAGAACTGGGATGGAAGAAAAAAGACATTGAAGGTATCTATGTCGCCGGACTGCTCCATGATATCGGGAAAATCATTATTGACACCAGCGTCATCAGAAAAGGGGAAAAGCTGACGGCTGTCGAGATAAGCGAGATACGAAAACATCCCCAGATTTCCTACGATATCCTTTCCAAGGTCAAGTTCCCGTGGAAGAATATCGACTTTTTCGTCCGTCATCACCATGAACGGATGGACGGTATGGGATATCCCGATGCGCTCATGTCGCCGGAGTTGAGCGAAGGAGTCAAAATTCTCGCCCTTGCGGACGCCTTTGACGCGATGACGACGGACCGCCCCTACCGGCTTAAACTGGGGCTCGATGAAACATTCCAGGAAGTCATCAAGTGCTGCGGCACGCAGTTTGACGAGAAGATCACGAAAACTTTTTTCAATTTACTCCTCAGGGAATTAAGCGGCGAGATCCTGGATCTGCAGATACTTCCCCTGTTGAAACACGGGGAGGCAGGCGAGATCGCCGCTGCGGGACCTGACGCCGGGATGTGATATGCGGCGGCCATCCCATCCCGCGTGGCAGCAGCACCAGGCAGGGCTTGCATGACTGCCCGAAAACAACCTGCGCAGATATTACGAATACTGCTATAATATACTCATCACTTTTCTTTTCTTTCCCGGAGTGATCCGGGAGGGGAAGGAACTCCGCAGAGAGGCCCCTCTATTTTATCGTTTGCTTTGGTAAAATGAGGGCTGCCCTCTCCTCTCGGATAAAAGCAAGGTAATCATCGCTGGCAGAGAAAAAAGGAGAATTTCGAAATGAAGAAGGTATTAACGGTCTTATGTTTGCTCGGAAGTTTAGCGGGAATGACTTCTTGCGCTGCGAATATAATACTGAAAGCGGCGGACAGCGGAAACGTTGGAGATGTCGAAAAGGCGCTGACAAGCGGCGATGATATTAATGCGAGAGACAATAACGGCAACACTCCTCTTATTCTAGCGGCCAGGCACGGGGATTTAGCCATTGTAAAAAAACTGTTTATAAAGGGCGCTGATATACGGGCAAAAAATGCAGATGGCTATGATGCGCTTTTAGCGTTGTCAAATTATACGATGATACGTTCTCCCTTGGCGGCACAGAGAAGCCAGACGAGCGGACCGATACCGATTACGACCGCCGGTCACTTGAAAACGGCCGAATATTTACTGAATAACGGCGCTGATATCAATGCTAAAACCAATGACGGGAACACTGCGTTGATCCTTGCGGCGGAATTAAACAAAAAAAATCTCATCGATCTTTTGCTGGACAGGGGGGCTGATGTAAATGCCACCAATCTGCAGGGATATTCCGCGTTGCTGGTCGCTTCTTCCAAAGGATACAGGGATCTCATTTGCCCGCTGATAAGAAAGGGGGCCAATAAAAAACTGGAGGACAATGAGGGCAAAACGGCTTTGCAGTATGCCCAGCAAAATGACCGGCAGGAAGTCATACAACTGCTGAACAACCCGTGCCCGGAGGAACATTCCGATATGTCCATCGCACCGGCGCAGGAAAAAAAGGGCAGCGACCAGTTGGTGGACAAGCTTATAGAATCGCTGACGGACCAGCAACCGTCTGTGCGCTGGGAATCTGCCAGGAGACTCGGCGAGATGAAGGACAGTCGTGCAGTT
Source organism: Nitrospirota bacterium (assembly GCA_963769335.1). Classification (GTDB taxonomy): domain Bacteria; phylum Nitrospirota; class UBA9217; order UBA9217; family UBA9217; genus JAJYKN01. The sequence continues at coordinate 30,850 of CAVYLT010000103.1, read as the reverse complement.
GTCCCGTTGATTGGCGCTCTGTCGGACAACCATGCCTTTGTGAGACGGAGGGCGGCAGTTGCGCTCGGGGAACTGCATGACGTCAGGGGGGTAGATTCTCTGATCAAAGCTTTACACGATAGTGACCCATTCGTAGCCAAGTTTGCCCAGGAGGCGCTGGAGAAAATAACCGGGCAGGAATTTGGAAACGACTCGCAAAAATGGACCGAATGGTGGGACCTGAAAATTAGACAGTATTAAGCCCCGCCGTGCCGCCTCATCCATCGCACCGTCAGACGGTGTCCAAACAGGTAGTGAATCCCGCACCTTGCAATCTCCCGGCTCGGGCCGGGGGCAATGCGCAGTAATCCGCGGGAGGACGGCCTCGGCACGAGCAAATGGCCCCGGGGCAAGCTGCACGACGTCCCTTCCCTGCTTATCCTCATTCCCTGCAAATGATTCTGTCGCCTTCCCCGGAGTCGATTAAAGACGCGATACCGCGCAGCGTATAATGATGTACTGCCCATCCAAGATAAGCTCCGGCAAGCACATCGCTGAGAAAGTGATAATCCGTAGCGATCAAAGCAACCGCCAAACCCAGAAGAACCGCACCGGACGCTAACCGGTAACGTGGATAAAACGTCCACAGTGCAGCGACAACGACCGTGAATACGGCCATATGTCCCGAGGGGAACGCTCCCCCATGGAACCAGTGGAACTCCCCCATGCCGGGAGAGTGCAGCCAGTGCCGGGTGCTGCTTCTTCCTATCACAAACTGCAGGATGGATTTGGACAGAAACGACAGGGGCACCGTATTTGCAATGTTAAAAAAAAACCGCGTGTGTGTGCTCGTAATGCCTTTCTGGGCATCATAGAAATAGGTAATCCATGCGGCCCCGGTCATTACGCAAACCATCAGGAACAAAAGGTCGGGGATATTGGCGGACATGGCCTCCAGGCGACCACTCGATTGCAATACTGAATTCACCACCAACGCGATGTTCTTGTCGAGATAGCAGTAACTGCACACGATAAGTACGGCCGCACATACTATATGAAAGGCTGGTCTTTTCCGGATACTATTCATTGTCCCCTCGGACAGCACTGGACCTCAACTATCTTCATGCCTGATGTCAAAGAGATCCGTGCCAAACTGAAATTCAATACAATGGCCGCACGTCATGCGCCGTACGGAGTCAACCCAAGCAGTTACCGGTGTTCTGGATTATGAATATTTTTTTTCAGCTTCAGCAGCGGCTTGGAATTTTTAAGGATCTTATCGACGAATGCCGACAGGATGTCCCTCTTCGCATGATATGCTTGGTCTGCGTCAAGCATGCCGCTAAGAGAGGCAACGAATTGTTTAAAATCTTTTTCATTGAACGCTTCAGATTGAAGCAGTTCTATGAAGTGCGATATTTTGTCGCTCATTTGTGATGCGAGGAGGTAGTCCCCCTCTGAAAAAGGCTCCGCGGTCTTCTTATTGTTCAGATTGAGCACTCCGATGACCCTGTTTCCTACCTTCAGGGGGAGTGTCATAAGCGATTTCGTCGTGTATTGAGAAACATTGGTTTTCGCGAAACGCGTGTCGCTTTCGATATCGTCTATAAATAGCGGCTTCCCTTCCAGCGCGACCCAACCCGCGATCTTGTCGCCGAGTTTTATCCTGGTCCTCTTGACGATATCTTCATCCAGGCCGACAGCGCTTTTGACAGTCAGTTCGTTCGTGAGTTCATCGCTGAGCATGACGGAACAGATATCGATATCCAGCAAATCTGATATTAATTCCACGAATGAATCCATGCTTTGGCCCACGCAGACATCAATTGTCTGTTTAACGCTTTTGGGGATGGTAAGGGTGATACGGCAGCTTTTATCGGTATTCGCGGCGGAAAGTTTCCACCGGTGCGTATCCAAAATATTTCTGGCAAGATACAGTTTTAGCCGGTCCTCCGGTTGTGCAAGCTGGAATACATACCGTGTATCATGGAGGATTGCCAGGGCCGAGGTGGGCAGCGGCCGCGGCAAAACGATGCTGATATTCACATACTGTGTTTCGGTGGCGCCGATTTCAATCGAGTCGCCCCGCTCCAGATAATGGGAGAGCCCGTCAACTAAATTCGAAAAGAGCTGATGGACTTTTATTTTGTCTCCGATAATATCGAAGCGGTTGTCTTGCGTGCACACCGTGAGGCCGATGCCTTTGCGCGCCAGGACAGCCGTAAGTGACTTGGATTCCTGAAGTTCCCGAAAGATGTCCCCCGCGTTCAATACGGTCTTTCTGATAATCCTCGTCTCATCCTCAAGCCTGAGAAAGTCCAGGAGGTTCTCAACGATCGATATGAGCTTATTTATCTCGCTCGAGATAATGCCCTCGAATTCCTGCCGCTCCGGTTTTTCGATTTTTTCGGTATTTTGCAAAAAAAATATCGCCCCTTTGAGCGAATTCAACGGGGTCCGAAGCTCGTGAGAAACCCGGGTGAGGAATTCAGTTTTCAGGATGTCGGTTTCCAACAACTTTTTATTGACTTCTTCGAGATCCCCCGCTTTCGTCTTCAATTGACTAATAAGGTTCGCATTTTCAAGAGCGATCGCGGCCTGGTTCGCAAGGGTCTTCAACAATTCAAATTCGTCATCGTTGAACGATGTGCCGTCTTTTTTATCATTGATATTGAGAAGGCCGAGCAATTTATTATTAATAACAATGGGGCATGATATAAACGAGTTTGTTTTGTAGCGGTCGCGGCGAACGCGTCGGAAGGCTTCTTCTTTTTCAATATCTTTAACGAGAACGGGAAGTCGTCCTTTTGCCACAATGCCGGCAATACCTTCGCCGATTTTTATCTTCTGTTTCTTGTCGAATAGCGGATCAAATCCTCTTGATGCGAGAATGAAGAGTTCATCGTCATTGGTCGCGAGCAGCAGAGACCCCATTTCGGCGTTCGCATAGCTGATGGCATAGTCGAGAAGCAGGTTTGCTATTGTATTGACATTGTCGGACATGACAATAGCGTTGGAAAGATCCTGGAGGATGGAGAATTTCTTTTTAAAGAGATCGACTGTGGACATTCTTACTCATTGAAACATCGTGATTCCCGCCCTTGAAACCGGCAGGCAGGCCGGCGCCCTTATTTGCCGCGGCGGTTAGCAGCAATTTTCTGACTTCAATCTTTTGTAGAACGTCTTTCGGGAAATGCCCAGCTGCCTTGCCGCTTTTGATATGTTCCCGCCGTACAAATTGAGGGCATCTGAAATGGCCTCACGTTCCAGAACTTTAAGCGGTTTTACCGCGTCGGGATCGCATTTTTTCATCCTCGGCATCCGGGAGTGAAATTCCTCCGGGAGTTCATAGACGGTAATCCGCTCGTCCTTGGCCTGGACAACAGCGCTCTCGATTACGTTTTTCAGCTGTCTGACATTCCCTGGCCACTCATAACTACTAAGGGTTTCCATTACATCACTGGCAACAGAAAAAGGCCTGTTTTCGCGAATCGAAAAGTCGTTCAGGAATTCTGCGACGAAGAGAGGAATGTCCTGTTTTCTCTCACGGAGAGGCGGCACTTCGATCCTGATAACATTTATCCGGTAATACAGATCTTCACGGAACCTTCCTGCTTCGATTTCCCTTTTAAGGTCCCTGTTTGTCGATGAAATAAGCCGGAAATTCACCTTAATCCGTTTATTGGACCCGAGTCTCACCACTTCCCGTTCCTGGAGCACGCGCAGAAGCTTGGCTTGGACTGCGATATCGAGTTCGCCGATTTCGTCGAGAAAGATCGTACCGTCAGTTGCTTCCTCGAATTTTCCCGCCTTGGTCAGCGTGGCCCCTGTAAAGGCGCCCTTTTCGTAGCCAAAGAGTTCCGATTCAATCAGTTCCTTGGGTATTGCGGCACAATTAACGGCTACAAACGGCTTTTTTTCACGCTTGCTGCCATAATGCAGATTATGCGCTATAACTTCTTTTCCTGTCCCGGTTTCGCCCAGGATGAGGATGCTGCTGTCCGTATCTTTGACCGTGCCTATCGTTTTGATAACCCGTGTAATCGGGGGAGTTTTCCCGATGACGGGACACAGGATTGCCGCTTTGGCATTGTTCTTTTTCAGCTCTTCAAACGTCCTTTTCACCACATACTGTTCTATGGCGCGTGCAAGAACCTGCTTGAGCTTCACATAGTCCGGGGGCTTGATGAAATAATAGTACGCGCCGTTCCGCATCGCATTCACTGCGGAATCAACATTCCCGTACGCGGTAAGAAAGACCAGGGGCAAGTCGGGATTACGCTCGGAAACATAATTGAAAAGTTCAAAACCGTCTTTGTCCGGCATTTTCAAGTCCGTAACGATGGCATCTACAGCCTGTTCGCAAATGATGCCTATCGCGCTGTCTACATCCGTCGCTTCAAGGACCCGATACCCCTCCGCCCTCAGCAGCGCCGAAAGAACCCTGATGGCATTAGGCTCGTCATCAACGACTAGTATGGTTCTTTTATCCGTCATGGCTGTTCCTCCACCGTTGTCAATACGGGATGAACAATCGTATCGTCGTACCTACATCCTTTTTGCCGTCAATCTCGACGTGGCCGCCGTAGTGCTTGAGAATTTCATCTGTAATATAATGGCCGAACCCTCTTCCCACACGCGCTTCACTCGATGAGAAATCAACGCGCTCCTTGTGATTTAAACCCGGTCCGGTATCCGAGATTGAGATCACTACAAACTTCTTATCCGCCTGTTCCGCCGTTGAAGTCGTAATCGTAAGCAGACCACCGGCACTCATAGCTTCAATGGCATTGTTGATCACGTTCAGGATAGCCTGTTCCATGTGAAACGAGTTTATCATCACGAGGGGGACGGTCCCCAATTCATACGACGCCCGGATGCTCCGCGTATACATTTGAAGCGAAGTAAAGACATCTATTTTTTTCAGCATTAAATTTATATCATTTTTTTGCACATCGGTGTCGGACACCGAAGAGCTCAAAAATTTCGTTATAAAATCCTCGAGGCGCGAAATTTCCATTTCCATGATATTGGTGAATTCAACGAGTGTTGCTTCTTCGACGTATTTCTCCCGAAGATAAACGACGGCCCCTTTGATAGCGTTGAGAGGGTTACGAACGCCATGGGCCAGCGTCGAGGCAATTTTCCCGATATCTATAAGTTTCTGTGATTCCTGCAGTCTCTTGCCCATTTCACAGGTAGAATGAGGCTTTATGGCTATTTCCGCCCTGTCAATGGAATTGCCCGCTGTTTTAACCGGCTTGATTTTTATATCCGCGTTGAAACTGCCGGCAATGCACGGGAATGCATACTTTTTTAACGTCACGGTCTTTTCCGTCTCGATTGCTTTGGCCACGGCGTCCTTTTCGCGAGTAATAATACGAGGGAAAATTTCATAGTATTTATTCCCTATCGTATGAGAAGCAGATCGTCCGGTAAATTCGGCAATCTCTTTTTCCCATGAGCAAACGCGCAATTTTTTATCTGTCGAGAACATCAGTTCTTTCATTATGCCTGTATCCTAACCAACGTTGCCACCATTTTGGAACATCTGCGGGTCCTGCGGATGCCACCAACAGCAGTACCTAAGCCTTGACCACGTAGAGCTTTAACAAAACAGCAATTTTATGAAAACCAAGCTTACAACATTTAAGTTATCATTCAATAGAAGAAGCCGGTATCAGTGCAATACTGAATATGCTGTAGTGTTTACTCCTACAAGCAGCGTTGTGTGTTTAAAAAAGATGCTGTAAAACGAAATTTCTAACAGGAATGAACTATTGCGCCTGCTGTATCAAATATCGGAAAGCAAATTTACTGCTCGTCTTGTTATCCGCGAGAGACGATATCGCCGGAATGCCGTTGCTCGTGTTCAGTGGTCCCTCATAAGGGAGATGGCAGAGAGCATGGAGCATCATAGCCGACCGCCTTCCTGTTGGCAATACCCTGCATCGGGTATTTTAAGGGTATATCAAGTCGCATGGTCAGAGAAAACATTTCCTGCAACTGTTCCTCATATCGTCCCTGATCCCGCCTCCCCAGCAATAAATGCATATACTAATAACATCCATGTTAATCTTCAGAACTCATGCAGAAGTGGATTTTCTCATTCTTTGCCTTGATTACAAAAGGGAAACAAAAAGAACAAGATGAAGAAAAGTCTATCTCCCTTCCCGTCTTTTTGTCAAGGCAGCACTCCGAAAAACGCACTCATGAAACTTCTGCTGCAACTTCTTGGTGCAAATGTCGCACGAAGTGCTTGTTACCGCAAAAACGGTATTTCTTATACTCCAGCTATGCAGGACCTGAGCCGTTAAATTTCAAACAGCCTCGTAACGTTCTGGCGCACTCATTAAATCGCGGCATTTCATAAATAAGCGCATTAGCGGATTTCAAGGTTCTATTAAAGGTGACAGTTTCTTCTAGCCGACAAAGAGAAACATAGTTTTCTCTCATAATTATAGCTAGATAGGGGATACCCCAAATAAAAAAAGCGTTTGCCAATACTTTTTGTCGAACTTATCGTATATTACTTAGAGGAAAAAGTCAACAATTCTGAATGGGTATTTTTAGGGTATATGTGCAAAATTACAATTATAGAAGTAACTCCGATAATAAGTATACCTGCTTTTTGTGGCCGAATTAACGATAAACAATAAATATATTTCATGTCACAAAAGGTAACACAATATCAGGATACATTATCTAATATTAGGAAGGGAACTGCAAATTATGTGGAAGTCCGCAAACGGTCCTCGCCCCTTTGTGCAGGGGCCCTTTCGGGGCGGTATGCCTGCAGGGGATTTATATTGTCTTTTCCGATGTTCTTGGTATAATTGTCCTCACGGAGCCGCTAAAAATGAAACAGTCGCGTCATATCATCTTCCTGCTTCTTGCAGCGACCCTGCTCACGCCGGCGTGCAGCAGCAGGCACGAGGACAAGAAGGTCGTGGCATCAGTCAACGACGGGCAGATCCTTTTATCGGACCTCCAGAAAGAAATCGCCGGCTCCGCGAAACAGCATCCCGAAGCCCGGCTCTCGTCCCAGGACGTCGAAGACCGGCTCAACACCATGATCGAACGCAAGCTCATGATCCAGGAGGCGGTCAGGCTCGGGTTGTCCGAGGACGAGCGGTTCGTCCAGACGATCAAGACCTATTGGGAGCAGACGCTCATCCGCGAGCTGATCGACGCCAAGACCAGGGAGTGGGCCGACCGGCTGTATGTCACGAACGACGAGCTCGGGCAGGAATACAAGCGCCTGCAGTACCGCGCCGTGATCCGGGCGGCCCGCGCGGCGACGAAGGAACTGGCCGAAGAGTATAAGGACAGGATGCAGAAGGGCCTGCACGTGGCGGACGCGGAGACCGTGGGCCCCTGTTTCTACGACGACGTGAGGCAGTCGCCGCTCCGGCATGCCTTCGACATGGAGGCCGGCGAGACAAAGGTGTTCGACCATGACGGCGCCTTCATCGTCGTGTCGGTCGTAAAAAAGGAAAAGATCGCCCTCCCCCCGCTTGCGGTCATGCAGGACAAGATCAAGGCGACCCTGATGGAACAGAAGCGCCAGAAGGCGCTGGCGGACTGGGTGGAAACGTTGAAGCGGACGTCGAAGATCCGGATCAACAGGGGCCTGTTAACGGGTGCCGACCATGGCCGATAAGAAACCCTACCGCCGGAAGAATTACTTCATCAATAAAAAATTCCAGGTCGATTTCGCGATCCGGTTTCTCGTCCTGATCGTCGTCGCCGCAGTCGCGGCCCTCGGCCTGTTCCTCTACAACTCGAAGGGGACGCTGACCGCGGGCTACACCGGCTCCGAGGTCAGGCTCCTCAGGACGTCCGACTTTTTCCTGCCCATGCTGCTCATGTCCACGATCGGCGTGATCATCGTCACCGGCATCATCGGCATCCTGGTCCTGATCTATCTCTCCCACCGGATCGCCGGCCCCATCTTCCGGTTCCAGAAGGTCCTGAACGAGATCGACAAGGGCGACCTGACCCACCGCTTTACCCTGCGGGAAGACGACCAGTTCAAGGAACTCGCCGGCCGCATCAACGACCTCGCGCGGACCATGGACCACAAAATCGGCCTGATCAAGGACCATGCCTCGGCGCTTTCCCGCATCACGGAAGAGCTGCACACGCTTTCGGCATCACATCCGTCGCTCAAAAAGGACCTTGAGCGTCCCCTGTGCGAAATTGCCGGACGCATCACGGAATTACAGGATGCCGCAAACCACTTCAAAACCACTCACACGAAATAGGACGCAGGCCCTTGTTTTCCGGTGCTCGCACCGCGCCGCTTGGATGCTCGGGCTCGCTCTCCTGCTGGCCTTCCCCACGGCACTCTTTGCGCAGACCGGAGGGGTCTACCACACGTCCTACGCCGACATACGGTACGCGAGCGACAAAGACCTGTTCGCATTCACCAGAAACATCGGGAGCGGCCTGAGCTTCCTGAGCGAAAGCCCGGAGAAGAACCCGCTTCTGGCCAGAACCAGGGTGGACCGGATCGTGGACATGGTCGAAAACCTCCTCGACATGCGTCCCCCGGGCCTCCGCTTCAGCATCGAGATCTACCATTCCAAGTCCGACCTCGACAGCGCCTACCATGAACTGGGCATGATGGGCAGCGCGCCCGTGGCCTTTTACTCGCACGCGACCCGGAACATCTCCCTTTCCCTCAACGACATCACCGACCGGGTCCTCGCGCACGAGATCGCACACGCGGTCATCTGCCGCTATTTCGGCACCCCGCCGCCCATGCGGATGCAGGAGGTCCTGGCACACTATGTTGACCAGCATCTGGGGGACGAATAAGGGAGGGAGTGCTCTGTACTCTGTACTCTGTACTCTGTACTCTGTACTCTGAACTCTGAACTTATAACGCCCCTTTGCCGCTCAGAACGGTCCTGATGGTTTTAAGAAAAATAACCGTATCCAGAATGAACCCGCGATGTTTGATGTAATAGAAATCGAACTTCAGTTTTTCACGGGTGTCCGAAATCGTATTGCCGTAGCGGTAATTGATCTGTGCCCAGCCGGTCAGGCCCGGCGTCACCATGTGCCGCTGGCGGTAATAGGGTATTTCCTTCTCGTACCGCTCGACCAGGCTGATCGCTTCCGGGCGGGGCCCGATCAGGGTCATCTCTCCGATAAGGATATTAAACAGCTGGGGCGCCTCGTCGACTCTGAGCTTCCGCAGGAGTTTGCCGACCCTCGTAATGCGGTCATCGTGATCGAGGGTCCAGTGCACGTTGTTTTTGTCCGCCCCCTCCGTCATGGTCCTCAGCTTCCAGACGTGGAACGGTTTGTTCCCCTTGCCCATCCGCAGCTGGGAGTAGAAAACCGGTCCGCGGGTTTCGAGCTTGATACAGAGCGCGGCGACAAGGAAGACCGGCAGGAAGACCATGAGCCCGGCCACACTGACGAAGATGTCCACCGTGCGTTTTACGTACCAGAAATAGCGGTTGTCAAGATGGCTCAGGGACAAGGTAAACCAGTAATCATCCAGATAATCGATAGGCACTTTGCCCGTGATGACTTCGGTTATCCACCGGTAGTCGGAAATCCTTATCTTTCGCTCCATGCACTCGAGAAGGAGCTTGTTCAGGTCATCGTGCATCTTCGACGTCGCCACCACGATATGATCGATCTTGTACGTATCGATGGCCGACGGCAGATCGGCAATGCCGCCGAAACTGGGCAAGTCGCCCCAGGGCGCCGGAGAATCGTCGCAGGACACGTAGCCCACCACGCGGGCGCGAAGGTACTCCCGTGTGTTGAAGAGCTCCGCCATGGCCCTGCTGGGTTCGGCGTCGCACACGACCAGGATTTTCAGATACACCGAGGAAAGGGTCATCCGGTGGAAGGCAAAGCGGAACAGGACGATAAGGGCCAGCGAAAATACGTAAAAAAGGATGAAGACCGCGCGGGGAACGGGGTTCCGGAAAAAGAAAAAAACAAACGTAGTGGCAATGGAGCTGACCAGAAGTCCAAGAAGAATGATCGGGACCTGGCTGACAAAAGCTACCGGGAGCCGGCGCAGCGTGTAGAGGTCGAAGATGAAAAAGGTGAGGACGATGAAAAAGAGGGCCGTGACGATGCTCCAGGAGTACTGGGGCAGGAGGTCCCAGCCCACCGGCGTCTTGTAGCCGGCGAAAAAAGCGCACGTCATGGCGATGGCCATCGCGCTGCAGTCGAGGAGGAGGAGGAGCATTCCTTTTTCCTGCTGTTTCGCCTTCATATTCATGACCAGGCTCCTCTCCGGAAAAATTGCTGGAGCTTGACCAGTTTTTTCAAGGGAATCGTGTACCATTTGCGCTTGAGGCCGTTCAGCGGCCATGCCTTGTAGTCTTCCACCGTCTTGACGAACAGGTTCCGAAGGCTCCCATTGCTCGACCCGCCCGTCCGCATTTTGATCAACACCTCCGGGAGGTACGTCGTGGTAATGCCGTGCTTCACCAGAAATCTGAGCATCAGTTCGTAATCCGCCGCTATTATGAAATTTGTGTTGAAGGTCCCGAATTGTTCGTAGATTTTTTTCCTCACGAAAAACGTCGGATGAGGAGGCATCCAGCCGAGTTCGAACGATCCGCTGCGATAGGCGCCTGCACGCCAGTATCTGCTGGTCCTGCCTGTATCCTTTCGGTCGACATACATCAGGTCGCCGTAGCAGCTGTCTGAGGCGTTTTCGGCCATGCACCGGGCGACCTTGTCGATTACATTTTCCGCGGCATACACGTCATCTGCGTGCAAGAACCCTATCACATCACCGGTCGCCATCCCGATCCCCTTGTTCAGGGCATCGTAGATCCCGTAATCCCGTTCGGAAAAGATCCGCGCAGACGGCGCAAGACGTTTCACAATTTCGAGGGTCGAGTCCGTCGACGCCCCGTCAATGATGATATGCTCCACTTCCCGCGTCTGTCTTAGCACGCTTGTAACGCAATCAGTTATCACATCTGCATTGTTGTGCACAGCGGTAATAATCGATATCTTCAGATCAGTTCTTCCGTTCAATAAACCAGTCCTCCATCACGAGCACATCCATTTGTGTCCTCAGGAAACAATCCAGGGCCTCCCCCGGCGTGCAGACGACAGGTTCGTTTTCGTTGAACGACGTATTGAGCACGATCGGGACGCCGGTCAAAGACCCGAAGGCCCTGATCAAACCGTAGTAACGCCGGTTCTGCGCCTCCGTCACCGTTTGCAATCGTCCCGAACCGTTCACATGGGTAACCGCCGGAATCAAGCGCTGCTTCTCGCTCCGGATCCGGTACACCTGGAGCATGAAGGGCACGTCGTAATCGGTTTCGAACCAGTCCCGCACCGCTTCCCGCGCGATCGAAGGCGCAAAGGGCCTGAAGGATTCCCGCCGCTTGATTTTGGAATTGAGGATGTCCTTCATATCTGCCCGGCGCGGGTCGCAGACGATGGAACGGTTCCCCAGTGCCCGGGGGCCCCACTCCATCCTGCCCTGAAACCAGCCGATCACCTTCCCCTGCGCGATGCGCTCCGCCGTCCTTTTGCACAACTCAGATTCATCATCCACCTTCTCCACAATACACCCCGCTGTTGCCAGCTCGTCCCGCTTCCGTATCAGCAGGCCGTTGATCCCGGCATTGCTGAAGCCCGGGCCCCAGTACGCGTGGTCCATGACAAAGGTCCGGGGCCCCTTGTGCTGCTGGTTCCAGAGATAAAAGGCAGCGCCGATCGCCCCGCCTCCGTCGCCTGCCGCGGACTGGATGTACAGCTCCCGGAACCCGGTCCGGTCGAACACTTTCCCGTTCGCCACGGAATTCATGGCGCACCCGCCTGCCAGGCAGAGGTTCCGCTCCCCGGTCTTTTGGTGAACGTGGTCGAGGACATGGAAGAAGGCCTCTTCATACATCTCCTGGAGCGATGCCGCGACGTTCTTGTGCTGCTCTGTCAGCGGTTCGTCCTTTTTCCGTGCAGGTCCGAACAGCGTGGCCAGCTTGTCCGAGTAGACCGGGCCGAGCTTCGGCTCTCCGTCGTCCCAGGTCATGGTGATCCCTGCGGAATGATGGACAAAGCAGTCGAGGTCGAGAACGAACCTGCCCTTCGGCTGCAGTTTCACGACCTTTCGCATCCTGTCCATTTCCATCGGCTTTCCATAGGGCGCGAGTCCCATGACCTTGTACTCGTCCCCGTAGTTCATGAACCCGAGAAACTGTGTTAAGGCCAGGTAGAAGAGCCCCAGCGAATGCGGGAAACGGACCTGGTCCTTTACCCTTATGCCGTCCTTGTTCCCTACGCCCCACATCGTGCTCACGAAATCGCCGAACCCGTCAATGGAGACGACTGCGGCCGAGGTGAAAGGAGAAACAAAAAAAGAGCTCCCGAGGTGCGCACGATGGTGCTCGACATGATGGAAGGACGCCTTTATTGATTCGGGTTTTACAGCAACCGCGTCAGCCAGGACCGTCTTTACGTCCTTGACCTTGCCCGCATTGCTCAGACGGTCCCTGATTGCCCGGATACCGGGCCGCTTCGAAAGGGTGAAGAGGGCCTTCCTGAAAAGATTCGCGTAAGGGTCGCGGTTGAGGGCGATATGGTCCACCTCGCCGATAGCCACCGCCCCTGCCTCAAGGCAGTATTTGATCGCCTCGGTGGGGAATCCGGCCCAGTGCTTGATCCTGCGGAACCGTTCCTCTTCAGCAGCGGCGATCAGCTTCCCGTCGATTACGAGACAGGCGGATGAATCGCCGTGGTAGGCGTTGAGACCGAGAATGATCATATACCCCTTAGACTTTACACTTTGATCGGAACCTACATTATTTGCGATATCGACTTCTTGTATCAGGTATGAGATTTATATTCTCTGAGTATTTCATTATAAGAGACCATCATTTCCCGTGCTGCAATACCCCAGGTGAATTTCTTTTCGACGAGACGCCTTCCGTTTAGCCCCATATCTCGTCTACGGTCAGGATCTTTCAGTAGCATAATTAAAGACTGCGCGATACTTGCTGGATGGCATGATGTTACGATGCCTGCCTGTGCAGTTTTCACTTCGTCGCAAATGTTTACCCTGTCACTAATAACAACCGGTTTTCTGCAAGCCATCGCCTCTACGATCGCCATGCCAAAACTTTCCAGATAGGAGGAAGCGACAAAAATATCAGCTGTGAAAAGGGCCGCAAATTTATCTTCGCCGAGGAGCATCCCCGTAAAAGTCACATGTTTATCAACACTACCCTTTTTTAGCCAACTGAGAACCTTCTTGGCATAACCATAGTCATCCGGTCCTGCCACTACGAGGTGAGCCTCGGGAACTTCTTTCATCACAGTCGGCCATGCTTCGGCAAGAAGATCAAGGCCTTTGATATAGTTAATCCTGCCGAGGAAGAGTACGATTTTTTTCTCAGAGAGTTCAGGGTAGCGATCTAAAAGCCGGCGTTTATCCGTCTTTCCCTCAAACTCAGCAAGGTCGATCCCGTTCGGGATAACGATTGATTTGATGTTCCAACCTGCTGTAACGGCTCGGTTGCGTTCGCCATCTGAAGTAAAATGCAGAGCAGATGCGCCGAAAAGATGTTTGCGTTCAATCAGCCTTAGATAGAGATTCTTTTTCAGATAGCCGTGCATAGCAATTGCATTCTGGTCCAGCATGCCACGAGGAGCCAGGAGGTAAGGGATATCGTGGTTAATACATTCTCGTGCCGCCGCCATTGTCGGATATACATAAAGCCAATTTATGTGAACAATATCGAATTCCCTGATCCTCTTATGAAGCGCTGCAGCCAACGTCGGCGAACGATAATAGAAACGAGGTTTGGTGAGCGGATAATAATAAACCTTGACCCCTTCACAGTTTATCTCTTTCTCAGTCTCAACAGTTAAGTTCTCCATTCCGTCAGCAGTTGTTGTAAAAACTGTAACATCGGCTCCGAGTTCAACAAGTTTTCGTGCCATCTCGTGAACCGATTTTATTGGTCCTCCATATCGGTGCGCGGGATAGTAACATGGGTTAATGATTAACACCTTCACTTTTTTCTCGTTTTCATGTCGAAGCGTTGAAATTTCATCGCTCTCAAGGCAAAATAGATTAGTCAATACCCGGTTTTATTTCATTGACTGCGCTATTTCTAAAAGCGTAAAACATACCAAGCCAAAAGACTAGCAAATTAAACGCACCCACAAAAAACATCAAACAAACAGACAACAAAACGCTATAAAATGATATTATGATACCAGTTCGCGTATCAGATGAAATATCATTTTTTATAACATACAAGTAATCACGAATTGTTCCTCTTATAATAATGATAAATATGATTATTGAGGTAATCCCAAAATCAGCCAAGAGATTTAGCCAACCTGAGTCAGCAGGACTAATCCCCCTTGTCGGGTGAATTCCAACGTGGTACTTATCAAACACCCAATAAGGCTGGTTCCCCATTCCACATCCGGTAAGGATGAATGATGGATTCTGCACAAATAACAATAAAAGATAATTATCAATCCGCTCCTCGACCGCACTTCCACTGTCACTTATAGAGAACTTTACTCTGTCAAATGTAATTGCATTTGTGAAAGTCTGCACTTTTGTCCAATAGCCGGACGCAATCGTCAGTGCAATAAGTAACGGGATAGCCAGCAATATCTGCATCCAAGGAATTTGATATTTTTTATCGGCTTGTTTGAGAAATATAAAAAACATTGCCATAAGAAATAACATCACCGCAAGGAATCCGCTGCCTGAAAATGCGAGCAAAAAACCGACAAATTGCAATACAGTTAATACAAACAATTTCATTTTTTGTTGAGTGACTGTCCTGCTTAATACATAGCTGCAAAGGCCCGCCGTTACGCAATACATACTTAGTTGTTTGGGCTCATTGGCCAATCCATTTGCGCGAAACAAGCCACTCATCGTTTCTAAGCCGCCAAAGCCGGAATGGTCCTCCCAGTATTTAATCCCTCGATAAGGCAAACCGATATGATAAGCAATGTACTGATAGACAGCATAAACAGCTAACACCGTCCCAGCATACACATACATTTTCAGGGGCGATAACTTATCAGTCACAAGCGGCAGGAATATTAAAGGTGCTAAAAAATAAGCCATGGCCGCTATATAATAAATAATGCGAACAATAGTTCTTATTTCGGGCATCTGCATCGCGGGAGCATTGATTTCACAATCAGGTAGATATATAAAGCCCCAAATAGCGCTTATAGAGATCAAAACTAATAGTTTGAAAATATGATTTTTGGGTATTAGGTGGGAGGTGGGTAAATTATATCTCATTAAATACATGCAGCATCCGACAGAAAAAATTAGCGGGACCAATTTATCCGAGGGCCATTTCGTTCCTAGAGTAACATAAAAAGCAGTAAGTGCTAACGAAAAAGGAATTATCTTTAATATCAGCTCTGGCCTAACGAGAGCAAAAAAAGCAGTCATTAGTGACATACTTATTATTACAACGATATCTGTATAAGGAGATGGTAATGCCAATATTTGCATTTAATAGTCCACTAAATCAAATTTTATTTTTGATTGCTTAATATTTAACGGCAAGCTCTAAGAGCATAGAAACAATTCTTCGTTAAAAAAACTTCATGTAATCGAGCCTTCTTCTCGATACCATGGAGATGATATCACTTTTTTCCTGACCTGTTGATGGTTAAAGGGATCCCACGTAAGCACGATTCATAAAGTGCTTCAGTCTTTGCCGCAACAATATCCCAACAGTACTGCGCCTGGACTTCTTTTCCAAGTTCACTTCCTTTTTTGAAAAAATTATAATTTTTAATAGCTTTCTTAACTCCGGCCGTAATACTTTCAGCATTAGGTTCTACTAGAACGCCGCGGTCATGACGAATCATTTCAGGAATTGCACCTACTCTTGTACCGACTACGGGAATTCCCATCGCAAGTGCTTCTAAGACCGTGAGGCAGAAACCTTCTTGACTTGCCATATGAACATAAAGGTGCGTAGCGAGATATTGTGCATCCAACTGACTCTGGGCAAGTTCCCCCATCCAAACTATGCGATCGGACAATCCAAGAATTACGATTTCTTTTTTAATTTGTTCGAGATATTTTTGGT
This sequence comes from Nitrospirota bacterium, assembly GCA_963769335.1. Lineage (GTDB taxonomy): Bacteria > Nitrospirota > UBA9217 > UBA9217 > UBA9217 > JAJYKN01. Next base: position 14,786 of record CAVYLT010000103.1, on the reverse strand, counting down.
TAAAGGTTTGCCCAACAATCCGCCATACAAAATTAACTCCCGCGTCAACTAAATTATGCGCCACTTGAGGGAGATGATGAATCCCCTTATGCGCTTTGAGTCCTCCTACCGTCAGAAGTAGTATAGGTTTGTCCCTATTCGCAATATTTCCAGAAGATGAAAACTTTTTGATATCTCGCACTCCGTTCGGGATAACAATTATTTTCTTTTTCGCCAAACCAATTTCGCTATTCAGGATTTGAGCCGTCGCATTGCTTATTGCTATGATCTTTTCGTACGGGTAGGAAAGAATCATTTGCCGATGTTTAAAGCGTATGGCAGAACTATATAGTCGATTCATTAGCCGTCCAATTTTTTTTTCTTCATTTCCAGGCATAGCATATTCTTGGGGAGGGACATTATGACACGTCCACACTTTAGGTATTTTGCAAACACTGTCGAAAATCTTATGACAGTAATGACCATACATCACATGAATTAAGTCAGGCTGAATGTCACTAAGCCACGCAGGTATGGTTTTGTCGCAAACAGAAATATAATGCGCGCGCGCTTCCCGATCCGAAGCGACAGGATGTATTAACTTGGTTGGTACTTTAATCAGTCTGCGATCAAACGAATTTTCTTCCTGCAAAACATCACCTCCGTTCATCTGGTCGGGTACAACTAAAATAATATCCAGCCCACGTTTTGCTAGAGCACGGCTCAGATATTCGACGTGGGTGGTAGTCCCCGCTAGTAGAGGGAGATAGTGTTCTGTTAAAATGAGTACTTTCATTTATTTCTACGATAAGATACCAGTATCTTTTCCCCTTTCAATTTCACTCTGTAAGCGATAAGCAAACCCTTCAGTGACCGGCAGGTTGCCTGAAATAATCTGTGAGGTCGCGTTACATTTGCTCTATTCAAGACTTGCCGTCTAATTAATGCAATAAGAAAATGAAAATAATTATATTTATTGATGTGCTTTATAGTGAAATACCATTCTCCGACAACGTGGTGCATTTGCTGCAAACCAACAGATTGGCCCCAACTGCGAATTCCTCCCGTTTTGTCTCCGATATGAACCAAAGAGCACTTTGGATCAAAAACCAACGCATATCCAGACTTGTTGCATCGCTGTATGAAATCGCTCTCCTCCCTAAATGCACCTTTTTCAAAATTTTCATCCATTCCGCCCACGGCAAAAAAGACCTTTTTGCGGACTGAAAGATTTGCTGCTGCCCCTACGCCGCCTAAGGTAATTCTTTCATTAAAATTTAATGGGAAATATAGCCACCCATAATAATTCGATTTGCTCCATGCATGTCTATTTAACCTTTCCTTTGAACCAACTGCCAGGATTTGACCTGCCACTCCTGAAATTGCGTCATTCTCATAATTCTTTAGATGGGATCGCAAAAACAGGTTGTCATGTATTATCACGTCATCATCTAGAAAAAGTAATATTGATGATGATGCGTCATTTGCTCCTTTGTTTCTCGCTTTTGATGCGTTTTTTTCCTTTTGATTAAGGTGCTTGATGTTTAATTTTGATTGGACAAGATATTCTTTTAAAGTAGGAAGGACAGAGTCATTTTGATTAACAATAATGACTTCAAAAACCACGTCGTTTTGTGCTTCAAGCGCCAGCAACGTATCTACTAAAATCCGGTCCCTTCCTATGGTTGGAATGACAATGCTAATTTGTTCTTTTTTTTGGTTTGCCGACATATTACCTACGGAAGTTTTAATTAAATGTTAAAGCAGTTTTCTCTTTTGATATAAGGAAACAAACAAGTCATTTTCACAAAAAGCTAGATTTCTTCCACATCTCTTCTACCGCCTTATTCTTTTTATGAAAGTTCTTAGTTTAAGCGTTTTTTCCCATCCAATGATATTCGAAAAGAATTTAAATAAATTTCCTACTGGCAAAGTAGGACTAATTGGTTTTAACTTTTCTATATTGCGTTTAGCTTCTAAAATCAAGTCTGCCATATCTGGATAAACTGCGCAAATAAAGCTAATATATCGCGCCGCACAGGCATCTCGAACTCTTTGACTATTATCACGGTGTGTGACATGCTCTTCGCATAATTTGTAGCTTTCGATGACCGAGAGCCAGGCATCTTTTGTTCTTCTCTGGCTTAGACTGCCGCTGTGACCCACCCTGTAGTATGATTTGGCCTTTTCGCTGAAAACCACTCCTTTGACGGCTAGGATTACACGACAAAAATACTCACCATCATCATTTACTGAAATTATTTCATTCCAACCACCTACTTTGTCCACAATTATCCTAGGGACAAGCCATGCAGGTAAAATCATTGTCTCACCCGATTGCCAAGAAGTACAAAGCCAGTCGATCGGGGACATATCTTGCCAAATTGTTGCTCTGTTAAACTTAGCATCCTGAACAGCACCGCTAAATCTAGCCCATGAACCTGAAGCAACATATTCTGAGCCGTATTTGTTCAGCAAATTAATTTGCGCTTCAATCTTGTGGGAATCTAAAAGGTCATCAGCGTCTAAAAACTGAATAAAGTCGCCCTGGGCTTCCTTTAAACCCTTATTTCTTGCAGCAGCTGCCCCCTTCTTGTTCTGCGAAATAACTTTGACATTATGCGAAGCAAAACTTTGCGCAATCTTAAGCGTTGCGTCAGTTGAGCCGTCATTAATGACAATAACTTCTTTCTTCATCCAAGTTTGCGCCAGGACAGATTGCAGCGTTTCCGAAATCCACTGATCGGCGTTGTATGAAGGTATTATTATACTAACTAAAGGAGCCAATTTCTCTTTTCCTATGTCTCAAAGCGGGGCCACTTATGAAACAGTATTAAAAAGGCCAGCAAATAACACTTTCAAGATAAGATGCCTCATCTATAACGTTCAATAGAAAAATGCTTCCTATTGCCCATGCTTGTAAGTATCAATTTTAGCAGAGTCACTTCAGATCTTATGTTTCTCAAACATTCTGACTTCTCATGCTTATTTCTTGCCGATATAGATATCCGTAAATAAGTTATCCAAAGAGAAATAAGTGCTAATAACGATATTACAGCGGCATTGTAGAGGCCTATGGTTTTCTTGTAAAATATTATTCTGCTTTTGTTGAATACTTTGCCTCGATTCACAAATGGTGAGGCTTCATTCAGATGATAAATCTGCGTTATTGGCAGATACCAAACTTTAAAGCCGTTTTTTTTGGCTCTATAGCACCATTCAACTTCCTCAGAATACATAAAAAAATCTTCAGACAGCATACCAATCTTTTTTATAGCTTCCTTAGACACTACCAAACAGCAACCAGAAACCCAATCAACTGATTTTGTGTCATCTTCACTCCAACAGAACCTATGAAATATTTTCCTCTTTTTTTGTTCAGTTAAAATCTTATTCACACGTAGTAAAGTAATAAAAGCCCATGAAACAGAAGGAAAATAAAAGCCCTTACTCTGCAACGAACCATCAATGTTAAGTATTTTTGGCCCAACTGCAGCGGCATCGTGTTGACTATCCATAAAATCTACTAGTGTGTCTATTGCTCCTGCTACGAGCAGCGTGTCGCTATTTAACAACATTACATATTCGCCAGTTGATATTTTTATTGCTTGATTACTTGCTTTAGAAAAACCTACATTTAATGCATTACTAATTACAATTGCTCGTGGGAAAATAGTTTTAACCATCTCGGCAGAACCATCCGATGATGCATTATCTACAACAATAAGCTCAAAACTAGTTTTGCTTATAGTAGAATAAATAGATTCAACACATGCTCGAAGGATATTTTTTGTATTATGCGAGATTATTATAATAGTTAATTGGGGCATGATCTATTTCCTACACTCGGTTAATGTTTTCTAATAATATTTCTTATAAATGTAAGCGGGTAAAGGACAATATAACCAAACCTGTAGTATTTTGAAGCCTTCATGTTATCCTTCATGTTGGTTTCTAGAATTGTACGACCATCAAAAAAACTTGTTTCTAACTCGGGAACAGCACCATCAGAGGCGACACAGATATTAAAATTATGATTAGGCAGCCCAATATTGTCTTTAATTCTGTCGTAGCAACCAGCTAAGTGTAGAAAGCCTTTGCTATTGTTCTCAGCAATCAGCATTGACCCCATGATAACCTTCTGGAAATAGTAATTAGCATGGCAAAAATACTTACTTATTAGCTCTTTAAATTCATCTAGATAAAGTTCTTTAAAATGATATATATTTTTATAACCAATGCGTTGATCGTTAGTAGATTTATCAGGGGTAGATATTATTAGCAATCCATTGGGTCTCAAGACGCGTTTAATTTCTCCAAGCATTTCTTCATGCTTTTCATGATGTTCTAGTGTTTCAAAACTGACGACAATATCTATAGACGAGTCACTAATTGGCATACTCTCAACAGAGCCCTGCATATAAGAAAGATTGTTTTTAATATAATTAGATTTAGCTTTTACTATAATTGTTTCTGCTATATCAACACCAATTACAGTTTTGGCGTAATCAGCCATAATGTTTGCCCCATAACCTTCCCCACATGCAATGTCCAATACATCTTTGTCTTTGAGTAAGCATAGGACGGCTCCATAACGGTGTAAATGTTCGATTGTTGTTTCGTTAAGAATATATTTTTCCAATCTTTCACCTGTCCAATCACTGTCCGGCTTCATTTCCACTCCTAAACGGTTTTAACTATCGCCCAATGTAACAAAGGCCTAAGGATGCCCGGGAAATTACCTGGAGATTTACCAGTAGCAGAACTTCCATCAAGAGGGTCAATAATGGAAAAAGCAATTACATCTTTCTCATGAAAGTATATTTTATGCTCAAGATGATTGAAAATGGCGCAACCCACAATTATTAAACCTTCAGCAAATAAATTTTTGGGTATCCACGCAGTAGCAGTATATTTACCTTTTGGGTGCTTCTTGTTATAAAACTCAGACGATACACTATGAGTGTCAAAAATATTTATTCCTTCACTATTGAACAGATTAAAACCAAACCATAAGATGTTTTCTTCACTAAAAACTTCATAACTCATTTCAATACCAATAGTTTCTGTGGAATAGAAAACATCTCTTGACTCTTCACTTAAATTAATAACTCTTACTTTAGACAATCTAACATCGTCGTTTCCTGGGGCGTTCTCAGAATTGTTCCAAGTCCTGATGGAATTAAGATTGTCGCCATCATTCAAATAATAAGATGAAACTTCCTGTGACAATCCCGAACGATTAATTTTACCTCCTTTTAACATAATTGCTTTGTTGCAAAGTCTAATGATTGCTTGTATGTTATGACTAACAAAAAGAACCGTCCGTCCTTCCCTCCCCACCTGTTCCATCTTTCCCAAACACTTCTTCTGAAACTGCGCATCCCCTACGGCCAGAACTTCATCGACAATGAGGATCTCCGGCTCCAAGTGCGCCGCCACGGCAAACGCCAACCGCACATACATCCCTGATGAATAGTGTTTTACCGGCGTATCGAGAAACTTTTCAACTTCCGCAAACGCTACAATCTCGTCGAACTTCCGCCTTATCTCAGCTTTCCCCATCCCGAGGATCGCGCCGTTCAGAAAGATATTTTCCCTGCCCGTCAGCTCGGGATGAAAACCTGTGCCCACTTCCAGCAAACTCGCGGCCCTACCAGTAATCTCGATCCGCCCGTTCGTCGGCTCAGTAATCCGGCTGAGGACCTTCAAGAGCGTAGACTTTCCCGCACCGTTTCTGCCTATGATGCCGACCCGATCACCTTGTTTGATCTCGAAAGAGACATCTTTCAAAGCATAGAATTCTTCCCGCGTTGCCGGCAAAGTTGATTTCCTGGAAGTAAACGGTGCAAGAAGTTTTTTCCCGACATTGCTCGCTCCTCTGGCTATTACATCGCGCAGAGCTGTATAGCGCTCCTGACTTTGGTGACTGAGAACGTATTTCTTGCTCAGATTTTCAACTTTAATAATTGTGTCACTCATATCACGTCTGCAAAGGTCTTCTCGGTTTTCCTAAAATACCATATCCCCGTTACCAGAAAAGCTACAACAAGGCCGCAGGAGAGCAGGAAACCGGGTAAATAGAGATGCGCGCTTCCTCCGAGGATCGCCCAGCGAAAGCCGTCAATAACTCCGACCATTGGATTTAATGAATAAAGAAGACGCCATTTCTCAGGGACAATGCTGCTGGAAAAACCTACCGGAGATACGTAAAGGCCGAACTGAACGATAAAAGGAACAATATACCGGAAATCTCGATATTTGACATTGAGCGCTGTCAACCAGAGCCCCATGCCCATAGCGGCCGCAAAAGCAATGAGAACAAACAACGGGAGTGCCATAATACGCCAATCCGGCAGGAAGCGATACCAGGCCATGAGCCCGATCAGGATCATTCCCGAGATAAGGAAGTCCACGAAACTAGTGATAACAGCGCTTGAAGGTATGATGAGCCGGGGGAAGTAAACCTTGGAAATGAGGTTCCCATTCCCGATAAGACTGTTGCTCGACTCGGTGAGTGAATTGGCAAAAAACTGCCACGGAAGCATTGCTGCAAAAACCATCACCGGGTAGGGGACCCCTTCGGAGGGCAGCTTCGCCAGTTTGCCGAAGACCATTGTGAAGACAACCATAGTCAGAAGCGGCCTAAGAAGTGCCCAAACAACGCCGATCGTCGTCTGTTTGTAGCGGACCAGGATATCGCGCCAAGCGAGAAAATAGAACAATTCGCGATAGTGCCATAGATCCATCCAATAGTGCCTTGCGGTACGGCCTGCTTCGATTATTAGTTTGCGTTGCTCGTTCATATATACTTTAATCTAATACAAACATGAAATATTTTGATTCAGTCAACGCAAGCAACTGATTTGTTAAGCAAGAATAGTTCTGTGACTATGTCACAATATTCCGTGCGTTTGTATTAGCTTGCTAAGAACAGAGATCAACTAGTAGTGTAGCCACAATCTTTCCAATATTTTTTCATCCAAAAAAGTGGTAATATAAAATAAACATTGAAAGCATGGTAACTATTTTCGTCCACACCGTTTGGAAATAACAGCTACGTTCATGAAATTCTGTTGAGGTAAAGCAAACAATAATTTTACTGTCTCTTTGTCTTTTGTGTTTAAGGATGTCATGATCGTTTAGCCCAATTTCGGACAGCATTGCTCGCCTTTTTTGAAAGATTATTAATGTGTTCTGCGTACACTTTCTTTATCCACCCTCGCATGCCCCTCTCGCTTTTTTTCAAGCCATCCTTCTCAAGCCACTCCCGCATAGGAACAGTAAATCCTGTTTTTCCCCGACCGAGAAGACCCGCGGGCAGGGGTTTAATAGGAGTTAATGCCATGTCCCGTTTTGTTGGGGCCGAACTGATTGCGAGTAGAGGGGCAACGCTGTCGAGAAGCTTCACGTCAACAAATGGCACTCGGATCTCAAGGGCGTGGGCCATGCTCGCCCAGTCTGTGTCCCTGAGGAGCTGACTTCGCATATACCATGACATTTCGAGCGCAGAAATCTTGAGATGTTTATTCGCAATTTCCTTGTGCGTTGCCTCCAGTCGTACGAGCGTCTGCAACTTCTGCCACCCCTCGCGAGCCATATCCGGACCGAGAACCTCGGGCAATTCCCAGGGCATGAACATGCCGCGCCGAAGGAGATATGCTCCTCCGTAATTCCCGCCGTACTCGATCAAACCTGCGTATTTGGGTGAAGTGAAATGTTTCAATAGGGGTGCTGAAAGGGCACGAAAACCTTTCCCGAGATAAGGCACCCTGGTGAAAGGGCCTAGGAGACGCGCCGAGTGCGGGACTTGGCTGAAACTCGGATAGCTCCCAAACAACTCGTCCCCACCCAGTCCGGACAGCACGACTTTGATTCCTGCTTCCTTGGCAGCCTTGCTCACGAAATAGCTGTTGATGCCGTCCGTCGTCGGCTGGTCCATGGAATCAAGGATATTGTCAAGCTCGGACTGAAAGTCTTTCTTCTCGACCCAGATAGTGTTGTGCGCGATGCCGTAGTGCCGGGCCACCTGTTCCGCAAGCGGAGCCTCGTCATTCACGGTCCCCTGGTACTCTGTGAAACCGAGGGTGACAGTCTTAATGTCGGACCTGCCGCATTCAGATGCCAGCGCAGCCAGCGTTGTCGAATCCAAGCCTGCGGAGAGGAAAATGCCGACTGGCACATCGGCGACAAGATGGTGCCTGACGCTGTCGAGCAGAGCATTCCTAAGGATTTCCCGCATCTCGGCCGGTTTGACCGGCGATTGCGGCTGGCTTGCTTTGGCAAGCACTGCGCTGATGTCGCAATATGTAGTGAAGGTCTTTTCCCCGCTCTCTCCTACCCAAAGAGTTGTGCCTGCAGGCAGAGACGTGATTCCTTTATAGAGGGTATAGGGTTCTGGAACGTGGCCCCAGAGGAAAAACCCCACATGTCCTGCCGGATCGGGTGTTGTGTCCACCTGATTCCCCGCAAGCAGGGCCTTTACCTGTGATGCTGCGCGAAAGGTCCGGGAATCATCAGAATAATAGAGGGGCTTGATCCCGAAGGGATCCCGGACAAGAAATAAGCCCTTCTTTTTCGCATCCCAGATCGCAAAGGCAAACATGCCGCGAAGATCGTGGACCATCTCAATCCCCTTATCGGCATACAGATGCAGAAGCACCTCCGTATCGCTAGTAGAGTAAAAGAGGTAGCCTTTACTGATGAGCTGAGAGCGGAGAGCTTTGTAGTTGTATATCTCGCCGTTAAAAGTGATGACCAGGTTTTTGTCGGCATTTGCCATGGGCTGGGACCCTGCATCGGTGAGGTCTATGATCGCCAAACGCCGATGCCCGAGCCCGACCTTCCCATCAGCCGAATACCATGCACCGCGACCGTCAGGACCTCGCACAGCCATCCGATCGCGCATGCGCACAAGCTCGTTCCGGTCGACAACGTCCGAACCGTGTCCATAGCAGTATATCCCCACTATCCCGCACATATGCTATTCCACCTACTGCTCCCTGATCCCCTTTGACGCGAGAAACTTTTGCGCTATATCCTCTGCCTCGGGGTTGCCGGCCGCAAGGCCTCTCACGACCCGCGGGTCACTGGAGGCACGCCACGCAATCTCAAAGGTCCGGAACGTCCAGGCCCCGGCATCGTCGATCTTCATCAGCACGTCGGCCTGCTCCAGGGCGTCGCCGCCCCTGCCCGCGTTCAGGTGCTCCATTGCCACGGCATACCTGAGGGGCGCGTTGACCGGAAACGCGGCAAGCGCCCGGTCAAGCTCCTTTTCCGACAACCCGCTGTTTTGGTCGGTCAGGTCGTACAGACATCCCAGCGCATAGTGGCAATCCGGGTTGGTCGGTTCGTGTCTGATCGCGGCAAGCAGGCAGAGCGCGGCCTTTTCAAAGGCCGCCTTGCTCGAAAGCGCGCCAACGGGCAAAGGCGCATTCATGCCTTCCATTGCCGCGGCCCAGGTCCCGAGGCGGATGTAGAGCTCCGACAGGGCCTTGTCGTACGAAGCGTCCCACGGGGCCATCGCCGATGCCTGCTCCAGGGACGTGATCGCCTCAAGGTAATGAGGCATGGTCTCCCCTGAGATGGGCAACGCGTTCCCCTTGTCTGCCGTAGTTTTTTCAAGAAACAAGGCCGCCTTATGGTAATAGTAGTCGGCAAGAAGCGATCTCACCGGGTAGCTGATGAGCGCGGCCATGACGAACAGAGCTGCTGCGATACTCGCGAATTGTATTTTACGTTCTTTCCCGATCATCTGCTCATGCGACCTCGTGTTTCCCTTGTTCCGTGGCTGGTCCCGGCTGTCTGCCGCTCTTCACATTGAACACCGCTGCATAGGTCGCTGCGGCTATGATCGTCAAGAGCATGGCATTCGCCGGGACGTGCATATTGAAATCGGTCAGGCTGTGTACGGTTATGGCGACGCAGGAGGCCATGCCGCCCGCTGCCGCACAGACCACGTAGGGGTTATGCCGTTCGCGCCATCTTTTGTAGACCGCATAAGAGAAAACAGCAACCAGCGCCAGCAGCGCGGCAAAGCCGGCAACTCCGGTATCTGTAAGGAGCTCGATATAATCATTCTCCGCATGTTCGAAGAACAGCAGGGAATGTTTTGATTGATAGAGGGGGAAGATATCGGGAAACGTGCCCAGGCCGGTGCCCAGGAGCGGAAAGTCCCGAACAATGGGAATGGAGTCCTGCCACGTGTCGGTCCTGGTGACGCTTTGCTGCGCAACTGTTTCCATCCTGGCCTCGATCATGGTCCATGCGGCCATGACCACGGCAAGCGCCATGACGACGCCCATGAGGAGGACGTAGTTCCATTTTTTCCTGAGCGACCTCCGTGAACGCGCGAGCCAGGCAAAGAATATCAGGGACGCTAAAAACGCCGCGATGCCGCCCCGGGACAGGGTCAGGAACAACGCTCCTGTCATGATGATCACGCAGACGAGCCCGAGCGACAGGGGCATGAGTTTTTCATCGTCCAGGAAAGCGGCAACCTTCTTCTGCAGGGGCATTCCGGCCCGGTCCGACTTTCCCCTCATCCTTGACACCGTGTACAGGTAGGACCCGAGGCCCACGGGCACGGCCATTTCCATGTATCCCGCAAAATGGTTCTTGTTGATATAGGGGCCGAAGAAACTTGTTCCCCCGGGCATCGTGAAGACCCAGAAGAGCCTGCCGTTTCCCGCTATTTTCATTGCCACGGCAACGATTGCAAGAAAACATCCCATCAGAATAACGGTTTGGAACAAACGCCTGATCCGTGCCTCCCTGTCGTAGTGGCTTGCGATGACGATGAACACCATGCCGTAGGACAGGGCCCTGAACACCGCCTGTACTGTTGCTGCGGGATGAACGCTGACGGTCCGCCAGGTCACGTCGGGATTGTCAAGGAAGGACCGGTAGAGAGCTGCAGTCCTTGGCGAAAGAACGGACAGCATCGGCCCGGGCAGCGGAAGGACCTGGAAAAGGGCCACCCCGAGCAGGACGAGGGGAAATGCGAAGAGCATCACAGGGGGCCGTTGGAATCCCGGCGCACTCCAACCCATCGCGGGCGCCGGGCCGCTGATCCTTTTTACCAGCCACAGGGAAAAAACCAGCAGCGCCGTTATTTCCATGATGGCCGCGGACCACGCCTGCACGCTCCCCAGGGCCAGGGGAGTGAAGATCAGAAGGAAGGTGATCCCCCGCTCGATCGCGGAGTCATAGTTGAAGGTCCTTGACTTTACCGTGGGGTCTCCATTCATTTAACTTTTCGCCATGAACCGAAAGGCCTTTCTGAACCATGAGCCTTCGTGCTTCTCCTGTTCCCGCGGCTCCGGCGCCTGCACCGGCCTGCCCTCGATGATGGCTGCGGGGACCGACGTCACCAGCTCCCTCGCCCGCTCCTCGCCGACCAGGTCCGCCGCGGCTTTCACGGCCGTCGACAGGAACGGAGGCCTGGCGTTGATGGAATGGGCGTCGGTGGCGATCACGTGCACGAGATTATGGAGAAGCAGAAAGGCGCTGAACTTCCGGGCCGCCTCGCCGAACCCGCCGATAATGCTCATTGCGGTTATCTGCACCAGGGCCCCTGTTTCCACCATCGTATACATCGCCTCCGGATGGCGCAGGAACCAGGCGTTTCTTTCGGGATGGGTGACAATCGGGACAACGCCGGCGTCGAGCAGGCCCCGCAGGAAAACGTCCCAGTTGGGCGGGACGACTGCATGGGGGAACTCCGCAAGGAGGTATCGTCCCGTGTTGTTTATCGTCAGAGGGATGTCTTTTTCCAGGTAATGCGCCAACTCGGGAAAGAGGGCGACATCGGCGCCCGGAAGGACCCTGACCCCGATTTTTTCACGAACAAGCGCCTGCTCCAGGCCGCTGATCGATCCGAACAGGTTTTCTGCGGTCCATTCGTGCACGCTGTGAGCGAAGTGCGGCGTGGCGACGATCGTATGAATGCCGTCTGACTCAGCCATGCGGCACATCTCGACGGATTCTTCGATCGTTGCCGGTCCGTCGTCCATGCCGGGGAGTATGTGGCAGTGGAGGTCGATCATGTTGTATTTTTTCCGGTGCTGGAATAGGGGTGATAGTAGGAATAGTAATAGTTCCCATATCCCCGTTTCGGAATTTTGACGTTATTCAGGACAATCCCGATGATGGGGACCTTCATCCTGATCAGGGACTGGCATGACTTCAGCGTAATGCCCCTGCTCGTCACGCCGCCCCGCGCAATGATGATCACCCCGTCGGAAAGTCCCGCCAGGATGAGCGGGTCCGATACGGGCATGATCGGCGGAGCGTCGATCACGATTCTATCGTATTTTCCCCGCAGGGCGGTCAGGAGTTCTTTCATGTGGTCCGAAGACAGGACTTCGGTAGGGTTGGGGAACATCGGTCCCGCGGAAAGGATGCTCAGGTTCGGGATGCTCTTCAGCTGTCTGATCGCGGGAAATACATCGCCGTGCTCCGCAATGACGGAGCCGATTCCGATGGAATTATCCACGTCAAAATACTTATGGATGCTCGGACGCCGCAGATCGGCGTCGATCAGGAGCACGCGTTCCCCCGCTTGCGCCAGGACATTGGCCAGATTGGAGGCGGTCGTGGTCTTGCCTTCGGAGGGGATCGAACTCGTTATGAGGACCGTTTTCAGCGGCCGTTCGGAGGAGGAAAACTTGAGCCCCATCCGTATCGTCATGTACGACTCGTGAACGGGAGCCGTTGCGTCCAATAACATTTTGGCATCCGGAACAAACGGCACGATGCCGAGGAACGGCTGTCCTAAATGATTCTCGACGTCTTCCTGGTTCTTCAGGCTGTCGTCCATGTAGTCCACGAACAAGGTGAGAAAAACCCCGCCCAAAAGGCCGACGACGACGGCCAGCAGGATGTTCTTGAGCCGGTTGGGCTTGATGGGACTGGAGGGCGGCAAAGCGCTGTCGATGATCTGGATGTTCGATACGGTCACGCCGCTTAACAGGGTCGCTTCCTGGAGTTTCTTCAGGAGCATTTCGTAGAAGCGTTTATTGTTGTCCGATTCTTCGGATACGACTTTGAGGTCAATCATTTCACGGCCCAGAACGAGCACTTCCTGCTTCTCCTCATCGATGCTCTTGTTGAGGAATTTCTCGCGGTTGAGCGCGATCTCATACGCGGTTTTTGCGGCGTTCAGCATTTTCCGCGCTTCGCTGATGATGCTTCTCCGGAGCATACCCAGCTCCGCTTTCGCCTTGATCAGCTTCGGGTGCTTCGGTCCGTATTTTTCCGACAAATCCGATACCTGGGACCGTAAATTCAGCTCCTCCGTCCTCAGGTTCTGGATCACCAGGTTGTTCATGATGTCCGGGACCGTTGCCAGGAGTTCCGGTTTGTCCACGACTTCCCTGATCTGGCGGTATTTGACCTCGGCCTCCTGCCGCTCGCCCTGGACCCTGACCAGCTCTGAAACGAGCCCCTGGAGCTTTTGCGTCAGGATGCTTTCCTTGGACTCATGGGCGATGATCCCCTTTTCCTCTTTGTACTTCTGCAGCGATTTTTCCGAAGCTTCCACCTTGTTTTTGAGTTCCGACAGCCTGCTGGACAGCCACTCCACCGAATTTTTATACGGCGTTATGCGAAGGTCCAGATTATATTCAATGTACACAAGAGCGATGTCGTTCGCGATGGCTGCGGCCATGCCGGGATCGTCGTCGGCATCGTAATGGATCTCCATGATGTTGCTGTCTCTGCCTACATCGACCTTCATATGTTCCAGGATCAGCGTAGTCAGCCAGGGATCGCGTTCAACCCTTCCCTGATTGACGGCTGCCCCATAGGAGGGCTTCGATTTGTTTGCAAAGAGATTGACCAGAAAACTTTTAGCCGATGCGATAAAACCGTCGTTGCTCTTTTTTTTCTTTTCCACAAAATAGGGGTGCTTGTCGAGATCGTACTTCACGATGACCCGGTCCACGAAGTCCCTGCTGAAGAGTAATTTTTTTTGCGTATTGTAGTATTCCGTCGGGTCCTTGATCTGGATTTGGGGCGATCCGCCTTCGCCGAAGGTAAGCGTGGTGTTGGTGTCCTGGTTGACCAGTAATTTTACCGTCCCCTGGTAGTGGGGGGTCGCCACGAACGAGTATACCGTGACGATCCCGACGACGGCGATAAAGAAAGAAATCAAAATGTGCCGCCTGCTGTTGATGATCCTCCAGTAATCCAGGAGGTGTATCTCTTGGTTCCTCGCCTGCATAAACACTCCTTCCGGAATCAGAACATACTCTCCGGGACGTAGATGATGTCATCGGGCAAGACAAGGTCATCCATGCTTGCTTTCAGGGTCACTTCACCCTTGGCTGTTTTGCGGATGATCTTGGTCCTGCCCTCTCCCGCTTTCGACGTAAAACCGCCGGCCACGGTTATTGATTTGAGCACCGTCATTCCGCTGCTGACTTTGTAGACGCCCGGGTTCTTCACTTCGCCGTTCACGTAGACGTAGGATGCCTTCGACTCCTGGATGAAGACGGAGACCTGGGGCTTGTTGACGTAACCATCTTCCAGCAACGCGGTTATCTTTTTCTGGGCCTCCGTGGCCGTAAGGCCGCGAAGCACAAGCTCACCGATGAGCGGGAACGTGATCTTCCCTTCGCCGCTGACCCGGCCCTCGAACGTGAGGTCGGGGTTGTCGTACACCGTAATCTTGAGCAGGTCCCCTTCCCCGATTACATAATCCTCGGCCGCTGCGGCCAGCGAAACGGCACAGAGCAGGAAAAGCGCAATGATCAGGGTGGCCCTCATTTTCATTTTCATAGCCTTATCCCTTTCAAGTCATCCGA
>CAVYLT010000102.1:0-259152 GCA_963769335.1 Nitrospirota bacterium | reverse complement strand
ACGCAAAACTGGGTCGATTCGTAATCGGCAGGTCATCGGTTCAAGTCTGATCGTCGGCTCCAATTAATTCAGTAGCTTAGAGTTCAGTCTGCCGCTGCCTGCTGTACAACTGCTGTACCACCGATTTTCCCTCTAACTTCCTCATCGCATCCTTCGCCACTTCTGGCGCCGTCTTGATGTAGAAGCGTTGCGTAAGGCACGAGAGCGTGAGGACCAAAATGCATTGGATTGTCGTGCTAGCCTAGAAATCAATTTTCGAAATGGGATCGGACAAACTTTGTGTTTCGTGCGAAAGCGCGAATCTATACCAACAAACCGCAAGATTATTTTTCCCGGAAAACCACCCGAAACCCCTTTACTTTCGGTGTCCCACCGTCAACAATCCTCTCATCACGAGCGCGACTGAGCATCCACTGTCAGACGCGCCGTCGGCTACTCCTTGTCTAGCGATGCGTCAGAACGGGTGCTTAACCTACCGCTCTTGCGGGCGGAACGTACTCTTGCGCCCGAACATGGAGGCATCGTTCAATCTCACGACTGCTCTGACGAAGAGCTCCTTGTCCACATCCAGAATCTGGATGAAGCGTCGCTTCTGACGCTTTTTCATCGCTACAACAAGCTGGCCTTTTCCATAGGATTCCGAGTTCTCCACGACCACGGCGAAGCAGAAGATTTCGTGCAGGAGGTTTTTCTTCGCCTCTGCTCCGAAAACCATTCATTCGACAGCAAAAAGGGATCGGCAAGGACGTGGATTATCCAGATGATCTACCGCCGCGCCTTCGATCGGCGGGCGTACCTGCACCGGCGACACTTTTACAGTGGTACAGATCGCCAAGAACGCACGAATGCTGTTGCTGAAGGAAATAAACCAGAGATTCACATGATCGAACGGCTGACGGCCCAGCAGTTGAAAGCTGCTTTCAGCCACCTAAACGACAAGCAGCGAAAGACTTTGGAGCTGTTCTTTTTTGAAGGATTGACGCTGACGGAGATTGCCGAACAATCAAACGAAGATGTGAAGAATGTCCGCCATCACTACTATCGCGGACTCGAACAGTTACGACAATTGGCTCGTCAAATGACGCGGAATGAAAAGGTTGACTGATGAGCAACGACATTCAATATCCAGCCGGATGCAGCGAAGAATTTGCGGAGCTTTGCGCGCTCTCCACGAGCGGCGAGCTCAATGCCCAGGAATCAGAAAGACTCCGTGAGCATGTCGCGATCTGCGACGCATGTGCAATGCTTTTGCGCGAATATACGAGCCTCGCGCAAATCGGCATGGTAGAGCTAGCGGCTGAATTGGCGCCAGAAGTGCAGGTTCCCGCACGATATTCTGAAAGGAAGGCAGAGCGACGTTTCGTTTCCGCTCTACATAGTGCTCCACCGAACGGACAACCCCAGTGACGTTCGGGACTCCATTGGCCCGATCTTGCCGGTTACTGGGAGCGGAACAGCCGTGTCTATTCCTTCGTGGGAGCAGCCGCGATCCTGCTGATCTGCATCACAGGCGCGTTCGAACTGGGCCGCAGATAGAATCCCGCTCACCGCGTGCGGTATCAGAGGTGAAGCAAGACCTGGTCGAGCCCAGCAGGACCGGCAAGGCGCACTGCTTCGCGTCGCCGCTCTTGAGGTGGATACTAGCGAGCTGCGCGCAGAGATATCCGAGCTACTTGCGTCGTCAACCAACGAGAGTTTTCTTGCACAGGACCGCGATCGCGAACTCATGGGGGCCCGTCAGCTCTAACATCGCGGACGTTTTCGACGTGCAGAATGACGGTCGGCGCAGCAAGCCCTTCGGGCGTGTGTTCTATACCAAGGCGACGATCGCCGATCTTCTATGCCTTCGATCTCCAAGCCCAGCCCGGCTATCGCGAGGCCAAGGCGTTCCAGGCATGGGGAAAACCGGATAGCGCATCCGCCAAACCCGTCAGTTTGGGGATCTTCTACATGGACAGCGAGAAGAACCGGCGCTGGGTGCTCAAATCTGACAACCCGGATGTCTTGGCCCAATCAATGCCGTCTTTGTCACGGTCGAACCCCGTGGCGGCAGTCCAAAACCCACTGGCAAGCCGTTTCTTGAAGGACCTCCACTCCCTATCTCCCAATCACCCCTGAACGAGCTGGCGACTGCTTGTGAAAGGATCGTTAATCTTTCGCAGAAATTCTAAGAAAGTTGGTAAAGATCGTTTGTGGCAGACGAATGCTCATTGGACCGCTGAGTACAGATGCAGTTCCCAGGAGCTGGTCATGAAGAATCTGCCGATCTCTGTTTGTTAACCATTTCTCTTGTATTCCCTTGCACTTTCTTTGGCCAGTCTACCAATGCTGCGCTCACAGGTGTTGTGGATGATCCCTCAAGGCTGTAATCGTCGGAGCCCAAGTCACTGCGATCAACACTGAGACTGGCGTCAAATCCTCAACCACGACGAACAACAGCGGCGTTTATGCGCTCCCGGGTCTAATCCCCGGCACCTACCGTATTGAGGTCGATAAACCGGGCTTCAAGGGCATCATCGAGGGAGGGCTTGTCCTTCATGTCCAAGACGTTGTGCAGCTCAATTTCCATATGGCTCTTGGCTCAGCTTCAGAAACCCTGACCGTGACGGCCTCAGGTGTAAACATCAATACTACCGACGCCTCCGTGAGCACGGTAGTGGACCGAAAATTCGTACAAAATATACCTCTAAACGGCAGAAGCTTTCAGGATCTAATTTCCATGACTCCTGGCACCATTACACAAAGTCCGCAGCAATTGGGACAGAACGAGCACTCATTACTTTAAAATTAAAGTATGGTTAAAGAGACCTCTGCCATGAAACGGATAAAATACATATTGTTGTTTTGCTTGCCGGTATTTTGATTTGCGCAAGACATTGAACCGACTCATAATTACGTCCAACAAATATCGCTTGTCAATCCATTTGTGATGACTGTTAATACCGCTTCCGTCACAATCGCAATGCGTGGAACGGGAAGGATTAAAGTTGATTGGGATAATGGATTATTTACTATTTACAGTCTTAAACTTGCGGCCAGCACGACTGTTTCTCACACGTACGCGAGTTCTGCGTTACGGACGTTGCGTCCCGGTCACCGGCGCGAATGAGCCTCGCCCCCGCTCTCAAGCGGTGCCAGAATAGGTGCGGAAACACTTCCTCCCTGTCGCGCGATGAAGACCATACGACCAAAATTAGCCCTGCTCGCGGTTGGAGTATTAGTGCTGGTGTCCCGCCCGACGCCCGCTCCCGGCCAGGCCGAACCCCTCAAGCCGGTGGCCCTCTCGGCGCCGGCAGCGGCTCCGGCGGCGGCCCTCGTGTCGCCGGCCACCAGCCGGGGCCGGCCGGTCAAGGTGGCCGGCCATCGCCATCGGCTTCGGCGGCGACCACGACGAGAAGCTCAAGCTGGCCCTCGAGCACCTCGGAAGACCGCCGGGCACGAGCGGCGTCGACATCGCCTGCCTGCCCGAGGAGTTCGCCGGCACCACGGCCGAGCCGATCCCCGGCCGACCACCAACGCCGTCGGCGAGCTGGCCACGAAGCACCACATGTACGTGGTCTGCCCGATCCGCGAGCAGGCCGGCGACGGGCAGCAGTACAACACGGCCGTGCTCCTGGACCGGGAGGGCAAGGTGGCCGGGCTGCTACCGCAAGGTGTTCGTCTTCTGGGGCGAAGGCGCTCAACGTCAGCCGGGACGGCGTGAAGGTGTTCGACACCGACTTCGGCCGCATCGCCATCCTCACCTGCTTCGACGCCAACTTCGACGAGGTCTGGCAGGAGGCCGAGCGCCAAGGGCGCCGAGATCGTCTTCTGGCCCAGCGCCTACGGCGGCGGCATGCCGCTGAACGGCTACGCCATGATCCACAACTACTACGTCGTGGCGGTCGGCCGGGGCAACATCATCGACCTGCACCGGCAAGACGATCGAGAACCGTCGGAGAAGCCCCGGCCCAACCAGTTCATCGCCACGCTCGACCTCGACCGCACCCTGGTCCACACGAACTTCAACGAGCGAGAAGGTCGCCAAGCTGCTCGCAGGAGCACCAGGGCGAGGTCGAGCTGGAACGGATCTTCGACATGGAAGCCTGGTACGTGCTCCGGCGCCCAAGCCCGGGCGTGCGGGTGCGGCGACCTGTGCAAGCAGTACCAGATCGAGACCGCTGCGCGACTACCGCCACCGCAGCCGCGAGCAGATCAACGACGCCCGCAAGCAGGGCCGCAGGATTTGACACGAATTCCGGCCGTTCAACCACGGATGAACCCAGATAATGACGGCTTCCCGGGCAACCGGTAAAGTGGCGCTGGGTTCCTTCTCGGAGCAAGACCATCTCAAGCCTGCCGGTGTTCAACCGTCAAGCACATTTTTTCCGTCGTTTCAGGAGCGAGTTGACTCAGGAGAAACGGGCTAAGAGGGTGGGAGAGGGCGGCGTTGGCAATTCGCGGGGCGCCGTTCCGCGAATTGATGCGACGTCCAGCTTCCTAGTGGATTCAGGACGTGGCGTGGGTTGAATCTTAGCAAGCAGAACAGAAAGGTCAGATTCGCGGGACAGTGTCCCGCGAATCTGCGGATAGAGGCGGTAGATGCTCCGGCAATCCCGCAGGATACGGGGATCGTCCAGCCCCTTGAGCGACCATTCGTCATTCCCCTCCCTGCCTGAGCGCGGCCCCATATTCCTGGATGGCGGCGGGTTCGCCGAAGCGTTTCACGTAATCGGCATCGATCCAGACGGCGAAGGTGGTGGCGCAACGAATCCCCAACCGGGCATAGCTCCAGGCGTCGGCCGCCAGCACATCGGGCCGCCAGGGCAGGGCGACGGCCGGGCGCCGCCACTGCGAGAAGCGCGAAACGTCCAGCCAATATTCCAGCACCTGCGCCGTTTGCGCCGGGAACACCCGCAGGTTTTCCTCGAGCAGCTTCAACGAGTCTTTGGCCTCCGCTCCGGTCTGCTGAGCATACGGCAGATCATAGCGGCGCCCGATGGGCGCAAACTCGAGGAACACGCCCGGCCCGGTTTGACGCGCGCGGGCGCGGCGAGCGTGTTGGCATAGGCCAGGTGCGCGACCTGGGCCGCACGGATTGAGTGCGCGCAACTCGCGGGCCAGGCGGTTCTCCAGGAGCAGGGCCTGGTCCGAGTCCGAGAACTCGCGGCACTGCGGGCAACGGCACCAGGGCTGGCCGTCATCGCCCCAGAAAAAGTAACGGCCGGTCGTTGGCGGCAGTTGGGCGGCCAGGCGGAGCGCATTGGTGGCGATGAGGTCCAGGGCGAGCGTGGAGTGAACGCAGAGGTTGGCATCCGGGGTCCGTTGGCCGGCCTCATTCATGCGGAACAAGGCGGGCTGGGCCGGCGAAGTCCGAGCGCGGCAGCAGTTCCCGCATCGCGTGCAACTCATACTCGACGTGCAGGCCCAGGCGCGCGCACGCGGCGAGGAACTCGCCCCCCGCCTCCGAATGGATGAACCGGGCCACGACGGCCGGCGAAACCCCGTGGTGCAGGCCGATCGTCAAGCCCGCCCGGGGCCGGCCCGGTCCGGCCAGTCCGCCCAGGACAAGTCCTCCGGCACGAGCACCACGCCGCGCATCAGGAACGGGCCCTCCGGGGCGCGCGCCGGCCCGGGGGACGCGCCACTCCGCAAACGCCGAAGGCACGTGAAAATCGGGTTTGGCCGCGCTGGGTTTGACCCAGCTCAGCCAATTGTCGTCCGCATCGCCCAGGGCGCCGGGCCGGAAGTCCGCGCGGAACAGCCCGAGGCGCAGCCTCGAGCCTGGCTCGACTGTGCGCCCCATCATGGCGGAGAGCGTCTGCCAGGGGATTCAGGCCTCGACCGTGTAGCCCCCGGGTCGAACCCGGCCTGCCGCCCGGAGCCCGGCGCAGTTCCAATGCGCTGTCGAATTTCCGGTAATGGCTGGCCGCATAATCATGCACGCGGCCCAGCGGATCGATCTCGATGCAAAAATAGTGTTCCAGCGCCGCGTCCCGCGCAAAGAAGATCTCGACGCGATCCTCCCGGTCGAGGGTGGACTCCCCGGCAAACTCCTTCGCCACCACGAGGTCCTCGTCGTTCACCTCGAAGGCGAAGTAGAGCCGCTGCGCATCGGCGAGGGCGCGAAACTCGGTGGCCGGCGCGCGATTCGAGGACCAGGGATAGGCAAAGGCGCTTACGGTCGCCGCCTGCTTCCAGGCGGGCTCCGTCAGTTGGCCGTCGAGGTGTATCGGCAGAGGCGCGCGGGCCTCCGGGGCGGCGCCGGTTGGCGCCGCAGCCGCCGGCAACGGCGCCTCGCCGCCCGCGCCGAGGACCCAGCCCAGGCCCAGCACTTGGGCCAATAAGACCACCGCCGCCGGACTGAACTGCGAAAGCACGGAAACCCGCCCATAGGTCATTCGCTCACTGCTCGCGCAGAAACAAATTCCGAGGTTGGGGCGCAATCTTAACATCTTGAAACGATGGTTGCTGCTTTTAGCACGCGGTGGCCCCTCATGAAAGCGCAATCGGCACGGCCGGCCTCCGGACTGGCGAAGCGTTTGGAGTGCGAGGAGCTTGCTCCCGCTTTCGTGTACGCCCCAGCGCATCGGAAAGCGCCGGCAAGCCGGACGCACTCCATACGCTTCGCGAGTCAGGGCGCCAAGCTCTTCTCGGGCGCGTTCCGTCCTTTAATTGGCGCGCGAGGTCTTGTAAGGTTGGGCCATGCAACCGAACCTCCCTCTTTTCACAGCCAGGCGACTCACCGGATTCCTGCTCCTGTTGGCCTTGCTGCGCCTGCCGTTGCCGCTGAGGGCGGCGGAGCCGGCAGCGTTTGAGGGCAAGTTCTTCCGCGGCGCGGGCGATGTCGAGTACCTCCGCCTGCTCGACACGCGCGCGGCGCATGTTCGACGCCCGACCCGGAATTCCAGAACCTGGCGATGCTCTACATGCCGAGCTGGAACGGCCTGGTCGAAGGCCCGACCTGGGACGCGTGGTGGATTCAGAACAGCTACGGCACCGACCTACGCGCGTCCTGCCGTTCCTGCAGGAGCCGTTCGTCACCTTCCTGCAGAACTCGCAGGACCTGTGGTTCGACCAGATGGGCGACGGCAAGCGCGTCGGCGCCGCGCCGCCATTCGACTGGGTCGCGCCGGACGGCTGCCTGTGCGATGCCGCGCGCGCCGGGCTGGATTGTCTACAAGCAGGGCGACGGGCGCGTCGCACATCCACGACTGGGGCATGGAGTTCACCGCCGCCGGCCTGCTGATGCAGGCCGAGCTGCTGCTCATCAGCCGCGACGCCGAGGCCATCGCCCACTACCTGCCCAAGCTCGAGCGCTGCGCCAACTTCATCGAGACGCGCCGCGATCCGACGAACAACCTGTTCCTGGCCGGCCCGGCCGGCAATCTGCTGGCGCCCAGCTACGCCGGCTGGAAGAAGCCGGACGGCACCTACGGCAAGGCCTACCTGGCCGGCCTGTCGATCACCTACATCGCCGCGCTGGACCGGCTGATCGAACTGGAGAAGCTGGCCGGCCGCGCCGGCAAGGCGCAGCTCTACGCCAGCGCGGCGCGACCGCGCCCGCAAGGGCCTGGCCGCTGCTGACCACCGACGAAGGCTACTTCATCAAGTCGCTCGACCCGGACGGCACCCGGCACGGCGTCTTCGGCGCCGCCAAGCACGGCTACTTCGAGGCCTCGCCCAACCACGACGCCATCTGCTTCCGCGTGGTCGGACGACGCCCAGGCGGAGAAGATCTACGCCAAGATCGCCTCCATCCCCGGCCTGCGCCCGCACGACTTCATCCTCCCCAACTACCCGTCGCTACGACGACATGTATGAGAAGCCCGCAGGGCTTGTGGGGCTTCGGCACCTGGGTCAACGGCGGGCACTGGTCCACCTGCGAAGCGCGCATGATGATGGCCTACTACCGGCTCGGGCAAGTTCGAGGACGCGCGCCGCTCCATGCGGCAGCTGCTCGCCTTCGCCGAGCGGTTCCGCATGGACAACCCGCTGGTCAAGTTCGGCAGCGACGTCTATCAGCCCGGCCAGCCGATCAACCTCATCTACGACACCTTCGGCGCCGCCGGCCGCCTTCGTGCGCGGGCTGTTCGAGTACCTCTACCGCGCCGACGGCCTCGACGCTGCTGCCGCACATCCCGCCCGGCATCACGCGGCTGGAACAGCGCTTCCCGATCCGCTTCGGCGCGAAGCGGCTCTACCTCGCCACGGCGGGCACCGGGCCGATCACGGCCGTGACGCTCAACGGCAAACCGTGGACGCGCTTTGATGCCGCAATCGGTCCGCCTCCCCTACGCCGAGGTCCCTGAGACCGCCGCCATCGAAATCGTCATGGGCGGCGCCAAATCCCCCGGCTACCAAGCGCCGCAGCCGGACCGCCAGTTACCGCCCCGTTCCACCCAACGACAGCGCCTGGCAGCGCCTCCAACAGCCAGGGGCGCCCGCGCCGAGCCTGGCCCCGCTCCTGGCCTCCGCCGGGCGCCTGCGGAAATTCCATCAACTGCTCGCCGAAAACGGACTCGCGGACACCTATGAGGCGGCCCACGCCCGCCTGGCCGTCCAGTGCCTGGCCGTTACTCACACGCGCTTGAGCCTGCTGGCCCAGGAGCAACTTAAACCACTGACCAACGCGGTCTCCCAAGCCGCCGCCGACCAGTCCTACCTCGACACCGCTCGCAAGTTGGCGGACGGCCTGAGTCGCGCCCTGACCGCTTACGAAAAGGACCCGGACTCGCGGAGTCAACGCCTGGCCGCGCTCTGGAAACAAAGCGCCGCCAACGACTGACTGGCGGCGGACTGTGGACCGCTCAACCTGAAAACGGCAGTCGGATAGCCGCGAAAATGCGCCAGAGGCGCAAAATCATTAATTCTGCGTCTTTTGCGCCTCTTCGCGGCGGAACCGCTCTTTTTAGGTTCAGTGGTATTCCTGCAGCGTCTTGACGCCGTAGCCGCTGCTTCGCAGCGCGGCGATGCCCAGGGCGGCGGCTTTGGCGCCGCTCAGGGTCGTCATGATCGGCGTGCCGGTGTAGACGGCGGTGGTGCGGATCTTCACCTCGTCGGCGCGCGGGGTCTGGCCGGCGGGGGTGTTGATGACGAGCTGGATCTCGCGGTTCTTCAGCAGGTCGATCGTGTTGGGCCGGCCTTCCGTGCAGCTTGAAGACGCGCTGCACCTTGAGGCCGGCCTTTTCCAGCACCGGCGGCGGTGCCGCTGGTGGCGATCAGCTCGAAGCCCAGGTCGGCAAACAGCTTGGCCACCTCGGCCACGCTCGTCCTTGTGCGCGTCGCTGACGCTGATGAAGACCCGGCCGCTGATCGGCAGCGGCGCGCCGGCGGCCATCTGCGACTTGGCGTAGGCGATGCCCAGGTCGGCGTCCAGGCCCATGACCTCGCCGGTCGAGCGCATCTCCGGCGAGAGCAGGATGTCCTGGCCGTGAAAGCGGTTGAAGGGAAACACCGATTCCTTCACCGCCCAATACTTGCGGCCAGATTTCCTGGGTGAACCCCAGCTCCTTCGAGCGTCTTGCCGGCCATGACCTTGGCGGCCAGCTTGGCCAGCGGCACGCCGATGGCCTTGCTGACGAACGGCACCGTGCGCGAGGCGCGCGGATTGACCTCCAGCACATAGACCGTCGTCGCCCTTGACCGCGTACTGCACGTTCATCAGGCCGATGACCTTCAGCTCGCGCGCCATGGCGTGGGTGTATTCGCGGATGGTCTGGATGACCTGCTGCGAAAGCGTGTGCGGCGGCAGCACCATCGCGGCGTCGCCCGAATGCACGCCGGCAAACTCGATGTGCTCCAGCATGCCGCCGATCACGATCGTGCCCTCCGCCGGATCCGCGAACTGGCCCACGTCCGCGATGCAATCCACGTCCACCTCGGTGGCGTCCTCCAGGAACTTGTCCACCAGCACCGGGCCGCTCGGGCGAGGCCTCGACGGCGAAGCGCATGTAGTGCTGCAGCTCGGCGTCCGAATAGACGATCTGCATGGCGCGCCCGCCCAGCACGAAGCTGGGCCGCACCAGGATCGGGTAGCCCAGGCTCTGGGCCGCCGCGAGCGCCTCGGCCTCGTTGGTGGCGATGCCGTTGGGCGGCTGCGGGATGTTCAGCTTGCGCAGCATCGCCGCGAAGAGCTTGCGGTCCTCGGCGATCTCGATGCTCTGCGGCGAGGTGCCGATGATGTTGACGCCGTTCTTCTGCAGGCCCAGGGCCAGGTTCAGCGGCGTCTGGCCGCCGAACTGCGCGATGGCGCCCCAGCACTTCTCCCGCTCGTAAATGTGCAGCACGTCCTCCAGCGTCAGCGGCTCGAAATAGAGCTTGTCGCTGGTGTCGTAATCGGTCGAGACCGTCTCCGGGTTCGAGTTGACCATGAGGGTCTCGAAGCCGTCCTCCTTCAGGGCGAACGCGGCGTGCACGCAGCAATAGTCGAACTCGATGCCCTGGCCGATGCGGTTGGGCCCGCCGCCCAGGATCATCACCTTGCGCCGGTCGCGAGGCGCTGCACCTCGTCGTCCCCGCGGTCGTAGGTCGAATAGTAATACGGCGTGTAGGCCTCGAACTCGGCCGCGCAGGTGTCCACCAGCCGGTAGCTCGGCACCAGGCCGAGCTGCTTGCGCTCGCGCGCGGACCTCGTCCTCGGTCTGGCCGGTCAGATGGGCGATCTGCCGGTCGGAAAACCCGAGCGACTTGGCTTTGGCCAGTTGTTCTGCGTTCATGTCGTGCCTCGAAAACAAATCCGGCAGAGCAAACCCCACCCGGCACGGATTGTCCAGCGCTGACTTCACCCAACAATTTCGTATTGTGTCCAAGCCCCTGGAACCGGAGGCCGCGGACACAGCTTGACCATAACAGCAGCCAGGTTCGGTCAGACGCGTGCCGACGGGCAGGAAGGTTTCGACGGTGGTGGCAACGCCGGCCCAATGACCGGTGAACGCTTCTTATGGAAAGGATTAGTAATGCTGCTGGAGGGTTTTGCTGCCCGAGACCGTACCAGCCACGAGTTGACGGACCCCAGGCTGGACTCTGGCTCCAGGCCCGTGCCACCAGAGGCACCCCCCCGACTGTGCGCTGCGGCTGCAGGTTGGCAAGCACATCTGGGACGGCAAGTGGGCCGGCGCGGACAAGTCCACCGTCCAGACCTTGGCTATCGGCTTACGTTCGATCCAGACCCTGACTGCCGTCGCGCCTTTCGACCTCGCTCAAAGCTAGGAAGCCGTGCGGTAGCCGAAGCAACCCGAAACTGAATCGCCCCTGCGGGCCGTGCCAGGCCACTGCCCGAGAGCACCGGCCCAACGCCCTCAGGGCCTGCTGAGAGCGGTCCTCCGCGGTTTTGTCTTCTGATTCAACCCGTTTCGTGGCATTACTGTTTCGGATTGACGGCGTGCGAGCAACGGGGCAACTATCGGCTGTCGCTCGACCAGGAACATCATCGGAGTATTCGTGGAGAGCGCCGAAACCCAGAGGCAGCCGTTATGGACCCTGTGCCGGCACTGCTGAGAGCGAGACAGATTGCCCTCACGATCAGGCGGAGGGCGATTGCGACCGCCGCCCTGTTCGCCGTCCTGTTCACCGCTCTCGGCGTTGCCCAGTACTTCTTTGTCCGGTATCAACTGTTTTCGTCCGCCTATTCGGAGGCAGCGACTTGGGCAACGGACATCGCCGCGGAGCTTGCCGGCACGAACGGGCTGAATTTGACGACCTACCGACAAGCTCCTTTCACCGCGAGTGAGTGGTATATCGTGGCATCGAACGGGTTGGTGATCGACATCGAGGGCACCACACCAAGTCTGCTGGGCCGGGTCTTGGCACCAAGGGACATTTCGTTTACTGGCTTCCAAACCAGCGTGTCAGAGCAAGGAGAACAATGGCGAGTCTTCTCGAAGAGGTCTCAAAGGGGGCGCGGTGGCTCTGGGCTTGAACGATCCCTCGAAATTCAGGGACCCGGACGCGGCCCTGCTGGCGAACGCGGCTAAGTTCGGCGACACGCTCCAAGAGGCACTCAAGTTGAACTTTCACTCGGTTGAGATGCCGGTTGATTTCGCGGTTTTTGACGAGAACGGCGAGATGCGAAAGGCTTGGGGCGAAATCCCCTTACGGGCGGACCCCGTCTTCCCGTCTGAGCTTCGATCCAAGCGTGAAGTTGTCTTGGAGGGCAAGCCTTAGGCGGTGTAAATAAATAAAGGTAGCAAGTTGGGCGGCTTAACAACAACCCCACAACCGGTGCTACAATGCCTGTCAAAACACCACCACAGGTTGTGTGTAGAGTTACCTGTGGGGCTCAATAGCGTAGTTCCACTCTCCGTGAAACTTGTTAGGTCTTAGGTTCACTCGCTTCATCTCGTCGGGCGAAACTTTCCGCCCAGTGGGATACTTGCGGCGATCCAACCGGCAAGTCACCGTCAGTCCTTTGGCCGTCGTCGTGCTGGCGATCAAGTTCACGATCGTCTCGTAATCCCTCAACGGCTCGCCCCGCCAGTTGGACGAAATGAACGAAAAGAGCCGATGCTCGATCTTGTTCCACTTACTGGTGCCGGGCGGAAAGTGACAAACCGAAAGACATAACCCGCTCTCATCGGCAAAACCCTGCAACTCTAGCTTCCAGAGCCGCAGGCGCCAACCGTTGCTGCCCCCGCCATCGGCGGTGATCCACAGCGTCCGCGCGTCGGGATAAAGTTTCCGGCCTTCAAAGCGCCACCAGCCCCGGATCGAGGCCACCGCAAACTCTCCCGTGTCATGGTCGGTCCCCACGTTCACGAACCCGGTGTTTCGGCCCAAATCAAAAATGCCGTACGGATAGGCTCGCGGCACCTCGGGCCCCGGAAAGTCATGTCCTTTGACCCGTTGGGGTTGCTTGGCGACGCGCCATTGCTGGCCGCCGTTAGCGAAGTTGCCCACCAGTTCCTTCTTCTTGGTGTCCACCGAGATCACCGGCCACCCTCCCGCCAAGGCGCGCCTCACACACTGGTTGATATGCCCAAACTGGGCATCCCGGTCGGGGTGGTCCTCGCCCTCCTCGAGCTTGCGGTTGCTCTGCAGACTGTAGTTCTCCGCATGCAGAAGGTGGGCCACGCGCTGATGGCTCACCGGGTGCCCTTGGGCTTGCAGTTCGGCGGCCAGAGTGCGCGTACTCTTGCAGACCCACCGCAGCGGAGATTCGGGGTCCCCACGGGTGGCACCAGCAATCATCCCGTCCAGCGCGCCGGCCAGCGCCGGATCGATCACGGTGAGGTTCTTGCGTCCGGCACCAGGGCGGCGGATACGCTCCGCCAACGAGGAGTCCCCTTCTTTGATTTCGTCTATCCCCTTGGCGATCGCTTTGCGCGATAACCCGCAAGCGCGCTGCACCACGGAGACTCCGCCATAACCCAATTGAAGCGCCTCATTGGCCGCGGTGAGACGGCGGGTCCGCTCATTCAACAGTGGCCAAATGAGCCTGAACTTCTGCCGTAGCGTAGCCATAGCACTCACACACGATGACTATACCACCTGGCATCCGAAGTTGCTACCTTTATTTATTTACACCGCCTTACCGTCCTGGACGGCCTTGCGGGCCTGAAGGATGGCCTTGTATTTCATGCGGTGGGCGTTGTTCTTGAAGTATTCAATCTCCCGCTGGAGTTTTTCCTGTTGAGCCTGGAGCAGGCGGGGCTTGAGTTCGGTGAGGCTGGCCAGGAGGGCGGCGCTTTCATCGTTGCTGACGTGCTCCAGGAGGGGTTTGACCCAGGCGCGAGCCTCGGGCGTGCCCCGCCCAAAGAGGTCGTGGGCCACCGCCCAGAGGTGTTCCTGGGCGTGCCAGAGATCCAGGCGCTGGGCGGCGTCGGGGAAGCGGCCCTTGGCCAGGTTCCAAATCCAGAGGCCGCCGTCGGCGACCACCAGGACGTGCTCGGCCTGGTTCAGACCGCGTTGGAGAGCTTCGCGATAAAGTTGGGCAATGAAGGCTTCCAAACCCAAGCGGGTGGCGACGTAACCGCGTTGGGTAATAACCGCCCGCTCTCCGGCGGTCTGCCCCCGCTGATCCAGGCGGAAGGCCGTGCCCATATAAACCCAGTGGTAGCGTTCGGGCTCCTTGCCCTGCTCCCGCAGGGCTTTGGTCTGGCCCCAGTCATCACGTTCGCGAATGATCCAGGCATCGATCTCGATCACCAGGGTGAAGGGCGCGGTGGGTAGCCCTTCGGTCGGGCGGCCCAACTGTTGCACAATGCCCTCCCAGGTGTCGAGTTGAGCGAGCGTTTCGGAGCGGCGGGCCTGGGCCTTGAGTCCCTGGCGGTGAGCTTCGCGGTCCAGCAGGCAGCGGGAGAGTTTTAGGCCCAGGCGCTCGGCCACCGCCGCGGCCTGTTCCGGGGGCATCTTGGTGACCAGCAAGGCGGAGATTTCCTGCACGTACGGGGAAGCCGCCGCGTTCTGGGCCAGGCCTAAGGCATAGTCGGCGGGAAACTGCCAAGTCTCGCAATGGGGGCACCAGCCATAGGCGCGCCAAAGAGCGAAGCGGCCGAACCGGGAGTCGACGTGTCGGCGAAGGCACTTCTGGTGAGTGAGTTGCCGTTGACACTTGCGGCAGCGGCAGGGCGTGGCATTGGCTTTGGCTTGTGCGGCCCGTTGCGCCCACACGCACAGGATCTCTTTGGAGGCCTGCGCCAGGGCTTCTTCGATATGACCAATATTTTCTTCGGGGTGCTGCTGGATCGTCCCCAGGCGCGCCTGCAGATCGGTACGCCAAGCCTGGATTTCGGCGTCGGTTAACTCGGCGTGGGTCAGAGCCACCGCCCCGGCTTTGGCTGCGGCCTGGGCCATAATCTCCTCGGTCAGCCCTCGGGCTTCTTGAGCGGGGTTGAGGGCCGGCTCCGGCTGGGCCGGAGGGCACCGGTCTTGGGCGCGACGAACTTGGCGGCTGGTTTTGGGGGTCGGGGTCGGGGTCAGGCAACAGTCGGTGGGCATAGGTTGGGCGATGGGGATTGAGGGCACGGCCCCTGCCCTCCGGCCAGGCGGGAGCGAAAGCGCGGATGCAAGGGATAAACGTAAACGTCTTTGAGAGGCAGCCGATAGGGCCGGCCATCGGGGCGGTTCTGACGGCTTCGACCTTTGGTCCGACCCACCCGCCGCCAGTTGGCGGCCTGGTAGCAACGACCGGCGAAGCGCCCCACCTCCACGAAGGTTTCCAGCAGGTAGAGGGGATGGCCGTATTTGCTTTGCCAATCGACGCTCACCCGCCGGGCGATGCGGCTTAAGAGATGGCTGGCCAGATGGGGCACCCGCACCCACGCCGGGATTAAAAAGCGCGTATTATTGGCAATCAGATGTAGCCCTCGACCCCGGGTCGGCCCGTCCCAGCCGACATACGCATCGCGGTCGGCGCACTGCCAAGCCGCCGCCCCGAAGAGCAGACAGGCCAGGGGCCGCCCGCCGCCGTCGCACGCCAGATATTGGAGGTTCTCGCCCACCGTACCGCGATAACTCAAATAGTGGTGGTGGTGCAGCAAGTTCTCAAAGAGGGCGCGGGACAGGCCGCCCGAACGCACTGACCTCGCGGATGTCCAGCGGCAGCAACCGGCCCAGGTTGTCCTGCACCGGCGACTCCGACAGCGCCAGGCTCGGCACCCGCTTGGCGCGCATGCGATTAGAGGGAACCTGCCAACGCACCGGCAGCGCGATCCCACCTCGCTGCTCCAGCTTGAGCAGCAACGTCCGCGCGGCCATATCTTTGAGTTGGCCGGTCGCGTTGCGCCAGTTCCAGAGCTGCGCCAAGTGCTGGCTCAATCGGCGGCGACTCCACTCCGGATGCGCCGCCAAAAGCTGGCGAATTTGCTCCAGACCGGCCGCCCCGATCATCCGCCCTTGGATGAGCATCGGTTCATTCACGAACCCGAGCTTGGCACAAGGCGGGGCCGGAGTCCCGCACAAAGTGGAACTATTATCGGTCGTCCACTGGACGGGCGGCATCCTCCGAAATCTCAACGCGCAGACCCCAGCCTCGCCAGGGATCAGCCCAAGCCACAGCTATGGTGCCCCTGCGCCTTGGAAAAATCTGAGTTGCGCACCATTCCCACCCACGCCCGGCAGCGATTTCGGAAGGTCGATTGACCGGCCTTTCCTAACTTCCTTCAAACGAGGAGTTTAGACCTCCCCAGAGCGTTTTCGCCTTCGCAGAGCGTTTTCGTTTTCGCTTGACCTCGCCTCCAGCTTGTGCTATCCTAGTCATATATATGGCTAGGATATTCGAACTCAAACGCAAATCCACCCTCGCCCTGCGCCAGCGCAAACAGGCCCTCCTCCACCAACTGCGCCTGCCCCCCGAGGTCTTGCGCGCCTCTTGCGTCGAGCAATTCCTCACCTGCGGCAAGCCCGCCTGCCCCTGCCACCAGCGGACGAAAACACGGCCCCTACTACTATCTGACCCTCTGCCTGGCCACCGGGCAGATCCGCAAGTTCCTGCTCAAAGAGCCCGAGCAACAGCACCAGGCCCGCGCCGGCACCGCCGCCTACGCCCAGTTTATGGAAGGGGTCGAGGAACTCTCCCAAATCAACGCCGAACTGCTCCGCCGCGGCGATCCCCTCCAGGCCGAGTGAACCGGCTGGCCCAATTTCTCCAGTACACCAGCAAGGTCTTTGAGCTCAAAGGACTGCTGCGCAGCGTGCGCGATGGCCGCTCCGACCCGCACATTCCGCTGCTGCCCCTGGTCGCTGTGCCTGGTGCTGGGAGTCGTGATGCGCATCGGCAGCTACCTGGACTTGGCCGAGCAAACCAAGAGCCGGCGGCGCTGGCGCCACCTCTGCGGCCTCAAGGCGCCCGGTCAGCCATGAGATCTTCGGCTATGTCACCGAGCGCATGACGCCGGAGGACTGGCGCCAAAACCAGGCGCAGGTGGCCAAGGAACTCAAGCGCAACAAGGCGCTGGAAAGCTGCAAGATCAAGGGCCTGCTCTTTCTGAGCATCGATGCCAACGAGCATTTCGCCAGCTTCAGCCGCACTTGCCCGTGCTGCTGCCAGCGCCAGGTCGAGGTGCTCGACCCCGACGGCAAGAAGGTCAAAGTGACCCAGTACTACCACCGTTACGTCTTTGCCCACCTCAGCGGTCCCAAGATCAATCTGGTGCTGGATGTGGAGCCGATCCTCCCCGGCGAAGACGAATGCGCGGCGGCCTTGCGCTTGCTGGGCCGGATTCGCCGCCTTTACGGCCCCCGCTTCTTTGACGGCATCACCGCCGATGCCTGGTATGCCAAGGGACCCTTTTTGCGGGCGCTCGATAAGCTGGGCTGGCTGTGGATCGTCGTGCTCAAGCGGGAGGACATGGAAGTCTATCAGGAGGCCCTCCAACTGAGCCGAGGCCAGAAGCCCAGCGCGGCGTTTCGGGATGAGCAGCGCGGACCGGCAGGTGCAACTCTGGGAGGTCAAGGACCTGCATTTCAGCGACGGCTACACCCAGAGCAAGTCGGTCCAGGTGGTCATTTCCGATGAACGCTGGACCGAGCGGCGGGTGGTGGGCGGCAAGAAGTGCGCCAAGCCCCAGCAAAGCCAGTGGATGTGGGTGGCCTGCGAGGGCCTCTGCCGGCTATCCCGCCGAGGTCATTTACCAAGGCGGGCACCGGCGCTGGGGCATCGAAAACCAGGCCTTCAACGAACTGACCCAAGGTTATCACCTGACGCACTGCTATCATCACGATCCCACCTCGATGCTGGTGCAAATGCTCATTTTGATCTTCGCCTTCACCCTCTTCACGGCCTTTGCCCTGCACAGCCAATTGGTGCGCTTGGGAGAACTGACCCGCAAGGCCCTGGCCCACCAACTGGATTTGGCGCTGGAAGAAGACCTGCCCTGGGACCTGTGGTTCCACAGCGGGTAAGCACGCTTTGGGGGTCGGTGCTTTTCGGGACGCTGCTCTTTGACAAACTGGCCGCGAAAATTGAGAGAAACGGGGGACAGGGGAGGTGTTGTCTCTTGCGGCGGCGGATCGGACCTCAGAGGCGGATCAACGCAGTCAAGCGCCGAGACTTTTCCAGGCGTCTCCCCCACAGAGCCGAGTCCAGCCTGACTTCCGAAATTGCTGCACGCCCGGAATTGAGTTTGACACCCGCCCCTGGCAACCGTAATCTGGACGAAAATTAACGTTATGGCTGAGAATATCCCCAATGTTCCGGGTGGCGCGCTGCCGCCCAAGAAGGAAACCGGGAAGGTCCAACCCAAGAAAGAGACGGTCCGCATCAATTTGCCGCCCAAGCCTTCGGCCGCGCCGACCATCAAACTGCCGACCCTGCCGCCTGGGGGACCGGCCGGCGGGCCGGCGGGCGCCCCGGCGCCGGCGGTGACCGCCGCTCACCCCCCGATTTCTGTGCCCGCCGCTCACCCCCCGGCCGGGCCGCGTGCCACTGCCGCCCCGACCGCCGCCACCGCTCCACGCCCGGCTCCGCCGTCGGCCTCCGCCCCGCGCCCCGTGGCCGCGCCCATGGCCGTGCCCCGGACCAGCACGCTGGACAAAGTCCTCGCCATCGTTGCGGCCATCGCTGCCCTGGCTGCCATTGCCAGCACGGTGTATATTTATATGCTGGAGTTGCCCGCTTCCCCGGGCGGCGCGCGCGGCTGAAAAGGCCGCCGCCGACACCGTCTATCTTGGGACCATCCAAGGCCCCAGGTAGCTGAGGCCGGTGGCCGCTGCGCAGTCCGGCGCCCTTTTTGGGCAACCACGTTCGGGTCAATTCGAGAGATAAGGCAGACAGGCGTCAGCAAAGGACTCACTGATTATGGCAGCTCCCAATATCGTTACTTTGACACCGGAGAATTTCACCAAGGAAGTCGTCGAGTCGGCCGGGCCGATCCTGGTGGACTTTTGGGCCGAGTGGTGCGGGCCCTGCAAGATGCTCGGCCCCCTGTTGGATGAGTTGGCCGCCGAATACGACGGCCGGGTCCGCATCGGCAAGGTGAATATCAACGAACACGCCGCCCTGGCCGCCCAGTTCAATATCACCTCCATCCCGACCTTGCTCCTCTTTCAACAAGGGCCAAGTCGCCGAGCAACTCGTCGGCTTGCGCAGCAAGAAAGACCTCAAGACCCGCTTCGACCGGGTGCTCGGGTAAGGCCCGGTCCGGAGGTAGAGTCACACCCAACCCGCGCTGAAACGCTTGCGCGGGCGCGCCGGGCGGACAATAATGCTGCGCCGCCGGTCGTGGGCACGGCCCGGCAGGCAGCATGGCCATGACGATCACGCCCGGGCAGTTTTCGAGACGCGCTGATTTTTATCAGCAACTCGCCTCGCTGACTGCCGCCGGGCTGGGATTGGTGTCGGCCCTGGAGACCCTCGAACGCCGGCCCCCGGCCGCATCGTACCAACGGCCGCTGCGGCAGATCCTGCGCGAGTTGGCGGGCGGCTGCACCCTCTCCGAATCGCTGCGGCGCTTGCGCTCCCACTGGCTGCCCGAGTTCGATGTCGCCTTGCTCGAGGCCGGCGAGCAGAGTGGCCGGCTCGACGCCTGTTTCCGGCTCCTGGCGGACTATTACTCGGACCGGGCGCGGCTGGGGCGGCAACTCATCTCGGACCTCGCCTATCCTGCGTTCCTCTTTCACTTCGCGGTGTTCATCCTCCCCTTCTCGCAGTTCTTCCTCTCCGGCAACTGGGTCCGCTACGTGGGCCAGATCGCCGGGGTGCTGCTGCCGATCTATGCCGCCGTCGGCCTGTTCATTTATGCCGTCCAAAGCCGGCATGGCGAGCGCTGGCGCGCCCTGGTCGAACGGGTCTTGCATCCGGTCCCGATGCTTGGGACCGCGCGGCGGTGCCTGGCCCTGGGGCGCCTGGCGGCCTGCGCTCGAGGCCCTGCTCAGCGCCGGCGTGAGCGTCATCGAGGCCTGGGAAATGGCGGCCTCGGCCAGCGGCTCTCCCGCCCTGCGCCGCACCGTCCTGGCTTGGCGGCCCCAGGTGGACGGCGGACGCACCCCTGCCGAGGCCGTCACCGCCTCGCGGCAATTCCCCGATCTCTTTGCCAACCAGTATGCCACCGGCGAAATCAGCGGCCAATTGGAGGACACCCTCAAGCGCCTGCACACGTATTACCAGGAAGAAGGCTCGCGAAAGCTCCACGCCCTGGCCCGCTGGTCCCCCCGCGCCGTGTACCTCGTGGTGGTCATCATCATCGCCTACTACGTCCTCAGTTTCTGGACCGGCTACTTCAAGCAACTCCAAAACCTCGGCGGCTTCTGAGCCGGGGCCAGCCCCGCCCTCCGGGGCCGCGATCATTCCCGCCTCGCCGGGAGGCGTAACAGCCGTAGCGTCGTAGCCAGCCTGGTACATCCGGGCCCTTTCGAAGGTCGGAAGACCCGAATTGTCACCGATTGCGCTGTGACCTCAGGGATTCTTATCGGACGCGAGCCCGAGGGAACCGGCAACGTCTGGAATTATTCGATTGAACCGGCCGGAGTGCGCGAGTATCTATATGCGAGATGCGTCCGGCCGCCACCAAATTATATTCGGTCTCAATGACTAGCTGGTTTGTCAATGCCGTTCCGTATGCGGATGCGTCGCTTCCGGCTCTGGCAAAAAAGGTTCTCCTTCGCTTTGGAGGCTACGGCCTGCGCCCCCTGGAGATTACTCAACGCGAAGGGGACAGGCTCTTTGACTACGACCTTAGTTTCGCTGTTCAACCGAAGCGGCACGATCCGCCTCACCGCGGAGGGTGCATACGCCTCGTTCCAAAATGCGAAAGACAGCAATGACGCCAAGTTGATTGCTGACTGCCTCCTGGGCATCGGCGAGACGCTTTCGGACAGGCGAATGCGCGAACACAGACTCGAGGTGTTCGTGCAGGCTTGCCCTACCCTGCGTCGCCGAACGCGACGGTTTCCTGGCGAGCCTTGGCCCAGCGGATCGGAAACTTCGGATTACCGGCTCCATTCTCAGCACGCCGGCTGCGGGTTCGTTTGGGGAAGGCAGGTTGGTCGTCGATCGTTCCCTGGTTTTCCCCGAAGCAGTTTTCCTGAATTGGGCGGTTCAGTTCCCACGCTCGCCCAACAGGGAATTATTCGCGCAGAGGCCGCGAAAATGTTCACGGACCTAGCATCGGAATTGGGGCTCGACTGCTCGACCCCATAAGTTTATGACCGCTACATCCCCCGTGGCCAGGCAGCTTGGTGCGGCAGAAAACCCGTTCGATGCCTCAACGTCTCGGCCGCCCGCACGGCCAACATACTCAGGCGAATGCATGGTGTATTCGGAGTTATCACGTCTCAAACCACGGCGCCAAATCGCCCCCTCTGCGCTTGAGCCCGGTTCGAGCTCTGGTTGGGAGCCGCTCAGGCACGGCGAGAGCCCTCTCTGCCCCGCGCTGGCCTTCACGAACGCGCTGGCCTTCCTGGGTGTCTCTGAACCGATTCGGATTTCCCCGCGCTTGCGTCGGCGGCTCATCGAACTGTCAGCGTTGGAGCCGGCATGGGACTGCGAAAACGCCATTCCGCCGAGGCCCGACGTGCTGGCCAATGCCATAGGGACAATCCTGGCCCTTCAAGCTGCGGTGCCTGGGTTTGAAGAGCCGTTCGTGGTGCCGACGATTGATGGTTTCACGCAACTGGAGTGGCACACTGAACGACGCGCCCTGGAGTTCGAGGCCACGGAGAACGGTTGGTCCATCGTCGGCACGGCAATAACGCCTCGTGGCGAACGCGTTTACTACGAAGCTGATACCGCACGGCTTGATATTGAAAAACTCCTTGCTGCGTTTCGCTGGTTTGCCGGCCTCGAATTGCTATGGCCAATCATTTAGCGCCCGAGCCCATTCCAGACTCGGCGCTTCTGTTTCGTCGTGTCCATCGTCTCTTTTTGGAATCCCGATTCCGGTTATGTACTCCTCCGGGGCGTTCTCTGATCCTGAAATGTCGGTAAACTGGGAAAAGTACACCACCGCGGGGCCGAACCGCCGCGCAGGATCCCTCGGGAAACACGGTGGCTGTTGTATCCCTGGCTGCTGGATTCTGCCGGGCCCTGGAGCAGACAGTGGTTCACGATCCTGTGCCGGCACAAGGAGGATTACGCCCCGAATCCAGCGCACTCGCTGGTTCAAGGGAGAAAATCCAAACCGATAAAGCACAAGTTACGTGATGCATCGGCATTGGTCTGGAAGCTAGGTTAGGGCCGGTCATCATTGGGACGCATGAGACTAATTCCATCCATGAAAACGCGGACCTTTCGCCTGGCGCTCCTGGCACTGGCGTTCCTGGTGAGCGGCGCGGCGGCAGTGCGGGCACACGAACCGGTGCGCGCCCCCCACGCCATGGTGGTTACCGTCGAGTCCCACGCGACCGATGTCGGTCTCGCCATCCTGGAACAGGGCGGCAATGCCGTAGATGCCGCCGTCGCGGTCGGCCTGGCGCTGGCGGTAACACATCCGTCCGCCGGCAACCTGGGCGGCGGCGGCTTCATGCTCATCCGCTTCGCGGACGGCCGGAACCGCCTTCATCGATTTCCGCGAACGCGCGCCCGCCCGGGCCGCCCGCGACATGTATCTCGACCAGGACGGCCGGCCTACCAAAGAGAGCGACATCGGCTATCGCGCCTCAGGTGTACCCGGCACACCGCGCGGCCTCGAACTCGCCCACCGCAAGTATGGCGTGAAACCGTGGGACCAGGTCGTCCGGCCTGCCTGGCAACTGGCCTCCGAGGGCTTTCCTGTGTCTTCTGGGCTCGCGCGGGCTCTCAAGGCGAGCCGGAAGCGCCTCGGCAGGTTCTCCGGCTCCCGCCGCATCTTCCTCAGAAACGGCCAATACTATCAACCCGGCGAGGTCTTCAGGCAGCCGGAGTTGGCCCGAACCCTCTGGCGTCTCATGCAAAGGGGCGCCAGCGATTTCTATGAAGGGGAAACCGCGCAGCTCATCGCCGCGGACATGCAGGCCAACGGCGGGTTGATCTCCCTCGAAGACCTCAAACAGTACCGGGCCCTCAAGCGGACGCCGCTCACGGGCGCCTATCGCGGCTGCACCATCATCACGGCGCCGCCTCCCAGCTCCGGCGGCCTCGGCA
Organism: Nitrospirota bacterium; assembly: GCA_963769335.1. Taxonomy (GTDB): domain Bacteria; phylum Nitrospirota; class UBA9217; order UBA9217; family UBA9217; genus JAJYKN01. Next base: position 236,177 of record CAVYLT010000102.1, on the reverse strand, counting down.
TCCTTTACATGCTGGCCCTCCTCGAACCGACTGGCTTCGAGAAGGCCGGCGCCGGCTCCGCCCAGGCCACCCATTACCTGGCCGAGGCGATGCGGCGCTACTTCGCCAACCGCAGCCGTTACCTCGGAGACCCGGACTTCTTTCCTGTTCCCACCCGTTTTCTCCTGGATCCGAAATACCTCGCCGCCCGCCGTCAGACCATCGACCCCGGCCGGGCGACCCCCAGCACCGGCGTCGCCGCGGGCGAGCCGGCGCGACGAGAGCCCCCAAACGACGCACTATTCCATTGTGGACCGCGAAGGCAACGCGGTCGCGGTCACCTACACCCTCAACGGCAGCTATGGCAGCGGCGTTACCGCCGCCGGCACCGGCGTGCTCCTCAACAATGAGATGGACGATTTCTCCTCCAAACCGGCGGTCCCCAACCAGGACCGCCTGGCATATCAAGGCGACGCCAACGCCATCCAGCCCCGCAAGACGCCGCTCTCCTCGATGGCGCCCACGATCATCCTCCGGGACCGAAACCTCTATGCCGTCCTGGGCAGCCCCGGCGGCCCCACCATCATCAACACCGTCCTCGAAGTCCTCGTCAACCTGGTGGATTTCAAGATGAACGTCGCCAACGCGGTTTGCTGGCCCAGGTTCCACCACCAGTGGCGCCCCGACCGGCTGCAAGTCGAGCGCGGCTTCTCGCCCGACACCCTCAAGCGGCTCAAGGCGCGCGGGCACAACGTCGAGGTCATCCGCCGCCAGGGCGAAGTGGCGGCCATCGTGGTGCGCGCCGGCGGGCTTGAGGGCGCCGCCGATCCCCGCGCCCAAGGCACCGCCAGAGGATATTGAACGAGGTCTGCGCCGCGTGGGGTCTGCGAGTTCACTCGAAGAACTTCTCTGCGGAGGGGCGGACATCGGCCTCCAGGCTCCAGGCGCTCTTGTCCTGTTGCACCAGGCGCCAATACGTCTCGGCGATCGCGTCTGGGTTCAACAGCGGTTCGTCCTTGGCCGGGGCATAGCGTTCCCGAACCTCAGGAGTATCAATGATGCCGTCAATGATAACGTGGGCGACGTGGATTCCCTTTGGCCACAATTCACGGGCCAGCGATTGGGCCAGCCCGCGCCCGGCGAACTTCGCGCTGCTGAAGGCCAGCGCTGCCCCTACGGACCGAGGAGGTCGCGCCCGTGAAAAGGATGGTGCCTGCTCCGCGCTTGAGCATGTCAGGTGCCGCCTGCCGGCAACAGAGCAAGGCGCCCCATGCCGACACCCGCCAGGCGCGCTCGAAATCCTCCAGGGCGGTGTCCAGCAACCCCCGGTTGAACGGGCCGCCGGCGCTGGCGTGGTTTACCAGGATGTCCACGGCCCCCAGCCCAGCCCGAACCTGCTCGAAGCCCCTGGCCACCTGGGCAGCGTCCGCGATGTCGCAGGCGGCAGCGACCGCTTCCACACCACCACCTTTCAGCTCCGCCGCCAGCCGCTCAATAAACGTCGTTGACCGGGCCAGCAGCCCCACCCGGCAGCCCTCTTTAGCAAACCTCCGGGCCAGCGACGCCCCCAATCCAGGGCCGACACCTGCAATGACCACGGTCTTCGATCCAGGCATACAACGCATGTTGTATTGAACCTCGCGTCAGATGCCGCCAAGCGCAACTCCTGGCCCGCGGCCGTCAGCGCCAGCGCATTGACATTTCTCTGCGAAGCGGAAAGATGCGGGGGTGATCTACCAGCGCGAAATTCAACTCCAAACGACCGGCCACCGTCAGATGCATGACCTCACGGGTGACATCGCCCGGATTGTCAGCGCGTCAGGCGTGCGCGGCGGGGTGGTCCATATCTTCAACGTCGGCAGCACGGGGGCGCTCGGCACGATCGAATTCGAGCCCGGCTTGCAGCAGGACCTGCCCGAGATGCTCGACAAGTTGCTCCCGCCGAGCCGCGACTACGGCCACGAACTGGCCTGGCACGACGGCAATGGCCACTCGCACCTGCAGGCGACGTTGCTTGGGTCCCTCCCTGACCGTCCCCATCAAGGACGGCAAGCTGGTTTTGGGCACCTGGCAGCAGGTCTTCCACCTCGAATGTGACGTCAAGCCACGTCGCCGGGCCATCGCGATCACCGTCATGGGTGAAGCTTAAGCCAAGTCCGCCCACTCCAGGCCGAGCTTGCGCGCGGCGAAGCCGATCTCGCGCAGGTAGTCGCCATAGACCATCACCCAATGCGAATCGCGGGCCTCGCGCCGCAGCTTTTGCCAGTCGCCCTGGATCTCCACGTCCTGCTGGGAGCGGCAAATCTGGTAGAACGGGATTGGCTCTTGACGATGCCCTTGAAGCCGAGCCAGCGTGGCGTAGCTGTACTCCGGGATCGATGAACGTAGACCTGCTGTCCGATGGGCATCTCGACCTTCGGCGCGGCGCCGTAGTCGGACTCGTAATGGGTCATGATCTCGGCCGGGCTCGTACCGCCGTGCCGTCCATCCGCCGCGGGCAGGTGCAATGGGCGCAGGTCACCATGCCCTCGTGCGGGAAGGTCGAGTTGTGCAGAAAGACCGGCTTGCCGGCGATGTGGCGCAGCAGCATGCCCGCCGGGATGATCGACGAAGTCCGACTCGCAGAAGGCGATGAGGCCCTCGTCGTTGAGCAGTTCCAACGGCAGGCAGGCGGTCGTCTCGGACATCGGCATGATCGTGCCCATGCAACTCTTGACCGTGAAGGCCGTGGCGTCGTGCTCGAGCATCAGGTCCTTGAACACCTGGTAAAGCACGAAGGCATTGACGACGGCCTGGCGGTCCGCGGCGAGCCGGGTCTTGGGCAAGGCAAGATAGCGCGCGGTTGCTTTTTCAGCGGCGCAAACCAGGGCGCGGTCCGCCCGGGCGCGGCGCAGGCGCGGCTCGAAGGTCTCGTAAGGGACCTCAACGATGTCCAGTTGAAAGCGTTCTTTCGCCTTCTGCGGGGCATCAGCCGCGTATTTGCCCCACGGCCCGCCCAGAGCCACGATGCGCGTGCCGAGGAAATTCTTCACGGCGAAGAGGGCCCGCAACCGCCAAAGCAACTCGCCGCAGTCGTCCACCACCACGTCGTCCACGTCAACGTTGAGTGGCTCCGCGCCGGGGGCGGACGCCGCGCCCGGGCCGTCCTTCCGCAGGTACTGCGTGCTGAGCGCCTCGTACCAGTAATACACCGGGCCGCTTTTCTGCCGGACGAAGACGAGCGCGCGGGCCCTGGCGGCCAGGCAGGCCCGCAGCAGGCTGCCGCTGCCGGTGCAGGCATAGAGGAGGGTCACGTCAGATGCCGGCCCGGCCGGAGCGCGCGCGGCCTGGTCGGCGGACGTGACCTTGGCCACCGGAAGGACCTCGAGGCCGAAGTCGGCCCCGGCGGCCATGCGGGTAAGCTCGCCTGTGATCCGGGCCATCTCCGTGTTGACGTCGGATTCCGTTTGCACGCCACCCCACGAGCGCCACGACGTTTGCTGCTTTTTGGCGGGCAGCGCATACATGAAAACCGGTTGCACTCGCAGCGGCTTGCCCAAGGCGCGAAACGGCCTCTGCGGATCCCAGTCCAGCGCGGTGGCGCCGGCAAACAGGCTCGGCGTCCAGGTCAGCAGCGCCCCCGCCGAGCCCCGGAGAGTCAGGCCCAGGAAGGTCCGGCGGTCCAAGGCGCCGTCTGGAGGGTGAATCGAGGGGGTGGCGGGTTTGAGTTGAGGTTGCAGGCCGGCTGGTCCGCAATGGGGTTTCGGCGATTCGGCTTTCATGGCGTCCATCGTTTTCGGTTCCCCTAGGGGATACCACCCTCCGCGGACGCTGCAAAGATTTTTCGGAATTGAGACCCGGCCAGCGCCGGGATAGCATGATGAGCGCAATGCAAGTGACGCGGCCCTTTGCAGCGCGCGCATATCGTTATGCCTGAGAACCGAACGGACACGTGGGTAGCGCCGGCGGAAGCGCCCCGTTTTCCGCCCGGCCTGCACCACGCCTACCTGTTCTCCACCTTCAACGCCTTTTCCTACCAGATCGTGCTGAACAGCCCGATGGTGCTCTACGCCAAGACCCTCGGCGCCAGCGCCACCGTGCTGGGCATCATCGCCGGCATGATGCCGCTGCTGGTCATCTTTCAGATCCCGGCCGCCAGTTACATCCCGCGGCTGGGCTTCAAACGGTTTGTCTATGCCGGCTGGGGCACGCGCGTCATGTTCATCTTCGCGATGGCGCTGGTGCCGCTGACCGGCGTCTTTCTGAAGGCCGAAACGCCGCCTGGCGCTGATGCTCATGCTGCTGTTCTGCTTCAACCTCTCGCGCGGCATCTCCAGTTGCGCCTGGCTGCCGTGGATCACCGCGCTGGTGCCGGCCGGCCTTGCGCGGCAAATACCTCGCCCGCGACGCCGCGGTCCAGAACCTGGCCAGCTTCATCACCTTCCTGCTCGCCGCCGCCTGCCTGGCCGGGCGACCCGCGCTCCTGGCAATTCGCCATCCTGTTCGCCTTCAGCGCCGTCATGGGCGCGGTCAGCCTGACCTTTCTCAAACGCATCCCCGACGCCGAGATGCCGGAGGAAGTCCGCGCCTCCAAAGGCCGGGTGCCCTGGCTGGAAATGATCGCGCTATCCGCCGTTCCGGAAGCTGCTCGTGCGCCCTGGTCGGCTACTCGGTCGCCTACGGCGGCATGACGGCCTTTACGGTCGCCTTCCTGAAGACCGAGACCGGCATGTCCGAAGGCAAGATCCTGCTGGTCACCTCGGTGGCCTTCCTGGGCGGCCTGAGCAGCCTGTGGTTGCTGGGCTCGCGCCTGGACCGGCTGGGCAGCAAACCGGTGCTGACGTTTTGTTTGCTCGGCGTGGGTGGCGGTGCTGGCGGGGTGGATTCGCTCTGTCGGGCGGGGCGTCTTGCCCGTGAGGCTGGTCGCTGGTGCTGCTGCTGCAATTCCTGATGGGCCTGCTGGCCGCGTCTGATCCAGATGGCCAACACGCGCCTGGCCATGGCGATCATCCCGGTCATGGGCCGCAACCATTTCTTCGCGATCTACTCGATCATCGGCAACGTGACCCTGGGCCTGGCGCCGATCGGCTGGGGCTTGCTGATCGATGCCGTGGGCGCGCGCTCCGCCACTTGGCTGGGCCTGGCCTGGAACCGCTACACGGTCTTCTTCGCCGCCGCGGCGCTGGCCTTCGTCGTGACCCTGGTCCTGGCGCGGCGGCTGCACGAACCCGAGGCCGCCAGCATGGAGGACCTGCTGCGCGAAATCCTGATCCAATCCCCGCAGCGCTTCTGGATCCGCTTCTGGCCGCGCGGCGGCACGTAGAGCGGCCGGCCTTACGAGAGGTTGACCACCACCGCTTTGGTCTCCGTGTAGAGTTCGAGGGCTTCGTGTCCCATCTCCCGGCCCCATCCGGATTGTTTGTACCCTCCGAACGGCAGGGCGGCGTCGAAGACATTGTAGCAGTTGATCCAGACGGTGCCGGCCTTGAGCTCCGCGGCGACGCGGTGGGCCTTGGCAATGTCGTTGGTCCATACCCCCGCGGCCAGGCCGTAGGGCGTGGCGTTGGCGCGCGGGATGACTTCCTCGGGCCGGGTGAACGATTCAGCCACGACCACCGGCCCGAAAATCTCCTCCCGCACGATGCTCATTTTCGGAGTCACGCCGGTCGCCACTGTCGGTTGCACGAAGTAGCCTTTCTCACCGAGCCGCCGGCCGCCGGCCACGTAACAGGCGCCCTCCTGTTCGCCCTGGTGAAGGTAGCGGGTCACGCGATTGAGTTGCTCCTCTGAGACCAGCGGACCCATCTGCGTGTCGGGGGCCAGGCCCGAACCGAGCTTGATCTTCCTCGCGGCTTTGGCGACCCCGGACACGACCTCGTCAAAAACCGCCTGCTCGACCAGCAGCCGCGACCCGGCGCAGCAACACTGGCCGTGGTTGAAGAAGATCGCGTTGGCCGCTCCTTGAATCGCCGCTTCGAGATCGGCGGCGTCTTTGAACACCGGTTTGAGGCCAAGGACTTTCGTGACCAGGTAATCATAAGGGCAGCGGAGATAGACCTCAAGCTCGGTGACCGAGAACGACTGTTTCTGTCCCGGCAGGACCGCGTGCGGGGCCCCTTCCGTCCTATAGGCGATTGCCGCTTTGATGGCGGCCGTTCCCGGTATGTTCGCATTCATGAAGCCTGTCAGCCGCTGCCCGTCTTTTTCAAGACTGAGTGCCTTGGCAAGTTCGGGAATGCTGCGGCTGTCTTCGATCCTCATGCTGAACTGGATGCCGGAGGTCGTCTTCGAGCCCCCGATTCAGCACGCCCGCCTTCCTGAGCGGCGTAAGCTCCTCCAGGAACGGAGAGGGCACGACGGGCCGGTCGCCCTCATTTTCGGGCCAGGTCAGCGTGATCTTGTCTGCGGAGAGGAGCAGCCGGTAAAAATGGCCGGCCGCGTTCAAGCGCGCCTTTTCCAGCGTTCGCACGCCCATGGCTTCCAGCGTTTTCTCCGGGAGGAATATGTTTTGAGGGAGGCGTTGGGGAAAGGTGCCGTCGATCAGGCCGCCGAGATAGATTTCACTCCAGCCATGGCCCGTGCTTTCTTCGAGCCCGAGGATCTGCACGCCCCCCTCGTCTTCGGGCGGGACCTGGAACCGGGTATGCATGAACGTCTTTTTGAGGAGGAAGAACCATTCGTGGAACGTGTATCGGTACTCCGGAAAGAGCTTTCCGGCCCGGGAAAGTGAGGTGAGTGTGTCTTTCAATTTTTTATATGCCTGCAGATTGACGTTCACGGGGCCTTTGATGAGCGCCACACGCGCACCAAGCCCGGACCACGTCATGAGATGCGAGAGCCGGTCCATCCATACCGAAAGCGGGGCCGCGTCCTTCCGGAAAAACGGATCGAGAGCGTCGAAGAGGTCCGTGAGCGGCCTGGTGAGCATGTTTTTTTGCTCTTCGTCCGGCACCAGGTATTTCAGTGCAGACAGCAGTCTTTGCCTGCCGCCGGTCATCCGCCCGTCCCGCAAAAGCCTGTCGAGCGCCGGCGCGAGCTCCGGGGTTTCACCGAATTTCAGGAGCGGCGAATTCAATACGCGCAGGAGCGAGGGACCGGAGAAATCTTCCTGGCCCGCTCGCAGCAGGGAGACGACTGCGGCTGCAACGGGAGACGAGCTGAGCTGCCTGCCGAGGGCGCGGTTGTACGGGATTCCATAGTCGGAAAAAATTTCTTCAACGAGCGGACCGTATTCGTCAAGAGCGGGAAAGGCAACGAGGATCGTGTCGGGAGTTGCACCTTGCCGGAGCGACTGCTTTACGCCGGCGGCAATGAGCGATACTTCCTCGCGCGCGTTGACCGCGGAGAGCAACCTGATGTCCCTCGAAAACGAGGCCGGGGCGGGCGCTTTTGATGCCGAGTCGCCGAAGGGTTTGTCCGAGAACAGGGCCGAGGCGAGGAACAGCTCCTCCGGGCTTGCCTCTGCGGCGTTTTCTTCAGAAAGGGACCCCAGGAGGGCGAGGAAATCTTTCGTTATCCTGAGCGGATGGAAATCTCCGGCCCCGGTTATCAGCCCGGCGGACGTCGCCGGCACCAGGCAAGTGCAGTTCCCGCGATCAGTGGTTTTCCTGAGGATTTCGGCTTCCCTCCTTCCCGCATCGTGGATCCCGTCGATAATGATACGGTTGTAGGCTGCCAGGGCCCCCGGCTCGACGTGGTCAAGAAGGTACGCCCGCATGCCGGCGGGGTCCGTAAGGTTCCTGCGACCGAGTTCTCTTTCGTAGTCACGGTAGACGGCGACGAGCAGCGTTACCTGCGGCTTATCGAAAAAATCCTCTCCCGTGACCCTGCGGGCAAGATCATCGGCGTTCACGCCCGCCCCGGACAATTGTTCTATCATTCGTGCGAGCGCGGCCGAGAGCGCGGGGGCAAGCAGGTCAGGCTTCTGGCCGAAGAGACGGCCGCTGGCGAGACGTTCCTTGACAAGGCCTTCGAGCAGGATGAGCCTGCTGTTTTCATCGATGAGGCGCGGGCCCTGCAAGGGCGCGTAGAGGCGTTCGAAAAACTGGTGGAGGGTCCGGATCTCGGGCTGGACGAGTGCGGAGGCGCCGAATTTATTTTGGACGAGCTCCAGCAGCAGCCTGCCGTAAGAGCGCTTTATGCGCGACGAGGGCACGATGATGAGTACATCGCTATAGCTGTACGGCGGTCCCGGCCGGGAGGAGATGATTTCTTCGAGGAAACGACGTTTTTCCCTCCAGCCGTCGCTTCCCTGCGGAATTACGAGCGTTTTCATCGCATGCTGATTATGCCATAAGTAAAAATTATTGACAATGATTAGTGCTTAGTTTATTATTACAAACAATCGTTATATGCAGTATAGTGTTACCGAAAATAGATGTTCCGGATGCGGGACCTGCCTGGATGTGTGCCCCACTGAGGCGATTAAAATGCAAGACGGGCATGCAGTCATAACACTAGAATGCGTTGATTGCGGCGCTTGTACGCGGGTCTGCCCCGAAGGCGCAATTAAGCAGGTGCTCCCACAGCTGTCCAAAATTCTTTCTGATACGGTTTGAAGGAGGTAGTTAATGGCTGAAGCGGTGACGAGTACGACATGGGAGCAGGAAGTATTGAAAGCACCCGGCCTTGTGCTGGTGGACTTCTGGGCGGTCTGGTGCGGCCCCTGCAGGATGGTTGCGCCGATTGTGGACGAGATTTCGAAGGAGTATGAAGGCAAGCTCAAGGTGCTGAAGTTAAACACCGATGAGAACCCCGACGTGGCGGGTAAGTACCGCATTATGGGCATTCCGACCCTGATGTTCTTCAAAAATGGACAGACGGTGGACCAGGTCGTAGGCGCCGTACCGAAAGCCCAGCTCAAAACGAAGGTGGACACGCTGCTGGCAAAGTAGCCCCTGGCTTTGCGTTCATGGCTCGTGCGTTTCGGCGCACGAAACTGTTGCGCGGCTGCCCGTCTCCGGCGGGCAGTTTTGTTTTTTTGGATTATGAGAAGGAGAAGAAACGATGGCGCGAAAAATACTGGCGGCATCAGCCATCCTTGTGGTGCTGCTGTTCGGCTGTACTGAAAAGGCCGGGAAATCAGCCGGCAGCCTGGCTGACGATTTCACGCTGCAGGACCTGAACGGCACCGACGTGACGCTGTCCAGCATGAAAGGCAAAGTCGTTCTGCTCGAGTTTTGGGCCACCTGGTGTCCGCCCTGCCGCGCATCCATCCCGGGCATTGAAAGACTCTATGAGAAGTACAAAGACAAGGGCGTGGTCGTGCTTGCCGTATCGATGGACGACGGCGGCTGGGACGCGGTGCAGTCTTTTGTGAAGGAATACGGCATGAAGTACACGGTGCTCAAAGGCAACGATGCCGTCTCCGAGAAATACCAGGTCCGCTCGATTCCGATGCTTTTGGTGGTTGATAAAGAAGGCAAAATCGTGAAGCGCTACCTCGGCTTCGGAAGCGACGAAGATGTCGAGAGAGACATAAAGGCCATTCTGTAAACGCCGCAGCGTTGCCGGTTTTTTGATTGACAACATCAGGGCCTGCCGCTATAATGTTTTCCGAAAGCGGGCGTAGCTCAGTTGGTAGAGTACAAGCTTCCCAAGCTTGGGGTCGCGGGTTCGAACCCCGTCGCCCGCTCCAATTTACACATCCGAATCTTCGCACGCGAATGCCCCTGCCTGAAATAACAGGTGGGGGTTTTTTGTCCATAGGGCTGATGCCTTGTCATGGTTCATAAACTCTCCTTCATAACCGGCGGGGCGCGCTCGGGGAAGTCTTCCTTTGCTGAAAGGCTTGCCCTCGACCTGTCCGGCGAACGGGCCTACATCGCTACGGCACAGGCCCTCGACGCCGAGATGGCGGCCAGGATCGAGCAACACCGGGTAAAACGCGGCGACTCCTGGGACACCTACGAAGAGCCGTTGGCTGTCGCCGAACTCCTGGGAAAGCTTTCGGGACGGTACCAGATCGTGCTGCTCGACTGTCTCACGCTCTGGCTGAGCAATGTCATGGCGCATACAGAGGGGGACGGGGCTGTTGCCACGCGCTCGGACGATCTTGTGAAAGCAGCGAAGGACTTCGGCGGAATATGCATTGTCGTGTCGAACGAAGTCGGTCTCGGGATTGTTCCTGATAATCCGCTTGCCCGGAAGTATCGTGATTTTGCCGGTATCCTGAACCAGAAAGTCGCGCAGGCGGCTGATGAGGTGTATTTTACCGCGTCGGGGATTCCGTTGAAGATAAAGTGATTCGAATTCGGAATGCGGAATAACGTTGTTTTTAACGAAAGAGAGGTAGCACACATTGGGTAAATTACAGGAGATACTGAAAAGAATCCAACCGGTGGACGCATCGAGATCAAACGCGATCCAGGCGCAGCTTGACAACTTGACGAAACCGCAGGGGAGCCTCGGCAGGCTCGAAGAGCTTGCGAAAAAATACTGCCTGATTACGGGCAGGGACAAACCGAAGATCAAGAACAAGATCATATTCACCTTCGCAGGCGACCACGGGGTGACCGAAGAGAGCGTGAGCGCTTTCCCGAAAGAAGTGACGCCCCAGATGGTACTGAATTTTATCCGCGGCGGCGCAGGTGTGAACGTGCTTGCGAAACACGTGGGAGCGCGCGTGATCGTCGTGGACATGGGCGTCGATTACGACTTCGAACCCATGGAAGGTCTGGAGATCCGGAAAATCGGACGCGGTACAAGGAACATGGTCAAAGGGCCGGCCATGACGCGTGAAGAGGCGGAGCGCGCGGTGCTTGCGGGAATCGAGCTGGTAGAAAAATACAAGGACGGACTCGACCTGCTCGGGACCGGAGACATGGGCATCGGGAATACGACCCCGTCGTCGGCCATCGTCTCCGTCATCACGGGCGCTGATCCGGAGAAGGTGACGGGCCGCGGCACCGGCATCGACGATCAATCGCTTCGCAACAAAGTCGCCATTATAAAAAAGGCGATCGCCGTCAACAATCCCGATCCCCGGGACGCACTCGATGTGCTGGCCAAGGTCGGCGGTTATGAAATCGCAGGCATCGCTGGTCTTGTACTCGGTGCTGCGCGGTACAAGGTCCCGGTTGTCGTCGACGGGTTCATCTCGACGGCCGGCGCGCTTATTGCCGCGGAACTGAACCCGCTGGTAAAGGGTTATATCATAGCGGCCCACCAGTCCGTCGAGATCGGCCACCGCAAGATGCTTGAACACCTGGAACAGGTGCCGCTCCTCGATCTGAACCTCAGGCTCGGTGAAGGTACGGGGGCTGCGCTCGGCATGTCGCTCGTTGAAGCCGGGGTGAAGATCCTCGGCGAGATGGCCACTTTTGCCGGCGCGGGGGTTGCCGAAAAGAGCGAAGAGACAGTAAAAAAATGAAGGTCAAAAATATAAATAGCGCACCGATTCACCACGGATGAACACGGTTTGGTCCGGAACCGATTATGTGTTTGAAATATGAATCTTAGCCATAAGGATGAAAATAGTTTCTGAGGAGCTTTTTTCTCTTCCTTGTGAGGATGAGAATGTTTACATCCCCGGTTGAGCGCTTGTTCCTCAATTAATTTAAACAATGATAAAAAATTTCATAACAGCATTGCAGTTCCTCACCATAGTCACCATGAAGAAGGACCATCCTGTCGAGGAAGGGGACCTGGCAAAATCCATGGTCTACTTTCCGGTGGTCGGCTTTTTGATCGGGATCATCCTGGTCTACGCGGACAAGATCTTCGCTCTCATCGTATTGCCCGAGAACATCGCGAACCTGCTGCTTCTCGTGATCGCCCTTCTGGTCACCCGCGCTCTCCATATCGACGGCCTGGCAGACACATTCGACGGCTTGATGGGAGGTCATGACCACACGTCCCGGCTTGCCATCATGAAGGACAGCAGGCTCGGGACTGCCGGCGTGCTCGGCATCGTCTGCGTTCTTTCCTTAAAATATCTGTGCCTTAACAACCTGTACAACGGTGAAAAGATTACGGCACTGCTGACTGCGCCGGTTCTCGCCCGTTGGTCGCAGACGTTCATGGTGTACGGTACGAACTACAGCCGTGAACAGGGTATGGGAAAGGCCTTTGTCGGACATCTCAGGACCTACAGCTTTGCCGTGGTTTCTGCGATCGCAGCCGGCCTGACGGCATTCGTGATCATCCGTGAGGATGTGCGGTCCGTCGTGCTTTTTTCCAGCCTGATCATCAGCGTCGTATCGATGACCTACCTGGGACGTCGCTACCTCGTCCGCAAACTCGGCGGAATGACGGGTGATGCTATCGGGGCGATGAACGAACTGAACGAAGCCCTGGTGCTCGTCCTGTTCGTGATTTTCTCTACGGGAAGCTAAAGCCATGCCGACCAAAGTCTACCTCATGCGCCATGGAGAAGTGGTAAACGGCGGAGAGAAACGGTACAACGGCCATATCGATGTCGATATAACCGGGAATGGTGTTCAGCAAATGCACCGGCTTGCAGGATTGCTCGAAGGAAAGAATATTTCGGCGGTTTATTCGAGTGATCTTATCCGATCGAAAAAGGGAGCGGAGATCATTTCCCAACGGACCGGCGGCTCCTACACCCCCTTGCGCGAGCTGCGGGAACGGAGCGTAGGGGCATGGGAAGGTCTGACGCATGAGGAGATCAAGGCCCGTTTTCCCGATGCCTATCCGCTCTGGCGAGCCGATTTGCTGAACTACCGTCCGCCCGGCGGGGAGTGTCTCCTCGATGTCAAGGACCGGATCGTGCCGGCGTTCAGGGGCCTCGTGGCAAAGCACCCCGGGCAGGAGATCGCCATGCTGCTTCACGGCGGCGTGAACCGCGTTATCCTTGCCGATGCCCTCGGACTGGACATGATGAATTTGTTCCGGATCGACCAGGCGTACGGTGCGCTGAATATCATCGAATACTTTGACGACGGCATGGCGGTGGTCAGGCTCGTCAACGGTTAAGTTGTCTCATTTATGGCGGGCTCGATGACAGGAGTCTTGCGAATCGTTTATGAAAGAAAGCAAAGTCCGGGCGATTGGAGAATATATTTGACTTTACCGGCATCATGCCGTATTGTAACATAAAATAGAGCTGGGGGAGCCGAATGGCTGAGAGTCCTGGATAGGACGACCCTTAGAACCTGATCCGGGTAGTGCCGGCGTAGGGAAGGCGATTATGTAGTTATCGAAAACCTTTCGTGCCGTATCTTCGGATACGGCTTTTTGCGTTTCGAGGGATGTGCATGAATATCGCGTTGAACGGAGAGCTTAAACAGGTGCCGGACGGCGTTACCGTGCTGGGTTTACTGGAGTTTCTTAAGATTCAGCATCAGCGGGTAGCTGTCGAACTGAACGAGGCCATTGTAAAGAAGGACCGGTATGGAGAGACGGCGCTCAAAGACGATGACCGGGTGGAAGTCGTAAGCTTCATGGGGGGCGGATCCTTGACTGTCGAATGCGGATTGCGGAATGCGGAATAAAGGCTAAGGAGTAAAAACACATGGAAGACGACAAATTCGTCATTGCGGGCATTGAATTCCAGTCGCGGCTCTGGGTCGGGACCGGCAAGTACAAGGACTTTGCGGAGACGAAGAAAGCCATCGAGGTCTCGGGTACCGACGTAGTCACGGTGTCGGTGAGGCGGGTCAACATCATCGATAAGAGCAAGGAAAACCTGCTCGACTATATCGATCCCAAAAAATACAAGATCCTTCCGAATACCGCCGGCTGTTACACGGCCAAGGACGCAATCCGCACGGCCATGCTCGCCGCGGAAGCGGGGATCACGAAGCTGGTTAAGCTCGAAGTGATCGGCGACGATAAGACCCTGTTCCCGGACAACGAGGCCACGCTCGAGGCTGCGAAGGTGCTGGTGAAAGAAGGACTTATCGTGCTGCCGTACGTGAGTGATGACCCTATCATGGCCAGGAAGCTTGTGGATATCGGCTGCCCGGCAGTCATGCCCCTTGCCGCTCCCATCGGCTCCGGCCTCGGCATCAGGAACCCCTACAATATCCGGATCATCATGGAGACCGTAAAGGTGCCCGTTGTCGTCGATGCGGGCGTCGGCACGGCGTCGGATGTGGCCCTTGCCATGGAACTCGGCTGCGATGCGGTGCTCCTCAATACGGCGATTGCCGGCGCCAAGGACCCGATCGCGATGGCGGAGGCCATGAAGTACGGTGTGCTCGGAGGCAGGCTTGCGTACAAGGCGGGCCGGATCCCGAAGAAGCTCTATGCCACGGCGAGCAGCCCGCTTGACGGCATGATCGGGAGTTGAGTCACTTTTTTACTGTCCCAACGATTCTGTTTTTTTGTGCTTTGCTTCGTTAGTATTCTGCACCCTTGCTTTTTCCCGTGACTTTGTGGTGGAGGTTTCCGTGACAGTGGATTTCAAACTCTACCTGATTACCGACCGCAGGCAGACAGCTATGCCGCTCCCCGCCGCCGTGCGGCTCGCGCTTGAAGGCGGCGTCCGGGCGATCCAGGTCCGGGAGAAGGACCTGCCGGTCAGGGAACTGCTTGCTCTGTCGCAGGAACTGCGGGCACTCACGAAAGAGTTTAATGCAAAACTGTTCATCAACGACCACGTGGATGTTGCCGTGGCTGTCGATGCGGACGGGATCCATCTCGGGCATCAGAGCATGCCGGCATCCGCGGCCAGGAAGATAGTCGGCAAAAAGATGATGATCGGCGTTTCAACACACACGGTGGACGAGGCCCGCGCTGCGGAATCGGAGGGCGCCGATTTCGTGACGTTTGGCCCGATCTATGAAACACCGTCGAAAGCGCACCTTGGCGGACCGTTGGGATTGGAACCATTGAGAGAAGCACGGAGGGCCGTCGATATTCCGATCTTCGGCCTGGGCGGCATAAAAGGGAAAAATATCGGACACGTTCTCTGGGCCGGCGCATACGGCATCGGCATGATTTCGGCAATTTTCGGCGCCGACGACATCCGGAAAAAGGCAAAGAACATATCAGAAATGATACAGATCGTCGATCGTTCGATTTGCGTGCAATGCGGGCGCAGATGAACTTAGTCCAAAACGCCGGTATAACCACGGATGAACACGGTGAAGTCTAGAGAAAATAAGAGAATCACTTTTTAGGCTGATTGGACAGGGGACCAGGTATGAATCGAGGTGCGAAATGACGCAGATACTGGAAGCGCGAAAGGGGAACATCACTCCCGAGATGGAGGCCGTGGCACGCGCCGAGGGCGTGGCGCCGGATCTGGTAATCGAAGGCGTGGCCAAAGGGACCATCGTCATTACAAGAAATAACCGGCACATCTCCATCACGCCGCTCGGCGTGGGGAAGGGCCTCAGGACCAAGATCAACGCCAACATCGGCACCTCGAAGGACCGGATGTCCATTGAAGACGAGATCGAGAAGTTGAAAGTCGCCGTTGCCGCAGGCGCTGACGCGGTCATGGACCTTTCGACCGGCGGGCCGATTGTGGGGATCCGCAAGGAGATCCTGAGGCAATCCACGGTCTCCATCGGCACGGTGCCGATCTACCAGGCTGCGGTCGAGACCGTTGAGCAGAGAAAACCGATCGTCCAGATGGACCCCGACCTTCTGTTCCGGGTGATCGAGCAGCAGGCGGAAGAGGGAGTGGATTTCGTCACCGTGCACTGCGGCGTCACCTTGTCAAGCCTGGAACGGCTAAAAAAGCAAGGCAGGATCATGGACGTCGTGAGCCGGGGCGGCGCTTTTCATATCGAGTGGATCATTTATAATGACGCCGAAAACCCGCTGTTCACACAATACGACCGGCTCATCGAGATCGCAAAAAAATACGACGTCACTCTTTCGCTCGGGGACGGTATGCGTCCGGGCTGTCTTGCCGATGCCACGGACCGGGCCCAGATCGAAGAACTGATCACTCTGGGCGAACTCAGGGACATCGCCCATGAAGCGGGGGTGCAGGTCATGATCGAGGGGCCGGGCCATGTCCCGATCAACCAGGTCGAGACGAACATGAAGATCCAGAAGGAGCTCTGCAAGGGAGCGCCGTTCTACGTCCTCGGCCCGCTGGTGACCGACGTTGCTCCCGGCTACGACCATATCACCTCAGCCATCGGCGGCGCCATTGCGGGTGCAGCAGGCGCCGATTTTCTCTGCTATGTAACGCCTTCCGAGCACCTGCGCCTGCCGGACCTGGACGACGTTCGTGAAGGGGTCATTGCTTCCCGCATTGCGGCCCATGCAGCGGACATCGCGAAGGGAGTCCCGGGCGCAATGGACTGGGACAAGGAAATGGCGCGGCGACGAAAGGCACTGGACTGGAAAGGCCAGATCGAGCTGTCGATCAATCCCGAGCGCGCGCGAAAACTTCGGGAATCGAGCATGCCGAAGGAATCGGACGTCTGCACCATGTGCGGCGAATTCTGCTCCATGAAGGGGATGTCGCAGTACTTGAAAAAAGAGGACGGAAGCCGTTCGACGGCAGTCAAAAAAAAGTAGGGGCAACCCTTGCTGCGGATAGCGGAATATGAATTGCGAACAAATGGAAAGGCAATAGCAATGACTAGATTTAAATCGGTGTTCATTCTCTTTGCAGCTCTCTGTCTCCCGTATGTGGTTCATGCGCAGGAAAGAGCGACCTCGCCTGAGGTCACGTTTGAACCAGCGAAGCCCGGACCCGGCGATCCTTTGGTCGTAACGATCAAAAATGCGGCTGGCCCGATGGAAGGAACGTTTAACGGCAAAAAGATTTATATTAATCCGATCAATGGTTCGTTCAAGGCCATCGTCGCCATCGATTACTTTACCGAACCCGGCAAATACGAGCTGGAAATTTCTTCAAACGGGACTGTTTTGAAACAGACCGTTGAAGTGGTCAAAAAGGAATATGAGGTCCAGCAGCTTACCCTTCCGAAACACATGGTGGAGCTCTCCCCCAGGGATGAGGCGCGCGCCGAGCGGGAAGCGAAAAAAATGGCGGCTCTCTGGCCCCATGAGACGAAGCGTTCGTGGTCCGGCGACTTCATCAACCCGCTCCCGGGCGAAATCATTACCCCCTTCGGCGTCCGGAGGATCATCAACAATATCCCGAAGAGCCCTCACACCGGCGTCGACGTCAGAGCGAAAAAAGGCGACAAAATAGTGGCGCCGAACGACGGGGTGGTGGCCCTCGTCGACAATCAGTTCTTCGGAGGCAATTCGCTCGTGCTGAACCATGGCCAGGGCATTTACAGCATGTTTTTTCATCTATCCAAGATTCTTGTCAAGCGGGGGCAGGCTGTCAAAAAAGGCGAAGTCGTCGCGCTCGTCGGCGCCACGGGCCGCGCAACGGGTCCGCACCTGCACTGGGGAGTACGCGTGCAGGGAGCGCGTGTTGATCCCCTGGAACTGGTCCATTTAAAGCTGGAGTAGGGTGTAGGCAGGGTCGGGGGGAAGGGGGCATGGCCGAGGCGGTAAACAGTTTCATCCCACAAGCCGCACTCTGCAATTATAGTATGATCAAAGTCCTCTCCATAGCAGGGTCCGACCCGTCCTCAGGAGCCGGCATTCAGGCTGACCTGAAAACCTTTCAGGCCCTCGGGGTCTTCGGTATGGCCCTGCCGGCCGCGCTCACTGCCCAGAACAGCCGCGGCGTCTCCGGCGTCGAGACCGTATCCGCCGCCATGCTTTCCAAAGAGCTCGAAACCCTCCTTTCCGACATCAAACCCGCTGCAGTCAAAACCGGTATGCTCTTGTCGAAACAGAACGTCGATGTCGTGGCCAAAGCCGTAAAAAAATTTTCGATCAGGAACTTTGTGATCGATCCCGTGCTGCAATCCAGTTCCGGTAAGCTGCTTTTGCAGCCCACGGCCGTCAAATGCCTGAAGGAAAAACTTTTGCCTCTGGCAATGATTGTGACGCCGAATATTCCCGAGGCGGAGGTTTTGTCGGGAATGTCGATAGCATCGGACCGGGACATGGATTACGCCGCCGGAGTGATCCTGGATAGAGGGCCGTCGTATGTCCTGATCAAAGGCGGTCATCGGACCGGCCCGGCTGCAGACACGCTTTACGGAGGCAAAACAGTACTCTGTTTTTCCACAACCCGCAGAAAAGGCGATTTTCACGGCACTGGGTGTGTGCTTTCCTCGGCAATTGCGGTGTTCATAGGTCAGGGATTATCTGTGGAAAAGGCTGTGGAAAAGGCAAAACAGTTTGTGGATAAGATGTTGAAAAAGGCAGAGCCGGTGGGCAACAGTAAAACCAGATATTTTCAATTTTGAAATTCATTTGTCGATGTAAAGTGTCTGACTTTAACCGTGCTCATCCGTGGTTAATACTCTCTTGGAGGTAGTATGCGAGTTGACGGCAGGAAGGCGGACGAACTCCGCAAACTGAAAATATCACGGAACTATATCCGGTCCGCCGAAGGCTCGGTGCTGATCGAGATGGGCGATACGAAGGTCATCTGTACGGCAACGGTCGATAATTCCGTTCCGCCCTTTCTCCGGGGCAAAGGCATTGGCTGGGTCACCGCCGAGTATGCCATGCTGCCGCGTTCGTCCCCGCAGCGCATTCAGCGCGAACGGAGCAAGGTGGGCGGCCGCACCCACGAAATCCAGCGGCTCATCGGCAGATCGCTCCGTTCTATCGTGGACATGACCGTGCTCGGAGAACGGTCTGTCTTGATCGACTGTGACGTAGTTCAGGCAGACGGCGGGACCCGGACCGCGTCGATCACGGGGGCTTACGTAGCGCTTGTGGACGCGCTCCGGCATATCAAGAAGCAGGGCATAATCGAAACCATTCCCGTGAAGGACTATCTTGCCGCTATCAGTGTCGGTATCGTGGGCGGCAAACCCCTGCTCGACCTTTGCTACAGCGAGGACTCGGGAGCCGAAGTGGACATGAACCTGGTGATGACCGGGCAGGGCAAAATCGTGGAAGTGCAGGGAACGGCAGAAGGCGAACCCTTTTCTCTCGATGAGATGGGAAAGCTTATCGCACTGGGTAAGAAGGGAATCAAGACCCTGGTCAGCAGGCAGAAAGAACTGCTCAGGTGACCGCGTTCCTCACATCGTTCTCGATCGTGTTTCTGGCGGAGATGGGTGACAAAACCCAGCTTCTGGCCATGGCTTTTGCCGCGAGGTTCCGCTGGCAGACGGTCATGCTCGGCGTGTTCGTTGCGACCGCTGCCAATCATCTCTTCGCCGTGTATGTCGGCAACTATCTCACCGGCATTATTCCGCTTCACGTCATCAAGATCGCTGCATCCCTTTCGTTTATTCTCTTTGGTTTATGGACCATCAGGGGCGATAAGCTTGAGAACGAGGACAAACGATTCAACTTTAGTCCATTCTGGACCGTCACTACCGCGTTCTTTCTTGCCGAGATGGGAGACAAGACCCAGCTCGCTACGGTCGCGCTTGCTGCTGAATTCAACACGGTGGTCCCGGTGTGGGCCGGGACAACGACGGGAATGCTGATCGCCGACGGCGTCGGAATCATTGCCGGCATCCTTCTGCACAAAAAGATACCGGAAAAACAGATCAAGTGGTTTGCCGCCCTCGTTTTTATTGCCTTCGGACTTTGGGGCCTGTACGCGGCATTGGCGTCGTGACGACGCACGGTTCCGATCTCGGATAGACTTGAATTCGGCCTATACGGTACGGCCGGCACCATCCGCTGAACCGGTTTTATGGCAAGTGCCGGATCGCATGTCCCGCGCTATTTCTTAGCGCACGTTTCCTCGACCACCGTGTGCGCTTCATTCTTGCTGACATCGGCTTGCTGGTAGTAAATGTACTCGCCTACCATGCCGGAAAGCTCGTCGCCGGAGATATCGGGCATAATGTCGAGGACTTCCTCTTTAAAATATTTTGCCGCATCGACCGTCCATTTATCCATCGCGCTGTTCATAATTGCCTCCTTTCAGTCCGCATGTTGCAAGTCTTTAGTCATCCTTGGTACTAATTCTATCCATGGAGTTGACATACGTCCAATATATTGATAATATGAATTCCATACTTAATAGGTATGGAACTGAGACATCTCAAATATTTCGTCGCAGTGGCCGAGGAACTGCATTTCGGAAGGGCGGCCGAAAGGCTTCATATCGCCCAGCCCCCGCTGAGTCAGCAAATCATGAATCTGGAAGAGGAACTCGGGGTGAAGCTCTTTGACAGGACCAGGCGAAACATACAAATGACCGATGCCGGCGTCTATTTTCTCAAAGAAGCCCAGCATATCCTTTCCCATGTCGACCAGGCTTCTGAAACGGCAAGAAGAATTTTCCGCGGACAGGCAGGGCGGCTCGTCGTGGGGTTTGTGGGCTCGGTGGTCCATACGTTTCTGCCGGAAGGGTTACGTGCATTCCGTGAAAGCTTCCCGGAGGTAGAACTGGTTTTGCAGGAGCTTAATACCGCGGAGCAGATAAAGTCGCTTCATGCCAAGCGCATCGATGTAGGGTTCCTCTATCCCGCTGCCCGTGACCGCACGCTTGCATCCCAACCGCTCACGCAGGCGCCGTTGATCCTCGTGCTGCCCAAAAAACACGCTCTTGCCGGCCGCAAATCAGTGGATATCAGGGAGCTGGCTCAGGAGCCTTTTATCGCGAATACACGGTCATCGGAACCGGTTGTTCGTGATGCCTTTATCAGCATGTGCCATGCCGCCGGGTTCAGTCCCAGGATAGCGCAGGAGGCTGGTCAGGTTCAAACAGTTTTAGGGCTCGTGGCCTCGGGACTGGGGGCCTGTCTCCTTCCGGATTATATAAAAAAAATCAGGCGGCCCGGTGTGCGGTATATCCCCTTGTCAGGATCGTCTCCGAAGGTAAAACTTGCCGTTGTTTGGCGCAACGATAATTCTTCTCCCCTGGTGAAGTCGTTCGTACAGGTAGTCGAGTCTTCTTCTCATCGCAACCCCTGATGCCAGGATTCCTTTCATTGCTTTTCTCCCGTGGCTTATAATCGAAATGTCAAAATACTTCGATTGAATCTTCTGATTGCTTTTGCTTTTCAAGATGTTCTTAATAATTTTCTTGTCTCCCCCCTGAAAATGAGCTAAAAGTAGTGTTGAAAACGTCCTCAAGGGAGAACTTGCTGATGTCGAACACGTCGCGTGTTGCTCGTTTTATCATCTGGATCTGTTCCAAGTTCACTCGCGTTGAAATTGAACAGATCGCCGCCGGGTTACAGGATGTCCTCCAAAATCGCAATCCGGAAGTGAAACCGAAAGACGATTTTAAAGAGAAGCATCCAAACTACCGGCAGTTCGCGGTAGATCCGAAACCGCCACTCACCGAACCACCCCTTCAAAAAAAACACAAGAAACGAAAGACTACAAGCAGCTCTTAGCTCAGTACGAAGCGCTTCATGGAAAGCCACTTGATCCTGTCAGACGCTGGGCCAAGTCTCATGCAGTTCCAAAGCTGGTTCTCTGTCCCGTCTGCAATGCTCCGCACGACTATCTCTACTACAACGACGGCAAGAAAAAATCTCAGATCAGGTGCAAGGTCTGCGGCCACTTGTTCCAAGCCGATCAGCGATTCCATAAAAACAATAAGTCAAAATACTTCTGCCCCTACTGCAACCACGCTCTCTTTCGGTGGAAAATGCGGAAAGAGGTTACGCTCTACAAATGCCCGAATGATGACTGTCAGCACCGCGTCCAGGCCCTTGCGAAACTCAACCCCGCTGAACGGGCATTACAGAAGAAACGAAGCTCGCAGTTCAAGCTCTGCTATCAGTACCGGGAGTATCATTACAAACCCCACGAACTTATTCACTCCGGGCCCGAAAAGCCGATCGTCGAGCTTACGAAGATCCATAACTCCGAGAATGTTCTCGGTCTGATCCTTGCCTTTTACGTCTCCTTCGCCGTTCCAGCCAGGAAAACCGCGGCTATTTTGAAGTCCGTCTTCAATATCAAAGTCTCTTATCAGACGGTCTTGAACTATGCGGCAGCCGCGGCGTTTTACTGCCACAGCTACAATCTCCAGCATAAAGGCCCGATCGATTCTATTCAGGCCGGCGATGAAACGTATATCAGGGTCCTGGGGAAGCATCAGTACGTCTTTTTCTTCATCTCATCCAAGAGCCTGAAAATCACCGCCTACCATGTTGCCGATAACCGGGGAACGCAACCAGCGATCATCGCCATGAACGAAGCGATCCGTACCGCAGCTCCTGGTCAGGAGATCATCCTCGTTACCGATGGCAATCCTTCCTACCCAGCCGGCATCCATTTCCTGAATGCTCAGGAAGGCGATGATCCCAATATCCAGCACCATAAGGTCATCGGCCTCCAAAACCTCGATGCCGAATCAACCGAGTGGAGAGCTTTCAAGCAGCTCATCGAACGTTTGAACAGGACGTACAAGTATCACGTGAGGCCTGCTGCTGGTTTCAACAGTGACAACGGGTCCGTGGTCCTGACAACGCTCTTCGTGACACATTACAACTTCCTTCGCCCTCACATGTCTCTGAACTACAAGCCACCGGTTCATTTGCCAGAGCTTGCTACCATTACCACGCTCCAGGGCAAGTGGGCGAAGATTCTTTCTCTCGCTGCCTAAACTTTCCGTTTGCTATATCTCAAAGAACGATCCGTCGTTAATGGACTTCTGTTGTCCGTCCCGCCCCATTCCAACCGTTGATCTGCCGTTAGATAATCTATACTCCCTCATTAGCCTTACCCTCGCGTTCATTTCATAGGGCTACTCTCATTTTCATAAAAGTTTTGACACTATCCCTGGGTACGTCCCGTTTTGTCCGGGTTCACACCATTAGACAAGGGGAAGAGGGAATTTGTTCCGGCGGGAGGGCAAGGTGGCAGGCGCGTTTCGGCGGAGATAAAGAAATAGAAAGGACTGCAACAGGCTGATTTTCTTAAGCATGGCGGCTTCTGGCCGGATGAAATGCTTAGCCCGCTCTCGTTTCCTCCTTTTCTCTCTTCCCGCAACCGTGTATAATGGCCTCATTCTATGAAATCCAAAACCGAAGCGATCATCATCAGCAGCATGAACCTGGGCGAGGCGGACAAACTCGTGACCTTCTTCTCCCTCCACCGGGGAATGCTCAAGGGCGTTGCCAAGAACGCGCGGAAATCCTTCAGGCGCTTCGGTGCGGGGCTTGAGAGCTTCACGCTCGTCAGGGTCCATCTCTACGAACGTGAGCACCAGGAACTGGCGCGGATAGAGTCCGTGGACATCATCGAGCAACACTCATCGATCGGCGGCGATCTGGGCAGGGCGGCATCCGGGGCCGTAATGCTCGAGCTGGTGCGGGAATTGTCCCCCCTCGGAGAGCGCAATGCACAGGCTTTCCTGCTCCTTTCCCACGTCCTGCACCTTATGGACGAAGGCGAAGACCCGCTCTTTCTGCTTAATATTTTCAAGATCAAGTTCCTGTCGCTTTTGGGCTATCAACCCAGGCTCGACCGCTGTCTTTCCTGCGGGAACCAGCCGAAAGGGGAGATGGTGTTTCTCGGCATGAAGGGCGGGATTCTCTGTCCGGATTGCATGGTGTCTTCCGGAGAACCGCAGGTGAAACTGTCTCCGGGCGCCATCAGTTTTTATTACCAGGCGCTCAGGATGGAGATGGAAAAAATATCCCGCCTCAAACCGTCAAACGGCATCGTTCGGGAACTCGATCAGGCGTTTACCTCCCACACTTTCCACATTCTCGGCAAAGGGCTCAAATCAACGGCGTTTCTCCATACCGTCCTGCCGCTCGGGCGCTAAGACGCGAAGATCGCTGCGCGCTCATCAGCACGCGTTCCCGGAAACGATACCTCTGTGCCGACCTGTCTTTGCCGCTAAGTTGATTTTCGTACCGGCTTCTTTTTGGGAAGGATGGCCAGCATGAGCAGGCTCGCGATCACGCAGGCATAAGAGAAGAGGTCTCCGTACCGGGTATACAATGTACGCTCGGTTCCCGGTACGATTTTGTGAGTAAGGTATGCTTCGGTGAAGATCCCCGATGTTTCAAGGATATTCCCCTTTGAATCGATGAAGCCCGAGATGCCCGTATTCGCCGCGCGTGCAACGGGCACGCGGTTCTCCACGGCCCGGAAAACAGCCATGGAAAAGTGCTGGTAAGGGGCCGCAGTCTTCCCGAACCAGGCATCGTTGGTGATCGTTGTCACGATCTCGGCTCCGCGATCTACGAATCTCCGGACCAGATCGGGAAAGAT
The DNA here is from genome assembly GCA_963769335.1 of Nitrospirota bacterium. GTDB lineage: Bacteria > Nitrospirota > UBA9217 > UBA9217 > UBA9217 > JAJYKN01. Next base: position 212,099 of record CAVYLT010000102.1, on the reverse strand, counting down.
GATCTCATAGCAAATGACCGTGCAGAGCTTCACTTCCTTCCGCTGACCCGGTTCTCCGTACGGCACCGTCATCACCGTGTACTCGTCCCCGCCCTGGAAGTCGCCGATCGCCTGCACCATCTTTTCGATAAAGAAGAGGACCTTTTTGAGCGGCACGTATTCGCCGAAGGGGACCAGGTGCATTTTATCGTACACGCCTTCGATGCGCCCCTCTCCCGAGATCAGGAACGCCGAGTTCCTTCCGATGATGCGCCTGTTGGGCAGTATCTCATACGTCGGGCTGCCCGTGAGCAGCGGCACGTGGTTCTTCCGCACGAATTCAATGAGGTCGGCAGTCATAACACGGTCGTTCGTACCGACTCCCGTGAAATAGAACGGCGTAGCGGTCTCGGGCCAGATGACCAGATCAGGCTTCTGCTTCAGAGCGTCCTGTGTGAGCCGCTTGTAGGTTGCGATCACTTCCGACTGGTAGGCTTGGTCCCATTTTTTGTCCTGCTCAATGTTCCCCTGAACAACGGAGATCGAAATCCCATCGGACGCCTGAGGAGCGCGAAGCTTCATGAAGCCGTAGCTCAGCACGAGGACCGCCACGACGGCAGCGGTTGCGACCGGAACATAGTTCTTCCTGTTCATGAGGGTTGACGCCAGGGCCGCATTCACCAGCACGATAAAAAATGAAACCCCGTACACGCCGGTGATGTCTGCGACCTGTATGACCGGAAGCACGGAGTATTGCGAATAGCCGAGCAAAGACCAGGGGAAGCCGCTGAACACATAGGTCCGCGCGAGTTCAAGGCCCGTCCAGATCAGGGGTGCGGCGACGAAAGACAGTTTCGGACGATTGTCCCTGATGCTGACCATGCAGGCGCCGAACAGGGCGGGGTAGAGCGCGAGGTAAGCGCTGAGTGACAAGGTGATGAGGGACGCCGGGATGAGCGGAAAACCGCCGTAAAAATGGATGGAGTTCGTGACCCAGTAGACCGTGCCGGCAAAGTACACAATTCCCGTGATTCCGCCGAGCCAGAAGCCGTTCTTGACGTTCAGTCCCCTGAGCGCAAGGAAAAGCGGGATGAGGGCAATCCATGCAAGGAAATGAAGATTGAAGAGGGGAAAGGCGGCGGCGAGAAGAAGACCGGAAAGAGCTGCAAGGGCGGTAGCTCGGACGTTCATGTTATTTTGATGCTTTCTGTTCCTGCATCCATTTCAGGAGCCCGTCCTTCATACTGCTGTTGATCGGTTCACCGGAGGATGCGGAAAGCGACGGCTGCTGGTGCATCGGCCGGGGCTTCCGTTCAACGCCCTTCTGCGGTCTCGGCGAAACGACGGCTGGCTTTCCCGCGACAGGCCGCTGTTGGGCGGGCTGGCGTTTTTGCTCTTCCTGGGCCGCGGGGGACAGGGAGGAGACCGCATGGCGGTAGACGATCTCCCGCTTCGGGTCTTCCATAATGATGACGTAGCTGTCGAATGCCTTGATTTTTCCCGAAACGCGGATCTTGTTCTGGAGCGTAATGGTTACCGGCGTCTGCTCGGTCAGATATGTGTTCAGCATCCGGTCGAGGAGATTTGTTTCCATGGAAGACACCTCATGCAACTAACGATTGATCGTTGTGATCGAATGTTTATAGTATAAGTGCTGCTTCCCGCTTTCTTTCAGCAGGATCGTGAAACTATCGTATGCTTCTATATTCCCCTTGATCCGCTGCCCGTTGATCAGGTACAGTGTGAGGACCTGGTTTTCCTTGATGGCCTTGTCGAGGAATTCCTGCTGGATGTTCGGACGTCCCGACGCAACCTCGGGTGAGGGCTGCACTTGATCAGGACCTGCGGTGACCGCTTGTGGGGCGGGGAACGCGAGGAGAGTCTGCGGAGCGGTGAGGTAGGAAATTTCCTGTTTCAAGAGAGTGACGGTCTTGCCGCCTGTTTCAAGATTGATTTCGTACCGTCCGATCTCGCGGATGATCCCCTCAAGCTCGGTTTTGTTCATCTGGCCGATACGAAGCTTGCTGCCGCCTGCTAAAGCCTGAGTCAGAAACTGAGGTTCGACGGATACCCTTGATTCTTCCTTCAATACTTCCATTGAGAAAATCATATCTGAAATAATTTACTTTTGCAAGAAAATTGTGACGGTCTATTTCCCCCGTCCTTTGAGAGACGACGGTTTCTCCCTCCATCCGTGACGAAGGTTGAGGCCCGGCAAGATCGATATCCTGAAAAAGCATTTGACACGGATAAGAGCTGATAAGAAGCGGATCAGAGCTGATAATTCAAAAAAAGGAGCTTCGATCTTTATCTGCATTTATCCGAAGTTGATCCGATTTTTCAGTGTCAAATGCTCTTTCTAGGATTATCAGGTGCCTCGCATCCCGCGAGGTGCAAGACATCCTGTGCGTTCAAAAAATGCACTATTCACGCGGGTAAGATCATGCCTTGCCCGCGGCAAGGGAGTTTTTTCGTTATTGACTTTTCAGCGTGTATGGCCTATTATCCAACGCTATGTATGAACTTATGGTTGAGTCTAAATTTGCTGCAGCTCATCAACTGCGGGGGTATCAGGGCAAGTGTGAAAAGCTCCACGGCCATAACTGGCGCGTGACGATTGCCGTTACGGCGGAACGGCTGGACGAAGTTGGGCTGGCAATCGATTTCCACGAATTGAAAGATTCGCTCCGCGAAGTGCTCGACCAGTTGGAACACACCTTTTTGAACGAGATCTTTCCTTTTACCCAGATCAACCCGTCATCGGAAAACCTCGCCAAGTGGATTTACGACAACATGGCGAAGAAGATCGACGACGAGAACGTTGAAGTCGCGAGCGTGACCGTCTGGGAATCCGACACGGCATCGGCAAGCTACTTCGAATAAAATCCTTTCTCCTTGACCGCAGAACGCAGAGGAGGCGCCATGGACAGAGACACTGCGGAAAAGATACTCATCTTAGCCCGATCGCACAAGGCCGAAGCTGCCGAAGTCTTCCTCCGGGCCTACTCTTCCACATCAATAGAAGTAAAAGACCAGCAGGTCGATGCCTTCGACCGCGACAAAGACATCGGGGCCGGACTCCGCGTTCTCGTGGGGTCGCGCCTGGGCTTTGCCTTCACGACCGACCTATCGGACACCTCGCTCAAAACGCTGGCCCAGGCCGCGGTCACGAACGCGCAGAACACAGAACCCGATCCGTTCCATTCTCTTCCCGGAAAACCTGCAGCGGCATATCGCGAGGTGAATATTTTCGACCCGGAGATCGTCAATCTGGGGGAAAAAGAAAAAATCGGCCGGGTGCTTGCCATGGAGCGCGAGGCGTATGCCGTCGACGCCCGGATCAAACGCATTCGCAAAGCTTCGGCGACCTTCTCGGCAGCCGAGACCCTGATCATGAATACTAACGGTGCTGAATCGTCGTACCGGAGCACGGCTTGTTCTTCGAGCATCGAGGTCGTTGCCGAAGACAAGGGGGAAGCGCAGGCGGGCTCCGAATTCGACGTGAACCGTTTTTACCGGAAGCTCCAGATCGAGGAGGTGGGCCGGAAGGCAGCGCAGCGCGCCCTCGATCTGCTCGGAGCACGGCACATCGATTCGATCAAAGCTCCCGTGATCCTGGAAGCGACGGTGGCGCAGGAATTTCTCTCGATGATGGCAAGCGGCTTCTCTGCGGAAAGCGTGCAGAAAAAGCGGTCGCTCTTTATCGGAAAACTTGGCCGGCAGGTCGCGTCTTCGGTCATCACCGTGCTTGACGACGGGCTGCTCCAGGGCGGGCTCGGGACCGCTCCGTCGGACGACGAGGCCGTGCCGATGAAAAAAAAGATTGTGATCGATCGGGGCCGGCTTGCCTTGTTCCTGTATAACACCCACACGGCGAACAAGGACAGGACCGTATCAACGGGAAACGGCATGCGCGGCGGGTTTAAGGGGATTCCCGGCGTCGGGCCGACAAACCTCTATGTTGAACCGGGGAAGGATTCTCTTACAGACCTTATCGGTTCCATCGACAGGGGCCTGTACGTGACGGAAGTCATGGGCATGCATACCGCCAATCCCATCTCCGGCGATTTTTCCGTGGGGGCAACGGGGTTCTGGATCGAGAAGGGGAACAAAGTTTATCCCGTTCGCGAGATCACGCTTGCGGGGAATATCCTCGATGTCATGCAACAGGTGGACGCCGTGGGCAGCGATCTCCGCTTCTCCGGCAGGATCGGCAACCCGTCTCTTCGCATCAAGGAGCTTTCCGTTGGAGGAAAGTAAGCAGGCAGCGACCTAGCCGCCATTCGCGGGACTACTGATCACAGGCGCAGTGGGCGGATCGTCCACTGTATTGATCCGATCCAACTACTTATCTAATATGGCCCTGATTTTGTTTAGAAGTACTGTCGGAGTAACCGGTTTCTGCATGAATTCGATGCCGTTCTCAAGAACACCCCTGTTTTGCATAAAATCCCGGGCATAGCCGCTGATAAAGAGTGTTTTTATGTCCGGGCTTAACCTTCTTATCTCCTCGCAAGCCGCCTTGCCGCTCTTTTTGGGCATAATGACATCGAGCAGAAGCAGCTTTATCCGGTCCCGGTTAGCCTTGAACTTACTCACCGCTTCCTCGCCATCAGCAGCTTCTATAACCGTATAGCCGAAATCAGCGAGAAGCTCTTTCGTGAGGGTTCTGATCGTCGCATCATCCTCTGCAAGAAGCACGGTTTCCCCGCCTCCTGTTGGAGAGACAGACGCTTCTACCGCGTTTTTCTCCGCTTCTGTCGCGGCAAGAGGAAGATAAATATTGAAAGTTGTTCCTTTTCCCTTTTCACTGAGGCAGTCGATAAAACCTTTATGCTGCCTTACAATGCCGAAAGCAATCGATAACCCCAGTCCTGTACCACGGCCGACTTCCTTAGTCGTAAAATAGGGTTCAAAAATCCGCTGTCTGGTCGCTTCATCCATTCCTGTTCCAGTGTCCTTGACGGTGATCATAGCATATTGGCTCGGTTCACCAAAGCCATGGGTAGTAATGAAGTTGTTACCCGCCGGTATTAATCCTGCCTCAACCGTCAGGAGACCGCCATGGGGCATTGCGTCCCGGGCGTTCGAGGATAAGTTCATGAGAACCTGTTCAATCTGCCCCGTATCGGCTCTAATGATCAAATCCTCGGGGGAGGCTATTACGCTGAATTCGATATCTTCCCCGATAATCCTTTCGAGGATCTTTCGGAGTTCCGTAATGATGTCGTTGATGTTCACGGCTTTCATGTCCATCACTTGTTTTCTACTGAAGGCAAGAAGCCCATTGGTAAGACTCGCCGCTTTTTCGCCTGCCTTGAGTATCTCCTTCAAATGCGGCAAAAAAGGATCATCCTCTCTCATCTTCATCTGCATGAGGTCTCCGTAGCCTATGATGGCGCTCAACAGATTATTGAAGTCGTGGGCAATACCTCCGGCGAGCGTACCTATCGCCTCCATCTTCTGAGAGTGCCTTAATTGGTCTTCGAGCCGCTTTACTTCCGTTATGTTGTTTAATGTCTCAATGACGCCGGTGACAGCGCCGGATTTATTCTTTATGGGATAAGAACGCGTTTCGATGTAAACCGAATTTCCCTCGCTATCATAGTGGGTGTGGATTGCCACGGAAGGGGCCCCCGTCCCATATGTCCGCTTAGGGGCGCATTCCTCTCCGGCAATGAAGCAGGGTCCCTCCCGGTGGTGAGAAACCTCAAAGCAATGCTTGCCGATAATGTCTTCCGTCTTACACTTTACCTGCTTGCAGTACGCCTTATTTGCAGATATAATCCGGTAATCGGGGTCGATTATGATAAAACCCTCGTCAACACTGTCAAGAATGCTTTTCATCAGGGCCTCGCTTTTTTGCAATGCATGTCCGGATATTTCTAAATCCGATAACGTTGTTTTGAGCAATACCGCCATTTTCTCATCATCCGTTATATCGCGCAAAACCTCAATCATGTTGGTAACATTCCCGTAACCGTCCTTTATGGGCGAGGCCGTAATACTGAAGGTTCTTTCCTCGCCTTCCCGGTAGCAGTGTGTATGTTTGACTTGAGACGGTTCGCCGGTTGAGAATACTTTACGATGTGGACATTTCTCAGGAAACGCGCATGGCGTCGGACAATGGTGCGAAACTTCATGACAGGTCTTGCCTGCAACCTTGTCGAGATGAAGACCGCAAAGTGCAAGGGCCGCCTTATTAACAAAGACAATTTTATAATCTCTGTCACTGATTAAAATAGGGTCGGCGATTGAATTCAGAACTTCCTCAACGCTTGTGAGTTCGTTTCTATGCATCGTTCTTATCTTGCGTTGAAGACGACGTGGATGAGTTTATGTTCGGCTCTAAGTTTGACATTTATTTATGGAGTGGCTGACTTGCCGTCATGGCCACAGTGCATCTTGAAGCCCTCAGAAACCGGCCCATCGAGCCAGAGGTCTCGAAAAAGGTCACCGTAGCCGACGATCAGAGTTGTCATTCTTTCGTGATTGTGAACCATACGATTCCGTTTTATAGAGATTCAAGAGAAGGCACTGTTATATCTGTGCCCATTGAGAACACATTTAGCCATTAAAAAGCATTAACAAGCATATTTTTACACCCTGTGAGCTTTTTTTTCAAGTCTTTTTCCCCTGTTGAAGCGTTCATTATTGTCTCCGATTATAATAAGGTTAGGGGGGCTATGAAGGAGATCATCATGAATGCGAAACAGTCGATTGGTCGAAGGATTAAGGTGTTGAGGAAAAAAAGAGGACTATCCCAGGAGGAAGTCGCATCAAAAGCCGACATAAGCCCCAACTACGTAAGCCGTATGGAACGAGGCACGGAGAATCCCACCCTCGACATGCTTATTAAAATCTCGGAAGCCTTGAATGTCGAATTGTGGGAGTTGCTCGATTATAAATATGAGGTGAATCTGAAAGCCTTGAAAGAAATGTTAAGGCATCTCATAAATGAAATAATTGAAGAAGATGAGCTAAAGATCGCAGTCAGAGTAATGCGCGCAATAGCGAGGTAAGGTAAATACCAACCCGGGGAGAGGGGACTGGTGTGCCACGGTCCGGTAGATTCAAACCTTTAATCGGTAGAGAAGTGGTGAGAGGCCCCCGTGAGAGATAAGCGGTACTGATCATTTTGCTACGCGTTTGGCGAGAGCGCCAAATTCATCGTAATCGATTTTTTCTTCAGAGCTCCCTTGAGAAACTGAACATCGGTCTTTATTATCTGGATATCTTCCATCATGGAGCCGAACTGCTCGCCGATGATTTGGATTTTTGATTCCAGGTCCTCTTTAAAGAGGCCGACTACATGCTGGAAGTCGTTTCTTTGCTCGGTAAGTATTTCTTTCAATTTACCTTCGGTGATTTCCATCGTGCTTATTCTCCTCGGCTTATTGCCGTAACAGGTAAATCAATTTTAGGCATTTAAACTTATCCCGTCAAGACATAATAATTACTCAGCACTCTGCATGTTGTAATCCGTATTCTCTTCTCCCGCCCACACTTTATTCTCTATCTCCTTCAACAACCCATCGAACGTATCCGGGTTTATCGCTGAACAAACAATGCCCTTGAACCGGCTTGCGATGGCCTTTGCCCAGAGCGGGTTCACGAGGTCTACCTTGTTCATGACAACGAGCTGGGGAATGTGTTCAAGGCCGATTTCGCGCAGGAGATTGTTCACCGAATCCATCTGCTGCTCGAACCGGGGGTTGCTGATGTCCACGACGTGCAGGATCAGGTCGGCGTCCTGCATTTCATCGAGGGTGGCGCGGAACGCTCCCAGGAGGTCCTTCGGCAGGTCCTTGATGAACCCCACGGTGTCGGTGATGACCACTTCGCGGTCGCGGGGAAAGCGGAGTCTCCGCGTGGCAGTGTCGAGCGTGGCGAAGAGCAGGTTTTCCGCCTTCACCTCAGATTTCGTCAGTGCGTTGAAAAGCGTCGACTTGCCGGCATTCGTGTAGCCGGCGATCGAGACGATCGGGATGTCGCTTCTGATGCGCCGCTCACGCCTCTGGCCCCTGGCCTTGCCCAGCGAATCGAGCTGTTTTTCCAGCCTCCGGATCTTGTCCCGCGCGCGGCGCATGTCGACCTCGAGCCGCGTTTCTCCCGGGCCTCTTCCGCCGATGCCGCCGGTGAGCCGGGACAGGGCGGTGGAACGCTCCGATAACCTCGGCAGCCGGTACTTGAGCTGCGCAAGCTCTACCTGCACCTTGCCGTCGCCGCTGTGGGCCCTGCGCGCGAAGATGTCGAGGATGAGCTGGGTGCGGTCGATGACGCGCATCTCCGTGATGTCGCCGATGGCCTTGACCTGGGCGGGCGTCAGGTTCTGGTCGAAGACGATCAAGTCCGCGCCGAGTTGCTGTGAACGGATGATGAGCTCCTTGAGCTTGCCTTCGCCGAGCAGATATTTCGGGTTGATGTCATGCAGCCGCTGGATGACCGCATCCAGCACGGTGATGCCGTCCGTGCGCGCGAGTTCCTTTAGCTCCTCGACGGATTCCTCCTGCTCGTGCCTGCTCTTCCTGGAAACGCTCACGAGGATGGCACGGTCTTTTTTGGCGACTTCCCGCGCCGTCTGCGCCCTCTCCATCTGGCGTTCGATGTCCGCGATGAATTCCGCGGCATCCAGCGCGATCCCGTGGACCGACTGCGGGGGAAGTACCTCGTACAGTTTCTCTTCGGGATTGGGCGGCACGAGATAGGAGATGGAAATGTTTCCGGGCAGCCCGTCGGCCTGGACCGCGAGTGCAGCCATGAAATCCAGCCGGAGCAGGGCAAGGTCAGTCAAGTCTTCCTGGTTCAGCGGCTGGCCCTTGAGATGGGTGTGGATGAAGCGGACGCCCCGAAGACGTTTTGCGCCCAGGCGGTGCTCGGACAGGTCCGGGATCAGGATGTCCTTGTTCGTGCCGACAAGTACATTGCGAACGCTGCCGGAGCGGTCGATGATGAGGCCGATCTGCCTGCCCGTCTCCGCCGAGGCCTCGGAAAGCGCCCGCGCCGCCTCCGGGGTGATAATCGCGTCCGGCGGCATTCTCCTTCGATAGAGACGTTCGAGCATTTTTACTTCGGCAGGTTTGAGGCCTGTTGTTTCGCCGTGAATGGTTGGGATAGCGGTCTCCTTGCGAATTTCGAGGTAAAAAACATACAGCGCAGGCAAGCACCTGCGCTGTCATTATTGTATCACACTATTGACGAGACACTGTCACTTCATGCGAAAGACAATATCATGTTCCCGGGCGTGGTCTTTTACCTTGAGGCCCACGCTCTGGCCGGCCGATGCCTCGTCGACGTGCTGGTGTTCATACTCCATTGATTCCACTTTTTGAGTAAAGTCCGTCATGTGTCCTTTTATGTGGATGGTGTCACCGGTTTTGAGCGTCCCCTTATTAACCTGGACAACTGCAACTCCGAGATGGCTGTAGTAATGGGTCACCGTGCCGATTGCCTCCTCATTTGAAGCAGGCTCTTCCAAGGGAGGAAGGATGCGCGGCGGCGGGCCCGGTTCTATCAGCGGCTGTTTGGCCGGGACCCGTGCGGCAGTAGGCGTTGTTTTTTTCGCAGTTTTTTTCCGGGCAGCTTTTTTGGCGGTCTTCTTCTTAGGGACATTCTTTTTTACAGTTTTCTTCGCAACCTTTTTCTTAATGACTTTTTTCTTGACTGTTTTTTTTGCTGGTTTCCGGGAAGCGGCTTTCTTTTTTTTGATTTTGCCTTTCAGTTTATTCGGCATCGATAACCTCCTCCGTATTTTTTTCTCATTCATCCAAGGAAGCAGGAACCGTTCTCATTGTATCATAGGCGTGATGAAATATTGATGTTTAATCCCGACCCGGAATCATTTTTTTCTTGATGTGGGAAACAGCAAAATTTTAGCAAAAAAACCGCAAATTGCAAGTCTAAAACAGCTACAACTGTGGGTTGAGGGCTTAAATTGATAACTTGACAGCCTACAACAAATATGAAATAATCCTGCAACAAACATCAGGTCGCTTGCAGGGCTCCGCAGAGGAGTTTTTTTTTGAGGCATATAGTTTAGCAGTATCGAAACATTAATGGCGCGAAATTACAAAGGGAGAGGAGGAAGTATGAAAAAAGGGTCATTAGTAATGTTGTTTGTTTTGCTGGTTGGGAGTGCATCGGTGTTTTTGCCCGCTACCGTCTTTGCAACAGATGGCATGAATCTCGAGGGATACGGACCGATTGCAACAGGCATGGGCGGCGCGTCCATGGCCTACGACAATGGTACCGCGGCAATGATGAACAACCCCGCAACACTCGGTCTCATGCCGGAGGGGAACCGGCTCGATGTTGCGCTTGGCTACCTCGGGCCGAATATCACAGCTAAGTGCACCGTAGGGCCCTGCGCGGGTCAGGAAACGACCTCACAAGCACACGCGTTTTTTATGCCGGCAATCGGCTGGATACAGAAGTCCGGACAGTCATCATACGGCGTGGGCGTGTTTGCCCAAGGCGGTATGGGAGCGCAATATTCGGCGGGTTCATTCATGGACGCAGGTTCGGGCGAAAAGGTCCGATCCGAGTTGAGCGTCGGCCGGTTGATCGTGCCCTATGCCTATCAGGTGGACAAGAACTTGAGCGTTGCGGCCTCCGTTGATTATGTTTGGGCAGGTTTGGACCTGAAGATGGCGATTCCCGGACAGTCGTTTCTTGACATGGCAGGTTCGTTCGGAGGATCGGAAAAATACGGTTCAGTGTCGGGAAGTATGATGGATGCCTTCGGGGGTTTTGTCCAGCAAGGCGTGATCGCGAGCGGCCAAGGGGGAGCACCCGCTCCGGTGAATTACGGCCGTTTCGATTTTTCCAATAACGATCCCTATACGGGCAAGGCCATGGGATTTGGTTTTGCCGGCAAGCTCGGCGCTGTATATAAAGTGAATGATGCGGTATCCGTCGGCTTGGCTTATCACAGCAAGACCTGGCTCGGCGATCTGACGGCAGACCATTCCCAGATAAGCTTCAATGCGAACGTAGACTCAGGTCTTTCCCAGGGACAGGCGGCCACCGGGAACTACGTGCCCGCAACAATCCCGCTGACCGGCAAGATCCAGATCAAGGATTTCCAGTGGCCGCAGATGATCGGCGCCGGCGTCTCTTATCAGGCATCAGACAACCTGATGGTGGTCTTCGATTATAAATGGATAAACTGGGCAGACGTGATGAAGAATTTCAAAATGGTCTTTACTGCGGACTCGACCCAGGCCGGTCTCGCGCAAGGGTTTGCCGGCACGGAACTTGACGCAACCCTGTTCCAGAAGTGGAAGGACCAACACGTCTTCATGATCGGCGCAGGCTATAAATTGAACCCCGAGTGGATAGTGCGGGCGGGATTGAATATCGCCAACAACCCGATCCCGGACACGTACTTGAACGCCCTGTTCCCGGCCATAGAAACGAACCATATTACCCTCGGTGCGGGCTACATGATCAGCAAGGCATCGAGTGTTGACGCATCATTCACCTATGCGCCGGAAGTGAAAGTGACCAACGGACAGGGCCAGGCCATAAACCACAGCCAGACCAATTCCCAGGTCATGTACAGCTATCGGTTCTAGCGGTAATTCGTTTCTGCACATTTTTAAAAATCGAAGGAGCAATCTTCCTGAAACGGTGGATTGCTCCTTTTTTTATGGTGTCGTGCAGCAGGAAAGTTCCGGATCGTTTCTTTCGGGTTGACTGCCTGGGGTGAATGGATTATGATTGTGCGACGCTTACACTATGAAGATTCTTATCATCAAACTTTCCGCCATCGGCGATGTTGTCCAGACGCTGCCCGCGCTTGAAGCAATCAAAAAAACCTATCCCGACAGCGACGTAACCTGGGTGGTGGAAGAGGCCGCTGCAGGCATCCTGGAGGACCACCCGCTGATCAACCGGCTGCTGGTATCATACAGGAAGACATGGCTGCGCCAGCTCAGGAATCCATTCACCGCAGGTCGCGGCTTGAGCGGCATCATCGGGTTCATCCGCAGCCTGCGCAGTGTCAGCTACGACATTGCCCTTGATTTCCAGGGGCTCCTCAAGAGCGGTCTTCTCATCGGATTTTCCCGGGCTGAACGAAAAATCGGATTTGCCCGTACGCGTGAGTTCTCCTCCCTTTTTCTCAACGAACGATTGCCGGCCTATGACATTGAAAAACACGCGCTCGAACGGTATCTCGACATTGCGCGGTATCTCGGCGCACGGGATATTTCCCCGGCCTGTACACTGCCTATCGCAAAGGAACGTGAAAAGATCATCCACAGGCTCGACGCGGTGAAGCGGTCGGGACGGCGTCTCGTGGTGATGAATCCCGGGGCGCGGTGGGCAACCAAGCTCTGGCCAGAGCGGAACTTTGCCGAACTCGCAGACCGATTGCTTGGGGAGAAGAACGCCGCAATCATATTTACCGGCGGCCCTGATGATCGCAGGATGATAGAACGGATCTGCAGCCTGATGAAGCGCAGGGACGCCGAAAACTGGGCAGGAGAAACAACGCTGAAGGAATTGGCGGCGCTCGCGGAGTTGTCCGACCTGTTCATCACCACGGATACCGGGTCCATGCACCTTGCCGCAGCTGCCGGAGCGAAAGTTCTGGCCCTTTTCGGACCCACCGCGCCGTGGAGGACCGGGCCCTATGGGCACGCCGACAGCGTAATACGCACGGGGATTGAGTGCTCCCCCTGTTTTCAGCGGACCTGTGGGAAAAACGTGCAATGCATGGCTGGAATTACTGTTGAGGATGTTATGAAAAAACTGCCGTTGTGAAATGATTCTCACGGCGGCAGTCGTAATCACAGACGGATAGGGTGGAAAATTGCAAGACAGAAGACATTAAAAAGTTCAGCAGAGCCCCGTCCCCGCCGTCCGGTCTATGTACTGCACAATCTGCGCCAGCGATAACCGCCGGTCTTCAAGTGCCCAGAAAAAAAATTCATCCAGAGACTTAAAGAGGCCCACGGCCGCGCGATGAGACGCGAGGACCTCCTCGGCCGCCGTGTCCACCACCACCTCCTTTGAAGATTCCAACTGGTCCATTTGCTTGGGGAAGTCGACATACCAAGCAGAGTAACTTTTCCCTTTGGCATTGCTGATACGGTTCTTAATCAGGCTCAGGACGAAGTGGTAGAGATCGGACTGGTCGGCCATCGTGTGCTGTGGATCGATCATGATGGAATGCATGCCGATGGCCTGGGTAATCTCCGCATAACGTCCTTTGTTGAAAAGTTCCTCCAAAAACGTCTTGAGCTTTTCTGTTTTTTCCACGCTCGAGACCATAACGAGTTCAGGCATATCAAATATCCTCCCCGGTGAATATATATAAATGATTGGCAGATCGGTTTATATTATATCAAGTGTATGGTGGAAGCAATGTTTTTTTTCTTCAGTTCTTGTCGGAAAGTTACACCATTTCCTTTTGTGTCTCAATTCTTTACAACTTGAAAAATATCCATAAATCGGGTAAAGTCTCCAATACTTATGACGGAAACCGGCACAAAATCCGCAGGCTGGCGCACGGGGCTCACGCGAAACGTCGTTATCCTCGGCTTCGTCAGCCTTCTCAACGACGGCGCATCAGAAATGATTTACCCGCTCCTGCCGGTCTTCCTAACGTCGGTGCTCGGAGCAGGACCGGCGGCCCTTGGTGTGATTGAAGGGATCGCCGAGTCGACCGCATCGCTGCTCAAGCTGTACTCCGGCTATCTGTCGGACAGGGTGAAGAAGCGCAAAGGCTGGATCGTGGCCGGCTACTCCCTGTCGAACGTCATCAGACCGCTCATCGCGTTTTCGACTTCCTGGTTCCACGTCCTTGCGCTCCGTTTCTCCGATCGGGTCGGAAAGGGTCTTCGGACTTCGCCGCGCGACGCGATCATTGCCGACTCGACGCCTGCGGAATTCCGGGGCAAAGCCTACGGGTTTCACCGCGCCATGGACCACAGCGGCGCCATCATAGGGCCCCTTGCCGCGACAGCCCTGCTCCTCGTCTATCATGACAACCTGAAAACCATCTTTTTGCTGTCCGCCATCCCCGGAGCGCTCGCCATCGGCATGCTGCTTTTCGGCCTGAAGGAAAAACCGGCGGATGTCCCGAAATCCGCCGGCCCGTCATCGGTGTTTGATTTTCGTTCCTCGCTCCGCGAGATGCCGTCAGGATTTCAAAAATTTCTTTTTATTGTTCTCGTTTTTACGCTCGGCAACTCGACCGACGCGTTCCTGTTGCTTCGCGCGCAGCAGCTCGGCGTACCGATCACGCTCCTTCCCATGATCTGGGTGGTGCTGCATATCGTCAAGATGATTTCCTCGGTCCCCGGCGGGATCATTTCGGACCGTGTCGGCAGAAAAAAGGTAATTGTCGCGGGGTACGTTGTCTATGCGCTTGCCTATGCGGGGTTCGGGGCGGCGACCGCGCTTTGGCATGCCTGGGCGCTTTTCGCGTTTTACGGAATTTTCTTCGGGCTGACCGAGGGCGTTGAGAAGGCGCTTGTTGCGGACTTCGCCCCAGCCCATTTGCGGGGATCGGCCTTCGGTCTCTATCATTTGGTTGTCGGCGCCGGCGCTTTGCCGGCGTCCTTGCTATTCGGGTTTGTGTGGCAGCGGTACGGATCTGCCGCTGCCTTCGGTATGGGGGCGGGCCTTGCGCTCCTGGCGAGCATAATGCTTTCGGTCCTCGCAGTAAAGAAACCGGAGAAGAACGTCAGTCGATCATAAGGGAGAAATCGTTCGACATTTCGGGTCATCGTACGACGAATAACCGGATGTGGGCCGGGATGTTCGTTCCCTGCGTGCGTTGACCGGCGTCCTCTGTCCGCAATCACATATTGAAGTCCGGTATTGTTCAAGGCCGAAAGAAAGAGGTTCTCCATGGGAACGTATATCGTAGCGATCAGCGGTGCAAGCGGCGCCCCCTACGCACTGAGGCTGCTTCAGGTGATGATCAAGGGAGGCCATTCGATCTCTCTCTCGATCTCGGGCGACGGGCTGTCGATCCTGAAGGATGAAACCGGCCTCATGCTCAAAGGTTCGGAAACGGACATCCAGTTTATGCTTGAAAGACACCTGGAGGCGAAGGAAGGGCAGATCAGCTATTTCGACGAGGACAACATGCACGCGGCAATCGCGAGCGGCTCCAACAGGGTGGATGCCATGGTTGTGATCCCCTGTTCCATGAAAACGCTTTCGGCCATAGCCCATGGCTATGCATCAACATTGATCGAACGCGCAGCC
Organism: Nitrospirota bacterium; assembly: GCA_963769335.1. Lineage (GTDB taxonomy): Bacteria > Nitrospirota > UBA9217 > UBA9217 > UBA9217 > JAJYKN01. Next base: position 196,895 of record CAVYLT010000102.1, on the reverse strand, counting down.
GATGTAACGCTCAAGGAAAGGCGAAAGCTCATCCTCGTGCCGCGCGAGACCCCGCTGTCCGCCATTCATCTCAGGAACATGCTGACGTTGGCGGACCTCGGATGTTATATCATTCCGGCCATGCCGGCATTTTACCATCATCCCAAGAGGATCACGGACATGGTCGATTTTATCGCGGGGAGGGTGCTGGACAGCATGGGGATCGAAAACGATCTGTCTCCCCGCTGGGGGATGTGATCTTATGGAAAAGGTTTGTTAAACGAAGAATTACTCCATTGAAGCCGCTCTGACCTGCGATCTTAAGTATTCATTTTTTTAACAATAGCAGGGTGGATCGGCTCCGAATCGTACGTAAAAAATGTAACAACCAACGCTTCAGCTCTCGCCGATAGTGATATGCGCTTAAGCAGCTTCCGGCTCATGAAGAGCGGCCCTTACTATTCGCTCGAACTCCCTTTTCCCTACCGGCTTGTTGATAAAATCGAACACCCCAAGACTCAATGATCGGAAATAATTATCTATATCTCCATGTGCAGTTATCATAATCACCGGTACCGAAGGCAGGACTTGGCGCAAAGTCGTGACGAGTTCAAGGCCATTCATGTCCGGCATCCGATAATCAGTAATTACGAGATCAATACTGACACCCTGCCGAATGACCCCCAGCGCCGATGCGCCGTCCGGCTCATCAATTACTTTGTACCCTAAATCGCTGAGTATTTCGCCGAAGACTTTCCGGTTTTCAGGTTCATCATCAACCACGAGAATTGTTCTCGTGATCCCACGTATGTCCATTTGCATTCACACTTTCGTCCCCGGGAAGCAGCGTAACAAGCTTTATGCTCGCGACAGGCGGTTTAAACTCCCGGAGAGATTTTGTAGTTAATTCCCGAAAATATTATACGCCTTTTTGTCTGTCCTGGTCTGATCGACAATTTAACAATATGATTTTAGCACAAAAGCGGCGCGTTTCATAACACTTCACGAATTACGATGACGATAAGTCCAGCCAATGCATTCAGATACTGCCTTTATTAGGACTAAAGAATTAAAGAATTCGATATTATGACTAAAGTATTAAAAATACGGACGCCCCGAACTTCGCCATAAGTCGCCGCATAATCTAATCGCATTTGTTATACTCGTTATTAAGATTAAGAATAGGAACATAAAGAGGTAGGTCAATGGAAGGTCAAAAACGAGCGTCTGATACTCAGGAATCGGGCCGTATATTTGGACAGAAAACAACTTGCCTGGGCGAGCCGGATTTTCACGAGTTCTTCGAGCATGCACCCGAAGGGATTCTTATTGCCGATGCAGAGACGGGAGCAATTCTTGACGCAAATCAGACGTTTGTCTTCCTGTCCGGGCATTCTCGCGAAACATTATTGAACAGAAAATTCTGGGAAATTGATGCGCTGCGGGATATCGATGCGACGCACGTAATGCTCCGCGTTGCGCAAGGTGTTGACCGCATCTTTTATGGCGACCTGTCGATCAAAACAAAAGAGGGAAAGCGTATACATGCCGAGCTGATGTGCAGTGTTCACCTGCTGGGCAGCGGCAAAGCAATTCAGATCAGCATCCGCGATGTCACCGAGCGGAAACGGAGCGAGCAATCGCGACTTCGGTCCGGCGATCAATTCCGCCGTTTATTTGACGAGAATCCGCAGCCGATGTGGATATACGAGAGAGACTCTCTCGCCTTTCTGGCCGTGAATGACGCGACAATCCAGCTGTTCGGCTATTCGCGCGAAGAGTTCATGGCCATGACCATGCGCGATCTGCTCATTCCCGCGGAAGTTCCCGATTTTCTCGATAGTATCGGGAATGTCCAATCGCCGCTCCTGAAGCCCGATGTCTGGCAACAGCGAAGAAAGAAAGGAGATCTGATCGATGTCGAGATCGCATCCAACGAGCATCTATTCAACGGCAGGAAGGCCCGATTTGTCGTAGCGACGGATGTTACCACCCGCAAGCAGGCGGAGCAACTGCTGAGGGAGAGCCGTCGGCTGCTCCAGGAAATGCTGAACGCGCTGCCGATCGGCGTCATGATAACGGAAAACACAGGTAACATCATCATCAAAAACCCGGCAATGAAGCAGGTTTGGGGAGGCGAACATGAAGTCGGGGTGGACCGGTACGACGCATACAAGGGCCGTTGGGCAGATTCGGGAAAACCGATTGAGGCAAAGGAATGTGCTGCAGCGCGGGCGCTTCTTGAAGGGAAGACCACCCTCGATGAAATGATCGACATTGAAGACTTCAATGGAATCAACAAAACGATTTTGTACTCCGCGGTCCCGTTGAGGGATTCCGGAGGGAACGTCGCCGGCGCCATCGTCGTGAATCAGGACATCACCGAGCGCAGACACCAGGAGGAAGAACTGAAACGGGTACACGCTCTCCTGGAACGTCAGGCGACCACCGACACGCTTACCGGCATCTTCAACAGGCTGAAATTCAACGAGTTGCTGGACTTCGAAATACGGAGTGCCCTGCGGTACATCCACCCCTTGTCGTTAATCATGTTCGATATTGATCATTTTAAATCTATCAACGACACGTATGGACACCCGGTCGGCGACGCCGTACTCAGGGAAATCGCCGGACTGGTCAACGGGAACATCAGGAATGTCGATCTATTCGCCCGCTGGGGTGGGGAGGAGTTCGTCATCCTGTCGCCGGACACCACCTTAAGCGCAGTGCGGCAATTGGCTGAAAAACTGAGGCAGTTGATAGAGGTTTCGTCTTTCAGCAGTCCCTGCAGGGTGACGGTCAGCTTCGGATTAGCAGAGTTCCAGGAGAACGATGTTGCCGGCAGTTTTATCAAACGGGCGGATGCTGCCCTGTACTTGGCAAAAAACCTTGGCAGGAACCGGGTTGAACCGTGCTGAAAGAAGACGCTCGGGGGAGAGAAGGCGCGTCAGACGAGCATGTAGTAATTCCCTGATTGGCTATAAGCATGTTGCGTAATCCTGCTTAAATGTTAAAATTACTTTTCTTGGCTTTCCTGCATTTCCCCGCTTAAATAAGACTGTATGATTCCCCCTAGTGCAAATAATGCAGCCAACGACTAGAGCTTTGATTTGAGTTAATCGTTGCATGGTTATATGGTGTGTGCAATTTCTTGCAGCATTATCGGCCAATAACTATTTTTAACGGGCTTTTGAAGTTGTTCGGACGCGTTATGGCAGGATGAGCGAATGCAGGTTTATGCGTTGAATTCGGTACCGCCGCTTTCACCGAGGTTTTTCATCCAGGTGTCGATCATAGAGGAGTCCTGCTTTGCGATTACATCCTCCTCAACGAAGACAGGCGCGCCAATCCGGATTGCGATGGCGATTGCATCGCTGGGCCGGGAATCGATATGGAACTCCTTGTTGTTGTGAAGCAGGTAGAGCGATGCGTAAAAGGTATTATCGATAAGGTCGCTGATGACCACGCGGGCGATTTCGACCTCAAGGCGGTCGAACATGCTGACAATCAGGTCATGGGTGAGCGGGCGGGGAGCTTTGACATTGCTAAGAGCCATGGCAATAGAGTTTCCCTCCGCTGCCCCGATCCAGATAGGAAGAATCTTCTTCCCCGATTCATCCTTCAGCACGACGATGTAACTGCTGTTCCGGCTGTCGAAAAGAATCGTATTAACATTCATCTGGACCCACATTGCATTACCCCAATTGTAACCTCATTGTAATGATAAAATACCACACCCTAAATGTCAAGTAAAGGGATTATTGTATTGACTTTTTTCAAAGATACGATATACTTTCTTGCCTGAAAACTGCGAAGGATGCACTGATTATTCATGAAACAAACGCTGACCGAAATCCTGCTCCAGGCCCTTGCCAGGGCTAAAGACAAAGGCGAACTGAAGCTCGAAACACAACCGGCAATTACGCTTGATACGCCCCGGGACAAAAGCCACGGCGACCTTGCCACGACTCTTGCCATGACCCTGGCGAAACCCGAAGCCAAAGCACCGCGTAAAATCGCCGAGATCATCGTAAGCAATATCCAGGATGAAGACGGGATCATTGAAAAGACCGAGATAGCGGGCCCGGGTTTCATCAATTTCGTCTTCCGGCAGGACCGCTGGAAAAAGACGCTCTTTGAAATAGACGCTGACGGCGATGCCTATGGACTTCAAAACATCGGCAAGGGTGAGAAGGTCCTCGTCGAATTCGTGAGTGCGAATCCTACGGGACCGCTCCACGTCGGCCACGGACGCGGCGCTGCGGTGGGGGATGCGCTTGCGAATCTTCTTGCTGCCGTGGGATACGATGTTTCACGCGAGTTTTATATAAATGATGCCGGGAGGCAGATTCGCCTGCTTGCGCTGTCCGTGTACGCACGCTACCAGCAGGCGCTCGGCAACGAATTTCCTTTTCCCGAGGACGGTTACCACGGCAGCTATATAGAAGAAATAGCCCAAGGCTTCCTCAAGGCTCACGGCAACCTATTTCGGCAAGTTTCCTTTGAAAAATGCGAGCGCCAGTTCGGAGACTTCAGCAAGGACGCCATGCTTGCCGATATCCGGACCGACCTCGAGGCTTTCGGCGTTCGTTTCGACACGTGGTTCAGCGAGGCTTCGCTGCTGTCTGACGGGTCGGTGCAGCGGTCCCTCGATGAACTGAAGGAAAGCCGGAACCTTTATGAACAGGATGGGGCGTTGTGGCTTCGATCCACCGCGTACGGCGATGATAAAGACCGTGTCGTCGTAAAGAAGGACAAGAGCTACACCTATCTTGCCACGGACATCGCCTACCACCGGAATAAACTGGCCCGGGGATTCAAAGCGCTCGTCAATATTTGGGGCGCCGATCATCACGGCTACATTCCCCGCGTACAGGCCGTGATCCAGGCCTTCGGCCATCCCAAGGAATCGCTCCATGTCGTGCTGGTACAACTCGTTGCGATCCTGAGGCACGGCAAGCCGGTGCCCATGTCAAAACGGGCGGGGACCTTTGTAACGCTCCGGGACGTGGTACAGGACGTGGGCAGCGACGCCGCGCGATACATTTTCCTCACGCGACGTTCTGACAGCCACCTCGACTTCGACCTCGACATCGCCAAGGAACAGTCCCGGGAAAACCCGGTCTACTATGTGCAGTATGCCCATGCGAGACTGGCGAGCCTGTTCCGTGAAGCAGAAACAAGAAAGCTGACCGTACCCAGGAGCGACGCCGTCGATCTGTCGCTGCTCGACCTCGAGGAAGAGCAGAACCTTATTAAGATGCTTGCGAAATACCCGGAGGTCATCGAAGAAGCGGCGCTGTCCTACGAGCCGCACCGCTTGACGTTTTACCTGCAAGACCTGGCAGGGCTGCTGCACAACTATTATTTCAAACACCGCGTGATCACCGAGGACCTGGCCCGGACTGCGAACAAGCTGTTTCTACTGAAGCAGGTCAAGACGGTGATCCAAAGCGCGCTCAAGATCCTCGGGGTCGCGGCGCCTGAAAGAATGTGAAAACAACAGGAGACAGGAGCCAGCCGTCAGAAGACAGAAGAACAACAGGCATCGGATCTTTTTCTCCTGGCTTCCGACTCCTGTCTGCTGAATACTTTGTTTAATTTTTCTTTGATAAAAAATGACGCCGCTTCTTCAGCCCGGCTGGGAAGGTTTACGACAACCCACGGAGAAGTGAGTACACCGGTGTTCATGCCGGTCGGGACGCAGGCAACGGTCAAAACGCTTTCGCCCGACGACCTGGTTGCCATCGGCGCTGAGATCGTCCTCTCGAACACCTATCACCTTTTTTTGCGGCCGGGGCATGAATTGATAAAGGAGTTCGGCGGGATCCAGAAGTTCATGGGATGGAACCGCCCGGTCCTGACGGACAGCGGCGGGTTCCAGGTCTTCAGTCTGGCAGAGCTGAGGAAGATCACCGAAGACGGGGTGACCTTCCAGTCCCCCATCGACGGCGGCGCCAAGCACCTGATAACGCCGGAATACGCCGTGGAGATCCAGGAGGCGCTCGGCGCAGACATTATGATGGCCTTCGATGAATGCACGCCCTATCCGGCGACCCGCGATTACGCGCAGGAATCGCTGGAGCGGACGCTTCGGTGGGCCAAGCGCTGCCGCGGTGCCAAGAAAAATGCCGACCAGGCCCTCTTCGGCATCATCCAGGGCGGGATGTATCCCGATCTTCGGAGACATTCGGCTGAAGCGCTCGTCGACATCGGTTTCGAGGGTTATGCTCTGGGCGGTTTGTCCGTTGGCGAGACCAAACCCATGATGTATGAGATGATCGAAGCGACGATGCCGGTGCTTCCTCAGGATCAGCCCCGCTACTTAATGGGCGTCGGAACGCCTGAAGACCTCGTAGAAGGCGTAGAGCGCGGCATCGACATGTTCGACTGCGTCATGCCGACGCGAAATGCGCGGAACGGAACTTTTTTTACCTCCTCCGGCAGGGTGGTGATCCGGAACGCACAATACGAGCGGGACAAAGGGCCGATCGACCCGGAGTGCGGTTGTTATACCTGCCGGAACTTTACGCGGGCCTATTTGAGGCATTTGTTCAATGCGAGCGAGGTGCTGGCCTTGCGGCTCGGGACGATCCACAACCTGTTTTTCTACGTGAACCTGATGCGGAACGTCAGGATGAGCATAGCACAGGAGAGATTCAAGGATTTTAAAAAAGAATTCCTGGCGAAAAGAGAAACCCAGGACAGTTAGCCAGACGCGGAGGACGCAAAGAAAGCTCAAGCCTTTCAGCCGACCGGACCGGGTGGTTTGGGCCGCAGATCCTCACCAGCAGGCAAGTGGTCGAGAGAATGAAAGACACGATGTCCCTCCGTGAATCAGCGGCAGAATTGTTTGTTTTTTGAATCCGATATTGTTTAAGGAGGCGGAAAATGTTTATCGCAACAGCATACGCAATGGGAGCACCGGGCGGCGCAGGAGCCCAGGGGGGCGGAGGAGGGTTCTCGAGCCTCATCATGATGGTCGTCATTTTTGCGATCTTCTATTTCATTCTGATCAGGCCCCAGCAGAAGAAGATGAAAGAGCACAAAAAGATGGTCGAAGACCTGAAGAAGGGAGACCGGATCATTACTTCCGGCGGTATGTATGCGACGGTAGAGAATTCCACGCCTGACACGCTGACGGTCAAGATCGCCGAAGGTGTAAAGGTGAAGATAACCCGCAGTTCCGTGGGCGCCGTGGTCAAAGCTGAAGAAGAGAAAGAGTAAAGCGGGAAGACATTTTACCGAAGAGGACGCAGAGGGGCTTGAAGAGCGGCAAAGGTACGCTCGGGGATCAAATGTCGGACTTCTTTCTTCGAGTGCTCGGCGATCTGTACGGGAAAATGTGAAATTTAAGAATTCAGCAGGAGGCTTGTGTTATGAAGAAGAGTATCCAATGGAGACTTGCGATCATCGCATTATCGGTCCTGATCGCGCTATTTTTATTTTTGCCCTCAACGCCGCTGTCCCGGAACCTTCCTGAGTGGTGGCTCCAGAGCGTTCCCAAAATATCGCTCGGCCTCGATCTGCGGGGCGGGAGCCATCTCGTGATGCAGGTCGAAACGGACAAGGCTGTCGAGTCGTCCGTTGACAATATCGTGGCGGACCTCCAAACAGGGGCCGTATCGCAGCAGCTCGCGGTCACGTTCAACAGGACGGGCCAGGACATCACGGCAAAATTCGACGAGGCGCTCGCCGACAAAGCGGAGAAGCTGGTCAAGGACAGCTATGCTATCCTCGATCTCAAGTCCCAGGGCAAGGGGGAACTGGTCTACAGTCTGAAGCCCCTCGAGGTAAGGCGGCTGAAAGAGTCGGCGGTGCAGCAAGCGCTCGAGCGGACCCGCCGGAGGGTGGACAAGTACGGCGTGGCGGAACCCCAGATATATAAGCAGGAAAATGATCAGATCGCGCTCCAGCTTCCGGGCGTGAAAAACCCGCAGGAGGCCATCGCCTTCATCAAGACGGCGGGCAGGCTCGAATTCAAGCTCGTCGACTCCGATTCCAACGACCTCCAGAAGGCCCTTGCCGGCAAGGCGCCGGAGGGGACCGAGGTCCTTTACGAAGAGCGGGAAGGCGAGACCGGCAAGATTTCGAAACAGCCGGTCCTGGTCTACAGCAAGACGCTTTTGACCGGCGACCGCCTGAAGGAAGCCAAGGTAGGCATCGACCAGTATAATAAACCGGCGATCTCCATTTCCTTCGACAGCGAGGGCGCCAAGATTTTCGACCGCGTTACCGGGGAGGACGTGGGCAAACAGCTCGCGATCGTGCTCGACGGCGTAGTGCAGTCGGCGCCGAGGATCCAGGACCGGATCAGCGGCGGCAACGCCCAGATCACCGGGAACTTCACGCACGAAGAGGCCGCGAAGCTCGCCATTGTTCTGCGGGAATCTCTCCCGGCGCCGGTGAAGATCATCCAGAATATTACCGTCGGCCCGTCACTCGGCCAGGACTCTATCGATAAGGGCGTCCATGCCGCGGTGGTCGGCTGCTTGATCGTCATCGTTTTCATGGTCGTGTACTACCGGCTGTCGGGTCTTATTGCCGACTACGCGATCGTGCTGAACCTCGTCCTGCTCCTTGGGGCCATGGCGCTTTTGAACGCCACGCTCACGCTGCCGGGCATCGCCGGCATCATCCTCACCATCGGCATGGGAGTGGATTCGAACGTGCTCATGTTTGAGCGTATCCGCGAGGAAGTCCGCTCGGGCAAACAGCCCCGTCCGGCAGTCGACTCGGGGTACGACAAGGCGTTTCTCACGATCCTCGACTCGCATGTGACGACGCTTATCACTGCCGCAGTGTTGTTCATGTTCGGCACCGGCCCCATCAAGGGCTTTGCCGTTACACTCAGTCTCGGCATCATCATCAACCTGTATTCCGCCCTGGTGGGGACGAAAGTGATATTCGATCTCATCAATACGAAATGGAAGCTGGAGAAGCTCAGCATTTAAGATCCCAAAATTCACCGCAGAGGCGCGGAGACACGGAGAAAAACGTCCCTGCCATCGAGGCTGGCTTTGTGATTCCGATGCCCACTGCGGTTAAGAACGGTATTTCTGGAGGAGACAATGCTTCAAATTTTGCATAAAACCAATATCGATTTTATGGGATGGAAGAACGTATCCTTTACGTTCTCCGCCCTGCTCGTCCTTCTCGGCATCGTCGGTCTGGTGCAGATCGGACGCGGCAAAGCAAACCTGGGCATCGACTTTGTGGGCGGCACCACGGTCCAGCTCAGCTTCAAGGAACCCGTAGCCATCGATAAGGCACGGGCCGCGCTCGAGAAGAGCGGTTTTCAGGGATCGTCGATCCAACAGGTCGGCGAGGGCGGCAACAGTATCCTGATCAAACTCCGGGAGTCGGAAGGCGCGTCGGACAAGGTCCAGACCATGTTCAAACAGGAGTTCCCGGCCAATCCTTTCGAAATCGTCAGCATCCAGGAGATCGGGCCCGTGATCGGCCAGGCGCTCAAGCAGCAGTCCCTATGGGCCATTACGATCTCGATCATCGGGATCATTATTTACGTCGCCTTCCGGTTTCAATTCAAGTTCGGCGTTGCCGCGGCTATCGCCACACTGCACGACGTGCTCGCGGTGCTTGGCGTATTCTACTTGCTGCACAAGGAGATCAATCTTCTGATCGTCACGGCGTTCCTGACGCTTGCCGGCTATTCTCTGACCGATACGGTCGTGGTCTTCGACCGGATCAGGGAGAACCTCAAGAAGAACAGGCGGGATCCCCTGCCGAAGCTTGTGAATGACAGCATCAACGAAGTGCTTTCGCGGACCATCATTACTTCGCTCACCGTGGTGCTCGTGCTCGTCCCGCTCGTACTGTTCGGCGGCGATGTGCTTCATGAATTTTCAGAAGCGCTCCTCATGGGGGTTGTCGTGGGCACCTATTCCTCAGTGTTTGTCGCGAGCCCGATCCTGGTAGTGTGGCATACGAAGGCCGGCGGCAGGCTGATCTCGAAATAAAATAAACCGCAAAAAAAATCAAGGACACGAATTTCGCTCTGGAATTCGTGTCCTTACTGTTTTATATTGTTTCATGACTTCCTTCAATAATCAGTCACCTGTATCTTCTGTAAAAGTTGCCGGCGCCGAGGCCAGGGTCCTTTCCGAATCCGATCCTGTACAGCTTTCCTGCGGCGTGAACGGATGCAGTTCAAATTGCTGCACAAAAAGCGCTCCCATCATTTTGAATCCCTATGAAATAGCCCTCATTTGCCGTGAAAGCAAGCTGAGTTACGAAGACCTCCTGGATATCGTGGAAACGGAACGGGCGAAAGGGTTCCCGCTCGTCATGCTTTCACGCGACCCCTCCTGCCATTTCTGGACCGGAAGGGGGTGTCGTATCTACCGGAGTCGACCCCTTGCGTGCCGGCTCTATCCGCTCGGCAGGGTCTACAACGACGGCCAATCACATATCGTGCTGCCGGACCTCAATGTCTGCTCAGGGCTTGCGTCCTCGCCTGAAACATCGGTGGCTGATTATCTGCGAGAGCAGGATACCGCTCTCTTTATACAGATGGCCGATCGCTGGATCGAGTTTGTGAACGAAATTGAGCAGAAGCCGCTTTCCGATAAGCCGGTCACGTCCGTTGCCTTCCATATGCTCGTCTATAGCCCTGATACACCACCTGCGGTCGGTCCGGTTGATCTCGCATTGACGATCGAAGACCGGTATCTGATGCGTCTTGCAACGGCAAAGGTACAATTGCCTCACTTTTTGAATCCGGCGACTTGCAATCCCCCGGCTTCGGCGGGGTAGTGCACCGTATCCGCGGGATGTCGCCCTATGAGAAGAGCCTTTGGCACCTGCGGGATGGGGCACCACACGTTGGTCGATGAATCTCCTTATTTGATTTACGGTCTGTGCAGTCAGTAATGTTGCTATCGCAATGCAGAGGAGAGCGAAATGATGCGTAAGCAGATCATCCTGATGACCGGTATCGGCGCGGGAGTGTTCTTCTGGTTCATGGATGCTCTTTCAAACGCTGTTTTTTTCGGGAACGGCACGCTCTTGTCTCAGGTATTCAACCCGACACTGCATGAGGTGTGGACGAGATTACTGGCAGTCGTTGTTGCAGTTGCTTTCGTCTCGATCTTCAGGAAAACAGCGTTGGGCCGGAAAGGGACCGAGGGCATAGCAACTCAGGATGAAGAGCAGTATCGTCTGGTTATCAACAATATAAACGATATCGTTTACCTGGCCGCCATCGGCGATCATCCCCGCACCGGGAAAGTGGAACTGGTGGGCGGACGCATTGAGCAGATCCTGGGGTACGGGCCGGAAGAATTCATGAACGACCCGCTGCTCTGGTTTAGGATCATGCACCCCGATGATGTGCCGGTAATGCGCGAATCCACGAAAAAAATCATCGCCAGCCGCACTACAGGGTCCCGGACGTATCGCGTCCGCCATAAGATCACCGGAAAGTATCTCTGGATCGAAGACAAGGTGATGCCGCGGTTGGACGGGAGCGGCAAGGTCACCGGTTTTTTCGGAGTTGCCCGGGATATCTCGGAACGAAAATGTCTGGAGGACGCCATCAAAGCCGCCGTCATGCGGGCTGACGATGAAAAAGCGCGGAGCGAAAGCATTCTGGAGGCCATCGGCGACGGTATCAGCATCCAGGACAGGGATTTTCGCATCCTGTATCAGAACCACTATCACAAACAACTGATAGGCCACCACGAAGGCGAACTCTGTTACGTCGCCTATGAAAACAGCAAGGACCGCTGCGAAGGTTGTCCTGTTGCCCTTGCTTATGCAGACGGGGGAATCCATACCGTAGAGAGGACGTCGCGTACCGATCGCGGCCCTCTCTCTATGGAGATAACCGCCTCCCCGCTCCGCGATGCATCAGGCGCGATAATCGCCGGCATCGAGGTCGTCCGGGACATCACCCAACGAAAAAAAGCGGAGCAGGATCTGAAAGAGTCCGAGGAAAAATTCCGCACTCTCTTTGTGGAATCGAAAGATGTGTTCTATATCAGCACGCTCCAGGGAAAATTCCTGGACATCAATCCGGCCGGGGTGGAGCTGTTCGGATATGCCTCGCGGGAAGAACTGCTCTCCATCGACATCGAACGTGATCTGTACGTGTACCCGGGTGAACGAGAGCAGTTCATCGATGTCGTGCGCAAGGCAAACTACGCCAAGGATTATCCCGTGCATATGAAACGGAAGAAGGGGGAGAAACTGTCCGTTCTGATAACCAGCGTGCCGCTCAGGAACGAACGAGGGGAGGTCATCGCCTTCCGCGGGATCATCAGGGACGTCACGGAGCAGAAGAGGCTCGAACTCGAGCTGTTGCATTCGCAGAAGATGGAGGCGATCGGTCTTCTTGCCGGAGGTATAGCCCATGACTTTAATAATATTCTCACCGCCATCCTCGGCTACGCAAATCTGCTCAAAATAAAAATGAAAGACGATTATTTGAAGAATTTCGTGGAACAGATTCTGGAAGCGTCGGAACGGGCCACTCATTTGACGAAAAGCATCCTGACCTTCAGCCGAAAGCAGATGCTGAATCCCAAGCCGATCGATTTAAACGAGACTGTGGGGAGGGTGCAGAAATTCCTCGCGCGCCTGATCGGCGAAGACATTAGGCTGAAAGCCGTGCTCACCGGGGCGGATCTCATGGTCATGGCGGACGGCAGCCAGATCGAGCAGGTCCTGATGAACCTCGCGACAAACGCACGAGATGCAATGCCGAAAGGCGGCTCGGTGACCGTGGAAACGGCGAGGATTATCCTGGATGAAGAGTTTGTCAAGGTGCATTCCTACGGATCACCCGGGGCGTATGCCCTGCTTTCCGTTACCGACACCGGCACGGGCTTTGATGAATATACGCGGCAACGTATTTTTGAGCCTTTTTTTACGACCAAGGAGTTCGGCAAAGGCACGGGCCTGGGGCTTTCAATCGTCTACGGCATTATAAAGCAGCATGGCGGCTATATCAATGTTTACAGCGAGATAAACAACGGTACCACGTTTAAAATATACCTGCCCCTCATGATGACCGCTGAACAGGCGGCCGTTGTTGAACCGGCAGCCGTTCCCGCGGGTGGATCGGAGACGATCCTCCTTGCGGAAGACGAAGTTCGTGTCAGGAAACTGAACACGCTCATTCTCGAGGAAGCCGGATATACGGTTATAACTGCGCAGGACGGACAAGAAGCGGTTGAAAAATTCAGGGAGAACAGCGCCCGGATCAAGCTCATCATTTTCGACGTCGTCATGCCGAACAAAAACGGCAGGGAGGCGTACCGTGAGATCCGGGACATAAGCCCTTCTGCGAAGGCGCTCTTTACGAGCGGGTATACCGCCGATAACATTCACGGCAGGGGTATGCTCACGGATGAAGAAGATATGATTTCAAAACCGGTCTCCCCGAAAGAGCTTTTGCTCAAAGTGCGCGAGGTCCTTGACAGGCCGGTCGCTTAAAACAACAGGGAAGACAGTATCGTCATTCAGCGGGTAACTTCTATTGACATGACCCTGCGCACCCTATATTATATTATCACCAGCAGGTGAATAATATCGCGATGATGATGTACGGCGGTCAGGTATACTCATGTCGTTTTCCCGTAAGATTGTTCCGTTGTCTCTGTTCTTTTTCCTGGTCGCCTGCGGCCCGCGGAAGGTGGTTCCCATTGATAACACCGGGGCCGCGGGAGCGCCTCGCGCAGCACAAAATACTTACACACATCAATACTCGTTAGCCACCCCTCTTAAAGACGCCGATGTCGGACTCAGGGCCGCTCTTGACGCTTCCCGCGCTGGGAATGCTGAAGCCGCGCTCCTCATTTCGAAACGTGTGGCGGAACAGTATCCCTGGACGGCCTGGTACAGACGGTCGCTTTTCGTGTCCGAGAAGGCCCTGATTCAGCTTGATCGTGCGTCCGAAGCGGATGCCGCCATGCTTCGCGTATGCGAGGAGTATCCTGACCTTGCAGATTACGCGATTTTTCTGCTTGCCGACTATCATTATTCCAAGGCCCGGTACAGCCGTGCCGTTGCCCTCTACCAGGTGGTGATGGAACGATACCCCCGGAGTGCCGTTGCAGCACAGGCAGCATACCGCCGGGGCCTTGCGCTGTACGCGTCCTCGGCCTACCTTCCCGCCATAGAAGCCTTTGATAAGTTCCTTGAGGACTACCCTCAGTCAGATAATGCGCCCAATGCCGACCTAGGGCTGGCACGGGCGCTGACTGCAGGGGCTCAGTTGGAGCGGGCCGTCGCCGTCTATCACGATGTGTGGACGCGGTATGCCGGCACTGATGCGGACCAGGAGGCGGAGCGGGCGCTCCGGGAATTAAAATCAAAGGGCGTACCCGTTCCCGACTTTACAGCTGCCGAACTGTATGAACGCGGGAAAAACCTTTTTCGTCTGAACCAGTACGACAAGGCAGCAGGCGCTTTTAGAAGGCTGCTTGATCGCGAGCCTTCCTTTGCGAACCGGGCAGACGTCCTGTTCCGGATCGGCGTGTCCTTGTTCTATCTTGCGAAACGCGGCGATGCCGCCGTGATACTGGAAAAAATGGTACGCGACTATCCGGACGATCCCCGGGCGCCGGAGGCACTGTACTGGCTCGGCAAGTGCTACAGCAAGCTCGGAGACTGGGAACGAGGCGTCAGGACGTTCCAGAAGCTTCTCGATCGTTTTCCCGGGAGTGATTGGGCCGATGATGCGCTGTTCCTTACGGGGAACATTTACCGCGAAGCTGGCGACATGCAGAAGGCCCTTCGCTATTACGCACGCCTCGTGGACGAATATCCGGACAGTAATTTTGCAGACAGCGCCATATGGTGGAAGGCCTGGTCCTTCTACAGTGACGGTGATTATAGCAAAGCGGAACAGGCACTGCAGGAACTGGTCAACCGCTATCCCCGTTCGTTCCTCGTAAACCAGGCATGCTACTGGCAGGGGAGGGCGGCGGAAAAAAGGGGCGATCTCGGCGGTGCGATCAGATACTATGAACAGGTGCTCAGGAAAGGCCCTTATACCTATTACGGCAACCGCGCCGCGGAGCGAAAAGAGCGTTTGCAGGCTGCAGGCACCGTGATAGCCGCTGACGATATCGCGGACCCCGGCGTTCCATGCACCGATGTCGCCTGCGCTCAAGACTTATTGAGCTCCTTCGAGACCGATGACGGGCCTCCGGAATGGACTGAAGAGACGAAGCAGATATTGGCCGCCAATCCCTCATACCGGAAGACCCTCGAGCTGATGCAGCTGGACATGAAGAAAGAGGCGGCGCAGGAACTGTGGTCGCTGCAGGACGCCGTACCGAGAAGCCGTGGCATGCTCCTCGGTCTCAGCAAGGCTTTTTTCGAGCTCGGCGATTACAACCGCTCGCTCACACTCGTGCTCAGAAATTACGAGCGGTATCTTCCGGCGCCGGTCAAGGGCGTCACCGAGGACTTGTGGCTGCTTGCCTATCCGCAGGGCTACTGGGAAAGCATCCTGTCTTATTCGCGGAAATACGGCCAGGACCCTTTTTTCATTGCCGCCGTGATCCGTGAGGAGAGCCAGTTTTCCCCGAGTGCGCTTTCCCCGGCAGGGGCGCGGGGACTCATGCAGGTAATGCCGACGACCGGGGAGCGGGTTGCTCAGCGGATCAAACTCAAGGGCTTCGACCGGGGGAAACTCTTCGATGCGGATACGGCGATAAACATCGGAACGTGGTACATCGGCCAATTGATGAAACGGTTCAAAAACGACCCGCTCCTCGTAGCGGCGGCGTATAATGCGGGGCCCGAGGCGGTTGCCGGGTGGCTCGCGAAAAACGGATACCAGGGAGAGCATGAGGCTTTTGTTGAGGCGATCCCCTTTTCCGAGACCCGGGGATACGTAAAGAAGGTTCTGCGGAATTACGCGGAGTACAGAAGGATATACGGCAAACCGAAGGAACCGGTGCAGGCTCAGCAGCCTCATCAGCCTCAGGCCGGCCAGGCACTGTCGAAGAACGCGGAAAAGAGCGTCCACAATCCATGAAATCGCGCGCAGACGCAGGGAGTATGTCATGCAGGCAAGTCGAAGCGGAAAAAATGCCGTGAACGATCTTGAGGCCCGGTTCGGCATGATTGAAAAACGGGTAAAGGCGCTTATGGCGGAGAACACGAGTCTCCGGGCCCGCATGGGAGAGCTCGAAGAAGAACTGGCACGGGCGAAACACGAGGCCCGGGAGTTGGAACACTTTAACGGCAGGAGACTGCATATCAGGGAGAAAATCGAGCGGGTACTGCAGCAACTGGAAACGGTCGGCGTTAAAAAATAAAAAGGAGCCGGGGCGCGGTGCCCGGCAAGCCGGATCCTCCCTATGAAACAGGACGACCTTTTTTACAAAACGCTTCTCGACAATCTCTACGAAGGCGTCTATTTCGTGGATCGAGACCGGAACATTACGTACTGGAGCAAAGGAGCCGAGCGTATTACGGGATACCCGGCCGCGGAAGTGCTCGGCAAGTCCTGCTCCGATAATATCCTGCTCCACGTGGACAAAGAAGGGAACAGCCTGTGCTCAGAGATTTGCCCGCTCCTGAAAACGGTGAACGATGGAAAAGCGCGGAACGTCGAAGTCTATCTGCACCACAAGGACGGGCACCGCGTGCCGATCACTATGCATGTCGCCCCGATCCATGACGACCAGGGCAGGATCATCGGGGGTGTCGAGATCTTTACAGAAAACACGCCGGCCGCAATCGCACTCGAACGACTTGCAGAGCTCGAGCGCCTGGCATACGTTGATGAACTCACCGGACTTGCGAACCGGCGTTACGCCGAGATCACGCTGAAGTCGCGGATCGAAGAACTGCAGCGGTACGGGTGGCGTTTCGGCATTCTTTTTGTCGATATCGACCGCTTCAAGGACATCAACGACCAATACGGTCACGACCTCGGTGATGAAGTATTGAAGATGGTCGCGAGGACGCTCCAGAACAGCGTCCGGACCTTCGACGTCGTCAGCAGGTGGGGCGGTGAAGAGTATGTCGTCGTGATTGCGAACGTGGAAGGGGACGAGCTCATTGTCACGGCAAACCGCTGCCGCCGGCTCGTGGAGCGGTCCAGCATACCGTCGGTTCCCGGCCTCCGTGTCACGATCTCCCTTGGCGCCACCCTCGCCCGCCTGGACGACTCGGTCGAATCGCTCGTCAAACGGGTGGACGTGCTCATGTATAAGAGCAAGCAGGCGGGCAGGAACCGTTTGACCGCGGAGGAGTAGGCAGCGAGTACGGAGCCGAACTCTCCGCATTGCAAAAAATGAACCGAGAAAGAGCATTTGGACACTGAAAAATCGGATTAACTTCGGATAAATGCAGATAAAGATGGAACGTGAAGCCTCACCAAAAGGGTAAGGCTCCTTTTTTTGAATTATCAGCTTTTATCCGTGGCAAATGCTTTTTTTAGGATGAAGGATCCCGTTGGACATCATTACCGCACAAAAACTGGTTAAGGACTACGACGGCCTCCGGGCCGTGGACGGCATCGATTTCGCGATCAGGGAGGGTGAATGCTTCGGCTTTCTCGGCCCGAACGGCGCGGGAAAGACCACGGTCATGCGCATCATTTCGTGTTTCATGCCGCCGACCTCGGGAATGGTCACGGTCTTCGGCACGGACGTGACCAACGGCCCGAGCAAAATAAAAGCGCGGATCGGCGTCATGCCCCAGGACAACAACCTCGACCCCGACCTTTCGGTGATTGAAAACCTCATGGTTTATGCCCGCTATTTCGATATCCGGAAAAAGGATTCGCTGCGACTGGGCCGCGCGTTGCTTGATTTCGTCGAACTTCGGGACAAGGCTGATGTTAAAATCGACGAACTTTCCGGGGGGATGAAGCACCGCCTGTTGCTTGCCCGTTCGCTCGTAAACGATCCCGCGGTCCTGGTCCTCGACGAGCCCACGACCGGCCTGGACCCGCACAGCAGGCGCGCGGTTTGGGACAAGCTCAACCACCTCAAAAAAAAGAACACCACGCTCCTGCTTACAACGCACTATATGGAGGAAGCGGAACGGCTCTGCGACCGCGTCGCCATCATGGACTCGGGCAGGATCGTGACCGTCGATACGCCCGCACATCTCAGGGAAACTCACGGCGGCAATCTCGAAGACGTATATCTTAAGCTCACCGGGAGGAGTCTTGCGGATTAAGCGGGCATTCAGGGTCTGGCAGCGCCACTGGCTTGTTTATACCAAGCTGTATAAAACGAGCTTTGCCCTCAATTTTGCGGAACCGGCGCTCTACCTCGTCGCCATGGGCCTCGGTCTCGGCACGTTCATCAAGGACATCCACGGCCAGCCGTACATAAAATTCATCGCGCCCGGCATCGTGGCTTCATCCTCGGTGTTCGCGGCGGTGTACGAATGCACCTACGGCACCTACATCCGCATGACGTTCCAGAAGACCTTTGACGCGATCCTTGCCACCCCGATCAACCTCGACGACCTGGTCGCCGGTGAACTCCTCTGGGGCGCGACCAAGAGCGTGATCTTCGGCATCACCATCATGATCGTGATAGCACTCTTCGGTCTTGTCGATTCCGCGCTCATCGTGCTCGTGGTCCCGTTCATCTTCCTGGGCGGGCTTATTTTCGCGGAGCTTTCGCTCATCTTTTGCGCCGTCGTGCCGGGCATCGATTTCTTCAGCTATTTTTATACTCTTTTCATGACGCCGCTGTTCCTCTTCTCCGGCATTTTTTTCCCCCTCGACGCCATGCCGCCTGTGGTCGCCAAGCTTGCCTTCTTCACGCCGCTTTATCACCTTGTAAATATCTGCCGCGATTTTACTTCGGGCGCAGTCACGCCTGCCGTCGTGAGCATCGTCTGGCTCATCGCTGCTGCCGCGATCCTCGCGCCCTTTCCTTTCAGGCTGATGCGAAAACGGGTCATCGCGTGAATTGTCGTTCCCCGATCATAGCAGAAAGAGCAGGAGCACATGACTAAAAGTACGGCAACGCTGAAATGGCTTTTGTTGGCAGGAGCGGTCTACTTTCTGGCTATTGCGGTCGCGCACATGTTGAGAATCAAGCTTCCCTTTCTCTTCGTTTACTACGACCTTCCCTCATACGGATACCAGGACCGGATCATATCGTTTTTGTCGTTCGGCTGGTCGGTTTTTCTTTTTACGGCCTCCCTCGATCCCGTAAAAAACAGGGACGCAGTCAGGGCGATCCTTATCGCCGGTCTCGGCGCTGTCAGCGGTCTGCATGTGATAAACAACGTAACCGATTTTCATAAACTGTTCCCGGAAACTGATCCTGCGGCCTTTCAAAAAGAGACGTTCGTACTGACTGCTTATGTAGCCTCATTGATCTACGTTTATTTTCTTTCGACGAAAACGGACGAAAAACGATAGCTTTGAATTTGCAATTCCCCGCAGCTTGCTGCGGCAAGGTTCATTCTCGAAGTAATGATATACCGGGGAGCCTGTGGTATAATCATTTTATAAATTCGAACGACTACGGTGTAGTGAAAGGAAAAAAGAGAGCTGCATGACCGACCGTGAGTGTGGGCTGGGACGGCAGCCTTTCTGATTGTGACTTTAACCACATCCTCGGTCTTTTGCCGAGCGCCGATGCGACGCATTATATCAGCCATATTGATTCTCAGCCGCTTGAGCGCAGAAAAAATTCGGTGGACGACCATTGCTGCGGATGCACGGCAGGGCAGGGGGCCTCGTGAGAGGGCGCGGTGCCGTAGCAGGCAGGTTGCCTGCTGAGAAAAAAACGATGTACTTAAAACATGCTGTCTGATCCGGTCACAAGATATGCGAAAAGCCGCCTCATCACGATTACTTCTTGCCGGAGACATCGGCGGTACCAAAACCCGGCTCGGGCTCTTTTCCCGCGCGCGGGAAGGGCTCCGCATGCTTGTTTCCCGGACCTTTTCTTCGCAGGCATATGATGGTCTGGAAAACATCATCAGCGAATTCCTGCAGGACTGTCAGCAGATCTCCGCTGCCGGCTTCGGCGTTGCAGGACCGATCATAAACGGCGGCGTCCTCACCACGAACCTCCCTTGGGCGTTCTCGGAACGCTCCCTCACCCGCTTTCTCGCAGTCCCGAATGTCGCGCTTATAAACGATCTCGTTGCAAATGCCTACGGAATCTCAGTCCTTACGGGAAAGGACTTTGTCGTTCTGAACAGAGGCAGAAACATTCCGGGAAACGCCGCCCTGTTGTCGGCGGGCACGGGACTCGGCGCTTCCGTTCTCTTCTGGGACGGAAAACACCATGTACCTTCACCTTCCGAGGGGGGGCACGTCGATTTCGGGCCGAAGAACCGTCTTGAACTGGAACTTCTCGAATTTCTTTTTGAACGGTTCGGCCGCGTGAGCTATGAACGGATCCTCTCCGGTCCCGGGCTCTTGAATATCTATCATTTTTTGAAAGAGGCGCGCAGGTTCGGTTCTGAACCGGCGTGGCTTGCCGCACAACTTGCGCGCGATGATCCGGCCGCAGTCATAGCCGAAGCCGCCAGACTTCAGAAAAGCCGGCTCTGCTCCAGGACGTTGGACCTCTTCGCCTCCATTTACGGTGCCGCGGCCGGCAACCTGGCGCTGCAGGTCATGGCAACGAAAGGAGTGTACCTGGGCGGAGGCATCTCGCCGAAGATCGTCTGGAAACTGAGGGACGGAACATTCATGAAAGCGTTCAAAAGCAAGGGAAGGCTTTCCCCGATCGTCGAAGGCATTCCGGTAAAAGTCATCATGAACGATGCGGCAGCGTTACTCGGTGCCGCCGCCTTCGCTGCGGGCTTGCTTTCGGAGAGGGGAAATCATCCATAGTCTGTGCAGACGTCTCGCTTCTTACCGGTGGCTGTATCCAACCATACTCCTGATTGCGCTTGGTCTGAGCGCCTCACGAACTTCCGCAGCTGAACCCGCCTCTCCTGCTGACCGGGCTTATCAGGAGAATCAACAGATCGCAGGGCCGGAACAGCAGGGGAGAGTCATGCTGAACAGGGAGTACCTTACCGGGTACTGGTCAGATACGAAAAACATCATGACTTCTCCGGGCCGATGGGATTCGTCGGACTGGACTGCAGCGGCAATCGTCGCAGGCGCAACCGCGGGACTCTTCACGCAGGACGATAACATCAAGACCTGGGTGCAAAAAAATAAAACCAATACCTCATCGCGCCTTGCAGATGACGCCGCGACGATGTATATCTATTCCTTTCCGGCGATGGCAGGACTCGGCTTGTACGGGTATCTGGCCGCGGACCAAAAAGCCCAGAGTACTTTTTTGCTCGGTGCGGAAAGCGCCCTGGTCACCGCTGCTTTTGTCCAGACCTTGAAGCGTTCGACCGGGAGGCACCGGCCGTATACCGGGGACTCGCACGATACGTGGTCAGGGCCGACTTTTTCCGGCCACAATGACCGCCTGTCCTTTCCTTCCGGCGACGCCTCAACGGCCTTTGCGATGGCATCAGTAGTAGCATCGGAATACGATAATCCGGTCGTGCCGGCATTGGTATACACGGCATCAACGCTTGTGGCCTTCGAGCGTGTGCATAAGAACGCCCACTGGTCGTCCGATGTTTTCCTCGGCTCGGCGATCGGCTATTTTACGGGTAAGTCAATTGTCCGGTATCACAGGGACGGGAAAGAACACGATCTCTCCGTCATCCCGCTGATGGATGTAAGGGGTCCGGGGTTTGTCATGACCCTCCGGTATTGACGTCGGTGAACGCGTTTTCGCTTTAAAGCGGCAGCGGTCGTAACCCGACCGTGAAACATATGAGGAAATAATGATCACTATTCAAGATATCCGGCAGGCAGGAAAGGACGTAGCGGCGTTTATTCATAAAACGCCGCTGATCCACTCGAACGCTCTGAGCGCGCTTACGGGCGCTGACGTTTACCTGAAGCTTGAGAACCTGCAGAAGACGGGCGCCTTTAAAGTGCGGGGGGCCTTCAATAAAATCCTCCACGTGCCAGAAGAGAGGGTGATCGCGGCATCCATGGGCAACCATGCGCAGGCAGTCGCCTTTGCAGCGCACCAACTCGGCAAAAAAGCGACGATCGTGATGCCCGCTACCGTATCCCTGGTAAAAGAAGAAGCAACGAGAGGGTATCATGCCGACGTTATCCTCAGAGGAGAAGGTTTCAAGGATGCGCTTGGATTTGCTTTGCTCCAGAAAGACTCAGTTTTCATCCATGCCTTTGACGACGATCTGGTCATTGCCGGTCAGGGGACCATCGGGCTTGAAATCCTTGAAGAGCTTGAGAAGGTCGATGCCATTTTCGTACCCGTGGGCGGGGGAGGGCTTATCAGCGGGATCGCTGTTGCGGTGAAGGCGCTCTCCCCAAAAACTGCAGTGCTCGGCGTCCAGGTTGAGGCAGCGCCCGCGGGGCGGTTGTCCTTTGAGGGGAAGCGCCTTGTCGAGCGGCTGCCGCTGCCCACGATTGCAGATGGAATCGCCGTTGCTCGGCTGGGGGAGAAAACCTTTGAGATCATCAAAAAAATAGTCGACGAAATATCCGTGGTCCCGGAGGGGGCGATTGCCGAGTCCATCCTGCTGTTCCTTGAACGTAAGAAACTGGTTGTTGAAGGCGCGGGCGCGGTTACGCTCGCGTCCCTGATGGAGAACCGGGAACGGTTCAGGAACAAACGGGTGGTCCTCGTGCTCAGCGGAGGGAACATCGACTTCTCGATCATTGACAGGATCATCAGGAAAGGGTTGGTCACAAGCAACAGGATCGGAGTATTTGAAGTGGTCCTCGATGACATCGCCGGCAGTTTGCACGCGGTCATCGACATCATCGCGTCGCTTCGGGCCAATGTTCTCGATATCCATCATGACCGGTTCGCACCTGAGCTTTCCTTCGGGAAAGCCAAGGTGGTTTTTACCGTGGAAATTAGGGGTAAAAAACACCTTGAGACACTCTTTCTAACGCTCGCCGAAAAAGGGGTCGAGGTCAGGGAAAGAAAATGAATATGAATACGGCAACGAACTATCAGGGAGACGGTCCCTCTGCTATACTTACTGAAGATATGAAACTCTATGGCAGAGTATCCCCCGGTTACCCAACCATGATAATACAGAAACGACATTCAGGGTTGCATGTCAATCTTTTCCCGGGAGAATACTATGCCGCCGGCGAGCCAGTCACGATACGCACCCTGCTCGGGTCCTGCGTTGCAGCTTGCCTCTATGACCCGCTGAAAAAAGTCATCGGCATGAACCATTTTCTTCTGAGCAATCGAAGATATGCCCGGAACATGCCCGTGGTCTTGAGCGAGGCAGGTCGTTACGGTGTCCACGCTATGGAGCTGTTGATCAATGACATGCTGAAACTCGGCGCCAAGCGGGCGAACCTGCGCGCAAAAGTTTTCGGCGGTGGGAGTATTTATCTCGCCTCCGAATCGAGAGACAATTTTTTCTGCGTGGGCGAAGTGAACGTACGCTTTATCCGCGAGTTTCTGAAAAATGATGGCATACCGCTCGTCGCCGAAGATCTGGGAGGCGAGAGTGCGCGCGTCATCCATTTTCTCTTTGAAGATTATTCCGTGCACATGAAGAAGATAGCGAAGTCAACTGCGCCCGGCCTGGTCCTGGATGAAAGGCAACTCTGGCTCAAGGACATAGAGGACCACGAACGTGCCAGGCCGCAGGCGGAAGTGTGGAGATAATCGGAAGTACAGAGTACAAAGTACAAAGTACAAAGAATCTGGTCACTTGCTCAGGAGTTTGTAAACAGCCGAGAAGTCCATTTCCCCGAGTCCGTTCTTGACCCCCAGCGCGTAGATTTCCTTGACCACGTTTGCAGCGGGCAATGCCACTCCGGTCTCATAGGCGGTGTCCGTTGCAAGCTGCAGGTCTTTGTGCATCCACTGGAGAGGAAACTCCGTGTCGAACTTGCCTTCTTCTATCTTTGAACGCTTCAATGCAAGAAAGGGGGCCGAAACGGGGGAGGCGGCCAGCGTCGTGAAAAGCTGGTCCCTGCTTATGCCGAGCGATTCGCCGAGCACGAATGCCTCTGTAAACGCCACCATTGCCTGG
Source organism: Nitrospirota bacterium (assembly GCA_963769335.1). Classification (GTDB taxonomy): domain Bacteria; phylum Nitrospirota; class UBA9217; order UBA9217; family UBA9217; genus JAJYKN01. Next base: position 172,889 of record CAVYLT010000102.1, on the reverse strand, counting down.
GCAAGCATGATGTTGTTCACCATTTTCATGGACGTCCCCATTCCCTGTCCACCCACATGAAACACGGCTTTGCCCATTGCTTCGAAGAGCGGACGCGCTTCTTCGACATCGGTTTTATCGCCGCCTGCGAAAAACAGAAGCTGGCCCTGCTCGGCCGGCACTTTAGAGCCGGCGACCGGCGCGTCAATGAACCGGACGTTTCGCCGTTTTGCTTCTGCAGCCATGAGTTTGGAAAAAGAGGGGTTGACGGTGCTGCAGTCGATCCAGAGGGCGTTCGCGGCCAGACTCCCCAGAAAACTATTTTTGCCGATCAAGGCTGTTTCTGCAATGGCATCGGGTTTTGACAGCATAGTGACGACGATCTTGACCTTTTTTGCCAAATCCGCAGGAGACGGCGCCCATGCCGCGCCTTGTGCAATCAGCTGATCTGCCTTTTCCTTGGTCCTGTTGTAAACGACCAGTTCGTGCCCTTTCTTTTGCAAGTTCGCCGCCATGCGGCTTCCCATGATCCCCAGCCCGATAAATCCGATCTTCATCGTTTCCTCCTGTTGTCAGACACTGGTACCCGGATTATTAGTAAAAAACCGATGCTACAAAAATCCAGCAAAAAAAGCAGAATGGAAAGGCATGAAAGGTTGACATCTTATTCAATTCGAAATTCACCCTTGCGGCCAACCTTCTTTCCCGTTTCTCCACCCGAAATCCTCAAACAATGAATTTGCAGTCAGGAAGATCAACTGCCGAACAAAAGAACTACTGTTTTTCATGAATATTTTTAACGCTGAGGGCGTCTTTCCCGTCCTTCTCCTTTGTCGCTTTTCTCCTGCGGTTTTTCCGGATTCCTGATGATGACACGGGGCTCGCGCATCTTCCTGACCGGAAGATTTTCCGGCGGCCGTGATCTGAACACCGATGCATTGCGCTCTTTTATCAACTTCCTTTCGCTCTTCATCTCTTCGGGGTGTATTTTCCGGAACCGCTCCGGCGGGAGCACTCGCTGTGCCGACGGCCGCGGGACAATTGAGGGAGTTGCGGGGCCGGGCCGCCGCTGAGCCTCCGGTTCCACGAGAGGTGGATGCTCCAACGTTCCGGGCCGCAAGCGTTCCCGCTCGGGGACCTGGCGCCGAATCGGCCCCTGCTCTTCCGTCGGCGTGATATGGATCTGCTGCCGCGGCCGGTCGTGCGGCGGAACGATATCGATCGTCTCCCCCGGAGGCCTCCTCGTCCCGTCAAAGGGATTCTCGCCGAGCTTGACGGGGTTTCGTCTTCCCGTGCCGAACGAATCGCGGCGCACTGTGACGACGGAATTATTCACCCTGGCATTGATGTAGTTCCTGTTGACGACAAGGGTGTTCCTATTGACCGTGGCGATGTTCATGCTCCAGGGACCGTAATACCCGTAGCCGTAATAGATCTCGCCCGGAGCAAGCGGTACCCACGCAACATAGGAAGGTGTCACGACCCATCCAACGTATCCGGGGCCCCAATACGCGGCGCCTGATGCCGGAGGCACCCACAGCCAGCCGCGGGACGCCAGGAAGACCCATCGGCCGTAATGGCAGGGCGCCCAGCACCAGGGATCCTGAGCGATCCAGACGTTTTGGCCGCGCATCCAAACCCAGTTGCCCACCGTGTAGGGGGCCCATACTGAATCGACCATGGTCGGGGTCCAGACATAGCCGTAGTCACTTACATATTCCCAGCGGCCGTTCTCGTCGAAATCTGAGGAGTAATCATGGAGTTCATCAGGAAGGTACCGGGAACTGTCGCTCCATGCGGTCAGGCGCCGGTCGCGGTCCGTGTTCCAGCGCTCCCACTCATCAGGGGAATTGATGGGAGCAAGTTCTGCATTATCTTCTCCCCGAACCGTCAGCGTGTTTCCGGCGCTCACCTGAGTTGCACCGGTCCTGCTTTCAACAATGGCATATCCCTTAAGCATCGAGACTTCGACCACGTTGTCTTCAGAAACATCGACGAGCATAATAGAGTTATCATAACTGCGTATCGATGACTGCGGCGTGTCGACCTGAACTGCCTGGATTCCACCGCGGCGGTTGTTGAAGTACGTATGACCCTGGTCGAGATAGAATTGTGCCGAGTCAGGTGAGATGGTCATGACGTCCAGGGCCGTATTCCCGTCCATTCGGGCATACACGCCTCCGCGGATATGGAACTCCGCCTTTCCGTCTTCGGCTACCCAGATGCGGTCGCCTTCGGAGAGCGGCAGGTTGATCGCAGCCGGCGTCCAGTCCGTGGTGTCCTTGATCAGCACCTGCACGTCGCCTTCGATAAAACTGAGGCGCATCAGCCCCAGGTCTTGGGAATGGGCGAGCGCGGGGTACACCAGGAGAAAAACAGTCAGCAGACATCCGGGAAAGACTCGCATGAATAGCCTCCTCACCTTCTTCAGTCCTATTTTACCTTATTTGACCCGTAATTGTCCAAGGAGTTGAACGCCGGGTGTCCACCTGCATGTTCTTTTCCGGCGCCGCTTGACTTTGGCGCCAGAATTGGTAAAAATTAGAGTATGACATCGAAAATGTTCTTCGCTATACTTGGCGTATTCATTGTAGGCCTCGGGGCCGTATTAACGTTGGGTATGCTCCCGGGAGACGACGTTTTACGCGTTCGCGACGGCACGGTCATGGCTTTTGATAAGGTGATCGGTGACGCAAAAAAGTCCGAGGTCGTCTTCGTAGGCGAAGTGCATGACTTTCCGGAACATCATCAGCTGGAGCTCAAAGTCATTAAAACGCTCCATGAAACTGATACCCCGCTGGTCATCGGTCTTGAAATGTTCCGGGCTGACAGCCAGAAAGCGCTGGATAGCTGGGTGAACGGCAGTCTGACGCTCGACCGGTTTCTGCCCGTTTATTATGATAACTGGCGCCAGGACTGGACGTTGTACCGGAAAATATTTCTCTATGCCCGCGAACATCGCATCCCCCTGATCGGACTGAACATCCCCGATGCCATTGCGGAAACGGTCGCTCAAAAGGGGTTCACCGCACTCACCGCAAACGAAAAAAAACAACTGCCGCCGGAGATCAGCTGCGATGTCGACCCAACGTACATGGATTTCATCAAAAAAGCGTATGCAGGTCATTTGCGGACGGTCGACAGAAAGTTCCTCAACTTTTGCGAAGCGCAGATGGTTTGGGACAAGAGCATGGCGTGGCATCTTGTCCGGTATCTTGAAAAACATCCCGGTAAGAAAATGGTGGTCCTTGCCGGGGTGGGGCATGCGTGGAAACGCGGGATTCCGCAACAAGTCAGCCGATTTTCAAAATTTGCCACTACGGTCATTCTGCCCGTCGTTCCGGGTCAGGTCGAACCGGACCTTGTTACGGTCCAGGACACGGACTACGTAGTGCTTCGTTAATGCCTGGAAAGTAATTGCTGCATCCTCATGCTCGCCGCAGGCTGTAAGTCCCTCCTATTTATTACGATTTCTACTCGGAGACAAATAACTGGTTGATACTTTTGATTTAGTAGTCCTCATTCCTTCCCCGATAATAACTGACTTTTGCACGATCCACGAGAAGACTTTTAATTAACGTGTCGCAGCGACTTGTATTATAATTTGACAGCCCTCGCCGCTTTGTTTACAATGCAGCCATTCCTTGACGGCTGGAGAGGCAATTAATTACCTGATTGAGCTGACGCAAGGTGAGCCTGTTCCGCCCTCTTAAGTGAGACAGGAACGTCAACGAACAGGGCGACGCCGGCTAGTCCTTTCTGTATATTCTTATGTTTAATATTTTTGCCAATATTACTCCCATCTATCTGCTTTATCTATTTTACGGTGCCGCATTCCTCTTCTTGGGCGTTGCTATCGCTGCAAAGGATATGAAGGGGAGCGATCTGAAACTTGCGAATAGTCTGTGGATGCTCGGCATATTCGGATTTTTGCATGGGGCACATGAATGGCTTGAACTCGGTCCCCTGATCGAAGGGAGGAACCTTGCTTTCCAACAAATTTTTGTGGAGAAGGCTGTGGCAGCGGCACTCGTTGTGTTCTCCTTCCTGTTCCTCCTGCAGTTTGGCATTTCCCTGGTCCGCGTCCTTGGCGACAGACAGGTACAGTGGATCAAAGCGGTCCCCGCGCCCCTCTTCCTGTTCTGGGTTCTTTATCTCTGGTATTATGGATACCACGAGGAAAGGTTCCGCATCGATATGCAGTCCCTGCGGCAGGCGGACATTGGCGCGAGATATACCTTCGGCTTCGTCGGAGGGCTGCTGACCGCATACGGACTGATTGCATACTCGCGCGAAGTGAGAGGACTGAGCCTCTCGATATCGCGAAAACTATTTTACGCAGGCGTTACATTTGTTTTTTACGCTTTCTTCGCGGGTGTTTTTTCTTCCAATTATTCAGTGCCCTTCTTGCCCGTTCCGATCGAACTGGTAAGAGGCGTGCTAGCTTTTTTTATAACGTACTTTATTGCCAAAGCGTTGAATATTTTCGATATTGATACGAGGAAGAAGATCGAACAGCAGACACGACGTCTCGTGCACTCTGAGAAACTGGCCTCCCTGGGCCAGCTTGCAGCCGGAATCGCCCATGAGATAAACAACCCGCTGACCAATGCGTCTCTGGGCATAGAGACCCTGAAGCGCAAATTGAAAACCAACGGCAATGCGCGTGATGTGGTAGAAAAGCTCGATGCCGTGGAGCGGAACATCGACCGGGCATCGACAATTGCCCAGGAATTGCTGCAATTTTCCCGTCAAAGGGAATCCGAATTTATACCCCTTAATATAGAAACGGTGATTAAAGGGGCGCTTACGCTCATGCAATACAAACTCAGCGCTATCAGAGTGCAACAGGATCTGACGCCGGTCTCCGATATCATGGGGGACCCCGGAAAACTCGAACAGGTGTTCATCAATATCCTGGCCAACTCGCTTGAAGCCATGCCTGAGGGAGGGGCGATATCTGTTTCTACATCACAGAAGGGGGACTTCATCCGCGTGCGGATCAGCGACACGGGCGGAGGGATTGCGGCTGAAAACGTCTCACGGGTCTTCGATCCCTTCTTCACGACGAAAGAGATTGGCAAGGGCACGGGGCTCGGGCTTTCCATCTGTTACGGCATAATCAAACAGCATCAAGGAACAATCTCCATTTCAAGCACGACAGGCGAAGGAACAACCGTGTCCATCAGACTGCCGGTCAAGGAGCGTTATGAAAAAGATACTTATCGTAGATGATGACGCGGAATTCCGATCATATCTCGTTGATATCCTGGAGGGGGAGGGATACCGGACTGAAAGCGCCGCATCGGCTAAAGAGGCCATAGCATTAGGCGAGGCCGAGGAGTTCGACATCGTGTTGCTCGATTTCATGATGCCCAAAATGAGCGGCATCGACGCGCTTTTGGAACTGCGAAAACAGCGACCGAGAACAAAGGTAATCATGATCACCGCTTTTGCAACCGTTGAAAACGCAGTTGACGCCATTCGTAAAGGGGCGAGCGACTATATAGCCAAACCCTTCAAGATTCATGATCTCCTGACAACGGTGAGACGGGTCCTCGAGGAGGCAAAATTCGAGGAAAGCATAAAGAAGCTCGACTTCGATCAGGCCCTCAGTTCCATCGCGAGCCCTATTCGGAGAAGCATTCTCAAACTAATGCAAACCAGGGAACATGTGCGTTTGATGGAGATAACACGCGAGCTCGGCATTGAGGACCACACCAAGGTTGTTTTCCACCTGAGGATTCTCAAGGAAGCCGGGATTATCGAACAGGACAGTGAAAAAACCTATTCCCTTACGCCAGAGGGAATGAAAACCTTGGACTGTCTTAAAACCATGGAAAATATGCTGCTTAGCTGAACCTGCATCCCGCCTTTCCTTTCTTCTTTTAGATTCCAGATACCACCTGAACAACTGCCAAGAGCTTTGTATTTCTATTTTCCGCCAACTATATCCGGAATAGGGTATGTGAATTTTTTTTCACAGAAACCTCTAAAGCGTGAACATGTTTTCTCTTGTTCCGGGTTACACACAAGCGTACAGTATGTCCGCAATGCAAATAGTGACAATGTCGACACCCGGAGCATTTCTAAAAAAAGATGCATCACGTATTACTAAGCGCACGTGAACGACTGTCCCGGTCCAGGCACCCATTAACCTGTCCCCATTCACGGGCGTTTCTGTTTTTCGTCGGTCAGGAAAGAATGCAGATGAAGAATGCAGATCATGACAAAGACTGCAGTGACAGTGGTTCTGAGAAGGCTTCCCTACAGCTCTGTCACGGCAGATGAGGCCTTTCAGTGTGCTTTAAGCGCAGTCGGCAACGATCAGTCGGTCTCTGTCGTGCTGGCCGAAGGCGGCGTGCTGCTCGCGCAGAAGGAGCAGCAGAACGAAATTATTTTCACGCGGCTCGAAGACGTTCTCCGGAACTGCCTGCGTAAAGGAGTTGCCATCTACGTCGATGGAGCATCATTAAAAAAATATCGGCTTGGTAAAGACGAGATTGCCGACGGCGTCATGATAGCGGATGGTGCTATTCTTGCTGAAATTCTTACCAGGTCAACAACCTTAATAGTGTTTTAATACGGCTGTTAAAGTTGAAGGAACTGAACGGGTGCAACTATTATCTCATGAAAGGAGAAGCGCAATGCAAAGTATCATCAACAAAAGCAGTAGAAGTAGTAAGTTTTTGCTGTTGCTACTGGTTTTTATTACAGTAGTCGTTTTTGCCGGATGCAAAGGCAGCAGCGGCGACCAAGGCCCGCAAGGCTCCCAGGGGTTGACTGGCCCGACGGGCACCACAGGTGCTACCGGACCGCAAGGCCCCCATGGCACATTTTCAAATAGCAATTGTATCGATTGTCACCACATGAGCGATCAGGCAATTGCCATGGGCATCCCGATCCGCCCGCGTGAGAACGGCGGTGCGAATCTCGTGGTAGGGGTTACCGGGAACAATACTGCATCCTTCAAGTCAGCTGCTGCTGGGACCCCGGTGGGTCTTTCAGTTGTATCGTCTTTCCCTGTCGTCGACGCAAGCACGGGGGCAACCACAACAGTGAACGTATCAGGCGTTTACTGGCAGTACATGGACGGCCTTCCGTCCACCATTACCGGTGCCGTCACATCGCCTACTATAACGGTCACCATTCCTACCGGATTGGACTATAGACAGCAGCTCGTCAACATGGCGCTGCTTCCCGGCACAACTTGGGACCCGAACCGCTACCGGGTCGTGCCTCTCAACGACACGAACATAGCGCTGGCCACGCAGACCAGGTATCTGCTCACGGTCTTTGGCGATGACGGAAAGGTCTACTGGGACCTCATCGGCGTCAAGGCCTCGGATGCCGTTACCAATGTCGCAACGTATGCTCCGGTCCATACGACGGGCGAGCCGGTGGTACCGATCAATCTCCCTGTGCTGATCACTGCACAGACGACCTCGATTACCTCTCCCATGAGCTGGAGCCTGTCTACGCCTGGCGGTTCGGCTGTGCTGTCGGCTGCAACGGATACTTACCCATACTTCACCCCCGACGTCGCTGGAACGTACACGATCACGGACAATAATACAGGTGCGACCATCAAGGTCTATGCCGGAACGTGGAGGGGCGTAATAGTCGGAGCTCCGACTGGCACGGACCCGCTGTTGCCCGCGAAATTTGACACTAGCTGCAACGGCTGTCACAATGTCACCGATAATCCGCTCACAGCTTGGTCAGGCGACACGGGCGCAGCTCCTGATAAATTTACACCTTGGTCTAAAACAGGACATGCAAAGAGATTCACTCAGGGGCTGAATGAATCCGGGGTGGCCGAACCGTATAATGCGAGTTGCTTCCCTTGCCACACTGTGGGCTTCGTGGCCACAGCAAAGAATAACGGCGGATTCCATGACCAGCCGAACTACGATGCCTTTGTTACGAACGTTATCAACACCGCCCTTACCTCCACGGCCCCTGATGAGACCCGCTATGCGACCGCCTGGTCCAGCGGCACGTATACCCTGCTGCTTCAGAGGTCTAATATCCAGTGCGAACAGTGCCATGGCCCGCAAAATAACACCGGGGCTCACGGCGCAGCAGGCACTCCAATCGCCGGTACGAGAGAAAGCCTCGACGCCAATATGTGCGGCCTTTGCCACGGCGCGGCAACACATCATACCCGGTATCAGACGTGGAAATTGAGCCCCACAGGACATTCCAACTACGATCTGGCGCGTAGCGAAGGAACGAACCCCAGCTGCGCCGCATGCCATTCGGGACAGGGCAACCTTATCTATCAGAAGCAGCTTGTCCAGGGCAACCCGCTCCGAACAATTCCGTCAGGTTCAATCACCTGGACTGTGGACACCGTCCAGCCCCAGACCTGTGCTGTATGCCACGACCCGCACAACGTGGGCCGCGACAGCGATGACGCGTATTTTACTCCCGAGCAAGTTTTCAACAGTGCGCAACCCCGGCTTGCACTGCTCATGACTGCGGCCGGCCTCAACCCGGGTGACACGCCAAGGCTTCCCGCAGGATTCAAGGCAACAGGCGTGGGCAAGGGCGGACAATGCATCATCTGCCACAACTCCCGAAACGGCGGCAGCGGTACAAATTCCTATTTGCATGAAGACAACGACCCTGTCTTCGGGGCATTGACGAGCTACGCAGCGCCTCACTCAGCCGCGCAGGGCGACGTGCTGATGGGTCACAACGCCTACTTCGTGGATAACAGCGGCGGCGACCTCTCGAGCAACCGGGGGGCCCATTCGACGCTCCCGGATACCTGCGTCACCTGTCACATGGAGAAAACACCTCCGCCGTACACGTGGACCGAAAACGCCCATGGAACGAACCATACGTTTAAGGCCGACATTGGCATCTGCAATAACTGCCACGGCGTTGATTCCGGTCTTGGACCGAAGCTCCAGATGGATACGCAGGCGCAGTTGGATCAGGACCTGACAGCCATTCAGGGAGCCGTGATTTCTCAGGCCACCGGCACTTATAAAGGTAATATCGCCTCGGCAACCCTCACGACAAGTCACGGATCGCCGGCGCTTAATCTTACCTATGTCGACGCGACGCCTGCCGCGAGCGGCGTGAATCCCAACAGCGTGGTGCCCGTAAACACGGCTGCAGGCCAGACCCTGGCAAAAGCCATGTGGAACTACAACCTGATCTCGAACGATAAAAGCAAAGGCGTTCACAACCCCAACTTTGTCAGGAAGGTGCTCGGCACGACCTATGACCAATTGATGGGACTGCAGTAAGAAATTGAATGAGTGAGTGAAATGTGCTAACTTTCTATCTCCGGCGGGCAGAAAGCCCGCTGGAGATAATTTTTTGGAGAGGGCAGGACATTATGAATCCGGCAAGATCATTTATTGCAGTATCCCTTTTGTTTTTATTCATATTTCCCGGGTGCAAAAACGCGGCAAAAAAAGAACAGGGACAACAGATAGTCATGGCGACGGTGAACGGTGTTGCCATCACAGGCGACGAAGTCGCTGCGCGCTTCGGAGGCCATGAGGACCTTATCGATCCGGACGCCAAAGACAAGGCGATTGATGAACTCATCGCAGAAGAGCTCATGTACCAAAAGGCTGTACAGCTCGGCTTTGACAAAGACCCGAAGTTCCAGAACGCTGTACGCATGTTGGAAATAAAGATCACGGCCTACAAACGGGCCGAAATGGGCCGCAGGGTCCGCGATACACAGATCGCCTCGCATGTGACCGTAACCGACCAGGAGATCAAGGATTATTACATTAAGCACGCTGCAGAAATTGGGACCGATCTTCACCTCGGCGTCCTTCAGTTCTCCGACACAGCCAAGGCCAAGGAAAACCTCGCAAGGATCCGCTCCGGAACGCCATTCGAAAAGATCGCTGCCGAGCAATTTGCACATGCTCCTCAGGGAATGGGCCGGGTCTGGGACAAAGGATTCCTGCATTGGGACCAGATGCCTGCCGCGTTCACGGCCGAAGTCTTCCGCCTGAAGAGGGGAGAGGTGAGTGATGTTCTATCGAGCGGGCCTGGAGAAGTGTATCTCGTTAAGGTCATTGACAAGAGGAAAAACGCCTCAGCAAGCCTTGAAAAAGAGAAGCCGATTATCGAGAATAGACTTTGGGCCGTGAAGGGCAAGGAAGCCTATGAGAGCTACATTGCGAAATTGAAACGCGACGCGTCTATCAAAAAGAACGTAAAATTATGAGGCGTTTCTGCTCTGAGAAAACGCGGCAAGTTTTATTACTTCGTTGATGAGGAATAAAATATTGAAAATATGTTCGATGGCTGATTTACTCCTGATGAAGCAAAGGAATATATAAGAGAGGATGACGGTATGAGAAAAAAAAGGATTGTTTTTGCGCTTGTAGTACTCTTTATCGTATTCACCGTAAGCCTTATTGGCTGTGCAAAAAAGACAGGACCGACAAACGCGGACATCGTCAAGGCGGCCATCCAGCGGGCGTTGACCGAGAACTGCAATATTATTACGCCCTCCATCTCAATCGTTGCCAAGACCATCATCGGCGACGCTTCGACTATTACCATTCATTATCAATGCGGGGGCGTAGCCAATGCAGGCACCCAGCGGGAAATGACGCTGCGACTTGCACCGTCGAAAGACAGCTCGGGCCGTACTGTATGGGCAGAGAAATAGCGAGGAGCAGCGCATTGCTTTGCTGCGAGTGGGCTAAGCAGCCGCCAATAAATAAACAGAGGGGATGAGCGATAGAACACTCTTTTTGCGAATCCTCGTCGATAATGGCATTATCCGCTAAAAGAAAAAGGATGTATGGAAATTTTTAAGACTCATGTCTTCATCGCCGCTCTTGCAATAGGACTGGCCATTCTGGCTGGCTGCGGAAAAAACGCTACAAGCTCTTCCACCGGCCCAAAAATCACGGGAGTTGTGTACGATATATCGGGCCAATATGCAGCTCCGGTTTATAACGCCACCGTGACATTACGAAGGGCTGAAGACAACGGCGCGATTATGGCGACCACCACAGGGGGGGACGGGTCTTTTGTCCTCGTCGACGTCCCCGCCTCAACGGACGTGTATATCAACGTCAGTAAAGCGACCTACGCCAGTTTCAACGACCAAATAATTAATACATCGTCCGACGTGATCGACAAGGTCCTTTACATCGCACTGGCCACAAATGTTCAGCATGTTGTCGATTTGATTGCGTGGAACGATCCTTATTATACGGGGTATGCCGACCAAAGCTGGTTTGCACTGGACATTTACGATACATCAGGATATGAAGTGTCTGGTGTAACCGTGACAGCAGAAGCCGGTGATCCGATCGTGCTCTACAACAACGGTCTCGATGTTTTTTTGCCTGCCGGTCCGACAACCGCGCTGTCGACACATTCAAGCGCATCACAGATAGGAGGGTATAACTCCTTCACGGGGGTCTACGCATTCACCCTGACCGACTCATCCACTTCCAAAACCCTGAAGCTGCCTTTAGTCCGCGGCGAAATGACTTATATATCCGTCTATCCGTGGTAATCACGGCACGCGCTTTGTCGTGTTCAAGTCTCTTCCGTGCACATTTTTTTATGCGGTCGTCAAAAGACGAAACGAAAGACACCCCTGGTCGGGAGAATATGAGATAATGAGAAAGTGCTGACCAGAGTGTTCTTCGGGTCTTTTAACGTTATTATCGATTCTCCGTAGGATGTATAGCGCTTGGACGACGACGTAATCTGTGGTATAACCGATACTATCGCACATATTGATTTTCGTTAGGAGAAAGACATGTATTATAAAACCATCGCCCTCAGCTATCGGTTGCAGGCATCCCTTTTATTTCTCATATTTTTGGCCGCTTTTTCCCCGTCTGCGTCATGGGCCGGTCCGCCATTCATTACTGATGATCCCGAGCCGGTTGAGTATCGTCACATGGAATTTTACCTTTCCTCCCAATATGCGAACAACAAGGATGGACAGGAAGGGACCTTGCCCCATTTCGAGTTCAATTACGGAGTCGTCCCCGAGGTCCAGCTGCATCTTCTTATCCCGATCGCTTTTGCCCATCCGAACGGGGGGCCCGCTGTGTACGGCTTTGGCGACACGGAGGTGGGTGTAAAATATCGCTTCGTTCATGAGACAGACACCTTACCTCAAGTGGGTATCTTCCCGATTATGCACATCCCCACCGGCGACAGCGATCGCGGCCTCGGCAATGGACTTGTTCCGTTCTTCCTCCCGCTATGGGTTCAGAAAAGCAGCGGTCCGTGGACGACCTACGGTGGTGGCGGCTACTGGAGCAATCCCGGCAGTGGCAGCAAGAACTTTTGGCAGCTTGGTTGGCTCGTGCAGCGTGATCTTAACGAGGCGATTACTCTGGGCGCCGAGATATTCTATTTTAGCAAGGATTCTGTCGATGGGCACGAACGGGTAGGTTACAATATCGGCGGCATATTCAACGTGAGCGAAGCTCACCACATTCTTTTCTCGGGAGGGAGCGACCTCACAGGAGACAACAGGTTATCTCTCTATCTCGGCTACCAGTGGACTTACGGGCCTCGTGAGGAAACAAGATAAGGAATAAACGGTCTGTGAATGGTACGTTCAATACTGCGAGAGCCAGGTGCCATGCTGGCACGACCCCGTGCAATTTACTTCTGTGCGTCCATGCCGCGATGTTAAGCCTTGCCTTTCTCGATGAGTTATGCTATATAAACTTCATAGAGGGGAAAGGATCGTATGATCGCACGTTAATAGAGGACAGGGGACGATGAAGTCGGAAACGAGTAAATCGAAGAAAAAACGGCACACGACGAGTTCAAAAACCAAACCTACCTGTGGAACCCTGTCCTATCTTGCTGAATGCCGGGGCGTGACGAAAAAGACCGATGTGCCCCGGTGGACAGCAGCGCCGGACAGTATCAATAAAATCGTTCGCAAGTATCCCGCCGATTCCTAGGACGGCGGGTTTTTTATTTTCAAGCTGTTTCAGGGAAAGGAGGAGGACTAAAGCGTGTGCGACTTAAAGGCTTATTTAAAAAAGGATGATAAAGAAGAGCTGTTGCTGGAGTCGGTCAATCTCATTCGGGCGGAACATGGCGAGGTGATTATCAGAAATCTCTTCGGAGAGGAAAAGAAAGTCCGCGGAGAAGTGCGCGAAGTATCGCTTGCCAAGAACCGTCTTCTCGTTGAACAAGTATGACCCGGTCGTCGAGCCTCGAGTAATACACCCTTCCCCCGTCAGCTGCGGCATGAGCCCCATCAGGGTGCTGAAAGCTTTGCCTCTCTCTTTCCCTGAACACTGCAATCCTGCGTGATCCTGACTTTCTTCAGCCCAAATTCTTTCATGAGCGTTTTGATATTAGCGCGCCGTTGGCCGATGGCCGATGAAATGCCGTTCGGGTTGACTGAAAATTCTGCACTATCCTTTGTCCCTTTCCTGCTTCTCAACGCTGATCGCATGGCATCCAGAAAAAACAACGATTCAACGAGTTGGCCGAATGCCGGATGATAGGGCCCGGCGAGAATGGTCCCGGATTTTTCCAGTTCCTCCGTTGGCTGGAGTCCCATTCTGGTCACTTCGATTTCCGACTGTTCAAATCTGATAACGGCATCCCGGCACAGGGCGACAGCCTCATCGAGAGGGAGCGGCGCATAGCGTCCATTTCTATAGAGGTTTTCCAACACTGTTCCTTTGATCACGAGCACAGGATAGAGCCGAACGAAGTCGGGCCGGAGAGAGATTACTCGGCAGACCGTCTTATCCAAGAAGTTTTTTGCCGTATCGCCCGGCAGTCCCGGCATGATCTGAAGGCCGATTGCAAATCCATGCTCTTTGAGCAGCTTCGCCGCCTTCGCGGTGTCTTCCGCCGTATGACCGCGTCCCGATTGCGCCAGTACCGTGTCGTCCATGGATTGGGCGCCCAGTTCAATGACCGCGACGTCATGCTGTTTCAGGAAAGAAAGGATGTTATCGTTGATGCAGTCCGGCCGTGTCGAAAGGCGCACATTCCGGACCCGTCCTGACGTGATAAACGGGCTGACGGCATCGAGATAGCTTTGCTGGATTTCTCCGGGGAGCGCGGTAAAACTCCCGCCGTAGAACGCGACCTCCACGGGTTCACGGGAATCATGGGTGCTTAAGTAGCGAATGATTTTATCGGGAACGGCTGATGCGTCTTCGGGACGATTCTGGCCGGTAATATTCTTCTGATTGCAAAAGACGCACTGGTGCGGACAGCCGGAATGGGGGATGAAGAAGGGGATGATCATAATGGCAGCAGCCAGGCGTGCGCAGGGAGGGCCAGGGAAGGAACCGGTTTGTGACCCCGTGCCTACATGTTCTCATGAAGTTTTTTCAGAGCTTCCTTCGCAGCTCTTTGTTCAGCTTCTTTTTTGCTTCTGCCGACACCGCGACCGTAGACATCTCCTCTTACGGAAAGCTCGACGCTGAACAGCTTTTGGTGGTCGGGGCCGGTCTCTGATACGATGCGGTATTCGGGAAGCTGTTTCAGCCGCTCCTGGCACAGTTCCTGGATATCGGTCTTATAATCGAGCGTGCCTCGGGAAGTACAGGTTTTTTGTATCATCTCTTCGAAAAAGCGGATAACAAACGCTTTCACGGCAGCATTGCCTGCATCGAGATAGATAGAGGCAATCAGTGCCTCAAGACAGTTTGCGAGCAGGGAGTCTTTATCCCTGCCGCCGGTCTGCTCTTCTCCCTTGCCGAGCCTGAGGTAGCTGCCCAGGCCGATCTCGCGGGCAATAACAGCGAGAGCGGGCTCGCTTACTACTGCCGCCCGGAGCCGGGAGAGGTCTCCCTCGTTCGAATCCGGGCAGTTTTTCATCAAGTATTCACTGATTACAAGACCAAGGACTGCGTCTCCGAGAAATTCGAGCCGCTCGTTATGGGCAGGGACACGGTTCTCGTTTGCAAAGGACTTGTGCGTCAGCGCCCGTTCGAGCAGTTCCTGGTCCTTGAACTGATGAGAGACCCTGTGCTCAAGGTCCGAAAGGGAAGGCATCTTATTTCCTGAATCGTCTAAAGATCAGACAGGCATTGGTGCCGCCGAAGCCGAAGGAATTCGACATGGCAACGTCCACCTGCACCGGTCGCGCTTTATTCGGGATATAGTCCAGATCGCATTCCGGATCGGGATTGTCGAGGTTTATCGTCGGCGGCAGTACCCCGCGGTCCAAAGCCAGGACGGAGATAACGGCTTCGACGCCGCCGGCAGCGCCCAGGAGGTGGCCGGTCATTGATTTCGTAGAACTGACCGGCAGCTTGTAGGCATAGTCTCCAAAAACGGTCTTGATGGCGATGCTTTCGATTTCATCGCCGAACTTGGTGGAGGTACCGTGTGCATTGATGTAACCCATGTCCGTGGGAGCGATGCCTGCGTCCTTGATTGCCAGCTTCATGCACCGAGCCGCACCTTCGCCGCTGGGCGCCGGAGCGGTTATGTGGTACGCGTCTCCGGAGGCGCCATAGCCGATTATCTCGGCATAGATGCGGGCGCCGCGCTGCAGAGCGTAATCCATTTCCTCGAGGATGAGGACACCTGAGCCCTCGCCCATGATGAACCCGTCACGTTCGGTGTCGAAAGGCCGGCTTGCGCGCTGGGGTTCGTTGTTCCGTGTCGAAAGGGCCTTCATGGCATTGAATCCGCCGACGCCGAGCGGGCAGATGCATGATTCGGTGCCGCCGGCGATCATGGCATCGGCATCTCCGCGCTCGATGGTCCGGAACGCTTCGCCGATGGAGTGGGTGCCTGTTGCGCATGCCGTTACGACGCATATGTTGGGTCCTTTGGCGCCATACCGGATGGAGAGTATCCCCGCAGCCTCGTTGATGATCAGCATGGGGATGAAAAAAGGCGTTATCTTGCGAAAACCGCGTTCGAGATAGACTTTATGGTACTTTTCAATCGCAGGGAGACCGCCCATGCCGGCGCTGACCATGACGCCGACGCGCTCCGCATTCTCCTCGGTTATCTTGAGGCCCGCGCTATCCATGGCCATCTGGCTTGCGGCTATCGCCAAATGGATGAAGCGGTCCATTTTTTTGATTTCCTTCAGCTCGATGTATTTCTCGGGCTCGAAGCCGTGGATCTCGCCTGCGATCTGCGTCGGAATGGTCTTGTCATCGAACTGCGTGATATGCCCGATGCCGGACTTGCCCTTGATCAAACCTTCCCAGCTCGTTTCCGTATCGAGGCCGACCGGGGTGATCATCCCGATGCCGGTGACGACGACTCTTCTCTTCAAAAGAGGATACCTCCTGGATAAAAATCCGAAAAGCCAAAAAACCCACTTCCTATGCGCTGGAGAGGTCTTCTGGCTTTTTTGGAATTATGGTGCCTGTAGTTTTTAGCGGTAACCCGGAACGCCTTTACTTTGCTTTCGCCTTGATATAGTCGATGGCGCTCTGTACCGTCCCGATCTTTTCGGCGTCCTCATCGGGAATCTCTACACCGAACTCCTCTTCGAGCGCCATCACCAACTCAACGGTGTCCAGTGAGTCCGCGCCGAGATCGTTAACGAATGAGGCTTCGGGTTTTACGTCCCCTTCGGGCACACCGAGCTGCTCAGATATGATCTTTTTTACTTTTGCGTCTACATCAGCCATTGTCATCCTCCTCTGTTATGTTCATTTCTTTATTTTAGTATTCTGTTCCCGGTGCACTGAACTCGGTACTGAGTTCGGAAACTACATGTACATGCCGCCGTTCACGTGAATCACCTGGCCGGTGATGTACGATGCCCACGGGGAGGCGAGGAACCGGACGGCGTTCGCCACGTCCTCCGGCGTGCCGAGCTTGCCCATGGGGATCTGCTTCGCAAGATCCTGCCTTACGTTTTCGGACAGGGCCTGGGTCATTGCCGTATCGATGAATCCCGGGGCAACGGCATTGGCAGTGATGCCCCGGTTCGCATATTCGCGTGCGATGGTTTTGGTCAGTCCGATGAGGCCCGCCTTGGAAGCAACATAATTGGCCTGACCGGCGTTCCCCATTGCCCCGACAATTGAGGCGATGTTGATGATGGTGCCGCCGCGCTGCTTGGACATATATTTAAGCGCGGCTTTTGTGCACAGGAAGGAACCTTTCAGGTTGATGCTGAGCACAAGGTCCCAATCTTCGTCCTTCATGCGGAGTATGAGACCGTCGCGGGTGATGCCGGCATTGTTCACCAGGATGTCGATCTTCCCAAACGTTTCGACCACCTTGTCGATCATGGCCGTGACGTCGGCTGAGGCGGCCACGTTTGCCTTGAGTGCCAGTGATTTTCTCCCTTTTGCCTCGATATCTCCGGCGGTCTTCTGAGCGGCATCGAGGTTTACGTCGCAGATGGCAACATCGGCGCCGTCACTCGCAAGGGCCAGCGCTATGTCCCTGCCGATTCCCTGGGCTGCGCCGGTGACGAGTGCGATTTTACCGTTCAGACTCATTGATTGCTCCTCAAAGAAAGGGACCCAGGTTCCGGGGCTTGCTGTTCCCTGGCGACTGGTCCCGGCCCTTTTTTACATTCCCAACGCAGTGAGCGTATTGTTCATGCTCTTCTGGTCTTCGATGTTCAGAATCGTTGCCTCTTTGGCGATCCGTTTGACCAGACCCGAGAGCACCTTGCCGGGGCCGATCTCGATGAAAGTATCGTATCCGTCTGATACCATGGTTTTGATCGAGTCTTCCCAGTACAGGGGAGCGCTGATCTGTTTGATAAGCGAGGGCCTTAATTCCGCCGCCGTTCGGAGGAACTTCGCATCAGCATTATTTACGATCGGAATCTTGAGATCATTAATCGTTATTTTCTCGAGTTCCTTCTCGAGCCGATCGCCTGCCGCTTTCATCATGGCGCAATGTGATGGTACGCTCACGGTGAGGGGAACGACTTTTTTCGCCCCTGCGGATTTTGCGAGTTCCATGGCCTTTTCGACGGCGCCCTTTTCCCCGGCAATCACGATCTGGCCCGGGGAGTTGTAATTGGCAGGGGCAACTATACCATTTTTGGCGGCGTCAAGGCAAGTTTTTTCTACGTCCCGGCGCTCCATGCCGAGGATTGCGGCCATGAGCCCCGAGCCTGCGGGGACCGCCTCCTGCATATACTGTCCTCGTTTACGGACAAGCGTTACGGCGTCCCGGAGTGAGAATCCGCCGGCTGCCGTGATCGCCGTATACTCGCCAAGACTGTGGCCGGCTGCCGCGGATGCTGCCACCCCCCTGCGCTCGAGGGGTTGCAGGATCGCGATGCTCGCTGCCAAAATCGCGGGCTGTGTATTTTCAGTAAGGTTTAGTTTTTCGACGGGACCGTCCATGCACAGGCGTGCAAGATCGTAACCGAGCGCAGCGCTGGCCCTGTCGAAGATTTCTTTCGATTCGGGAAAATTCTCGATGAATTCTTTTGCCATTCCGGCATACTGTGAACCCTGACCGGGAAAGATGAAGGCGATTTTCATTAGAGGACCCTTTTTCCTGTCCGAATTATTCTTAGCCGCGCATTTCCCGGATTTTCTTGATCATGATCGGAACGACCTCGTGCACGTCGCCGACGATGCCGTAGGTGGCCACATTGAAGATTGGTGCGTCGGGGTCCTTGTTGATTGCCACAATTACTTCCGATGATTGCATGCCTGCTACATGCTGGATGGCGCCGGATATTCCGCAGGCGATGTAGAGTTTGGGGCAGACGGTTTTTCCGGTCTGGCCTACCTGGTGGGGATAGGGGACCCAACCTTCATCAACAGCGCCTCTGGTCGCGGCAACGGCGCCTCCGAGCGCCTTGGCAAGTTCTGCAACAAGCTCGAAGTTTTTGGCGCTGCCGAGGCCGCGTCCGCCTGCCACGATGATATCGGCTTCGCATATGTTCACCGTCTCGCCGATCTCTTCAACGGTTCTGATGACGTTCGTGCGGAGATTGCCTGACTGGGTATACGCGACGGTGATGACGTCCCCCGTGCGGGAATCGTCGCGCGGGGCGGGTTTCATGACCTTATGCCTGACCGTTGCCATCTGCGGACGGTGGTTCGGGGTAACGATCGTAGCCATGATGTTCCCGCCGAAGGCAGGCCGGGTCTGGTGCAGGTGGCCGGTAGCTGCTTCGATATCGAGTGCCGTACAATCGGCCGTCAGGCCGGTATACAGGGATGAAGCGACTTTGGGGAAAAAGGAACGGCCTATCGCCGTTGCGCCGGCGAGGATGATCTCCGGCTTATGCTGTTTTGCAAGCGTCGTCAGGACCGCGGCATAGGAGTCGTCGTTGAAATCCTTGAGTGCGGGGTCGTCGGCTACATAGACAATGTCTGCGCCGTGGGAGATGAGTTCCTGCACTTTGTCCCTGATGCCGTGGCCGAGGAACACGGCGGAGAGCTTTGTTTTCTTCTTGTCGGCGAGCTTCCTGCCTTCACCGAGGAGTTCGAGTGCCACGCTCGCGACGTTCCCTTTATGCTGCTCGGCAAAAACCCACACTCCCTTGTATGCCGACAAATCGGCTGCGGGCGCCGCTGCCTCTTCGATTTTTTCGATTGCTTTGAATTCGCAGACTTCAACGCAAGCCCCGCACATGGTGCAGGCCTCGGTAATGAACGCTTTACCATCGCGCATTTCGATGGCACCAAAGGGACAAGCGGTAACGCAGGTTTCGCAAGACGTGCACTTATCGGATACGACTCGAACGCTCACGGGAAACTCCTATCCATAATTTCTTAACAACGGCAGACGCAGAGGGAGCAGCAGGCGCCCGATCTATTCCGCATCCCGCCTTACTACAGGAACGATTGTTCTTTCAACTTTGCAACGACGGCCGTGATCTGGTCTTCCAAGCTCCCGGTCAGGACCTCCCGCCGGCCGCGTGGCGTCGGTGGAAATATTTTCACGACCTTCGTCGGGGAGCCCTTGAGGCCGCATTTACTGTCGTCAGCGCCGATGTCCCTGGCGTTCCAGCTTGCGACCTTTAGACTTTTTGCCTTCATCTTGCCTTTGAGGGAAGGCACCCGCGGCTGATTGATTTCTTTCACAACCGTGATGAGCGCGGGAAGGGACGTTTCGACGACGTCATATCCTTCGTCCATGAGCCGTTCAGCCACCATTCTTTTCCCTTCGACCTGTTCGATCTTCCTTATATAAGCGACGAAGGGAATGCCGAGCATATCGGCAGTTTCCGGCCCTACCTGCGCGGTGTCTCCGTCGATTGCCTGTTTGCCGGCGATGATCAGGTCGTAAAGGGCGATTTTTTTAATTCCCTGGGAAATGACATAGGACGTGGCCCAGGTATCCGCACCGGCAAAGGCCCGATCGGAGAGGAGCACCACGTCGTCTACGCCGAGCGAAACAGCTTCTTTCAGCGCCTCGGCAGCCTGGGGCGGCCCCATGGTGAGGGCTGTAACCTTGCCGCCGTGTTTTTCCCGAAGGCGGAGAGCCTCCTCGATGGCATACATGTCAAAGGGATTGATGATGCTCGGGACCCCGTCGCGGATCAGCGTATTCGTCTCGCGGTTGATTTTGACTTCCGATGTGTCCGGAACCTGTTTGACGAGGACGATGATGTCCATGCTATTTCTCCGATAATCTGGAGTACCTCTGGTGAAGACGATATAAGGTTATATCCAGATTTTTTGACGCGGTATTTTGCGTTTCTAGAACTATTTCTGTCTTGTGGCTTCTTTGATCATGTCCAACGCGACGACATTGCGCTGGATCTGGTTCGTGCCCTCGTAGATCTGGAGGATCTTGGCATCGCGCATCATTTTTTCGACCGGGTATTCCTTCATATACCCAGAACCGCCCATGACCTGGACCGCATCGGTGGTTACCTTCATCGCTACATCGGTGGCAAACAGCTTGGCCATGGCTGAGGCGCGGGAGACGTCCTTCGCGCCGCTGTCGATAAAGCGCGCCACGGAATACACGAGAGAGCGCGCCGCTTCTGTCTGGGTCTGCATGTCGGCAAGCATGTGCTGGACGGCCTGGAACGAGGTGACCGGCTGACCGAACTGGACCCGCTGTTTTGCAAATTTGATCGCTTCGTCGATGGCCCCCTGTGCAACGCCCACGCCTTGGGCGCCTACGCCGGTGCGTGAGCTGTCGAGCGTCTTCATGGCAACAATGAACCCCATCCCCTCCTTGGCGATGAGATTTTCCTTGGGGATGCGGCAGTTGTTGAAGATGAGTTCTGTGGTGGACGAAGCACGGATGCCCATTTTGTTTTCTTTTTTGCCGAAGGTGAAGCCCGGTGTGCCTTTTTCCACGATGAAGGCCGATGCTCCACGCGGACCTTTCGACTTGTCGGTGATTGCAATGATGGTGTAAACATCGGCTTCGCCGCCGTTCGTGATCCACTGTTTGGTGCCGTTCAGTACGTAGTCGTTTCCGTCGAGTTTTGCCGTGGTCTGCACACCGCTTGCGTCGCTGCCTGCGTTGGCCTCGGTGAGGCCGAAGGCAACGAGCTTTTTGCCTGCTGCGATGGCGGGAAGATATTTCTTCTTCTGGGCGTCGGAGCCGTGCAGCAGGATAGGATACGTGCCGAGCGCATTGGCAGCATAGCTGGTTGAAACACCGACGCAGGCCTTGGAGAGCTCTTCTACGGCGATGCACAGTTCAAGGGATTGTTTGCCCAGCCCGCCATATTCCTCGGGAATGAAGATGCCGAAGAGATCGGCCTGAGCCAGGGCTTTCATGATGTCGGTCGGAAATTTGTTTTGTTCATCCAGCTCGGCGCGAACGGGAACGATCTTTTCCACGGCAATCTGCCGGGCAAGGTCGCGTATCATGATTTGTTCTTCTGTCAGCAAATAATCCATTGAATCCTCCGCACTGTATCAAGAATTAATGATCTCAATTATATTCTCTCCCCGCGCTACCATCGTACGAGAGCTGAAGCCCAGGTCAGTCCTCCGCCAAAAGCTTCAAACAGGAGAAGATGATTTTCCTTGATCTTGCCGCTCCGGACCGCTTCATCGAGAGCCATGGGAATGGAAGCAGCCGAGGTATTTCCGTATTTAGGAAGCGTCAGCACGACTTTTTCCATGGGCATATTCAGGCGTTGCGCCATGGCCTGGATGATCCGCAGGTTCGCCTGGTGGGGAACGAGGTAGTCGATATCTTCTGCTTTCACCTTGTTTTGCTCCAGTGCTTCCTGTACGACGCCCTCGAGCGCCCGCACGGCGGCTTTGAACGTTTCATTGCCCTTCATTTTTATAAAATGCATTCGTTTATGGATTGTGTCGTGAGACGCCGGGTGTTGGGCTCCGCCTCCCGGAACATGGATCAGGGTTCCCTGAGAACCGTCGGAATGAATGTGAGTGGAAAGAATGCCATGTTTGCCTGTTTGCCGCTGGATCACTGCCGCGCCCGCGCCGTCTCCGAAGAGAATGCAGGTTCCGCGGTCCTCCCAGTCCGTATACCTCGACAGGACTTCTGCCCCAACGAGCAGGATATTTTTGTACATTTCAGATTTGATGAATGCATTTGCAACGGACATCCCGAAGATAAAGCCTGAACAGGCGGCGTAGATATCGAAGGCCGCGGCTTTCTTTGCCCCTATTTTTTCCTGGAGGACGCACCCCATGCTCGGCAGGATCATGTCTGGGGTCATGGTCGCCACCAGGATGAGATCGAGTTCTTCGGCGCCGAGCCCCGCGGCTTTCAGGGCTCTTTTGCTCGCTTCGTAGGCCAGGTCAGATGTGGTCTGCCCCTTTTCAGCGATCCTGCGCTCTTTAATGCCCGTTCGCTCGGTGATCCACTCGTCAGTGGTATCCACAAGCTTTTCCAGATCCTGGTTGGTTATGATTTTTTTGGGTGCAAAGGACCCGGTGCCCGTTATTCGTGCGTGAATCATTTAGTCCTGGTCAGCTCCATATTTTTTTCGATGTCTTCATGGATGTGTTTATTAACTTCGCTTTTAGCAAGCTCGGCGGCGACTCGGATCGCATTTTTTATGGCCCGGTCGGATGAGCGGCCGTGGCTGATGATGCTGATGCCGTTGATGCCCACGAGTGGCGCTCCGCCATATTCGGCATAGTCGACCCGGCGTTTGAGCGATTCGAACGCCGGTCGCATGAGCAGATAGCCAAGCTTCCGCACGAGGTTTTTGCCGATGCCCTCCCGAATGAAGAGCCCGATGGCTTCGACGACAGATTCGGAAACCTTAAGCACAACGTTTCCGACAAATCCGTCGCAGACGATCACATCGGCATTGCCGGACATGACATCCCGCCCCTCGACATTGCCGATGAAGTTAAGCGAGGTCTCGGTCAAAAGTTTGAATGCTTCCTTGGTCAGCTCGTTCCCCTTGGTTTCCTCCTCGCCGATGGAAAGGAGTCCCACACGGGGATTGGGAATTCTTAACAGATACTTCGCGTAGACCTCGCCCATAACGGCGAATTGCAGGAGGTGGTTCGGTTTGCAGTCCACGTTCGCGCCCATGTCGAGGATGATAGACGTTCCTTTGATGGTCGGCATGAAGGTGGCAATGGCCGGGCGTTCCACGCCTTCAACCGACCCTAAAACAAAGAGGGAGGTCGCCATGGCGGCACCGGTATGTCCCGCACTGATGACGGCGACCGCCTCGCCGTTTTTGACGAGGTCGTTTGCCACCCGAATGGACGAATTTTTTTTCCTGCGAAAGACCGTAGCCGGGGAATCGAGCATGTCAACGACTTCAGTGGCATTTTGTATCTCTATGGGAAGCGTTTTTGCATGAGGGTACTTGCCCAACTCCGTCCGGACGATCTGCTCGATGCCGACCAGGATTATCCCGACTCCGTACGCCGTTGCCGCCTGCACGGCCCCTGCGATGACGGCATGCGGCGCGTTGTCCCCCCCCATTGCATCAACGGCAATCTTCATACAGACTCCCTACAATATAAAAGGCAAAGGGTCGTACGGAAAAACAGTATCATCCCTTTGCCTTCGAGCATGCCTCTGGTTATATCTGTTGAACAGTAACGACCTCACGGCCGTTATAGGTGCCGCAGGACATACAGGCATGATGCGGCTGTTTGATCTCCTGACACTGCGGGCAGACTGTCAGGTTAGGCGCCATGAGTTTTTGTTTTTGAGTGCGTCGTTTGTCCCTGCGGGACTTGGAATGTCTGTGTTTTGGGTTAGCCATCTTTTTGTAATGCTCCTTCTATTTTTTTAGTAAATCCTTCAAAGCGGCAAAGGCGCCAAAATCTTCCGGCCCCTTCCGCAGGTGACCGCATCGTGTCTCATTTAGATCCGCCCCGCAGACGCTGCAGAGTCCCTTGCATTCAGGATGGTGAAGAGGGACCATAGGGACGGCGATGAGCATTTGCTCCTTTACTAACTGGGCTGGTTCTATTTCATCGCCTTGATAGAACTCTGTGTCAAGCTCCCCCGAAGCAAGTTCGTGCTCCGGTCCCGGATCCAGCAAATTGACCGGGGCTAGGTCAACGTTCAAATCACTGTCGATCTTATAAGGAAACTTTATCAGGCAACGGCTGCATTCAAGAATGGCGGTAGCCTGTATTCGCCCTGCGATATGGAAGACGCCTCTTTCTTCCGGTTTAATCCGCAGAACCGCTGTGAACTCCGCGAGGTCGGTGCCTCTATCGAACAAATCCAGTTTCTGTGCAAGCTCCAGGGTAAGCCCCTCTGGCGGTATGTCGTTGATTTTGATAGCCATTTCTTTTTATTACCGGGGCTGTAAGATTGGAATTATATAGAGACAGCCATGTTTTGTCAAGAAAAAATACCGTTGCCGAATTGACTCACAATAAATGTTACCCAAGCGCATTTTGAAAAGTATCGTTGACTCATAATGCATGTTACCGGAACTATACACCCAAAAGGAGGGTTAGTTCCGATGAGTCCACGATCCAAACGGGAGTACCTGGCTGCAATCGTCAAACGGTACCGGGCCGCCTCCCGGAAGATAAAGACAGCGATCCTGAACGAGTTCTGTTCAACCTGCGGGTATCACCGAAAGCATGCCCTCAGGCTTCTGCGGACCTTTCGCCGATTTACCCAAAAGACTCCGGCAAAGAGGGGTAGAAAGCCGGTGTATGACACGGAGACGCTCCTCATACCCTTAAAGCGTATCTGGCTGACGGCAAATCTGCCCTGCTCAAAGCGCCTCAAGGCCATCATCCCTGAGTGGCTACCGGGATATATCAAAACCTACGGCCCTATCTCTCAGAAGACGGCAGTGGCATTGTTTAACATATCTCCGTCGAGCATCGACAGGATACTAAACCCGATCCGTGCAGAGTATACCAAGCACGGCAGGGTCACAACCAAGCCGGGAACGCTCTTAAGAAGGCATATCCCGGTCAAGACTAACCAGTGGGATGAATCCCGGCCGGGCTTCCTGGAAGCCGATACCGTTGCCCACTGCGGAAGTACTACAGAAGGCATATACGCCAATACCGTCGACTGCGTGGACATCGCCACCGGATGGACAGAACAGCGCGCAGTCTGGGCAAGAACTATCAGGGTGTCATCGACCAGATCAAGGATATCGAACAATCCCTTCCGTTCCCGATCCTGGGCTTTGACTCAGACAACGGCAGTGAGTTCTTAAACCATCACTTGCTTCGCTATCTGACCGAGAGGAAACGGCCAATTAAGTTCACCCGAAGCCGCGCCTATAAAAAAGACGATAATGCTCATATCGAGCAGAAAAACTGGACTCACGTGAGGCAATGGCTTGGCTATGATCGCCTGGACTCTCCCGATGTCGTTCCTCTCATGAATGAGCTCTATACTACCGAGTGGAGGCTGTTTCTGAACTTCTTCTGTCCTTCAGTGAAGTTGCTGGAAAAGAAACGGGTTGCCTCGAAGATCGTGAAACGCTATGATAAGCCCAAAACTCCTTACCGGAGAGTCTTGGAGTCACCCGATATCTCCGATGAAGCAAAGAACAAACTCAAAGAACAGTATAAGACACTGAACCCTTTTGAACTGAGAAAAGCCCTGGAGGTTAAACTTAAAAAGATCTTCAAACCGTAAAAACCGAATCCATACTACTAACTATCTTCCGGTAACATTTAATTATGAAGCAACTGGGTTGCTCGCTTCGACGCGGCAATTTGGCATTGTTCCTGTACCGGTTCTTATACGGCATACTTGCCCTTGAACCGTTCTTGCCGACTGAGATGACATGCGGAATATAGCAGTTTGTTCATTTTTTCCTTGATCGCCGCAAATGTCCTTATACCCCAAAAATACCCTTAATGATGTGTTGACATCGCCGTGTGATTTAATTAAACTTTTAGCTGTCAAAACTTGGGAGGCGCTCTCATGAGAAGACAGTACCTGTTCCTGCTCGGTCTTTGCTGCGCTCTTGTTTTGTTGTCAACACAATACAGTCATGCAGCCATCTACAAGTATTTAGACAAGGACGGTTTGATCTGTTTTGCAAATGATCTCCAATCCATCCCTCAACAATACCGGACGAGCGCAATGGTCGTAAGCGGTGAGGCAGACCGGGAAAAACAGCCAGGCATGCAAACTCGGCCATCCGCCCCCCCATCAGACGGCAATCAGGATTCGGTGCAGAATGCGATCTCTGAAAAATTACTCACTCATCACGTTGAGAACAGTTCTTCTGTTTCCCGATGGCTGCTGTCGGCCATTGTTGTTGTGAGTACTGTCTTTGCCTTTGTAATACTGGGGATACTGGATACTGATCACAAAAAAACGGTCACCGTCGTCCGCGTAGTACTCCTGTGGGCAGTCGCGGTCTATCTTCTCATTGCGCATGCTGGAGACGCAATTCACCTGGTTCGATCGGTCAGCGGTACAATCGGCGATGCGAAACTCCATGCAGAGGAAAAAGGAAAGAATGCTGCCAAAGCGCTAAAAGCCATAAACACGTTGGTAGACCAGGTCGGAGGGGCCTCCTCAGCCGACCTTCCGGAAGCAGATCGAGAAAAGAAAGAGTAGCGTGTGCATCCCAGCTCAACTGTTTTCCGTTACTTCTCTGATGGAAGCGTAGAGGATCTGCAGTGCGCGATTCAATTCCTTCAGGGAGATTGAAAGCGGCGGCATAAGTACGATTACATTACCAAGCGGCCGGATAATAAGGCCTTGCTTGCGGCATTCAAGAATGACCTTGATGCCGATTTTGCTCTCCACCGGGTAGGGCTCCTTCGTCATTTTGTTTTTCACCAACTCGATTCCGACCATAAGCCCTTTCTGCCTGACATCACCCACATATTTCAGCACTTTGAACTGTTTCATGCCTTTAGCGAGTTCAGCTATCTTCGGCTGAATTTTCGAGAGAATATTCTCTTTTCGATACAGGTCGATGCTGGCGATTGCCGAGGCGCAGGCGAGCGGGTTGCCGGTATAAGTATGGCCGTGGAAGAAGGTCCTGAGTTCCCGGTATTCGCCAAGGAATCCGCCGTAGATTTCATCGGTCGTGAGCGTGGCCGCGAGTGGAAGGTATCCGCCGGTGATCCCCTTGGCTATGCACAGGATGTCCGGTGCGACTCGTTCGTGCTCACAGGCGAACATTTTCCCGGTTCTGCCGAAACCGGTCGCGACCTCATCGGCAATCATTAAGATATTGTATTTCGTACACAGTTCCCGGATTTTCCTCAGATAGCCCGGCGGCTGCATGAGCACGCCGGCGGCACCCTGCACAAGGGGCTCAATGATGAGAGCTGCGGTCACTGAGGCATACTTCTGGATTGTTCTTTCAGCGTGCACAACACAGGTGTTCTGGCATTCCGGGTAGTTCAGGCCATACTTGCAGCGATAACAATGGGGGGACTCTATCTTGTAGGTCTGAAAAAGGAGCGGTTTGTAGATTGTATGGAAGAGATTAATGCCCCCTACGCTCACCGACCCGATAGTGTCTCCGTGATACCCTTCCGTGAGCGAAATGAAGCCGGTCTTTTTTTGATGCGCCGCGCCTTTCTGCTGCCAATATTGAAAGGCTATCTTCAGCGCGATCTCCACAGAAGTGGAACCGCTGTCTGAATAGAAAACCTTCGAGAGGCCTTTCGGGGCGATCTTGATCAGCTTTTCCGCAAGACGTACAGCGGGCACATTCGACAAACCGAGCATGGTGGAGTGAGCGACTTGCTTAAGCTGTCTCGCAACGGCAGCGTCAATCTCTCTTTTCCGGTGTCCATGGACCGTGACCCAGAGTGAAGACACGCCGTCGATGTAACGTTTGCCGTGGACGTCGGTAAGTGTGCATCCTTTGCCGCTCGCAATGATAATCTGTTGCTCTTTTTCCCAGTCCTGCATCTGGGTGAAGGGGTGCCAGATATATTTTTTATCCAGTTTTTCCAGTTCCTGCGCGGCTTGTTTTTTCTCGGAGCGTCGTTGAGCCACTATAGGATTACCCTCTCTTTTTTGTATGCGCAAAATCTGCCCGTTATTATAGTTCGTACGGTGTTTTTGTCAATACTAAAAAGGGCTTGAAAACTCTCACTTCTTTCTGGTAGAATGAAATAATTGGCAGAGAGTGCATTCAAATCCGTTCCGCTGCCATAGCCCTTTGATCCAGCCAGCCTGGAGGTTCATTCGTAACCATGCTCAACAAACAGAGATTTTATCTATCCGCTGCATTTATACTTGTTCTCGGCGTGTTCGTAGGACTTGTTTTGTCTTCGCATCTCGGCATCATGTCGCCGTTGCCTGCGAAAAGTCAGTTATCACCCAAGACAGTGGAGATACTGTCCCAGCTCTCCGAGGCGCAGTCCGAAGTTGCAGCTGTTGCCACGCCATCAGTGGTGAATATCTCAACGACAAGAGTGATCAAGTCGCGAGAAGAGGCGCCGTTCGATCTTTTCGACGACCCGTTCTTCAGGAGATTTTTTGGAGACCAGTTTCCGCACCCCAATGTGCCGAAGGAGCACAAGGAACAGAGCCTGGGCTCAGGTGTGATCGTATCTGAAGACGGTTATATCGTAACAAACAACCATGTGATAGAAAAGGCTCAGGAAATAAAGGTACTTCTCCTGAATAAGAAAGATTACGACGCCAAACTCGTGGGTGCGGACCCGAAAACCGACATCGCCGTCATCAAAATCGACGCTAAGGGTCTGCCGGCGCTGCCCTGGGGAGATTCCAATAAGTTAAAAGTGGGCGAGATCGTGTTCGCGATCGGCAACCCCTTCGGTCTAAACCAGACGGTAACGATGGGGATCATCAGTGCCGTCGGACGGGCAAATGTGGGGATTGCTGACTATGAGGACTTCATCCAAACCGATGCGGCCATAAATCCCGGCAATTCCGGCGGTGCGCTCATTAATGCCCATGGTGAACTAATCGGTATCAATACTGCAATCCTTTCGCGGACCGGCGGTTACCAGGGCATCGGGTTCGCGGTGCCGAGCAGCATGGCGCGTCAGGTGATGGACAGTCTCGTAAAATATAAAAAAGTAGTGCGTGGCTGGCTCGGTGTCAGTATCCAGGAAGTCACGTCCGATCTCGCCGATGAGTTCGGCGTCAAGGACTTGAAGGGCGCTCTCGTAAGCGGCGTGATGAAGGGGAGCCCGGCGGAGAAGGCGGGGATCAAACAGGGTGACGTGATACTCCGGTTCAACGGCAGGGATGTCGAGGACACGGGTCATTTAAGGAACATGGTATCTCAGACGCCGATCAACAGCACGGTAAAAGTCAAGGTGCTCCGTCAGAAGAAGGAAATCGAACTGGACGTCATTATTGCCGAACTGCCGAAAAAGATGGCGGAGACATCGACTGGTCAGGAAGAATCCGGAGACGCAACGAACGAGGACGAAAGCACGGCCCTGGCCGGGCTGGTTGTTCGTCAGTTGACGCCGGACATCGTACAACGATTCGGTTTAGATGAAAATGAAAAGGGTGTCGTGGTTATCCGGGTGGAAGCTGGCGGCAGGATCGCGGAAGCGGGGATTAAACCGGGGGATATCATTCTCCAAATCAACCAGAAAAACATAGCAACCGTCGCAGAGTACCGGAAATCTGCATCAAAGATCAAGGCAAGAGAGAGAATACTGTTTCTCATACGCAGGAAGGGGCAAGACCTGTTTGTAACTGTCAGGCCAGAATAACTCGAATTCCTCTCGCAAGAGTTGTTCCCTCAATCAGAAGTTAGTCATCCCTATCATCCTATTTCGGTTCAGGTGGGAAAGGAGGTGAGAACAATGGGACTTATCCTTATCCGCATACTATTTATTTTTTTAAGCACCCTGCTCGGGTACTATGTGTCAACGCAGCTTTATGACCAGGTCAGCAAGGCCGAGGGCATGGCCGTCGGCTTCAGTGTGGCCATATTGATAATCCTTACCGAATTCTTATTCAGGCGGGTCTCATTAAAGGTCATCATCGGCGGTATTGTCGGCTTCATCCTCGGGCTGACGGCTGCAAATATTATCGCGGCCCCCCTCAAACTCGTGCCGCTCGAACGAAGTATCGTAAATTTTATTTTGCTCCTCATGAACGGCTTTTTCGGATACGTCGGAATTATGATCGGTATTCGGGAGGGAGAACGGTTCAACCCTGCCAATATCAAAAAACTGTTTAAGAGCGGCGGCGAAGAGAACATCAAAATCATGGACACGAGCGTGATCATCGACGGACGGATTGCAGACGTATGTGAAACGGAGTTTCTGGATGGCACCATCATTATTCCCCAGTTTATCCTGCACGAGCTTCAGCATATTGCCGATTCTTCGGATTCTTTGAAACGGGCTCGCGGTAGAAGAGGGCTGGATATTCTTCATCGCATTCAGAAAATGAGCCACATGGAGGTCCGCATCGTCGAAGAGGACTTCCCGAAAATTCGTGAGGTCGACAGTAAACTGATCGCACTGGCCAAAAAACTCGGGGCAAAGGTCATTACGAATGACTTCAACCTGAACAAGGTCGCCGAACTCCAGGGCGTGAAGGTGCTGAATATCAACGACCTCTCGAACGCCGTGAAACCGGTCGCTCTTCCCGGCGAAAGCATGCGTGTTTTCGTGCTTAAGGAAGGCAAAGAACCGGGCCAGGGAGTCGCTTACCTCGATGACGGTACGATGATCGTGGTGGAAAACGGACGAAAGCATATCAATAAGAACGTTGATGTAGCTGTTACCAGCGTGCTCCAGACTGCGGCAGGCAGGATGATCTTCACGAAACTGAAGGAAGACATGGAGCATGATCTTCAGACCGCGGAACGATAACGACATAGACAGTAGGCGGCAGGCGGGGGAACATCAGCGAGGTGTCTCTTCCTGTTTCTTGCATGCCGTCTACCGTATTCAATCATTCGGGAGGCTTAATGTCAGGTCATTCAAAGTGGGCAACAACGAAGCACAAGAAAGCCGCTACTGATGCAAAGCGGGGAAAGATCTTCACCAAGCTTGCGAAAGAAATAACGGTTGCGGCAAAGCTGGGAGGAGGCGACCCAAACGGGAACCCCCGTCTCAGGACCGCGATCGCCAAGGCAAAGGGGGTGAGCCTGCCCGCTGAAAATATCAAGCGTGCGATCCAGAAGGGAACGGGCGAACTGCCGGGAGTCTCCTATGAAGAGATCATGTATGAAGGATACGGGCCTGGCGGCGTCGCGGTCATAGCCGAAGTCATGACCGACAACCGGAACAGGACGGTATCGGAGATCCGGAATATCTTCAGCAAGGCCGGCGGAAATATGGGCGAAGCTGGTTGCGTCGCATGGATGTTCCACAAAAAAGGGTATCTGGTCGTCAACAGTTCGAAGGTCAATGAAGACAAGCTCATGACGCTCGCCCTTGACGCGGGGGCGGAGGACATGCAGGCCGAGGAAGAGAATTTTGTCGTCACGACGCATCCGAACGATTTAGAAAAAGTGAAGAAAGCGCTCGAAGACGGAGGCGTGGCTCCCGATGTCGCAGAGATCACGATGATTCCCCAGACGTACGTAAAGCTTGACGGCAAGGAGGCCCAGCAGATGCTGCGTCTCGTTGAAACGCTGGAAGACAACGATGATGTGCAGAACGTATATGCCAACTTCGATATCCCCGAGGAGATCATGAACGCTGAGTAGTTCGCAGTTCGTTTTGTGGGCAGAATCGGGACAAAGAATTTTGGTGAAGTAAAAGCTTTTTCCCGATTCGGTTTTTTTTCAAGAGACCTTAAAACTGCAATTTCCAATATTTTCTGTACCACTGAGGGGGGACCTACCTATGAGGGTGCTGGGGATCGACCCGGGAACGTTGACCAGCGGCTATGGAATCGTGGCGGAAGAAGACCATAAACTTTTTCATGTTGTTTCAGGAGGTATCAGCCCCTCGGCAAAACAACCATTCCCGACACGGCTGAAAAAAATTTACGAGGAGCTCGATAAGATTATCAATAACTACCGGCCTCACGTCGTCGTTGTTGAGGACATCTTTGTTTCAAAGAACATAAAATCTGCGCTCAAACTGGGCCACGCGAGAGGCGTTGCCATTCTCGCTGCCATGAATGCCGGATTGCCGGTCTTCGAATATGCTCCGTTGGAAGTGAAACAGGCAGTCGTCGGCTACGGGAAAGCCGAGAAGAAACAGGTGCAGCTCATGGTCAAGGCTTTGCTGGATCTTCCCAAGGTGCCCCATCCAGCCGATGCTGCCGATGCGCTCGCTGCGGCGATCTGT
Source organism: Nitrospirota bacterium (assembly GCA_963769335.1). Classification (GTDB taxonomy): domain Bacteria; phylum Nitrospirota; class UBA9217; order UBA9217; family UBA9217; genus JAJYKN01. The sequence goes on along the minus strand of CAVYLT010000102.1, from coordinate 140,382 downwards.
CACATTCACGCATCCAGACTCAGGGAAGTGCTCAAAAACTCTGCCGCACTGAGACAAACGGGCAGGGGGGGCGGTGTCGTGCGGCGTGCCGACACCCGCGCCATTCCCTCGGGTCTCAAGTGAGCAGGATGGAATGATAGCCTTGCTCACAGGCAGACTGAGACGCAAAGCGAACGATTACCTCGTTGTCGATGTTTCCGGCGTCGGCTACCAGGTGCTGGTCCCGCTTTCAACCTTTTGCCGCATTCCCGAAATCGGCGGCGAAGTCTGCCTCCATATTCATACGTATGTCCGCGAAGATTCACTCTTGCTCTTCGGCTTTTTGGATGAATCCGAAAAAGAGATGTTTCTTCTCCTCATGGGTGTATCCGGTATCGGTCCCAAACTCGCACTCTCCATCCTGTCCAGCCTGTCTGTTGGCGACCTCTGTACTGCCATCTGCTCGACCGACGATTCAAAATTGTGCACGATTCCCGGTATCGGCAAGAAAACGGCCGCGCGAATGGCCCTCGAACTGAAGGACAAAATAAAGCTTCTGTCAGCGGACCGGTCAAACAGAGACATCGTGGCTGCAGGGGGCGATGACGTGGAGGATGCCATTTCGGCCCTCATGAACCTGGGATATAGAAAGCCTCTTGCGGAAGAGGTTCTTAAAAAAATCAAACAGCGCAAGCCTGGCTCCACGATCGAAGAACTTATCAGGGAAGCGTTGAGCATCATGATGAAGAAATGAACCACGAACTGCAACCGCAGTTTTCTATCGGGTTTCCGAATCCCGCGACTTGCATTCCCCCGGCCCCTGCCGGGGAAATGCGCCGTATCCCAGGGGAGGTCGCGTTGTTATCGGGAGCTTCCGGGTCCTGCCAGAGGGGCTCCACTACGCTTGCGTAAACGGGAGAAGTAACGCGTGTCTGAGAGAATCATAGAGCCTGAACAAAACGAAGACGATGTGCAACTCGACAGGAGCCTGCGTCCGCTCCGTTTCGAGGATTTCGTCGGCCAGGACCGCATCAAGGAGAATCTTCATGTGTTTATCCAAGCCGCGAAAGGAAGGCGTGAAGCATTGGACCACGTTCTCTTCTGCGGGCCGCCGGGATTGGGCAAAACGACACTGGCGAACATCATCGCTCATGAGATGGGCGTGAGCATCAAGACGACTTCCGGCCCTGTGCTGGAGCGCGCCGGCGATCTGGCCGCAATTCTGACCAGTCTTGAGGCCCACGATATTCTTTTTATCGACGAGATCCACCGCTTGAACCGAGTTGTGGAGGAGATACTTTATCCGGCCATGGAGGATTTCCAGCTTGATATTATTGTCGGCCAGGGGCCCGGGGCGCGCTCCCTTAAGCTCGAGTTGCCCCATTTCACGCTCGTGGGCGCCACCACGAGGACCGGTCTTCTCACCTCTCCGCTCCGTGACCGCTTCGGTGTGATCGACCGCCTCAACTTTTATGATACAGACGAACTCACGAGAATTATTCGGCGCTCTGCAGGTCTGCTCCAGACGGAAATTGATGGTTCGGCAGCGTCAGAAATTGCCCGCCGGTCACGGGGGACACCCCGTATCGCCAACCGGCTCCTCCGCAGGGTGCGGGACTTTGCCCAGGTGGAGGGAAACGGCGCGGTCACTTCCGGACTCGTTGTGAGTTCCATGAAACGACTGGAAGTGGATGAGAAGGGGTTCGATCACATGGACCGCAGACTGCTCCTCACTATCATCGATAAGTTCGAGGGGGGGCCGGTAGGGCTCGATACCCTGGCCGCAGCGCTCAATGAGGAAAAGGACACACTTGAGGACGTGTACGAACCGTTTTTGATCCAGGAGGGTTTTCTTGACAGGACGCCCCGCGGCAGGCAGGCGACGAGACTTGCTTATGAATACTTCGGCAAAAAAAGACCCCCTTCAACCCAGGAAAAACTCCTGTAAATGGTCCACCGTCAGTAGTCTTTGCCCGCAGTGAATTGAAGTCGTGAAGAAACGAGAACACGGACCGGCCCGGAGATATTGCCATGGAGATGCTCCTTCATATTTGCTGCGCACCATGCGCACTCTATCCCTATTACCGACTGAAGGAAGAAGGGTACGATCCTACGGGTTTTTTTTATAATCCCAACATCCACCCGTATCAAGAGTACAGAAAAAGACTCGATACGGTCAGGGACTTTGCCGGCCGCGTGGGGTTTGAGGTCGTCTATCGTGACGGATATGATCTCGATCAATTTCTTCTTTGCGTTGCGGGGAAGGGCACCCTGCGCTGCGAACACTGTTATCGCATGAGACTGGACGCTGCGGGAGGTGCGGCAGAGGAAAAGCGTTTCAGTGTTTTTACGACATCCCTCTTGTACAGCAAGTACCAGAAGCACGACCTGATCGTCGGCGTGGGAAGGGAGATGGCTTCGGAACACGGAGTCGAGTTCTTTTACGAGGACTTTCGCCGGGGCTGGCGCGAAGGAATTGTGGAGTCTAAGGCAATGGGCCTCTACCGGCAGCAATACTGCGGCTGCATTTACAGCGAGCGTGACCGGTATCGTAAAACGACCGATCCGTCTTGATGTCGCCTGGGGGACAATACTCGCCGGTATGCGTATTAAATTTTTTTTTATCGTCGTCGCGCTGTTCAGCATTCCAGTCTTCACCTTCGGGTCTGAAGCCATTCGTGTCGCTATAGCCGACAACCAAACCACGGTATCCCTCAAGTCATCATCGGGTTTGATTGCCCCGGGATATGAAACGGGCGGCAGCAAAAGAAAGATGGTGCTCAGTACGACTACCGTCGGGAGGCGTCCTGTGCGACTCAGGTCCGCCAGCGCGGTCATCCAGGTGAACGGCAAAGGGTACCGCGGCTTGGTGGAAATCAGGAAAAAGCGGAACGGTCTTCTTCTCGTTGTCAATGAACTGGATATCGAGGAATACCTCAAGGGAGTCGTCGCTGCCGAGATCCCCCCGGATTGGAAGTTCGAAGCCTTGAAAGCCCAGGCCGTAGCATCACGGACCTATGCGATCTACCAGAAACGGTCAGCCGGCAGCAGGCCCTATCATATTTTGGCTACGGTAGACAGCCAGGTCTACTCGGGGAACGGGGGAGAGCGCCCGCAAACGGTCCGTGCCGTGAGAGAAACGAGAGGTATTGTGGTCACCTACAAGGGAGAGGTCATCCCGGCATTCTATCATTCGAGTTGCGGCGGGCACACGGAAAATGCAGCCGAACTCTGGGGAATCGACGAACCGTACCTCAAGGGAGTGGATTGCGAGTGTCAGGAAATTTCGAAGTACGGGCTCTGGGAGAAACGCGTGCCTTTGTCCCAGGTAGTCAGCGCGCTCAGGAAACAAGGATACCGGCTGCACGACATTCGTGCTCTCGGGCTAGGAGCCATCACTCCCGCGGGACGTGTCAAGGAAGTTTCCGTAACGCATGAGGGCGGCACGTTTATGGTGCCTGCAGAAGATCTCAGGGCCGCCCTCGGGAATACGCAGATCCCGAGCGTCTTTTTTGAGTTGGAGATCTCTGATGGGGAGGCTGTTTTTTCTGGAAGGGGGCGGGGGCATGGTGTCGGGTTATGCCAATGGGGCGCTGAAGAGATGGCGCTTCGAGGATACGATTATAAAGCCATCCTGTCCCACTATTATCCCGGTACGAAGCTCACCAAGATTGAATAGATGGGTCTACGGCGGGCCGGTACATCATTTTTCTTGACAGAGAATCGATAGTGACTATACAATGCGGCATATGAAAAAATCAAACAAGCAGATCAAGTCGGTCAAGACAATCAAAACGAACGTGACGAGCGCCCCCGCGGAAGGTCCTTTCGTTCTTGTTTCCATGGCGCTGTCGCTCCTTGTCATCGGTGCTCTTGCAATTGCCACCTACGAGAGAAACAGCATCTATCACAGCCACGTCACGCTCTGGGCCGAGGTGGTCAAAAAGGCGCCGCATAAACGGAGAGCCCATGAAAATTACGGCCAGGCGCTTTCCTCCGAGGGCTATTACAACGAAGCCTACAATGAGTTCAAGACGGTCATGTCGCTGCCGGACGACGGCAGCGTTCCGCTCCGCGATTTGTACCGCGAGATCGGCGTGGTCGATTTCAGGATGGGAAAGTTCGATGATGCCATCGTCGCCTGGCAAACGGGGCTGCGCTATGCGCCCAACGATCCCAGCCTCTTGAATAATCTTTCTATTGTCTATATGCAAACAGGGCGATTTGACGAGGCGGCCGCTGCCGCACAGACGGCACTTCTCGGAGATCCAACGATGCCCCAGGCATTGAATACGATGGGCCAGGTTTATCTTGTGAAAAAGGACTATGACAAGGCCGTCGAGTACTTTCTTAAGGCTGTAGACCGGGAACCCGATGTCCCGGCACGGTATTGGAATGCGGCTCTGGCTTTAGAGCAGGCAAAAAAACCCGACAAGGCCTATGAATATGCCAAGAAGTATGCCGCCATGGAAACCGACCCTGCAGGACGTCAGAGGGCATATGGATATATCGAGCACCTTAAACAGATATTACACCGGTAGCAGGCCATTCGACCCCGCGGGTATTAACGCCGTTCAGGTTAACCGCTGAACCCTTGGTTTCTTTTTTTGAAGTATTAAAATATCCGCTTTTAACTAAACGAACACAGAAGAGAATTGCTGTCCGCACCCGCGGCAGCTTGATCCTATCATATTCCTTCTTTTTCGCCGCTTTCCCCCCATCCCCTTGCAATTTCCGCCGTGATAACATAGAATTAAAGTCAGCGGCAGAAATGCCGCAAATCACTTTTATGGATATTGAACTCCTCGAAAAATTCCTTAATTATTTAACGGTAGAAAAAGGACTTGCGCGAAACACGCTTGACTCCTATGAGCGGGACCTGCGAAAGTATTTTGATTTCCTGAATGTGAAAAATGCGGAGGCCATTTCCCCGTCGGATATTTCCTCATTCTTGGCACGCTTATCTTCGGAGGGGATTGCCGCACCTTCTCTCGCACGGTGTCTGGCCGCATTACGCGGCTTTCATAAATATCTGATGACAGACGGACTCTCCCGCAGCGACCCGACGATCAACGTGGAAACGCCGCGGGGGTGGAAGCGCCTTCCGAAAACGCTGTCCGGCGCTGATGTCGAGGCTCTCCTCCAACAGCCCGATCTGTCAAACCCGATCGGTCTTCGGGACAAGGCGATGCTGGAACTTCTCTATGCGGCGGGGCTTCGGGTAAGCGAGTTGGTCGGCCTCAGGCTTAACGACATCAATCTGGAGCGCGGCTTCCTTATCGTGATCGGGAAGGGATCGAAAGAGCGGGCGGTCCCCGTGGGTGAAGCAGCCGCTTTTTTTGTACAAACTTATCTGGACAGAGGTCGCCGCTTCCTGCTCAAGGAGGGAGAGTCGGACCACCTGTTTATCAGTTCGAAACGTCGGGGGATCACCCGACAGATGTTCTGGGAGCGGATCAAATATTATGCCCGGAAGGCCGGCATCGAACGTGCGGTCTCTCCGCACACATTACGCCATTCCTTTGCTACGCACCTCCTCGACAACGGAGCGGATCTGCGGGCGGTCCAGGCGATGCTGGGTCATTCGGATATTTCCACCACGCAGATATATACTCACGTGTCCCGGGAACGGCTTAAGAAGATTCATGAGAAATACCATCCGAGAGGGTGAAGCTATTTGCGATTGTAGATTGCGGATTGAGGAATGAAAAACGAAATGAGTGAAAACTGATAAACTCGTAAAAAGTCGTCATTCCCGCTTGTCGGGAATCATGTTGCCTTACAACATGCTGATAAAATACGATTCCGGACAAGCCAGACTTTATGATTAAAAGGCAAGTCTACCTTAAGGTATATTTGAGTCTAGACGGACACAAATAAAACCGAAAGGAGACTTGCCATGAACAACATTAGCAAACTCGATTTCACAGGTCAACATCTTTACATCGGCATGGACGTTCATAAGAAAAGTTGGAGCATCTGCATCTTGACAGATAAGTTTGAACATAAGACCTTTACCCAACCGCCGGATGTCGGCATACTTGTCGATTATCTGAAGCGCAATTTCCCTGGCGCGACGTATCATGCTGTCTACGAGGCGGGTTTCTCAGGCTTCTGGACGCATGATCGTCTGAGTGAACTGGGTGTTGACTGCATCGTTACAAATCCGGCCGACGTCCCCACGAAGGACAAGGAGCGAGCAGGCAAAACCGACCGGGTCGATTGCCGCAAACTTGCCCATTGTCTCAGAAGCAACCAACTTGACGGGATATATGTCCCTTCACGGACCGCTGTCGAGGACCGCAGTTTGCTTAGGACCCGTCGCAGTATGGTCAAGAAGCAGACCCGTTGCAAAAACCAGATAAAGTCCCTGCTCGCTTTTTACGGCATTCATATACCCGAGGAACTTGCTGAAAGCCGCTGGTCCAGAAAATTCATCAACTGGATCGATGAAATCCGCATGGAGAGGGCCAGCGGGAATTATTCTCTCAAGGCGTATCTCGACGAACTGAACCATATCCGCCGGATACTTGCCGAGTTGAACCGGAACATTCTGGCCCTTTCCCGCACTGATGACTACCGGGTCAACGTCTTGCTGTTAAGGACCGTGCCGGGGATCAGCACGCTGACTGCCATGACACTCCTAACGGAACTGAACAGCATGAGTCGTTTTTCGTCGCTCGATAAGCTGGCGAGCTATGTCGGCCTTATCCCCAACACGAACTCCAGCGGTGAAAAGAACAACACCACCGGCATCACCAACAGACGCAATCCTTCGCTACGGGGCATATTGATTGAAAGTGCTTGGGTCGCTGCCCGTAAAGACCCGACGCTGATAATGGCATTCGATAAGCTTAGTAAGCATATGACTAATACAAAGGCCATCGTTCATATAGCGCGAAAGCTTCTAAATCGCATCCGGTACGTCTTGAAGAACCAGCATGAGTACGTACTGGCGGTAGTACAATAAAAAGCCGGATTGTTTTATGGAGGTCAATCTCAATAACTTGTTTATCTGTGGGTAACGCTATGTCATTCCTGCAGCGGATCTCAGGATCGTGTCTGCTTTAGCTAGACTGCGAACCCACGCCTTTAAAACATAATCTAAGAAATGCAGCCTTCCTCCATGCGAAGAAGTGTCTGCTTATAGAAGATTGGTTTTGAAGATTGAGCTCTGCCATAAAACAAATCCAGAAAGAGTCCGTCTGCCACCAAAAGAAGACTTGACTTTTAACATAGAGGAATGACGGTCCTGAGGCGATTTTCGACTTTTTACGAGGCCATCAAAACTGAATGACGTTGTAAAATCTGAAATCCGAAATAAAACGATGGAAGTCATCACCAGTCATACGAACGCGGATTTCGACGCATTGGCCTCCATGGTCGCTGCCAAGAAACTCTATCCTGAGGCGAAACTGGTGTTTCCCGGTTCTCAGGAAAAGAGCATGCGTGACTTTTTTCTCGAATCGGCGTTTTATGCGCTTGAGGCCGAGCGTTTGAAAAACGTCGACGTGGACACCATCACGCGGCTTATCATCGTCGACAACCGAAACCCTGCGCGGCTCGGCAAGCTTGCCCTCGCGCTGCCGAATTCCGGACTTTCGGTGCATATCTACGACCACCATCCGTACGCCGAAGGAGACCTCAGGGGCGAGAAAGAAGTCGTGGAGCAGGTCGGCGCCACAACGACCATCATGGTAGAGTTGCTCCGACAGAAAGGGGCCCCAATCAGCCCGCTCGACGCTACCATCTTCGCGCTCGGGATCTACGAGGAAACAGGCTCGCTCACGTTTATATCGACCACGGAACGCGACGCGCAGGCCGTGGCCTTTCTCATCTCCCAGGGCGCCCAGCTGAACATCATCGCGGATTTCATTTCCCGGGAGCTCACGAGCGAACAGATCGCGATCCTGAACAATCTCTTAGAATCGGCAAAAAGCTATGACATCAACGGCGTTCGCGTGGTCATTTCGGCAATGTCGATCCCGCACTTCGTCCCGGACCTGGCCAATCTGGCGCATAAAATCCGGGAAATGGAGAGCCTGGACGTGCTGTTCCTCGTCGTTCAGATGGGCGACAAGACGCACGTCATAGGCCGCTGCAGGATCCCGCAAGTGAACAGCGGCGTCGTCCTTGAAGAGCTGGGCGGCGGTGGGCACGCCACAGCTGCATCGGCAGTGGTCAGGGACATGACTTACCTCCAGACCCTGGAGCGTCTCATCGATATTTTGAAACAGCACATCAAACCGGGTCCCCTGACAAGCGAGATCATGACATCACCGGTCAAGACCATACCCTGCGGCAGTACGATCGCCGAAGCCGGAGAGGCCATGACGCGGTTCAGCATAAATGCGATGCCGGTCCTGCAAAACGAATCCTACCAGGGAATCATTACCCGCGAAATCGTGCAGAAGGCGCTTTTTCACGGCTTGGGCAGCCGGAAGGTCGAGGAGTTCATGACCACGGGCGGACCCGCAGCAAGACCGGACATGCCCCTGAGCCAGGTGGAGCGGATGATGATCGAGGAACATCAGCGCTTTATTCCCGTTCTTGACAAGGACGGAGCCCTCGTCGGGGCCATCACCCGCACCGACCTTCTTCGCGCCCTGCACGAGGAGCGTCTTGCCGATCTCCGGGAGCCCGAGGAGATATCGCCCCGATCCATCAGACAGGTGAAAGGGCTGATCGCAGAGCGCGTGCCTCCGGAGGTGCGCGAGGCCCTCCAACGGGTCGGCGATGTGGCTGATGCGAGCGGTTTTCCGGTCTATCTCGTCGGGGGCATCGTACGCGATCTGTTCCTCCGCGTTCCGAACCTCGACATCGACATTGTCGTCGAAGGCGACGGCATCACCTTTGCCGGCATGCTGGTCAAGCAGGCCGGCGGCCGCATGAAGACCTATCAAAAATTCGGGACCGCGGTCGTGGTCCTTCCGAACGGTCTCAAGATCGATATAGCGACCGCCCGGCTCGAATATTACGAATCACCGGCGGCCCTGCCCACCGTGGAACTTTCTTCCATCAAAAAAGATCTCTACCGCCGCGATTTTACGATCAATACCCTCGCGGTTAGGTTGAACCGGACGCGATACGGTGAACTAATCGATTTTTTCGGAGGCTTGCGCGACATCAAGGACAAAACCATCCGTGTGCTCCATAGCCTCTCGTTTGTCGAGGACCCGACCCGCGTGTTGCGGGCCATCCGTTTCGAGCAGCGGTTCGATTTTCATGTGAACAAACACACCCAGAACATGATTAAATCGGCAGTCAACATGAAGCTGTTCAACCGGTTGACGGGCGAGCGGATCTATACGGAGCTCGTCCTGATGTTTTCCGAGGCCGAGCCGCTCAAGGTCCTGAAACGCATGAAGGACTATGATATCTTGAAATTCATTCACCCGGGTCTGAAGGGAACAACAGAGCTCGAACGGCTCTTTGCGAATATCGGTGAGACCCTCACCTGGTTTCGGCTGCTCTATCTTGATCTGACGGCCGAAAAATGGTTCGTCTATTTTCTCGGTCTCTTCGACCGGATGAAGGACTCCTCTGCGGCCGAGGCGCTGGAACGGCTTGCGGTCCCCACCAAGATCAGTGCCCGCATGCTCCAGGCGCGCGTGCGATCCCGCGAAATCCTCTACGTGTTCTACAAGGAGCAGGAACTCCCGGCAAGCCGCATCTACGACCTGTTGTCACCCTTGGACGTCGAGGCACTTCTCCTCATGATGGCAAAGGCGAAGAAGGAAGGGGCGAGGAAATATATTTCGCTGTATCTCACCCACCTTCGGAACGTCAAGGTGATGCTCACCGGCGACGATCTCAAACGGATGGGCATCCCGCAGGGACCAAGATACCGGAAGCTCCTCGCCCGGCTTTTGGACGCCAAGCTCGACGGCTTAATCAAAGACAAAGAGGACGAAGTGGCTTTTTTGAAAAATAGTGCGGGCTAACGGGAAGATTACCTTGACGAACAGCAGAAAATTAGGCATAGTATTTTCATGATTATTATCAGCCTGTCCGGCGGGGTTCTCCTCCTCCTCTACGGCATCAAGCTGTTGAACGACGGCCTTCAGAATGCGGCAGGTCCTAAAATCCGGTCGCTTCTTCGCTCCCTTACCAGCAACCGGTTGACGGCAGTGGGCGGCGGGGCCTTCCTGACGGGCCTCATCCAGTCGTCGAGCGCCACGTCGGTCATGCTCGTGGGATTCGTGAGCGCGGGGCTCATGAGCTTCCGGCAGACCCTTGCCGTGATTCTCGGCGCGGATATCGGCGCCACAGTTACCGTCCAGCTCATCGCGTTTCACATTTATGACTACGCCATACTTCTGATCGGCGTAGGCCTTCTCTTTACGCTCTTCGCAAAAAAAATCTTTTACCGGAACGTGGGGCAGGGCATCCTTGGCTTCGGCTTCGTGTTTCTTTCCCTCAAGCTCATGATCGACGCCATGGCGCCGCTCCAGGGCAACGAGTTGTTCCAGCAGGTTTTCATCGCACTCTCAACGGTACCGGTCGTGGGGATCGTGCTTTCTGCCGGACTGACGGCACTGATCCATAGCAGCGCAGCCACCATGGGCATCGCGCTCGCACTTGCTAAAAGCGGTATGATCTCCCTCGATGCATCTATTTACATTATTTTGGGCGCCAATATCGGCACGTGCGCCACGGCACTGATTGCCGGTATGCGATCGCCCGCGGAGGCGCGTCGCGTCGCCTGGGCGCATGTTTTTTTCAAGCTTTTCGGCGTGCTGCTCTTCCTGCCCTTTCTCGGCCCGTTCCAGAGGCTTGTGACCGAGACGAGCCCCGATCTTACGCGTCAGATTGCAAATGCGAACACGATGTTTAACATTATCATTGCGGCCTGTTTCCTCCCGCTCATCGGGCCATTCGCAAAACTGATCATCAAAGTGGTCCCGGAGCAGGAAGAAGAAAAAAAGTTCGGTCCGATGTATCTCGATGACCATGTGCTTGCAACACCGTCACTTGCCCTTGGACAGGCCACGCGGGAAGTGCTGCGCGCCTCCGACATTGTCCGGGAAATGCTTGTTGACGCAATCAAGGCTTTCCAGAGCGACGACCAGGCGCCGATAACGGCCATCAAGAACAAGGACAATCTGATCGACCTGCTGGACAGGCACATCCGACTCTACCTGACGCGGCTGTCTTTGTCCACCCTGACCGAATCCCAGTCGCGCCGGAACGTGGCCGTTCTCGAAACATCGCGCAACCTGGAGAACATCGGAGACATTATCGACCGGAACCTCATGCCGCTGGCCGTAAAAAGGATTAACAAAGGGATCACTTTTTCCCAGGAAGGGATGGAGGAAATCGGAACGTACCACAAACGGGTCCTCGAAAATTTCGACACTGCCCTGTCCGCTTTTGCAAACAGTGACCGTGACCTGGCCGACCGCGTGCTCCGGAACAAGGAAGAGCTCGGCATCATGGAACGGGAACTGGTGCAGGCCCACTTCGACCGGCTCCGGAAGGGCTTGCGGGAATCCATCGAGACCAGCCACGTGCATCTGGACCTCATCAGCAACCTGGCGCGCATCAATTCTCTCATCACTCACATCATCTATCCCATCGCCGAAGAAAAACGGGGGAGAGGACGCGAAGACGTGGGGATCGAGGGATGAACCGAAAGATCCGGGAGCCGGGTTCAGGGTTCGAAAGTATCAAGCCCCTTGACCCCGGCCCCTTTTGGGGAGGATTCCAATGATCAAACAGCTCAGGGTGAAAACGAACTCGAGAACCGAACTTGTGGACATTACACAGGGCGTCCAGCGGCTTGTCGCTGAAAGCGGGATTCGCTCCGGCATATGTTACGTCTACGTGCCGCATACAACCGCGGGAGTCACCATCAACGAGAACTCAGACCCCAATGTCGGGCGCGATATCCTGAAAGAGTTGAATAAGATCATTCCTTTTGACGATCACTATGGTCACAACGAAGGCAACTCCGCTGCTCACATAAAATCAAGCATAATCGGCATGTCCAAAGCCGTGATAGTGGAGGAGGGCCGGCTCGCGCTGGGGACCTGGCAGGCATTGTTCTTCTGCGAGTTTGACGGGCCCCGCGACCGCAGGGTGATGGTGAAAGTGATGCAGGACTGATGACGGGAGTATGAGCCCGGCAGGACACCCCGGTGTTCTTTTCGGAAAAATATTTTGAACCTGAAGTGAAGGCCTGCAGTATCCCGGAGGAGAGGATAGAGTCCCATGGCAAGGGGAAAATTGAATGTATTGACAGCCGTTCTGGCCCTTGTTGTCGGGGCCTGCCCGGCCGCCGCCGGGGCGGCGGAACTGCATGCCTATGCCCGGTATATACAAGCGGGCTCGGAACGGATGAAGGCAGGCGACTACCAGGCGGCGCGTGATTTGTTCGAACAGGCGCTCCGGTATAACGATTCCGCATTTGACGGCCATCTGGGGCTGGGCATTGCGTTATTTCAGCTGCACGACGACCACGACGCGGAGCGTGAGTTGGCGCGCGCTGCTGAGATCAATCCGAAAGAACCGACAGCGTACCAGTTCCTGGGTGAACTTTATTATCGGAACGACGACCTTGAAAATGCGGCATCGTACTGGGAAAAGGCCGTCGCTTTGAACCCCTCGTCGCCGAATATCCGGACAAGACTCGAACGGATCCGCAAAGAGCACCGTGCGGAAAAGGATTTTAACCGCGAGGTCACGAGCCACTTCCTGACGAAGTACGAAGGCAGGGAAAAGAGAGAAACTGGAAGGATTGTGCTTCGGATCCTCGAAGACGCCTATGGAACAATAGGCAAGGCCCTGTCGTACTATCCCGAGCACGAGATCCAGGTGATCCTGTATTCGGGACAGCAGTTTCAGGAGGTGACCGATGCACCGGGCTGGAGCGGCGGCGTCTTTGACGGCAAGATCCGGATTCCCATCGGCGGCATCGAAGAGGAAACACCGGGCCTCAGGGGCCTTCTTTACCATGAGTACACCCACGCCGTGGTGCGGGCCATAACTCCGCGGTGCCCTGCGTGGTTGAATGAGGGCCTGGCCCAGTACTTCGAAGGAAAGGAAATCAATGAGCGCCAGCGGGATGTGCTGCGAAGGATTAACCAGGCAGGCAAACTTCCATCGCTCTCAAGCCTTGAGGGTTCTTTTATGGGGCTGGGCAGCGACCGGGCCCAGTTTGCGTACCTGTTCAGCCTTTCAGCCGTCCGGTACATGATCGATACTTTCGGGATGTATCGCGTCAAGTCGGTCCTCGACGAGCTCGGTACGGGCGCGGACATCGGCAAGGCGATTGACAGCGGCACCATGCTTTCCTATGAAGAGTTCGAGCAAGGGTGGAAACGGTCGCTGGAATGATTCTTTGCAGGGAGAGCGGTAAAGAGTACACTGCCTTCTGCGTTCTTCACGCCGTAAACGTCTTTTCTCTTTATCCGGGCGTCCCGATATGGTAATATCCTGCCATGACCCCGTCCGTTGCAGATCAGCTCAAACTCTCCGATTTCGATTACGACCTTCCGGAATCTCTCATCGCCCAGGAGCCGTGTCCCGTTCGAGACCAGTCACGCCTCATGGTTATGGACCGCGCACGGGGCGCCCTCGAACACCGCAACTTCTCCGACCTCGCAGAGGAGCTCATTCCGGGCGATCTGCTGGTACTGAACAATACAAAAGTGTTTCCCTGCAGGCTCTCGGCAAAGAAGGCCGGAGGCGGCAAAGCGGAAATTTTTCTTCTCTCGGAAAGAGGCCCCAATCTCTGGGAAGCGCTCGTCAAGGGCGGCCTCGGCAAGGGAAAGAAGCTGGTCGTCGAACCGGGCATTGACGCCGAGATCATGGACGAAGGGAGGGACAGCGTCAGGACAATCCGTTTTCACGCCATCGTCGATATCAGAACGATGCTCCCGGAAATCGGCAAGACCCCGCTTCCGCCGTACATAAAACGCAATGCCGTGGAAGCCGACCGCGAACGGTATCAAACCGTTTATGCGTCCCGGGAGGGCGCCGTGGCGGCGCCGACGGCGGGATTGCATTTTACCGACGAGCTCCTTCAGGCGCTTACTCTAAAAGGGATTCAACAGACCAGCGTAACGCTGCATGTCGGACCGGGTACGTTTCTGCCGGTGAAAGTCGAGAATATTGCAGACCACCGGATGCATCCCGAACACTATTCTATACCCGACGGGGCGGCACGGAGCATTAATTGCGCTCATGCCGAAGGCCGGCGGGTGATCGCCGTGGGCACAACCAGCGCGCGCGCGATCGAAACCGCGGCCGTCAGCACCGGTGCCATCACTCCCGGAGAAGGAAGTTCGACGTTGTTTATCTATCCGGGATACAATTTCAAAACCGTCGACGGGATCATTACCAATTTTCACCTTCCCAAATCAACGCTGCTCATGCTCGTGTCCGCTTTCGCCAGCCGCGATCGTATTCTGGCCGCATATCATACGGCGGTGGCCAAGCAATACCGTTTTTACAGTTATGGGGACGCGATGCTGATCGTATAACGCGATATTTTTATTCATCAGAACGGAGTCCTCCATGAACAATGAGCGAGGCGGCATCATATCAAGTCTTTTTATCGTCCCCGCAGGCATAGCCCTCCTGATCGGCGTATTTTCCCTCGGGTACTATGTGGGAAGGTATCAGAACAAGACCGGCGGTCAAGGCGAGAACCCGGCCCCGCTTCCGGACATGGTCTCGGAGAAACTCCCCAAACCGGAGGACTTTACATTCTTTAAAACGCTTACGGAGAAGGAAAACAAGACGGTATCGATCGACCTCAAACCCAAGCCCTCTTTCGGAGAAAGCAAGCCGGAAAAGAAACAGGCAGACGCGGAAACGGCGGAGAAGAGCTCCGATCAGAAAACTTCGGGGAGCAGGAAGCTCGACGTCAAGATCGAGAAAAAATCTGCAGATGCGGATACGGCACAGCTGAAGGCAAGCAAACATCAGGAACCACGCGCAAAGAAAGACACGATGCCTAAAAAGCCGGCCCTCTCAAAACTGCACTATACCGTCCAGGTCGCGTCCTATCCGGAAAAACAGCTGGCAGATGATGAAGCGAAAAAAATGAGAAGCCGCGGATATGCCGCGTTCGTCGTTTCCTCGGATGTGGCCGGCAAGGGAATGTGGTACCGCGTACGGCTCGGCAGTTTCACGAACAAGGCATCTGCGGAAAAACTCGCACGGGAAATCCACTCAAAGGTGGGGGTTTCTTCGATCATCACGATCGAGTAGCGATGATGAAGAGCGTTAGTGGACTATCTGGTCATTGACCGTTTGCAGAACGATGGGCGTCATGCCCACCCGTTCCCCGTCGAGAAGTGTTTCGATCCAGTAGGTGCCGGGGACTTTAAAGGTCGTGTTGTAGCGGACCGAAATATCACGGTGCCGCTGGGTTTCGCTGAAAAGGGCCAGCTTCGTTTCTGATTCCGAGATGACCTGGGTCTGGTCCGGAGAAAGAAGCCTGATACGCACCGTAAACTCCCCTTTGCCGCCCGTCCATTCGTTCATGATCGCAAAACGGTGATGGAGGGCCGGGAAGGTATGGGATGAAATGCTTTCAAACAGACCCATCAGGCTGAATTTCCCTCCCATCTCCTGGCGCACATCGTCGCAGAGGAGCGTATAAATCAATCGTGGTTTGACCGTTGTGCTTGCCATGCGCTCACCATAACATACAATTCCGGCGCCCGTCAATCTGTTTTTGCTTGACAAATATTTTCAATCAACGTAATCTTATCCGCATCTTATGACCACGCCTGAACTCCAAAAACTCCTCGAAAGTCTCCATCCGCTCGAACATAAGGTGCTCATCTGTTTTGACCAGACAACGACCCTGTCTGCAGCGGACATTCTCGCGGCGTCGGGTCTCGATGAAGCCCGTCTGGATATGGCATCCGGCTGGCTAACTTCTAAAGGACTGGTTTCAGTATCAGGTGAGTCGATAACAACTACTATAACGCTGACTGAAACAGGGAACGAGTATCTGAAACATGGTACTCCAAAAATGCGGATTATTAAAGCCCTGCATGAGGGCAGACAATTTACAGTAAAAGACATTATTCAATCTTGGGGAATGGATCCCAGTGATGTTAGCTCTGCTGTCGGTGCTCTTAAGCAGTCTGGGATGATACAGATAGCAGAAGGCGGCATCCTTGTGTTTGGCTTTGGTCCCACTCAAACCGTCGACGACTATATACATGGACTTATCAGAATGGTTGGTGAAAAAGACCAAGTTGATTTGCTTACTCTTTCAGACCCAGATCAAAGGGAAATTCAGGCAAACTTCCATAAGCGCGGGAAGGCCAAAGGTATTTTTCGTATTACCGAGAAAAAAAACCGTTCCTACACGCTGACTGCAGACGGGAGGGAAGTGCTCCGCCTCATCAAGGAACGCGGCGTTGTCACCGAAGAGGCTTCCGCGCTGACCCCCGAGATGCTGAAACTGGGGACCTGGAAAAACAAGAAGTTCCGTGCTTATAACATCGCCCTCAACCCGCCGCGCCAGAGCATCGGCAGGAAGCATCCCTATAAGGAGTTCCTGGATTTCGTCAAATACAAGTTCATCGGCATGGGGTTCGAAGAGATGCGCGGCCCGCTCGTGGAGAACGAGTTCTGGGACATGGACGCTTTGTTCATGCCGCAGTTCCATCCAGCCCGGAACATCCATGACGTGTACTTCGTGAAAGAGCCCACTTCTGCAAAACAAATCGAGCAGCCTTTTGCCAGACAGGTAGCCGCAACCCACAAGGACGGCGGAAAAACCGGATCAACCGGCTGGCGCTACGCCTTTGACCTGGAACGGGCCAAGCGGTTGATCCTCCGGAGCCAGGGTACGGCCGTATCGGCGAGGACCCTTGCCTCCGGACCGAAGATCCCGGGGAAATATTTTTCCATAGCCCGCTGTTTCCGCTACGATGCCGTGGACGCCACCCACGCTCCTGACTTCTACCAGGTAGAAGGAATCGTTCTGGGCGAAGACATCAACTTTAAGACTCTGCTGGGCCTCCTGAAACTGTTCGGCCAGGAGATCGCGAAAGCACGCGACTTCCAGTTTCGGCCCGCTTACTTCCCCTTTACCGAGCCGTCCGTCGAACTGCATGTAAAGCATCCCGAACTGGGGTGGATGGAACTCGGGGGGGCAGGGATGTTCCGTCCCGAGGTCACGAAACCGCTCGGCGTCGACGTACCGGTGATCGCCTGGGGTCTCGGCCTCGACCGTATGGCCATGGTGGCTCTCGGCATCCAGGATATCAGAGACCTCTTTTCCCGGGACCTGGACTTTGTCAGAACGAAGAAAATACAACTTGGATGACAATTTCTAAATTCTAATTTCTAAATCCTAAATAATATCGAATGACTGAACATCAAAACTCAAAACGATATGATTTAGAAGACCGTACTTTCAATTTTGCCAAACGAGGCATGGAATTCGTAGGCAAGCTATCTAAAACGCTGGTTAATAGTGAAATCAGTAAGCAGCTTATAAGGTCGGCAGGTTCGGTCGGGGCAAATTACATTGAAGCTAACGAGGCTCTTAGTAAGAAAGACTTCGTGATGCGAGTAAAGATATGCCGGAAGGAAGCGAAGGAATCCGGTTACTGGTTGAAACTTCTCGTTTGTGAAAACGGGATGGAAACAGAAAGAAAACATCTTCTCCAAGAAGCAATGGAACTGACAAAGATATTCGGAGCAATTCTCATAAAGTCGCAGTGACATTCCGTTTGTTTATTGGCATTTTGATATTATTTCGGATTTAGATATTAACATTTGGAGTTTGCACTTAAAAGATGCCGACAATCGATATTAAGAAAAAAGACCTCGACACCCTCATCGGCAGGAAACTCCTTCTCGATGCGATCGAGAAATACCTCATGCTTGCGAAGGCGGAGCTGAAGGAATACCTGGCAGAAACCGACGATCTCAAGGTCGAGTTGTCGGACAGCAACCGGCCGGACCTTTGGTCAGCCGAAGGCATTGCGCGCCAGATCCGCATCGCCCTCTCCGGCAAACCCGAGAGCTATCCGTTCTTCAACCACGGCAGAAAAGCGATGCGGGAGATCCGGGTCTCCCGTTCCATGAAACCGGTCCGCCCCTTTATCGCGGCCTGCACGGCGAGCGGCATACGCATGAACAGCGATGTCCTGGCGCAGATGATCCAGAGCCAGGACAAGCTTGCCGAGATCTTCGGCAGGAAACGGACGACAGTTTCGATCGGCATCTACGAGCTCGACCGCATCGTGTTTCCCGTGGAGTATAAACTGGTCGATCCCTCTTCGCTGTCCTTTACGCCGCTCGGCATGGAAGAAAAGCTGACCCTCGCAGAGATCCTCGAACGTCACCCGAAAGGCATTGCCTACGGAAACATTGTAAAACCCTTTCCCCAGTACCCCGTACTGACCGACAGCATGGGGCGGGTACTGTCCTTTCCGCCGATCATCAACAGCAGGGAGATCGGGGAAGTTAAACCGCAAACGAGAAACGTGCTCATCGAAGTGACGGGAACGGATCTCAGGATGACGATGCTCACCCTGAACATCCTTGCCACGAGTTTCTACGATCGGGGGGGGGAAATCGAGCCGGTGAAGGTGCTTTATCCTTACGAAACCGAGTTTGGGAAAGAGGTGGCCTTCCCCATCAGCACGGCCGGGAAATTCAAAGTTTCCCTCGCGACGTTTTCAACAGGTCTCGGTGAAGACGTCGTTCCGGCAGACATAAAGAAACACCTGGAATCGTACGGTCATGGAGTGGCTGCCGGCAGAGGAGCAGTGACGGTCACGGTGGCGCCCTACCGCGACGATATCATGCATCCCATGGACCTCGTGGAGGACTACGCCATCAGCAGGGGCTACGGATCATTTGAACCGGTCATGCCGCAGCAGTCGACCGTAGGGGCGCTCACCCGCCTTGAGCTGCTTTCCGATACGGTCCGCGGACACCTCGTCGGTTCCGGCTACCAGGAGATCATGTCCAACATCCTGTGTTCCCGTGAAGAACTTGAGGACGCTGTCCAGGAAAACGAGCAGCTTGTGGAAGTGGACAACGTAATGTCGCTCGCCTACGCCGTGCTCAGGAACCGCGTCATCCCGTCACTGCTCAACGTAGAGACGGCAAGCTCTAAGGCATTTTATCCCCATCGTATTTTCGAAGTCGGTGAAGTGGCTGTCTTTGATCGGGGCGCAAACATGGGCTCACGCACTGATCTCAACCTCGGCGCCCTCATATCCCATCCTTTTGCCAACTTTTCTGAAATGCATTCCACGCTTGATGTCCTGCTGTATTACCTGGGTATCGAATATACGCTGGAACCGGCACGCCATGCTCTTTTCATACCCGGCCGCTGCGGGCAAATCATTGCTGCCGGGACCGGGATCGGCTTTATCGGAGAGATCCGTCCCGAAGTGCTCGAACGTCGCCAGGTCACGATGCCCTGTGCGGCTTTTGAAATTACGCTGGACAGAGTGTTGCGCCTCCTTGCGTAATGCGCCCGAATGTCTTCTTTGTTGAAATTCCGTCTTGCGAGTTTTTTCCAGCGCACCTAAAACCATATCCGTCAGACCGCAACATTCCTAGGCGTCTGGGAAACGTCTTGCCCGCATCTCTTAAAAATAAACGAAACACCCTTGCCAATCCTTTCTGCTATAGGTACAATTAATTCATAAACCGAGAAAGAGCATTTGGACACTGAAAAATCGGATTAACTTTGGATAAATGCAGATAAAGATCGAACTTGAAGCCTCACCAAAAGGGTGAAGGTCCTTTTTTTGAATTATCAGATCTGATCCGCTTCTTATCAGCTTTTATCCGTGTCAGATGCTTTTTTTAGGATAAACAATCACTGACCTCGCCGTTGATTCCGGTAACATTTCCCGGGAGTTTATGACCGAGTGCGCCTCCATACCACTCATTCCGTCTCGAAAGCGGAACTGCAGCCGGGGTTTTCTCCTTCTCGCCGGCATATGCTTGCTTGCCGTTTCTCTGAACGGCTGCGCCAAAATGGGCGCAACACGCTCGCTTCCCTTCACCGAATTTCCTCCCCGCAACTACGTCCTCCCCGCGCAGGCGAAAAAAACCTCGCTGGCAGTTGAACCTTTTGATGTGTCAGGCACCGATGTCACGGGAGGGCATCACGAAGGGCTGCTCCAGGTGCGCCAACCATGGATCTGGGGGCTTTCTGACGAACAAAAACAGGCGCTCTACGGCAATGTGAGCACGATTGTGCGCTACGCCTTTATCGACGAATTGCTGAAATGGAGCAAAAAAGTGGCCCTCGTCAACCGTAAGATGCCTGTCCGTGGGGCCGACTATATTATTGCGGGGGCCGTTCAGTCGGTTGAATTGAACACCTATGGCCAGGGTACGAAAGAAGGGTTCGGCTCTGCCGGCAACTACTGGGAGGCAGAGATTGTTCTTTCCGATGTCTCCATCATCCGCGCAGCCGACAACACGACGCTCTGGACAGGCAACATCAGGCAGTACTGCAAACTTGAAGGGTCCCCGGCCAAGCTCAACTGGACGATTTTTACGGTCCTCGCGAAATCACTGCAGGAGGGCGTTACCCTCTCTAAAGGCATCACGCCGGGACACATAAAAGAAGCCGTTGACACCTCGGCCGCGGATTACGATCTCGAACAAACAATGCAAAATCCCGTGGAAATCGCCGCGCGCCTCGCGGCAATTGATGTCCTTAAACTCATCTTCGACCCGGCAAGCAGAAACGTCGATTTGTCCGTCCCGCGTTGATTCACCATCCCCGCCCAGCCGGATTCGCCGGACAACAACCTGCTTCGTCATGGAATATGGTGCTTGTAATGCGCTATACTCTTTAAAGAGGAGAGAGCCGCCGCGTGAAAAGAGGCAGTCAAGGCGAGCATTGGTAAACCTCAAAAGAGCATTTAACCACGGATGAACACAGATAAACACGGATATTTCAAAATCTTGAAGAGAAAACAGATATCACCTTCCGGGTGAGTTTCTACTTCTCTATAAGTTTTTATTTTTTTGGTTTTAACCGTGTTCATCCGTGGTTCCAACTGCCTTTTTTAGGGTAAAGAATCCTGTCGGACGGCACTTTCCTCAAATGCCTTTCCATTCCCGGAAGGATTTCCCGAAGTCGTGGGTTCAGGCTGCCGACAATTGATGCACTCGTAAAAAGTCGTCATTCCTCTATGTTAAAAGTCAAGTCTTCTTTTGGTGGCAGACGGACTCTTTCTGGATTTGTTTTATGGCAGAGCTCAATCTTCAAAACCAATCTTCTATAAGCAGACACTTCTTCGCATGGAGGAAGGCTGCATTTCTTAGATTATGTTTTAAAGGCGTGGGTTCGCAGTCTAGCTAAAGCAGACACGATCCTGAGATCCGCTGCAGGAATGACATAGCGTTACCCACAGATAAACAAGTTATTGAGATTGACCTCCATAAAACAATCCGGCTTTTTATTGTACTACCGCCAGTACGTACTCATGCTGGTTCTTCAAGACGTACCGGATGCGATTTAGAAGCTTTCGCGCTATATGAACGATGGCCTTTGTATTAGTCATATGCTTACTAAGCTTATCGAATGCCATTATCAGCGTCGGGTCTTTACGGGCAGCGACCCAAGCACTTTCAATCAATATGCCCCGTAGCGAAGGATTGCGTCTGTTGGTGATGCCGGTGGTGTTGTTCTTTTCACCGCTGGAGTTCGTGTTGGGGATAAGGCCGACATAGCTCGCCAGCTTATCGAGCGACGAAAAACGACTCATGCTGTTCAGTTCCGTTAGGAGTGTCATGGCAGTCAGCGTGCTGATCCCCGGCACGGTCCTTAACAGCAAGACGTTGACCCGGTAGTCATCAGTGCGGGAAAGGGCCAGAATGTTCCGGTTCAACTCGGCAAGTATCCGGCGGATATGGTTCAGTTCGTCGAGATACGCCTTGAGAGAATAATTCCCGCTGGCCCTCTCCATGCGGATTTCATCGATCCAGTTGATGAATTTTCTGGACCAGCGGCTTTCAGCAAGTTCCTCGGGTATATGAATGCCGTAAAAAGCGAGCAGGGACTTTATCTGGTTTTTGCAACGGGTCTGCTTCTTGACCATACTGCGACGGGTCCTAAGCAAACTGCGGTCCTCGACAGCGGTCCGTGAAGGGACATATATCCCGTCAAGTTGGTTGCTTCTGAGACAATGGGCAAGTTTGCGGCAATCGACCCGGTCGGTTTTGCCTGCTCGCTCCTTGTCCTTCGTGGGGACGTCGGCCGGATTTGTAACGATGCAGTCAACACCCAGTTCACTCAGACGATCATGCGTCCAGAAGCCTGAGAAACCCGCCTCGTAGACAGCATGATACGTCGCGCCAGGGAAATTGCGCTTCAGATAATCGACAAGTATGCCGACATCCGGCGGTTGGGTAAAGGTCTTATGTTCAAACTTATCTGTCAAGATGCAGATGCTCCAACTTTTCTTATGAACGTCCATGCCGATGTAAAGATGTTGACCTGTGAAATCGAGTTTGCTAATGTTGTTCATGGCAAGTCTCCTTTCGGTTTTATTTGTGTCCGTCTAGACTCAAATATACCTTAAGGTAGACTTGCCTTTTAATCATAAAGTCTCGCTTGTCGGGAATCATATCTCCGGATAACGTGCTAATAAGAAACGATTCCGGACAAGCCGGAATGACAGTCCTTGTGCGATTTTCGGCTTTTTACGAAATCATCACAATCGAAAGACTGGTTATTCATTCGAGGGTGCACGAACTGTTATCTTTAATGAAGAGGATGCCGGAAACAGGCGATCAAAGAGCCCATGAATGTTCTTCTCTTCAGCATAAACCGCAGTACTGTGCCGATGCCGGTGATGCCCATCGGCGCCTGCATGGTCGCCGAGGCAGCGGAACAGGCAGGCCATAAAGTCCATCTTGCAGATTTGATGTTCACGAAAGACCCTTTGTCGGCAATCCGGTCCGCCGTGATCAACAGGAAGCCCGAGGTCATCGGTCTCTCGATACGGAATATCGATAACAACGACATGAGGGACGCGACGTTCTTTTTGCGGGACCTCGGTCACATAGTGAAAACCATGCGCGGTTTGACCCGGAACCCGATCGTCCTCGGAGGCGCCGCATTCAGCGTCATGCCCGAGGAAATCATGCGGCTTGGGGACATATCCTGCGGTGTCATTGGAAACGGGGAAGCGATCTTTCCGCACCTGCTCGAGCAGCTAAGCCGCAATGAAACCATTCGGGACATACCGGGGGTCGCCTCCATCGAAAACGGCATCTTCCGGACGAATCCTGGTCCCGGATCGGTATTTACGGAAGGCCGGCTGGCGCCGAACTACGAGAAATGGTTGAATGTCCGTGCCTATCGATCATATATGGCGACGGCCCCGATTCAGACCAAGACCGGCTGCCCATTTGAATGCGTATACTGTACTTACCACAAGATCGAGGGGAATGCCTACCGGTTCTCGGACCCCGGGCAGGTGGTAGATGCGGTTGCGCGACTGGCACGTTCAGGTCTGCGGGACATCGAATTCGTCGACAGCGTGTTCAATGAGCCCTACCGTCATGCCCTTGAGGTATGCGAGGCGCTTGCCGGCGCCGGGCTTCACGCGCGGCTCCAGAGTTACGATCTGAATCCCCGTTCCTTCGACGACACCCTCGTGACTGCCATGGAGCAGGCTGGTTTCGTCGGCATGGGGATAAGCGTTGAGAGCGCTTCAGACAGTGTTTTGGACGGGCTGCGGAAAGGGTTTTCGAGCCAGGAGGTTCACCACGCGGCGGAGGTCGTGCAGAGACATCATCTCCCCTGTACATGGATATTCATGCTCGGAGGTCCGGGAGAAACAAGGGAAACGGTGAAACAGACGCTGAGATTCGCCGAACGCTCGGTCCGGCCCCAGGATATAGCTGTATTCAATATCGGGATACGCATCTACCCCGGCACTGAACTGGAATGCATCGCGCGGGACCAGGGCGTGCTCACCGTTGCCGCGAAAGACATGCTCGGCCCGGTGTTCTATGTGTCGCCGGAGGTCAGCTCAGACTGGATCATACGGGAAGCGGCAAAGACCATGGACAATCACCTGAATTTCCTGGATTCAGGATCACTCGGGCTCCCTTTGTTGCCCGCGATCCACCGAATCGGCCGCTGCCTGGGTGTGCGACCTCCTCTCTGGAGGCATACGCGATTCATCCGGAGCGGGCTCAGACTGCTGGGGATGAAGGCCTGATGCGGATTTCACGGCCATAGCTTCCGGGTATTGCTTCCGGATGGCGGACCGTAGATGCGATTATGGATAATCACTTCATGAGAGGTACGTTCAATGGACATTAATGAAAAATCATCGCGAACCGCTGCTGCAACTCCCCACATTGCATCATTCGCCATCGCTGTGCCGCCCTACGAAGCTGATCAGTCGACGGCCGAGGAGTTCATGCGGCAATACTTCGGCGAACGGCTCAACTCGCGGAGCCTCGGTCTTATTCGCGCGATCTTTTCCCATCCCAGCATCCGGAAGCGGCACTTTGCATTTGAAGATCCCGCATGCCTTGTCAGCGAGAATGCCGACGAGAGGATTGCGCGGTTCACTCAAAAATCCATCGACCTGTCGGCGGAGGCAATCAGCAAGGCACTGAGTGAGGCTGGCGTGAGCCCCCGGGAAGTGACGGGCCTCGTCGTGAATACCTGCACCGGATATATCTGCCCCGGTATATCGACCTATCTTATCGAGCGCCTCGGCTTGAGGCGCGACATACGGGTGTATGACATGGTGGGCAGCGGATGCGGCGGCGCGATCCCCAATCTCCAGATAGCCGAGTCTCTTCTGAGGACCAAGGGACACGATGTGGTGGTGAGCGCTTCGGTGGAGATCTGCACCGCTACATTCCAGATGGACAACGACCTCAGTCTCATTCTCTCGAACGCGCTTTTCGGTGATGGAGCTGCGGCTGCCGTGCTCTGGAGCAGACCGGAAGGGCTTGAACTCGTCGCTTCGGCGTGCAGATACGCACCGGAACAGCGGGACACTATCCGGTACATTCATAAAAACGGGCAGCTCTACAACCAGCTTTCCCTCAAGCTGCCGGACCTGGTCAAAAAGGCCGCAGCGGAGGCCGTTGGTGATATCCTGTCGTCCCAGGGCCTGAGCAGCGCCGACATCGACCACTGGGCGCTCCATACCGGAGGAGAGAAGATCATCAACGCCGTGCGGGACGGGGTCGGTATCTCCGAGGAAAAGGTCTGGGCCTCCCGCAAGGTCCTTTCTGAATATGGCAACATGTCTTCCCCGACGGTGTGGTTCGTCGTGGACGAGATCCGAAAGAAGGGCATAGCTTCCGGCAGCTGGTGCATGATGGTCGCCTACGGGGCCGGCTTGTCAGCCCATGCTTTTCTCCTGAGGCAGCGGTAGGCGTGGTGTCAGCACGGAGGAACGGGGGCGGGGATGCGCAAGATACCAGGCGTCGACGGAAGGAGAGCATGATTACCGGGTTCCTGCTCAGAAAACTGCATTTCCCCGTGCTCATCCTTCTCTTGCTTGCTCCC
The DNA here is from genome assembly GCA_963769335.1 of Nitrospirota bacterium. Taxonomy (GTDB): domain Bacteria; phylum Nitrospirota; class UBA9217; order UBA9217; family UBA9217; genus JAJYKN01. The sequence continues at coordinate 114,896 of CAVYLT010000102.1, read as the reverse complement.
GTAAGCTGCGGCTCCCTCTTTTTTTACCCGCAAAAACAACTGTATGACAATCCCGTGGCCGACCGTTTTCCACACCGGGAGGTGAATTTTAAAACTTCCGACGGACTCCTGTTGAACGGGTGGTTCTTTGACGTGAAACCGAAGGCGCTGGGAACCATACTGGTCCTTCATGGCAACGCCGAGAATCTGAGCACGCATGTGAACAGCGTCTTGTGGCTGGTCCGGGAAGGATTCAACCTTTTTATCTTCGACTACCGCGGCTACGGAAAGTCTGAGGGAAGCCCCAGCATCAAGGGCGTTCACCTTGATGCTGAGGCGGCACTTCGTACGGTATTGTCTTTGCCGGAGACAGAAGGAGGGAACGTTATCGTTCTTGGCCAGAGTCTCGGAGGCGCGATTGCCGTTTATACGGTGGCCAAATTTGAACGCAAAGACCGCATTGCTGCTCTTGTCATCGACAGTGCTTTTGCCGGCTACCGTCTCATCGCCCGCGAAAAGCTCGGAGGTTTTTTTCTCACCTGGCCGTTCCAGTACCCGCTGTCATTTCTGGTAAGCGACTCCTATAGTCCGGTCAGATGGATCAAAAAAATCTCCCCCGTCCCGGTCTTGATCCTGCACGGTCGGAGTGATCCGGTTGTCCCGGTGCATCACGGTCTGATGCTCTATGAAGCTGCCGGCCAACCGAAGGAGTTCTGGGAGACGGAAGAGCCGGGGCACGTTCAATCCTTTGCAGACGAGGCAATAAGAAAAAAAATTTTCGACTATCTTATTCACTGGGTGAAATGAAAAATAAGATATATCCGACGAATTCAAGACTTGACAAACAAGGGGAAATAAGTTTTAATTAGTTATATTTGTTTAAAATCTCAATCAAGGGAGGAATTGTATGAAAAAAATTGTAATTGTTTCGGCTATGGCATTGTGTCTTGTTATGGTTTTGGGTATAACATTTGCTGCTTCTGCAGGACAGGCGCGTGATAACACCGGATGTGGTCTGGGTACGATGCTCTTCCAGGGCAACGCGGATCATTCCACGATCCTCCAGTCTCTGCAGGCAACCACCAATGGTTCCTTCGGGACCCAGACGTTTGGCATTACCTCAGGCACATCGGAATGCAAACAGCCTTCCAAGTTTGCCAAGAACGACCGTTTAAACGAATTCGTAGTCGCCAATATGGACAACCTGGCAAGGGAAATCGCCATGGGCAAAGGTGAAACTCTTGAGGCATTCGCCGAGCTGATGCAGGTACCTTCGGAGAAGCGGCCCGAGTTCTACCGGACATTGCAGTCGAATTTTGCGAAGATATTCACCTCCGAGAACGTACAGATGGCGAGTGTCGTGGATAACGTCGCGACGGTGTCAGCCAATTAATGTATTTGTTTTCACCTGTATTTGAGGAAAAGGTATACGGATCTTTCCGGTCCGTATACTTTTTTTTTGCGTTCCTTCTTGTATTCTTTTTCCTCGGGGCATCCCTCGCCTTGCCAGCCGAGCAAAATGCGTACCTGGATCTGCTCCTGCGCTCTTCACGGGAACAACATCTTGCCGGTGACCGCTACTGGGACATCCTGCTGCACTACAAACCACATGGCTCCCACAGGGAAAGTCTCATCGACGATCCGAACTTTTTTCTCTCAGCAAACGGCAAGACCGACCCGGAAGCCGAGTTGGATGCCACGCTTGCCGGTTTTTTTGAACCGGAACAGAACGGTGTCGAGCCGCCGCGCTGCAGGTTCCCGGCCCGCTCCGCCTGGCTCAAGGAGCGGCTCGCCATTGATGAATCACGGCTGCCGCCCGTACAGTGCACAAAGTTCGACGAAGCGCTCGCCTTGGTCAATCCGAAATCCGCCGTCCTCATCTTTCCCGCCGCCCACGGCAATGGCCCGGCTTCCATGTTCGGGCACACCCTCATCAGGATCGACGGCAACGCCCGCAATGACCTGCTCTCTTATGCGGTCAACTACGCAGCTGTGACAACTGATAAGAACGGCTTCGTCTATGCTTATAAAGGGATCTTCGGGTTTTACCGGGGGTATTTCTCCATCCTGCCGTACTACGAGAAGGTCGGCGAATACAATGAAATCGAGCACCGCGACATATGGGAGTACGATCTCAACCTGACGGAAGGCGAAGTGCGCAGGATGGTCATGCACATATGGGAGCTCAAGGATATTTATTCCGACTACTATTTTTTCGACGAAAACTGCTCATTCGACCTCCTGTTCCTGTTGGAAGCTGCCCGGCCATCCGTTGATCTCACCGATGCATTTTGGGGCAAAACGAAGTTCTGGGTAATCCCGTCAGATACCGTCCGGGTCATCAACGAAAAGGGCCTGGTTAAAGCCGTAAAGTACCGTCCCTCTCAGGCGAGACGGATTCGTGCTATTGCATCATTGACAAGTTCCGCTGATCAGCGAACAGCAATCGGCGTCGTCGATCAGGAAATATCTCCTCAGGTGGTATTGGAAAAAAGCATCGGGCCCGTGGAGAAGATGCGGATTCTGGACCTTTCGGCCGAGCTGCTGCAATACCGGTTTGCCCGGAAACAACTGGATAAGAAGGAGTTCACTCATCGTTTTCTGCCTGCACTGCAAGCCAGGAGTACTCTTGGAACGTCACCCGATGAAGTCCCGTCCATCCCCACGCCGGTGTCACCCGATGCAGGGCACCTCCCCGGAAAATTCAGCGCCGGGGCGGGATATCGGGGGGACGATTCATTTCTGGAACTTGGCTGGCGACCTGCCTATCACGACCTCCTCGACCCCGATGAAGGCTATATCAAAGGCGCGCAGATCAATTTTATGGATGTGAGTGGAAGGTACTATTTCAAGGAGAACGCACTCAAGCTGCAGAGATTGCGATTGATCGATATCGTATCGTTCTCTCCTCGCGATGTTTTCTTCAAACCCGTATCGTGGAAAGTAAATACCGGATTAGACCGGGAGATCATGTCTGACGGCCGTGACCAGCTTCTCTATCGTCTGAATCCGGGAGGCGGTTTTGCCTATCGGACGTCGCTTTTGGGGATATCCTACATCATGGGCGAAACAGACCTTACGTTGAGCGACAAACTGCATGACAAGTACGCCTTTGGAATCGGCGCGTCGGCAGGTTTTGTCAAGAACGTGACGAGGCGGTGGAAAGCCGGCCTCTCTCTGCTCAGGACGTCTTACGTAGCGGGCGACAAACATCAGACAACCAAGGCGACCCTCCTGCAGAACCTGAAGATCACGACGAACAACAGCATTACGGTTTCCCTCTCGCGCGAGGAGACTTTCGGTTATTACCGGTCAGAGGCGACGGTGCTGTGGAACCTGTATCAATAGGCGAGGGGAGCGAGTTCGAAGACCATGATCCCCGCGCCGCATAAGGGAAAGGTCTCCGTCGCACAGGGCGGCAATCTTTATATTGACAAAAGGCTGCCAACATGTTTTAATCATGACTCAAAAATGGTGCCTGCGGACCGGTGCAGGCACAGTCAGCTGAAAAAAGAGAGGAGGTGAGTCATGAACATGAATGGAATGCGAAAGAATGTTTCCTTCAAATTTTTGTCACTTTATCTTGTGCTGGCGATGGTGATTCTCTCTTTCCCTTCGCAGGGATGGGCAATGTTCGTCCCTTCCGCCCAGACAGTTTCCGTACGGAAAGGGGACCTGAACAGTATCCAAAAAACTCTGGAAACTACAGTGATAAAGCAACGCCTTGCTGATTTCGGACTTTCCTCGGAGGAGGCGTATGCGCGGATCAGCAACCTGTCAGATCAACAGATTCATCAATTTGCCGCCAACCTCGATTCGATCCAGGCGGGTGCCGATGGTGTCGATGCCTTGATTTTTCTTCTCTTGGTGGCGATCATCGTGGTCGTGGTACTCCAGGTCACCGGACATCGCGTGATCGTGAGGTGACGAGGGCTCTTAAAAAAAAAGGAGGTCTTATCCCTTGAAAGGCGTTCTCAAATCGTTTTATGCAAAACCGCTCGTTATCTATCTGGCCATAGCGCTGCTGGCGATTTCCACTGCTGCCGGCCCTGCCGAGGCCATGTTCATTTCTGCAGCGCCCCACCAAGGACCTGCGGCAGCGTCTCGGGCGGCATCCGCCGGTCGGACGGCAGATCTGGTCAAGGTCCAGACTGCTCTGGAGTCGAAGATCATCCGCCAGAAGCTCATGGACTACGGACTCTCCCCTGATGAGACCATGGCGCGGCTGAACGGGCTTTCGGACGAACAGATCCATCAACTTGCGGCCCACGCCGATTCACTCCAGGCCGGAGGCGACGCAGTCGGACTTCTCTTCGCGCTGATGGTCGTCGCCCTTTTGGTCGTACTGCTCATCTTTCTGGTGCAGGGCCGCATCACCGTAAGGTAATGGCCACAAATCTGTCAATATGCCGCGGACACCGTATCGAGTGGAGGCGGCATTTTTTTATCCTCGGGACGGTCCTGCTCTCGGCGGGCATTCTGTCCGCGTGCGGCATGCGGTTTGACGCCATCCGGCCCGGTCTGGAGCAGCGGGGGCATTATATCGAAGGTGTCCCGTTTTTCAAGCAGAGCGAGTCAACCTGCGGTCCCGCGGCGCTCGCGGGCGTTCTTGCATTTTGGGGACATCCGGCGAATCTGGACGAGATCACCGGAAAAATTTACATCCCGAAACTCCGGGGCACTTTGCCGATGGACCTGGAAGGTTATGCGCGGGGAGCGGGATTGAGGACAACTTCGTTTTCCGGCACGCTGGCGGAACTGAAGGGGTATATCCGGAAGGGAGTGCCGGTCATTTGCATGCTCGACCTGGGTTTCAGCATTTATCACCGACCTCACTATATTACCGCCGTCGGTTTTGACGATGGCAACGGCGTTATCATTGAACATGACGGCTTGCATCCGAACAGCTTGATAGCGTACGGTAAATTCAGCTCTGCGTGGGACCGGGCAGGCCGTTGGATGCTCGTGATCACGCCGTGAACGGTTTGACAAAATCATGAGATATGCCGGCCTCGGTCTGACAAGATTATTCACCGTGGTTTTCGTCGCAGCGCTCTTTTTGTTCGGCTGCTCTCTCCCGAAAATCATCATTCTGCACGATCCCCTCACCCCCGAGGAACACAACAACCTTGGTAGAATCTACGAATCGCAAGGGAAGCCCGACCTTGCAGCGCAGCAGTACCGGGAGGCCCTCGCCAAAGACGGGAAGTTTGTGCCGTCCCTGCTTTTGTTGGGTGATCTTTCCTATCGGACCAAGAATTATGCCGAAGCAGAAGCCGTTTACAAGCGGGCTCTTCGTCTCCAGCCGGAGAACGGAGACATCTACAATAATTTGTGCTGGGTCTATCTCGATCAACAGAGCGGGATCGAGAAGGCCGAAGATCTTATCAAGACAGCCATTCGGGTGACCCCGGAACATCGCGCTTATTATGCCGACACCCAGGGCGTGATACTGCTGAGACTGGGCAGAGTGGCTGAGTCGATAACTGCGCTGAAGGAAGCGGTTGCACTGCTGCCGACGGACAATTCCTCCTATTTGGCGGAGTCCTATGAACATTTAGCGGAAGCCTACCGGGCTGCCGGCGACACGGCACAGGCGGAAGAGGCCGAAAAAGCGGCTGGAAATTATCGTGCTCGAAAAACAGCGCACTAATGGGCTTTCTTGCTGCAGCTTTCTCCGCATTCGTTGTCTTTGCCCCTGCTATCGAGTCCCAAAATGCGCTTCTGATTGTGGGGGGGGGCACGTTCAACTGATGCCGCCACATCGTTCCTTTCTATTCTGTACAAACACCACTTTTTATTGACTTATCAAGAGTTTTCTTGTATCTTGTTTGCGGAACGGTTCATCCTAAAAAAAGCATTTGACACGGATAAAAGCTGATAAGAAGCGGATCAGAGCTGATAATTCAAGAAAAGGACCTTCACCCTTTTGGTGGGGCCTCAAGTTCGATCTTTATCTGCATTTATCCGAAGTTAATCCGATTTTTCAGTGTCCAAATGCTCTTTCTAGGTTCATGGCGAGTCGCGATTGCAAAGAAGTCTGTCGCCATGATGCGGACTTTGCCGACGGGATTTCAAAAGGTGACCTGCAGAACACCGCACGAAGGGCAGATGCGCAATGATTCCCCTGCGAGATATCAACCCAACGGAACGTTTTGCGATCATTACGTTTTTTCTGATTGCGCTGAACGTCGTCGTTTTCGCTTTCGAATTGACGATCGGCGACAAGGCAAACAGCCTGTTCGTGCAGTCTTTTGCACTTGTTCCTGCGCGGCTGTTTGCGTATCACGGCATGGGAGCGGGCCCCGTGCCGGCGTTGGTAACGCTGTTCACCTCCATGTTCATCCACGGCGGTTTTTTGCATATCGCCGGCAACATGCTGTACCTCTGGATTTTCGGCAATAATATCGAGGATGCCACCGGGCGATCACGGTTCATCCTGTTTTATCTCTTGTGCGGCGTTTTTGCCGCTTACGCTCATGCGTACATGAACCGCGACTCGGTGATCCCCATGATCGGGGCAAGCGGCGCCATCTCGGGCGTGCTCGGCGCCTATTTGCTCCTGTATCCCCGGGCGCGGGTCGTCACGCTCGTGTTCTTCGGTTTTTACGTCAGGACGGTCCAGGTGCCGGCCATGGCTGTGCTCGGGTTCTGGTTTTTGCTGCAGTTCCTGAACGCGCTCATAACGAGCAGTTCAACCGGCGGTGTGGCCTGGTATGCGCATGTTGCCGGCTTTGTCGCCGGCATGCTGCTGATCGGGATCTTCAAACGGAAGACGATCCCGTTCGGCGGAGGGAGGAGATTCCGCGACTTATGATCGTTTCGTGCGAATGCGGCGCAAAACTGAAGATCGACGATGCGAAGCTTGCAGGCAGACGCATTAAAGTCCGCTGCCCGCGATGCGGCAATGTTCTCCCGGTCCAGAGTGCCCCGCAGACATTGCCTGCGGCGTCCCCGGTCGCGGGCAAAACACTGCGTCCCGCTCAGGACCCTTCGGGCCCGCTGGTGCTGGTAGCCCATGACAGCGAAGTGATCAGAACTACGGTGCGTGAAGTTTTGGTCGATTCCGGTTTCCAAGTGGAAACTGCGTCAAACGGTTTGGAGGCGCTCACCAAGGCGACGCAGAAGAAACCGAAGGGACTGGTGCTTGACGTGGGACTTGCCGGCAGCATTTACGGTTTCCAGGTCTGTGAGCGGCTGAAAGGAAACCCCGAGACCAGGGGGATAAAAATTGTTCTTCTGTCGTCCGTGTATGACATGCGGCGGTACAAACGCACGCCGGTCAGCCTCTACGGGGCGGACGACTATATCGAAAAACATCACATTCCGGATTTTCTTCCGAAAAAAATGCGCAAACTCCTTTTCCCTGAGGAATTTCGAGATGCGCACGTAAAGAGCGCGCAGCCTGCTCATCACGAGCTCCCCGAAATGTCAAGGCCGCCGGCCAGGGAATTCGAACCCTCCCTGCTGGAACCCATGGCCCTGCCGCGGGCCGAACGGGACTTCCCCGGTCCGATGCCGACGCGTACTGCTATGACGAAAGCGGCTGCGGGAGAAAGCCAGGAAGGGGCGGCCATATCGCCGGAATCGTTCAGCCTGGACGCGTCCATTTTCCAGAAGGAGGAGTGCGATATTCCCCGCGTTGAAGCAGGAGATCCCGAGGCCGTGGAAAAAGCCCGGCGGTTTGCCCGCATCATCGTTTCAGACATCGCCCTCTATAATCAGGAACTCGTGATCGAGGGTATCGCGCGCGGCACCTTTTATGAGCTGCTCCAAAACGATATCCAGGAAGGCCGGGAACTGTATGAGAAGCGTGTGCCTTCTGCGATCAGGAGCAAGAAGGATTACTATCAAGAGGCCTTCGATAATTTCCTCGCCGCTGCAAAGAATAAGAATGTTCGTTGACATACGAAATCAGTTTTAGTATAGTATACAAATTCGTCGGGGCGTAGCGCAGCCTGGTAGCGCACTTGGTTCGGGACCAAGGGGTCGGAGGTTCAAATCCTCTCGCCCCGACCAGTTTTTTTCCGTTTGCTTGCACATGCGAGGGGGAACGCGGTCATATTCTCTATGATTGATTGTTTGGTGTGCAGGAAACGGCAGATTGTTCCGGTATTTGTATGGCTGAATTACAGGAGCAACGGTGACGGGCGCATCACTTCTGATGTTCACAGAGACCGAAACATCTGTGTGACCTCTATCTTTTCCTGCCCCACGAGGTTTTCATGAGCGAGAGGGAACGGTCGGTTGATGACCTGATGGGCGCCGAGCCCTACGGCGGCGAAGAGAACGAGGAAAAGGAAGAGGAAAGCAGAGGACGCGGCACCTCCGAGGAACCTTCCGAGCCCGCATCCGACAGCAGCGGGGGCCAGAAGGGCCTCGATGCCATCAAGTATTACCTCAAGGAAATCCGCAAGACCCCCCTTCTTACATTCGAGCAGGAACAGGAACTCGCCAAGCGGATTGAACAGGGCGATCAGGAAGCGCGCGCCAAAATGATCGAGGCGAACCTCCGTCTTGTCGTCGCCATCGGGAAAAAATACATCAACCGCGGTCTGCAGTTCTCCGATATCATCGAAGAAGGGAACCTGGGCCTGATCCGGGCCGTCGAAAAATTCCAATACCAGCGCGGCTTCAAGTTCAGCACCTACGCTTCATGGTGGATCAAACAGGCCATTGAACGGGCGATCGTGAACCAGACGAGGACCATCCGCCTGCCCGTCCACATCGCCGAGATCGTCAATACCTACCTGCGCGCCACGCGACAGCTTACCCAGAGCCTGGGGCGCGATCCCCAGATAGAAGAGGTCGCGAAGAAGATGAAGGTCACCGTAGATAAGGTAAGGAGCATTTCCCAGGTTGTGCGCGAGACCTACTCCCTGGACATGCTCATCGGCGACCAGGAAGAGGACACGCTCAAGGACATCCTTCAGGACAACAATGCGTTGTCTCCCGCAACGTTCTCCGACGAGATCCGGCGGCGCGAGCACATCGACGAGTGGCTCGCCCAGCTGTCGGTGAGCGAGCGAAAAGTCATCGAAATGCGGTTCGGTTTTATAGACGGCGAACCGAAGACCCTGGACAGCATCGGCAAGGAATTCGGGATCACGCGCGAGCGCGTCAGGCAGATCGAAACCCAGGCGCTCAACAAACTAAGAGCCATCACGAAACGAAAAAAGATCGATTTTGAAGAAATGCTGTAAGCATCTGAAATCCTCATTCCGCAATCGCCAATCCGCAATTAACCATGCCCCTGTAGCTCAGGTGGATAGAGCAGCGGTTTCCTAAACCGCGTGCCGGGTGTTCGAATCACCCCAGGGGCACCATTATTTTTCAATGGTTTAGCGTCGGCATTCGGTTCTGAAAAACACGCCGTGTCCATACAGGTGTCCATCCTGCCTTCTATCTTCTTGATTTCCTCTTTTTTGTATGTATTTGCCAGATGGCTGTAATGCTTGATCGTGGTTTCAATTGAGGCGTGACCCATCCAGGCCTGGACTGAGGGCAAGGAAACGCCCGCCATGACGCAATTGGAGCCGAATGTGCGCCGAAGGTCATGAATGACCAGGTCTTGGAGGCCTGCCCGTTTCGCAGCCGAGTCAAATGACCGCCTGAAATTCTTGAAGCGTCGGCCTTCCTTATCGCTGAAAACATATTCGCTTCTTTTCGGCAGGGAATTGAGGACGTCCAGGGCGTGCTTGTTCAGGTCCACATATCGCGATTTGCTGTATTTGGCCACTTCGGCCCGAACGTGTATCTGCTGGTTCTCAAAATCCACATCCGACCATTTCAGTGATAGAAGCTCCTCTTTACGCAATCCGGTGTTAAGATCAAAGATGATTAGGAATTGAAGGTGAGGGGCCATCACTTCCTGACCCGCTGCATCGATCAAGGCCTTTTGTTCGCCGCGCTCCAGGATTCGTTTTCTCTCGTTGATCCGAAACCGCTTGATACGTTGCACGGGGTTTGAAACTGCCTTGCCCCACTCAATGGCCTTCGTGAAAATACCGCTCAACGTGTTTATCTCGTTGTTAATGGTATTATCGGCTACCGTACCCATGCGACCTTTCTTGTAATACTCGACCATCTGCGAGGTGATTTCATGCAGGAACCTGTGGCCAAACGACTTCTTCAGCTTTTCACAGATCGTTTTGACGTTCCGTTGGTTTTTTAAACCCCTGGCATGTAAGGGGAGGTAGTCGTTATCGATAAAATCGGCCATCCGGACCTCTGGCACATACCGTTCCGGGAACTTCTTCCGCTGACTTACCGCGTCTTTCTGCTTGTTCAGAAATTCTTTTGCAAATGACCGCGATCCCGAACCGGTACTTTCGCGCAGTCTCTTGCCATGCTCATCATAATAATCGATGTAGTAGATTTCGCGGTTTTCTTCTTTATCGTACTTCTTGAAGATTCCCATTTGATCCCATCCCTTTATTGATCAGTTCGTTAACGTACGATTCCCGAAAACGGACAGCGCGACCAAAGAGAACGTACTGTAATTTCCCCTGCATTTTCCAATTTCGGAGGGTTCCTTCTGGAAAACCAAGCATTGCAGCAACTTGCTTATATGTTAAAAGTTTATCGGGCATATCGATACCGGCTAGGGTAACGCGTGCACATTATTTTTTCTTTTTACTTTTTTGTTTAATCTGTTTGGATTTAGTGCATTCGTTGCCCTTCTGGACGCTTTTCGGATCGTTAATAATTGAATCGGAATGAGTTACCGGATACATGCCTAATTCTTTCTCTAGCTCCTCCAAATATATCTTAGTCTTAGAACGGAATTCTATCAAAGGACCCCGATAGCCTTCGTGAATATCCTCTCCATCTTCATCGACATGAATTACGGGTCCATACCCTTCGCACGGTAACGATTTTTCCAACTGATCGAGAGCGCTCGCGAGCAGGTCGCTTATTATTTCAGTTTTACTTTTTGATGGGAAAATATCGCTGAGTGCAGAAAGTTGTGCTGCTATTTTAATCGGCAGTCGAATGGAGATTTGTTTCGGAGTGAGTCTTGAATGATCAGGGGCTCCCCAAATTTTTGGTAAATCACTCGGTTCCATATTTAGACTCTCCTTTTATTTAAAGACATTCAAATGACATTCAATGAGACATTTATATATTAAGTTATAAAGAATGTCAAGGGAAATATTTATGACCGTTGAGATATGGCTATTATAGATAAACCCAGGCCCCGGCTCTCACCCCCTCGCCGCGCTACGGGGGATCGGCCGGCGCCGACAGATGAGATAGTGTGTGGGCACTGAGTGCCACTTGTAAGTTGTAACGAAACAAACATTGACATGCATCAACAAAAGTGATTATATATTCTTGTTTAATAACGTGGATCCGAAGCGCGACGTATTTTCAGGCCCCCGTGTTACTGAATCGGGGGAGCAATTCGGTTCACGAATAACAGTTTATTCAGTATTATCTGAACAGCTTTTATTTTCATTACATCATTTGCCCAAAATAATAATACAGAGAGGGATATAATGGACAGTTTGCCTAATGTTTTGCTTTGGCTTAAAGTAGTTACCGTTCTTGGCGCGACCAGTGGGATGATCTATAGCCTAAAGCGCGTCTTCGATCGCCTAAAAGATAAAAATCAGGGGTTTGGTCCAAATTCGCTGAAGGCAATAGGAGTGGTGTTATTTGTTCCAACTCTACTAATCCTAGCTATCGTCACTGATTTTAAGACAGAAACATTGGCGGCACTGCTTGGTACGGTAGCTGGTTATGTTCTATCAAATGCAAAAATTAATGATGATTAGTGGCTTGGATAGAAAAATATGGAGGAACAAAATGCGCATAATTAAAGCATTTTTCATTTTCTTCTTTATAGCTATAAATGTTTATGCAGGCGACTGGATGGTCGCAAGTGAGGGAAATGGAAATAAATCGCTTACTGATAAAGAATATAGTTTTTTAATTAATGATATGCAGTGTGGCGTCACTGCAACTAGATTGATTAAATATCAAAGTGAATCCTTCGAAATAAGAAATCTTTATTGTCGAGTCTCCCCAGATACCGTTGTCAGTATAGACCTATCTTATAATCTTCGAAATAAATGTAATGCTGATTCACGCCAACTGTATATAGAACGAAAAGGGATAAAATATGGTCCAATGATTATGTTGCACTGCAACGAGTAAATTTCCGGATAGCTCTGTGCAAAAATAATTCATCTAATAATTACGGAATATCACTAATCATTCTCAAGACAAACTCACGTCGTTACTATTCCAAGGGAGGTAGAGATGAAAATCATCGGAAAGTGGATGTGGATAGTTGTGATATTATCAATATTCGCATTAATACTGGCAGGCTGCGGGGGGAGTAGCGGCGGCAACGCCACAAATAGCAGTTCTTCTAGTAGCTCGTCTTCCAGTTCGTCAAGTAGTTCATCTGGCAACTCGAATACACACACGGTAATCTATAATAGCAACGGTGCAACCGGTGGTAGCATTCCGGTTGACACAACCAATTACCAGCAGGGGCAGACCGTCACGGTGCTCGGTAATACAAGCAACCTTGTGGAAGTCGGGTACACCTTCTCGGGCTGGAACACTCAGGCTAATGGGTCCGGAACGAACTATACGCAGGGGCAGACCTTAACGATGGGTGCGTCAAATATTATGCTATACGCGAAGTGGACCACAAACCCCACATACACCCTAACCTATAATGGTAACGGCAATAGCGGCGGCAGCGTCCCGGTTGACACAACCAATTACCAGCAGGGACAGACCGTTACGGTCCTCGGGAATATGGGCAACCTCGTAAAGTCCGGTTTTTCCTTCTCGGGCTGGACCACACAGCCGGATGGTTCAGGAACGGCCTACACGCAGGCGCAGACCTTCACGATGGGTGCGGCAAATGTCACTTTGTATGCCAAGTGGACCGTATCGGTCACAAGTGGCTTCGCTGGTAGTTGCACTACTCAAGTTGGTGCTGCAATTATTTGTGCTGATTACACCGGCTCCAACTTTACCAGCAGTATAGTTCAGACAAGCTGCTCATCTTCATATCAGACCTACAGCCCCTCTTACTGCGCTATAGTCGCGATTGGTAAATGTTCAACGGTGGGACAGACCAGTACTAATACTTATTACAATAGTAGTTATACAATAAGCACGGCGTCATCCGATTGCACTAACAATGGCGGAACTTGGACTTCGTTTTAGTGCAGGAGCAAGAAGATGATTAAAATATTTGACATGTTGGACGCAATATGGAGTCACAAATATGAATGTTGAAGAATTGTCAAACAAGGTTGTGTTGAGGTGGCTATTGTCTTCACCTTCATAGCCGCGCGTTCATGTGTAAGATACCACAATCCTGCAACTCCGTTGACAATTTGTCTGTTCCACAGTAGTTAGGTGTAGTTCACAGTCCAGATAAGTCAATATACTCTTTCCATTGCCCTGTTTTATCATCTCCGGGGAGCCATGCAGGACTCGCAATAGAACGAAGCAATGCGATAAATTATTTTTGTTGAGATGACATCAGAATACAAACAAAAGTTTATTAGGGAGAAATCGAAACAGCACAGTATCCCCGATGAGGAGAAAATACTGTGGTCTGTTCATGCGGTCCGCAAGCTCAGGCTTGAAGGATTGCGAAAGACGGCGGTCGAGACTACACTTAAAACATGCGATTTGATAGAGGACTACCAGACGGAAGGAAGGCCTCTTCCTGATTGTCTTGTACTCGGATTTATAGACAGTGACCCGGTGCATATTGTTGTTGCAATAGACGAGGAATTTGATAGAATACTAATTGTAACGGTTTACAGGCCGTTGTCCGAGAGGTGGGAAGATGACTGGAAGCGCAGAAAAAAAAATGTATAGGCGCTGCCCTTTGTGCGGCGGCGAAATGAAGGACGGGATCACAACGATTCCTTTTATGCTGGGGGAGCGTGTGACGGTAATCAAAAACGTGCCCGCTGAAATCTGTTCTGATTGCGGCGAGGCCTACATGAAAAGCAGCGTGGTTGACAGGATTGAATCCCTGCTGGATCGCGTCGAGGCGCTCCATTCTGAAATGTCAGTCCTTCAATTCGAGGCAGCATAGAATTTTGATCCAGTACCTATCGCTTTCATTTGATTCACGAATGCAGCTCCGTCATAAGCCATAAATCCCTGTCCTTGCCACTTCCACTTCCATCCTTTAGCCCATCCTCGAACGTGCGACCAATACCATTTCCGAAGCGGTCTTATGCTTCGTGCAACCACATCATAGGTGTTTCTAAAATAATGGATCACAAATTCAAGAATATTGCGCGATGCTCCCCAGAACCGGCCCACATTTTCGAATTCCATAGGGACGATCTTCTGGTCAAGCTTGCTGATGTAGCCCGACAGATACCCGTAAAGGTGCTGTTTCGATCTGATTGCCTCTATCCGTGTTCCGGCCTGTAAATGCTTCTCATCTCCGGAACCAACGATTTTATACCAGCGTTCCGCAAGCTCTTCTTTAGGAATAAACCCGTTAGCAATGATATGGTAATGTGGCGCACCCCGCAATTGGAATTCCAATATCCAAATGTACTTCAGCCTTTTACGCCGGAGGAATTGAAGAAACGTGTTTAGGTGTCCTTTTGCGGTTCTTCCATCGCAAGGGAAGTCAGCAGGATAGGTGAGGGTGATAAATGCCTTCCATTCATCTTCTGAGTTTCTAATGATATGGCGCAGCCGCTTAGCCGATCTCTTGGAAAAACCAATTATCGCTTTACGCGTACCGTCACGCCTTGCCGGTGGACGGCCGATACGAGAAAACCCAATGCGAACATCGCGCTTGTAGACAATGGCTGTAACAAGACAGTCTTCTTTTTGTACTCGTTTTCTCGTGTCCATACAGGTGTCCATTACCCATAGATTTCCGTCGATAATGCATGACAAGCATTAACGACAGTCAACAACGGGCAATGCCTTTTCCTTTCTGTTACAACTAGTTAATTGAAAGGATGTTTTTCCTGCTGGACGTTATTTTTCCCCGAGTCTTTTCCTAAACCGCGTGCCGGGTGTTCGAATCACCCCAGGGGCACCAAATAATATCAATGAGTTAAGGCCTATTCAATAATGGATAGGCCTTTTTATATCAATAATGCGGCAGAAGGTAGGACGTTAACATCTTTACCTTGACACGTCTGTAGCCATAAAATATACTCGATTAATACAGTTTTTATCCCGCCAGATCCGCAACTTTGTATTTGGCAGGGTGAGATTTCTCCAGCATTTTCTGCATATTCACATGTGAAAGTATCATGTTTTCACCCAGTATTACCGGATTTTCGGAAATAGCGGGGCGTTTCCGTCCCTTCAATATCTCGCTGTTCTTGGATATATATAGGCCCCGAGCGTTCCTCTATGGAATAGACGAATTAACTGGTCCATTTATCCTAAGAAAAGCATTTGACACAGATAAAAGCTGATAAGAAGCGGATAAGAGCTGATAATTCAAAAAAGGAGTTTCACCCTTTTGGTGAGGCTTCAAGTTCGATCTTTATCTGCATTTATCCGAAGTTAATCCGATTTTTCCGTGTCAAATGCCGTTTTTAGGTTTATTCATTAGCGCTCTTCGTTTCTTGCCTGATTTTTGGCGTCCCATAAACAGCAAAATAAAGAGACCGCCTTTCGCAAATAGGCTTTTTCTACAGACTCGTCGTTTTCTCAAGGGAGTGTTTTCATGAAATCCGAAATAACTACTTGGTTGATCTTTTATTTGATTCTTGTGACGTACGCATTTAGCTCAAAATTAATGGCAATCGAGATGGCAAGAAAAGTGATGGAAGCAAAACAATGGCCTCCGCCGGATGTCTCCTCCGGCCCGAATCGGGGCGGCTCACTCCTAGATTCCCTCAGACAACCGCTATACGGCACAGATGCAATTAAAACCGCCAAAAGGTATGTGATTATGTCCGATGTTTTTTTTTGGTGCGTAGTATGGTCATTCATTATTTTTGGGCTTTATTTGTGGGAGTCTTAAGCCTGTGAGCATACTTATTAAGCCTTATAAGGACGATATTGCAAACAACCGGCCGGGAGTTGAGCTGTTTGTTTGGAGGGTCGCGGTTTTATTTATTTTTTTAGTCTTGTCTATTTTACTGTTTACTCTACAGCTTGACAGCATGTCCTTTATAAAAAAAACTGCGACATTGTCATGCAGCCTTGTTCTTTCGCTCATGATCTTATATCATTTGTACCTGATTATTCTTTTCAAGAAGCTGTGCTACGATATAACAGCGGATAGCTTGACGATACGATCGTTTATGTTGCAGGATGAAATTAAATTTTCCGACATTAAAGAGATGACAAGCTTGGCGAATGAAACGCTTGTGCTAAAAAAGAAAAATTTATTTTCTTATTTCAAAGAAGCACCACAAATAGTTTATCCTGTGGCACAGCTCGGTACTTGTACCTTGGAAAGATTTGGAACTGTCAGGTTTTATAGTTTTGAGGATACTTTTAAGGAACCCAAAAACTTACTATTTATTCGTATAGCTGAAAATAGACAATATGCGATATCGCCCATTCTTGCCGATGAATTTATAAATTTGAGTAATCGAGCCGGAAAGTGACCCAACCAGCGCGTACCTTTAGGCGGTGGGTTCGTGAGCTGCACGATATTTTAACTTTACGACGCTGCGGTTAAGCGTCATTGGAGAAACCGGCTGACTTCTCCGCCTTTTTCTCATCTTTTCTGAACTGGGCCGAGGAAATCCCATACTTCCTCATAACCTGCTGGAGCGATTGGCGCTCTACGCCGGCAGCCTGAGCGGCCAGGGAAACGTTTCCCTCTGTCCGCCGCAGCAGGTTTGAAACATATTCAATATTAAATTCAGCGAGCACCTTTTTCCTTGCCTCCTTATAATCGGTGCTGTCGGTCTCTATCGCGCTGTTTCGTGAGGCGATTGCTTCCGCGCTGTTTCCGAAGTTCGACGGCGAGAGCATCTCGCTTTTTGAAAAGATCACCGCGCGTTTTATCTCGTTCTGCAGTTCCCGGGCATTGCCTTTCCATTGGCGGGAAACAAGAAATTGTATCGTTTCTTCCGTTAACCTCTTCCGGTCCAATCCAAGCTCGCCGCAAAACAGGGATAGAAAGTGGCTTGCGATGAGGGGTATATCTTCCGGAATGTCCCTGAGCGGCGGCGTATCGACGGAAACGACATTAAGCCGGTAGTAAAGGTCAGGCCTGAAAAGTCCCGCCGCAACGTTAGCTGCCAGGTCTCTGTTGGTCGCGGCTATGACCCTTGCATCCACCCTCCGGGTTGTGGTGTCGCCAAGCGGCTTCAGCTCCCTTTCCTGCAGCACCCTCAGGAGTTTTGCCTGCAAAGCGGGGGAAATATCGCCTATCTCGTCCAAGAGCAAGGTCCCGCCCTGGGCCGCCTGAAACAGCCCTTCCCGGTCTGAGTTGGCCCCGGTAAACGCGCCTTTGCGATACCCGAAAAGTTCGCTTTCCAGGATGTTTTCCGGGATCGCAGGACAGTTGACCGCCACAAAAGGTTTGCCGGTCCTGGGGCTGAGATTGTGGATCATGCGGGCGGCAAGTTCCTTGCCGGTCCCGGTTTCGCCCGTGATAAGCACGGTCACGTCCGTCCCCGCCACCAGCTTGATTGTATCGATGAGCTCCTTCATCCGGGGCGACTCCCCGACAAAGAACGTTTCCTTTTCTTTCTCCCTGATCCTTCTTTCGAGGTCTAGGTTCCTTCGGAGAAGATGCTCATGCTCCAGCGCCCTCCGCACCGTATACAGCAACCGCTCCTCCTCGAACGGCTTGGTAATGAAGTCATAGGCCCCGTCTTTCATGGCCTGCACGGCTTTTTCGATGTCGCCGTAGGCCGTCATGATCAGCACAGGGAGCGAAGCGTCTTTTTTCTTGATGTGCCGCAAGAGCTCCATGCCGTCCATGCCCGGCATTTTCATATCGACCAGCATACAGTTGACTTCGCTCTCCTCAAGAATCTGCAGGGCCGCCTCTGCCCCACCGGCAGCAATGGTTTCCAGATGCAGCTCGTTCCCGATCAACCGCTCAAGCCAGCGGGTGATGTCCGGCTTGTCGTCAACAATAAGAATCTTTTGTTTCATTCTTGTCTCCTGCGAGAGGGAACCAAAGCGTGAACGATGAGCCCTTGCCTTGCTCGCTTATTACCGAAAGCTCCCCTTTGTGTTCCTTCGCGATCCCATAACTTACCGCAAGCCCCAGTCCTGTTCCTTGTCCCGGCGGTTTTGTCGTAAAAAAGGGCTCGAATACTTTACCTCTGATCTCTTCGGGTATGCCGCAGCCGGTGTCTGAAAAAACAATCCTCACGCCGTTTTGCTCTTTATCATGAGAAGTGTTGACGGTAAGCCGTCCTTCGGGCTGCATTGCCTGAAATGCATTCAGTATAAGGTTAGTGAAAATCCGCTTCAGCTTGTCCTCATCTGCCGCCAGAGAAGGCAACGCAGGATCATAATCGCGGATAACGGTAATTCCTCCGCCGCGCAATTTTTCCTCCATCGGAACCAGCACCGATTCGATGGCTGCATTTATGTCGGTGGGGATCCGGACGATTTTTGTCTGGCGTGAAAAATTGAGAAGATCCTCAACGATCCTTTTGCACAATTTTGCATTGCTGAAAACAATATCGAGGTCTTCCTTTGTCTGCTCCGTAGCAGGATATTTCTTGCGCAGTATATTTGTATAGCCCAGGATTACGCTGAGCGGATTGTTTATCTCATGAGCCACCCCCGCGCCAAGCCGCCCGATGGACGCGAGTTTGTCCGCCTGCAGCATGCGTTCCTCCATCTCTATCCTTTCCTGTTCGGCTTTTTTCAGATGCGACATCATCCTGTTAAACGATTCTGCCAATTCGTAGACTTCATCATATTCATACTCGTCGGACGGCGCGACGAGAGCGGGTACTTTGTTGTTCCTGACGGCGGAAGGCGGCCCTTGGGGCACATCGAAATGGACATCGAGGCCGCGGTGTCCGTCCACGACTTCCCTGAAAAAGGAGCTAACACGCTTCAGGGGAACCACCGCAAGCCGGTAATGGAAGTAATTGAGACCGGCAAAAAGAGCGGCCATCGCGGCTATTCCGAAAAGAAAAAAATACATCGCTACGTGCCGCAGCTGCCGGAAGGTCTCGCTCACCGGGGCCGCGATCGACTCCACGCCGATTACCTCGCCGACTTTCCGGAAACGTCCATGCATCCTCCCGTAATGCAGGGTGATGGTCTCAGGTGATAAATCAGGATTTCCATGGCAGAGCAGACACTGCTCTTCCATGACAATCGCCTTGAGATGCAGAAAATAATCCTCTCCGTTTCTGGTGACCAGGCCCCTCCATTCCTTCGTGGTTGCCGAAGCATCCCGGAACCGCCTTATATAATCTTCTTCAAACGCATCGGCCTTGTTGGCGGGATTCATGGGATCGATAGCGACTCTCCGGTAGATGTAACGGGGGAACCTCTGTGCGAATCTCTTCATGATCCCCCTGCCCATGAACGAACTGGACATGACCTGTTTGATAAAGACATTCTCGGGCAGGGCATGGAATATCTGGGGACGGAGCTCATCCCGGGCATATTCCATGGTAGCGTCAATATGCCCCAGCACAATGTCCGTCTTCTCATACGCCTCTCGTATGTATATTTTTTTCAAATAGGAATACGTCAGGAAGGAAAGGGCGGAAATGGCACACAACAGGATGATGCCTAATCCAACCATAAACTTTGCAGTAAGCGATGAACTGCGCTGTTTTAGCATACTGCCCACCTTGACCTCGATCCTTGCTTAAGAGCTCGCGAAAACTGCCCGGCATCGCACCTATGCATCATGACGAACATCCGTAAATATCGAGGCAATGCTATTATGTAGCTCAGCATCCACAGGCTTCAGGACAAGCAAGCCCGGGGGAAAACCGCGAAACGAGAAGGCGGCTGAAAAACGAATCCTACAAAAATGTGAACAATCAACTGCAGCAAAAGATTTTTGAGTTCCGCGCTGCTCATCAAATTCTTAATTGCGAGCCTATCGTAACTAAGGAAGGCACTGCTATCGTGAATGGTGATTTGATTATAAAGAAGGTTACACTCTTTTGTCAAGAAAATCGATGGGTCAGTTTTGATAATTTCGTAAGAAGTCACGCAGTATAAATTGCTGCAAACCGCATATCCGGAGTATGGAGTCTGATCCACGGCCTGATAGCGGCAGAAACATGTTGTACACGTTCTTTGAAAGCACAAGATAGCATCGAAAGAACGGCTATGAGGGCTGCTTCCCTATCGTTCTCTCGCTTTCGGAACGCCGCTGCTCGGATAATGTTGATACCAGCTGTTTTTAGGTACACAGCGAAGCTTACCGCGGACAGTCCTCGGACGCGAAGGTTTTTGAATCCGGTCAATCGGTCAAGCTGAGACATGGTTCCTTCGATTCCTGCACGGAAGCGGTACTGGTCGCGAAACTCGGGAGTGTCTTCCTGAGTCCGTCGTTGAGCCAGACGGATCACTTTATCGTCATAGCGAAGATAGCGGCCCTTTTTGCCGGGCATCGTCGGACAGGTTTTCTTCCGGGAACAACCGCGACATGTTTTCTTTGAGAACAGCGCGGTGTGATTGTCGTCTTTGCTCCTGGTTTTTAAGGGAGCGCGACCTTCGGGGCAGGAGGTGACTTCGTGATCGCTGTTCATGGTGAATGCCGTGATCGGCACACTGTCCTCGTCGAGTTTGCCCATGACTGGAGAGGTGATCTCTACTCCGATGGCCTTTGCCTTCTCACAGTTATCATCGCTGCCATAGGGGGTATCGGCAACGACCGCTTTTGGTTTCAGGCCCAGCTTCTCCGTTGATTCAATAAGCGGAATCGTAGCATTAAAATCGCTCTTATGGGCAGGTTCCACAATCACGCTGGTGATTAAGTTTAAGGTGTTGGTATCTTCTGAGGTGCTGTAGCTTTCGGCGACCTGCACCTGGTAGCCCTTGCCCTTGTGGCCGTCATAACCGGCTTCGGGATCGGACGGGTTTTGCAGGGAATCGGAAGGCACGTCCTTATTGGCCTTGACCGAGACTTTGGTTGTGTGGATGTCAACACGCTCCACGATGCATTGTTCTTTGAGAAGCCGAGCAAGAAGCTGGTAACTGTTCATGGTGACGACCGGTTCGTTCCCTCTAAACCGTTCCACGAGGGCAAACACATCGTCGGCCAGGGTCGCGAGAGTGTTCATGGATTCCGAGGGCTTGACCATCGAGAAGACGGCCTCACCCTGCTTGGTCATGTGCCGGTCGATCGTGGCCTTGTCTACCACCTCGTAGAGATCCTTGTGGTGACGCTTGAGGTTCATCAGGAACTTCTTGATGGTCTTTACGAACAGGCCGATCCGGCCCAAGTGCCGCATGTTGGAAAAAATATGGACTGAATCGAAGCGCTGTTTGGCGACATCTACCTTGAACACCTCGGCGAGCGTCGTGGCGACCTCCTCGAAGATGGTCGTGTAGATGCCGCGTTCGGTAAGGATGTCGCGCATGTTCCAGAGGGTTTTGGGGCTCACATAGGCGTCGGCATCGGCGGTCGAGGTGATGTTTAAGGCGTAATGCCACTGGACGTTATAGGCAAACTGGTCCACGGCCTCTTCGTCGGTCATATCGTGCATCTGCTGGAGGACCATGAGCCCCAGCATGGAGTAGAGTTCCTTGGTTGGAGCTCCCAGGACCGGGTCGTACTTGGAATACACCTTCTCGACCGGCAGCGTGGTAAGAACGTGCTCCCGGAAGATCTTGGCCCAGGAGGCTTCAATACGCTCCTTGCGCTTGGGTCCCAGGAATGGAAAAGGATCGAACATGTTGGAGGTTTTGTGATCCTTGATGTAGATCATCTCGGCTCCTCGGATGCGATGTGTGATGACGTTATGTATCACAAAACCCCTTGTGCTGCAACGATATTATGATGTTTCATGTAATTTTGTCGGCAAAATAAAGCGAAAAGATTTCTTACGAGATTATCAGTTTTGATAGATTCGCAAAAGTCATAAAAGCCGTCATTGCGAGCGTAGCGAAGCAATCTCGCCTTTCGCAACCATTTGAAAAATAGAGATTGCTTCGTCGCTGCGCTCCTCGCAATGACATACGAGGAACTTTTAACGAGCCCACCAGTTTTAAAAGGCGGAATTTCTTTATCTCCGCGGCTGTGCGCGAGACTGCTCTCGATTTTGTTTCTTCACCGGTCTGCGGTGCTCCTTAATATTCCTCTCGCTCCCGTACGCGCTCCGTATCGATAATCCGCACTCGTTATGATACTCGTCTGGCGGACCCGCATTTTTTTCCTCGTAAGAACGGCCTTCCTCTTCCCAACGAAAAAATCGGCCGTATTATCGTCTCCATCAGGCAGATACTGCATGGATTGCATTGCAGTGCAATATATTTTTTGCTGCAAAAAAAAGGTGCGCCTCTGCATAAAAAAAATATTTCCATGGATAACAGTCTGTTAGCAAAACCGCAAGATGGCATGACGATTGCTTTAAGCATCGTCTGAGCGGTACTGACAAATCCCAAATAATAGGTGCAACTAATGGAACCTAAATTAGAAGCAATACGCAAAAGCATTCAGGAGCATCCCGGGTGGAGGTGGTTTCTTCTTTTCACCGTCCTGCTGGGCGCCACCATGTCGGCCCTCGATGTCAGCATCGTCAACGTGGCTATGCCGACGCTGAAGAACACGTTCGGGGTTTCGATGGCAGTCATAGAATGGGTGGCAATGGCGTATATGCTTACGCTGATCATTTTTCTTCCGCTGTTCGGAAGACTCGCCGATATATTCGGCAGGTCGAAGCTCTATACTATCGGCTTTGTGGTTTTTTCCGCAGGTTCGTTGTTTTGCGGCATGTCGCCCACGGCGGGATTCATGATCGCAGCCCGCATTATCCAGGCTGTCGGGGCCGGGCTTCTGCAGGCCAACTCCGTCGCCCTTATTACGAAGGCATTTCCGGCAAACGAACGGGGTAAAGCTATCGGCATCCAGGCAGCTGTCCAGGCGATAGCGATGTCAGCCGGTCCTTTTATCGGAGGCATCCTCATAGCCACGATAGGCTGGCAGGCGATCTTCTATGTGAATATCCCCATCGGGATAGTAGGGACGGTTGCCGCCCTGTTCATTCTTCCGCGCGACCGGAGAGTCGATAAGAAGGAGAACGTTGATTACCTTGGGGCAACGCTCTTTGCCTCAGGGCTGGCATGTATCGTGCTGGCCTTCAACGGGGGAGTAAAGCTCGAGTCAGGCTCTTTCACGACCGTCGTATTATTCATTCATGCCTGCATTCTGCTCGGCCTTTTCATCCTCACGGAATTGCGGGTTGAAAATCCTCTGATCGACCTCAAACTGTTCCAGAACCGCACGTTCCTCATCGGCAACCTGACCGGTATGCTGTCCTATTTTGTCCTGTTCGCGGTCATGTTCCTGATGCCCTTTTATCTTGAAAAAGCGCTGGGCTACAGTGTCGCTCTGACCGGCTCCCTGCTGACCCCTCTTCTTCTTGCGATGGCGGTAACGGCCCCGTTCTCGGGCCACATCTCGGATAAATACGGTCCGAGGATAATTACAACTTCCGGCATGCTTCTTTCCGCCCTGGCATGTTTCTCACTCATGTCTGATGGGAGTGTCCGTGCACCTGCCCTTGCTGGTCGCGGTTTTGATACTCCTCGGGGTCGGCATGGGGATGTTTATTACGCCTAACAACAGCGCAGTCATAGGATCAGCCCCTCAGGAGAAACTGGGGATGGCCGGAGGAGTCCTGAACATGATGCGGTCCCTCGGGCTTATCTTCGGGGTGAACATTTCAGGACTGATATTTACCACCCTGGAGCGCAGGTACCTGTCCGACAACGGGTATCCGAATATTCAACACGTATTCGGCAACACCGGCATTCCCGTGCCTGTTAAAGCCGGCGCATTTATGCACGGCTTCATGATGGTCATTATGGTCCTTATGGCAGTTACTATTTTATCTGCGCTCCTTTCCTCTATCAGGAAAGTCAAAACAGCCGCCATTATAGATCATGAAGCAACGGAAACAGCGCTTGTTTCATCAGGGTTTTTTAACGGTTTCAGCAGGGAAAGAAGAGGAATGGCTTTATTTATAATGCTCCTTCTCTTTGCAGGCGTCACAGGAGCGTTCGCCTCTTCCCGGTTAACGAATGAGACGTTTTCCACTTCGAAAACCGCGCAGAGCTTGCCTCTGACTACGGGCAATAGCTCAGACGGGCAAGGACAAAAAACCGGTATGCGCACCTGGGCCTTCGACCTTTTCACCAATGTCAATTAAGGAAACAGCATTCAAGTTCGTAAAATTACATCAACAGGAGGTTATCTGATAATGGGCAGTTCATAGTTACCTTATCCGTTATTTTCTTTACATGTTTCTTTTCGGAATCACAAATTTAAAATAAATTTCATGGAGGTTCGATCATGGCGGCAAGTTGGCTGTTTTTACTCACGTGTAGCTTAGGCGGTGCATTCTTATCCAGTCTTTTGGGAATAGGGGGGGCCATATTCATTATCCCTATAATTTTATTTTTTCAGAACAGCGTAAATCTGAATCTGGAGATACATCAGATAAGCGCCCTTGCAACCCTTTTCGTCTTTGTTGCGGGCGTCGTCGGTTTTTGGGCGCATGGCAGGCATTATAAGATAGAAAAAAAGCTGGTGCTTATAACAGGCAGCGGCGCCGCTGTCGGCGCGCTCGCAGGGGGAGCTGTGCAATTCTATCTGCCTCATAATGTGATCCTGATTACCTTCGTCGCACTGTTGTTCCTTATCGGCGGGTTGATGATCTGGCCGATCAAGAATGAGAGTACGGAGATGCCCGAGTATTCCTTGGCCAAAGCGGCTATCGGCTGCGTGATAGGAGGCTTCCTGGCAGGCATGGTGGGCATCGGCGGTGGTACGATACTTGTGCCCTTTATGATAGTATTTCTTCGCATTCCTACCAGGCCGGCCATCTCAACCGGACTGGCCCTGGTGATGCTCGCGGGCTTTTTCGGATTGATCGGCCGGCTGGGACATGCTTCCACTGTTCCCTGGACGTTGGGCATCCCCCTTGTGCTCGGCATTCTTCCCGGCAGTCTGCTCGGAACGTATACGAACAAGCGGATGCCGACAGCCATTTTACGCAAAAGTTTTGCGGTGATGATCCTGATGCTGGCAGTACAACAGGTCACGAGATTTTTTTGAAAATTTCAGAGGAGTTATTTGAACAATGTCAACGAAGGGAAATGGATCAACATCTAACAGTTATATAAAAAACCTCCTGCAGCATTGGCAGGATTTCCGCCTCAAGCTTTTTGTTGAAGGTATTTTGGTCGGAGCTTTTGCCGGTTTCGTCGTGGTTGGTTTCAGACTTGTGCTGGCTTGGGTGAGTCCGCAAAGGGACAAGCTGTTTGCCTTTCTGAAGTCGAACGCTTTCGGCTGGACCGTGCTGTCATTTGTTTGTCTCATCGGGATTGGCTTAATTTTGTCCTGGCTGATCAAGAAGGTGCCCATGTCCACGGGCAGCGGCATCCCGCAGGTTAAAGGCATTCTGGCAGGCTTACTGAAGGCAACAAGCTGGGTTAACATAATCGGGGCAAAGTTCATCGGCGGTGTGTTAGGAATCGGGGCGGGCCTTTCTTTAGGCCGGGAAGGCCCGTCCGTGCAATTGGGAGCAGCGGCGGGCCAGGGGGTCAGCAGGCTTTTGAGACGCCCCGCCCTGGAGGAAAAATATCTTCTCACCAGCGGGGCGGCCGCAGGGCTGTCTGCCGCCTTCAACGCCCCCCTGGCCGGGGTGGTGTTTGCCCTGGAAGAACTGCATAAAAACTTTTCGCCGGTAGTGCTGGCCACTACCGTGGCCGCCTCGGTTACAGCGGACCTTGTCACTCGCATTTTTTGCGGACAGGAAGCGGTATTCAGCTTTCACAATCTTCCCGTGCTGCCTTTTCAGTATTATCTGTACGTTGTGATGCTGGGTCTTATCGTCGGAGTTTCCGGTGTATTGTTCAACTCCGGCCTGGTTAAATCCCAGATCTTTTACGGGAAACTGCACTGGATGCCGTCCTGGTTGAAGCCTGCCCTTCCTCTGGTAGCGGCCTTATTCCTGGGCTTTGTCCTGCCCCAGGCATTGGGAGGCGGCGCCCGGTTGATTAATTCGCTGCCGCAGATGCATTACGCGCTCTCCATACTGATGGTTATTTTCGCAGTTAAATTTTTGTTTACCGTGTTCAGCTACGGTACGGGCGTCCCGGGCGGCATTTTCATGCCGCTTTTAGCCATCGGCGCGGTAACCGGCAATGTGTACGGCAACATCGTGGCACAATATCTTCATGTTGATCCTGTTTACGTTAACAACTTCATTATCCTCGCCATGGCCGCACATTTCAGCGCCATCGTCAAAGCGCCCATTACCGGGAGCATCCTGATCCTGGAAATGACCGGCAGCTTCGAGCAGCTTTTACCTTTAATTACCGTCTGTATGTCCGCGTATATCGCGAGTGATTTGCTGGAGGGCAAGCCTATTTACGATGTCCTGTTGAATCGGATGATGGCGACGCGAAGACCGGCTCAGGAGTCAGGCCATCAGGATCATGATGGGGAGATGCATATTGTGGAAAAGATAGTCGGCCTGGAGGCCCCCGTTTGCGACAGTAAAGTATGCGATATTGAATGGCCTGAGAACAGTCTTTTGGTGGGTATCAGACGAGGGGACGAAGAGATGATTCCGGCCCGGGACACCGTTATTTATCCCGGTGATTATTTGATTGTGATGTCCGGTACGGCGAAGCTATCCCATGTGCACTCCTGTTTGCAGGAACTGACCGGCGAAGAGAAAGTCGTTAGTTAATGTCGACCGAAGCGAGCGGTTGAGAAGGTTAGCGTGAAAGGCAAATATGCCTGGTACAATTGTTCGGGACATCATGGTAGCTATTGACGGTTACAGCACCGTGAACGACGATGCGAACCTGGAGGAAGCGGTAAGAGTACTGCATAAATCTTTTTACCCGGACGACAAAGGGGTTATTTGCGGGCATACGTCCGTTTTGGTTGTAGACAAGGCCGGGAAATTAACAGGCATACTTTCCATCCCGGGCATGCTAAAGGCCATAGACAAGGCATTGCCGGGACTGGGGCTTACCCCTGGCAGCCTCTTCAGTGAGCTGACCCTGCGCCACGGGATGCTGGCTCATATACCAGTCCGAAAGGCCATGAGTCCGGTTGGAAAGGCGGGAGTGAAAGACGATGAAACCGCCGGCCAGGTGATCCGCAAATTGCTGAAAAACGGAGTCGATATTTTGCCGGTGATCAGTGAAGGTAACGTGGTGGGTATCGTAAGGGCCATGGACCTCGTGCAAAGTGTAGGCGATGTATTGGGTGAAAAACAGAGAGTGATTCTCAGCTTTTTAACAGTGTCATAATGGCAAGCGGAAACGAGCTTTTGCCCGGGAGAATCAGAAAGGCCTCTTATGAAATTATCGATGAGATGCTCTGCAGTGGAGATTTCGAGATCGGCCATCAGCCAGTTCGATGGAGGGACCGTCGTCGCAAACGTTCCGAAGGAAGAGATACGAGAGGTCACACTCTGCCATGATTCGCGGTCCCGTTACCCGTTTCTGCGCTTTTTCACCGGGTTCGTGCTTATTCTTTTCGGGCTTATTCTTCTTGCCGACGCCTTGCTGAAGGCCGAAGGTGGAGTCGTCCTGCTCCATATAAAATCTTTTACCCTGGGAATCCCCGTCATTCCCATTCTCCTCTGGGGGATGATCGGGGGGGGCACCTGGCTCATCAGAGGCGTTTTCCAGGGAAGATTTAACTTCTTGATCAGGACCGGCACAGGAGACCGAAAGGTATTCTTCGGAGAAGCGGCCGATACCAGAGAGATTCGGGACTTTGTCGGCAGGGCAGTCAGCGAATACGGATACGAAATTGACGCCTCGCTATTCGATACGATGCATTTTGAGCATGCGCCTCAAAAGCGGATAACGATTTCTTAATGTTTTTCAGCTTCAGTTTTCCAGGCTGCTGCAATCTTCTCGGCATCCAGGTCTAAATTATCCGCATTGGTGCCGTATGTTTTCAGCGTTTCTGTGATTTTATTGACGATTTCTTCAGCATTTTTCTTGTTTTCTTCGCTCGTGGCCATGAGCCGGATTGTATTTTGCCAAAAAGAGAGCTCTTTCGCATAATCAGAAATCCTGGCCAGCAGAAGTAATTTCATTTTCGTGTAATAACTCTCGATATCCTCGATTCTTTTCCTCAGTAAATCATTTTGGGATTCGGTTTCCTTGCTGAGCTGTTTAAATTTCCAATAAATTTTATCTCTGTTAACTTCATGAAGATAATAAAAAATAAACATCATCATCGAATAAATTGCAGCAGCAATCAGCGCATTTTTAAGCGCCGACCACAAATGTGAAGTCAAGTCGTATTCAGATTTGAATTTGAGCCCTAACGACTCGGCATTCATAACGGAGACGGGTATATCGGGCGTCTGATTGCTTACCAGAATAGTTAATCTCGTCAGGGTATGTGGCGGAATTTTGGATATCTGAAAATATCTCTTTGACGATTTAGTAGCGACCGATTCTATAACTTCGACCTGCTCGGATGCAAATATATCTGAGACGGTAATCGTTTTAGGGGTCTTAATTAAGAGGCCATTAATTAAATTATCAGTGTAGTTCGCACACGTAACTACTACATATGCCTGCCCGTTTATCAACGTCGCGTCGCTGACGCTCACGGTTCCCTTTGCATCATCAAAATATTCAACTGCCGTATTTAATGTCAAAGTTGCTATAAACGTAATCACAACAGCTATTGCAATATTGAAGTATTTACCCATAATAATGCGCTCCATTGCCCTTACTCCGTTTCCCGAACAGGGAGATCGGAATGTGCAGTTCAGTTTTTCTTCCTTCGTTTTAAAATCAGTCTTGTCTTCATAAAAAACGGACTCGCCATGGTCAGAATGCGTACTGACAGAACCAGCACACGAACACTCATGTTCTTTCCTTTTCCGATGCAACTGTAGGGGTTTGCCGTGTCATGGTTACTATCGGTATCGATGCGGTCCGTACCAGCCGCCCCATGTCCTTTACACTGACGTTTCCTGCCACGGTAATTGCAGGACTCAATACTACCTTATCTATGGCTCTGTGCGTTTTCAAAAACATTCTTACGCCCGATATGGCATCAAGTGTTGACGTAAAGACATCCAGGCGAATTCCGTCTTGAAGGCATTTTATCGCAACCGCATCAAGCTCTTTATTGTAGACTTCCTCCGCGCATCGGGAATCCCCCGATGCAATCAGCCGCGCTGTATGGTGCTCGCCAGCTTCGGCAAAAGTAATCGCCGTCATCAGGTCCTCTAATCTACTGTTGAGGTTAGAGCGTTTCTGAACAAACAGAAGCATAATGTCTTCATCCATCGCTTTTGCCAGTTCAATGGCGTATGAAATGCTATCGACTAAATCATCATCATGGTGCGTGACAAACAACAACTGCCTTTTACCCATTTCTAAGCCCTCCGGTACGGGCGCTGAGGATTTATCAATAGTGCCATCAGTGTGCCTATTCCAATCTCCGGCACCCAATGCTTTTGTATTGTTCGCCTTATTGATCGAGCGAACATAAAACGAAATAGGATCCCCCCATTCCGCTTCGCAACGCGCAGTGCACTCTAACGGGCAGAAATAAGGCGGAATTATCCGCCGACTCCCGTGGAGCACGTCTTTGAAAAAATGGCTGTGTGAACTTGATGTCTCTGGAGATTAGACGACTGGAGGAGAATTGCCTGCGTAAAGGGGATTGAAGCCTTTATAAATACCGAGGATATTTTCCGGGCCGGCGTTTAAACTATACGTTGTCGGAGCTTGGGGTTTGTAGAAGTCTCCCTGCGCTGACGTATTCTTGAACAAGGATAATTTCTCAGAAGCATTCTCTGGATCGAGGGCTCTTTTTTTCTTGATCAGAATTGAAGCATTACCCGATTTGTGCGACGTTTCTGCAGGAGAAGATAGCCTTTTTGCAAGGAATTCCCACAGTGATAGATGAACGTTTTTTATGCTTGTCGATAGGTGATCGGGAACATGGATATCTTCAGGTACTTGTTTGCCAGAGAAAGTATAGGTAAGAGGAGATACCGAGTAGGCAAGGAAGTAAAGAGCAAGCAGCAGTTTGAAAATTTGTTTTTTATCTGCAGTCAAAGTCATTATCGTAATTTTACGGTTGCTCTTCATTCTGAAACCGCGTTATGCTAACGCCTTACGATTGAATAGTCAAGGCAAATTGCTTGTTCCTGGGGCTAGATCCCGCCCGGTTCTTCCAGTCACGTGAAAAGCTCATTGACCTGATAAACAAACTTGATGCCCAGACGAAGCCAACGTCTACTCCCTTTTCAGATGCATGACAGGTAAGAGTCCTAGATAAGCAAACGGTATAACCTGAGGAACGACGTAGAAAACGTGCGCTTTCCTGTGCGCCCATTTTCATATCGTATTTTGCATACAGATTAAGTTAACTTTAGTACCGCCAGTGCATGCTCGTGAAGAAGGTCGCAAAAATATGTCTCAATTACTGAAGCATCCGCAAAGAATATTGTTTGCATTTTTGCCATTATTACGATAAATAGCGGCATAGCCTAAGAGAGATTTAAACAGGAGAAATAAATAATTTGCCTGAGAGGAACAAGCTTCCTAAACCGTGTGCCGGGTGTTCGAATCACCCCCAAGGACGCCATACTGATGAAACGAAGCCGGACGATGTGCCGGTTTTTCTGTGGTTTCGAATAGTATTCGGCCGGTTTGTCGGATAAAATCGTTTTCAAGGTGGAAAAGAAACCAAAAAAGAGCGCTGGAGCGGTTTTTATCCTTGACAAACTCACTGAAATCTCATAAAATTCGCATCTGTTACGCACTAGACCAGATAGGCTCGTAGCTCAGGGGGAGAGCGCTACCTTGACACGGTAGAGGTCGGCGGTTCGATACCGCCCGGGCCTACCATGATTTAACAACAACTATGCTATATACCTTATGAGTGAAATACAACTCAGGCTGCCTGACGGTCAGGTCAAAAAGTATGCCTCTGGCATCACCGGTCAGGAAGTTGCCGAGAAAATCGGCTCACGCCTCGCTAAAGACGCGCTTGCCATTAAATTAGACGGACAACTTCAGGATCTGAATATACCGGTTGAACACGATGCCGCGATTGAGATTGTGACCTTTGACGCCCCGAGCGGCCACGAAGTGTACTGGCATAGTACTTCGCACCTCATGGCGCAGGCGGTCAAACAACTCTTTCCGCAGGCTAAGCTCGCCATCGGCCCCTCGATCGAAGAAGGGTTCTACTACGACTTCGATCTCGATCGTCCTTTTACGCCGGAAGATCTTGTCAAGATCGAAAAAAAGATGGCGGAGCTTGCCAAGGCTGCGTCGCCGATCAGAAAAAAAGTTCTTTCCAAGGCTGATGCCTTGTCGTTCTTTCAAAAACAGGGAGAAACATACAAAGTCGAGTTGATCAAAGATTTGCAGGACGGCTCGATCTCGATCTACGAGCAGGGCGAATTCGCCGATCTCTGCCGCGGTCCACACGTGTCGTCTACGGCAAAGATCAAAGCCTTCAAGCTCCTCTCCATTGCAGGCGCTTACTGGCGGGGCAATGAGAAGAACAAGATGCTCCAGCGGATCTACGGCATCTCGTTCCCGAACAAGGAAGCGCTGGACGCCTATGTAGCGAGGCTCGAGGAGATCAAGCGCAGGGACCACCGGAAGCTCGGCAAGGATCTCGATCTCTTTTCCCTGTCCGACACCGTGGGCGGCGGGCTGGTGTTGTGGCACCCGCGCGGCGCGCTCATCAGGAAGACGATCGAAGACTTCTGGCGCGACGAGCACCAGAAGAACGGCTACGATTTCGTATACTCTCCCCATATCGGTCGGGCGAACCTGTGGGAGACTTCGGGACATCTCGGCTTCTACCGCGAGAACATGTATTCGTCCATGGAAGTGGAAGGGCAGGAGTTCTACGTCAAGCCCATGAACTGCCCCTTCCATATCGAGATTTACAAGAACAAGCTCCGCTCCTATCGGGAGCTGCCGATGCGGTATGCAGAACTCGGCACGGTCTACCGGTTTGAGCGTTCCGGGGTGCTTCACGGCCTTCTGCGCGTGCGGGGTTTTACCCAGGATGATGCCCACATCTTCGTGGCGCCCGAGGAGATGGAAGGTGAGGTCATCAGCGTCCTCGGTTTCGTCGTAAAAATGCTCCGGACTTTCGGGTTCAACGAGTTTACGGCCTACATCGCCACGCGGCCGGAAAAAGCCGTTGGCGACGACAGGATGTGGGAGCAGGCGACGCAGGCGCTCAAGATTGCGGCTGACAAGGCCGGCCTTGCCTATGAAATGGACGAGGGCGGCGGCGCATTTTACGGTCCGAAAGTCGATATCAAGATCAAGGACGCCCTGGGACGTTTGTGGCAGTGCTCCACGGTCCAGTTCGATTTCAACGAGCCGGAACGGTTTGATATGAACTTCATCGGCGTCGACAACCAGCAGCACCGGCCCTACATGATCCATCGGGCGCTGTTGGGGTCCATCGAGCGGTTCTTCGGCATGCTGATCGAGCATTATGCCGGCGCTTTTCCGGTCTGGCTCGCTCCGGTTCAGGCGAAGGTGATCTCCATAACGGACAAACAGTTTGATTTTGCCAAGGGTGTACGGGAACAGTTGCTTGCCGCAGGGATCAGGGCAGAGCTCGATACTCGGTCCGAGAAGATCGGGTTCAAGATCCGCGAAGCCGCGATGGAGAAAGTGCCTTACATTCTCGTCGTAGGAGACAAGGAAGTTCAGCAGGAAGCAGTTGCGGTGCGCGAGCGGGGCGGTAAAGATCTCGGCGTCATGAAACTTACAGAATTCATCGACGCTGTAAAAAAACTTATTCAAGATAAAAGTATTTCAACCGATTTACTAAGGGGGTGATCGTTTATCGCTAAAATTACGACAAGAATCAATTTTATGATCAAGTTGAAGGAAGTCCGGGTCATTAATTCCGACGGAGAACAACTGGGGGTCCTTGATACCCGGGACGCGATCAAAAGAGCTGAGGAGCAGGGGCTCGATCTGGTCGAAGTAGCACCGACGGCAAAGCCGCCGGTCTGCCGGATCATGGATTTTGGCAAGTATAAATACGAGATGGCCAAAAAGGCCGCAGAATCCAGGAAACACCAGACCGTCATCGTAGTCAAGGAAATCAAACTGAGACCACGGACGGACGACCATGATGTCAACTTCAAGCTGAATAACATCAAGCGGTTCCTTGAGGAAGGCAACAAAGTCAAAGTGACTGTCATGTTCCGGGGCAGAGAAATGGCCCATATCGACCACGGCAGGAAGGTACTGGAACGCATCGTGGGCGAACTGCAGAATGATGCCGTCGTTGAATCGCCGCCGCGCCTTGAAGGCAGGAACATGACAATGTTGCTCGGAGTAAAGGCAAAGCAGCCGTAAGAGTCGTTGTTCCTTTAGGATTTTTTATCCTCATGATGATTCTGCGGAGGCAGGCTGGCTCCGCTGTACATATCGGGTGGGAAAATAACTCAAGATTTTGGAAGGGGAATGTATTATGGCAAAGATGAAATTGAAGACCAATCGCAGCGCCCACAAACGGCTGAAAGTGACCGGCACCGGGAAGATCACCCGGCACAAGGGCTGGAAGAGGCATCTGCTGTCCGGCAAGAATGCCACGCGCAAGAGACGGCTGAGCGGTGATTTTGTAGTTGATAAGGACAATATTAAAGCTATTCAGCGGATGCTTCCGTACGGATTGAAGTAGGAAGTAAAAATCAGGAATTAAGAAATTAGAAAAAAAGTACAACGTTCAAAGTTCAGGGTAACGCGTGCCCGGAGCCGTAGCTATGAACTATGAACAGTGAACTACGAACTGAGGAGGTTTTAAGACAATGCCGAGAGCTAAAGGCGGCCCCAAGACGAGGGCCAGAAGGAAGCGGGTACTCAACCTGGCAGAGGGGTACTGGGGTGCAAAATCCAAACTTTTCCGCTCTGCTACCGAAGCCGTTGACCGCGCACTCAAGTATGCATACCGGGACCGGAAGGCCCGCAAGCGGGATTTCCGCAGACTCTGGATCGCACGCATCAATGCAGCAGCGCGTTTGAACGGTGTTACCTACAGCAAGTTCATGGCGGGTCTTACCAAGAGCGGTGTTGCTGTCGACCGGAAGATCCTTGCCGACCTCGCAATAACTGATCCGGCAAGCTTTACCAAACTTGTTGAGACCGCGAAAACTGCATCCTAATCTGTTTGACAGGACGCGATTGCAAAGGCCCCGGAGTCAGGGGCCTTTTTTTGTTGACAATGCCGCGCAATTCGGTTAAAAATCAGCAGAGAAATTATGCGGATACACGGCCGATCCTGTATCGCGGCCTTCATGGCTTGCGCCATCCTGCTGTTCTTGTGGACACCCGCCTACCCGTCTTACAATACCGAAGCCGGGCATAAGTATTCTATCGCCTGTAAGCGTCTCGCAGATCTCAGAAAATCCCCTAAAAAAAAGAAGTACCGTTCCTATTGGATCGATTGCATCCGCACCTTCGAACTCGTTGAAAAAAAATACCCGAAAAGTCCGAGCGCAGGGGACGCCTGCTTTGACCGGGCCGGGATTTATCAGGACCTCTATGCCTACAACAAGTTTTCTAAGGACTTGGCCGAGTCGCTCCACATAAACGACAAGTGCCAGTCCACCTATCCGAAGCATGGCCGGGCCCCGGAAGCACTCTATCACATCATCGAACTCTCTCTCGGCCACAAAAAAGACGGCGCACTGGCCTTGGAAACATTCTCGAAACTCTCCAAGTCATATCCTGACAGCACCTGGACCGAAAAGGCACGCGCCCTCGTCAGTCCGCCGGCGCGTAAAAGAAAAAAGCGAAAACAGGAACCTGAAATTCGAAAAATGCCGGTGCCGGTGCTTGCTGCCCCGGGCAAGGGCAAGCCGGAGGGAGTAATCAAGAGCATTCGCTTCTGGTCCGGGGGCGCCTATACCCGGATCGTGATCGACCAGGATAAGGCAATCAAGTTCCAGGCGCAGGAACTCAAAAAACCCGACCGTCTCGTGTTCGATCTCTTGAATACGAGCCTCGATACTGCGGTTTATAAAGACCCTCTGCCGGTGAATGACGGCATCCTGAAACAGGTCCGCGCCAGCCAATACGCACCTGATATCGTCCGCGTGGTTCTTGACCTGGCGAGCATCAAGAGCTATGCGGCATTTCCCCTCCATGATCCGGAGCGTCTCGTTATCGATGTCACCGGTGAAGGCTTGCAGGCGACGGAACAAAGCGTTTCCAGTTCCGACACCGGCACCCGTCAAATTGCAGAAAGTACGTTAGCCCAAAAACCCGAGGTGAAGACGGAACCGCAACCCTCTGTCCCTCTTCTGCCAAA
The DNA here is from genome assembly GCA_963769335.1 of Nitrospirota bacterium. Classification (GTDB taxonomy): domain Bacteria; phylum Nitrospirota; class UBA9217; order UBA9217; family UBA9217; genus JAJYKN01. Next base: position 79,453 of record CAVYLT010000102.1, on the reverse strand, counting down.
AATCCCCGAGGCAAAAAATGGAGTTGATCAGAAACTTTCTCTTTCCCGGCAGCTTGGACTGAAGATAAAAACGATAGCCATCGACGCGGGTCACGGAGGCCAGGATCCGGGGGCCATCGGCAAGAGCGGTTTGAAGGAAAAAACGGTCACCCTTGACGTCGCAAAAAAGCTCGCCGTTCTCGTGAAGGAACGGCTTGGGTGCACGGTGATCATGACCCGCGACCGGGACGTGTTCATCCCGCTCGAAGAGAGACCCTTTATTGCCAAGTCAAAAGGCGCTGATTTATTCGTGTCCATCCATGTGAATGCCAACAGGAAGCGGACTACACGGGGGATTGAAACGTACGTTCAGAGCCTGCGGGCTTCCGACCGGGAAGCAATGGCAACGGCTGCCCGGGAAAACGCCATGTCGACGAAGAAGCTGAGCGAGCTCAAATCCGAGCTTGACCGGATTTTTGCGGAACTCACGCGGGACGATAAGATCGAGGAGTCTCTCTACCTGGCTGATTCAGTTCAGGGATCGCTCGTCAACAATCTTAAATCCGTCAACCGTCATGCCAACGATCTCAAGGCCAGGATAAAGCGGGCGTTTTTCTATGTGTTGATCAATACGGAGATGCCGAGTATTCTGGCGGAGATCGGATTCATCAGCAACCCCGAAGAGGAGAAGCTGCTCAAACAGGACTCCTACCGGCAGGCGATAGCTGAAGCGTTGTTCAAAGGCGTCAAAAAATATGTAGAAGCACGGGGGCAGCAGATAGCAGGGATTCGAGAAAGGCCGTAGACAGCAGGGAGAAGAGATAGAGAGGAGAAGTGGACAGGGGCGAAAGGTTTCCCTTTAAGCCTTCCCACTCTCTCCCGTATCCCGGGCTCCGCTGATCGTAATCAAATAGGCTTCAATGAACTGGTCGAGGTCGCCGTCCATGACGGCAGTCACCTGGCCGACTTCCACGCCGGTGCGGTGGTCCTTCACCAACTGGTAGGGCTGGAACACGTAGGACCTGATCTGGCTACCCCAGGCAATGTCCTTCTTTTCGCTCACGAGCTTGCCGACTTTTTCGTCCTGTTCTTTTTTCCGCAATTCATACAACCGCGACCGAAGCACTTTCATGGCAACGTTCTTATTCTTCAGCTGCGAGCGTTCGTTCTGACACTGCACCACGATGTTCGTCGGCAGGTGGGTGATGCGCACGGCAGAGTCGGTCTTGTTCACGTGCTGGCCGCCTGCGCTCGATGAGCGGTACGTATCGATCCGGAGTTCCTTCTCGTCGATCTCGATATCGATGTCCTCCTCGACCTCCGGGTAGACGAAGACCGACGCGAAGGAGGTGTGCCTGCGCTTGTTTGCGTCGAAAGGAGAGATGCGGACAAGTCGGTGCACGCCTGCTTCCGCCTTCATCCTGCCGTAGGCATAATCGCCGGAAACGGTGAAGGTGACGGATTTGGCCCCCGCTTCATCACCGGCCTGGTAGTCGAGGATCTCGGTTTTGTACCCTCGCTTCTCAGCCCAGCGCAAGTACATCCTCATCAGCATCTCTGCCCAGTCCTGGGCCTCGGTGCCGCCTGCGCCCGGATGGATCGACACGATCGCATTCGATACGTCCCGCTCGCCCGAGAGGAGCGCCGCAACTTCGGCAGAGGCGATGTCCTTCAGAATGATTGTTATCTCCCGTTCCAGTTCAGCGCGCATGGACTCTCCGCCTTCTTCAGAGGCGAGTTCAGCCATGGCTTCGAGGTCGCTCAGCCTGGTTGCCAGTGACTTCCAGTCCCTGAGTGAACGTTCGATGGATGCCTTTTCCTTCAAGACGGTATTGGCTTTATCTTTACTGTCCCAGAATCCGGATGTTTCAGTGAGGCGGGTCAGCTCTTCGAGCCGCGATTCCTTGGTAGGAGTGTCAAAGATGCCTCCGCAGGGTCTCCAGCCTGCCTTTGATGTTATCGAGTTGCTGTTTGAGGTCTTCTACAAGCATTCAAGTCTCCCGTTAAATAGTGTCGATTGGTGCAGATTATACCATAGTGAATACCAACAATCAAAGGCAAAGAGGAAAAACATTTTGACTTTGACGTCATGCTGTGTTATAAATCAAACCACATAAGAACGACCACATCCAGGCGAAGGGAATCCCGTTAAAATCGGGAGCGGACCCGCCGCTGTAATCCCGGCCCCGCGAAAGCGGGGTCAAACCATCACCAACAAAGGCCACTGATCACGCAGAGCGTGCTTGGGAAGGCTGGTGATGGTGGGAGAGCCAGAAGACCTGCTTGGATGTTCTCGCACAGTCTTCGGCGTTAAGATAATGTGTGGGTTAATATCTTCTATTAATCCCCAGTCTTCACCAGGACTGGGGATTTTTTTGTCACTTCGCCTTGATTGACGCGGACGAAGGCGAACCTATTTTGAACCGGGCATAGACACGGGTATATAATGAAACAATTTCTTTTCGCCCTATTCTTTTCACTAATCATGATAAATGCGGGCGCTGCCGCCGAACCTGCATCTCCGCCGATGCGTATCGTGTCACTTGCGCCGAGCATGACCGAAATCCTGTTTGCGCTGGGGTTGGGGAAGAATATCGTGGGCGTCACGACGTTCTGCGATTATCCTGAAGAGGCGAAGAAAAAACCGAAAATCGGCGGCATGTCCAATCCATCGCTCGAAGCCGTGATTCGGCTCAAACCGGACGTCGTCGTTCTGACGACGGACGGGAACCCGAAGGAATTCGAGGAGCGGCTTGTATCGCTGAAGATCAATACGTATGTTTTTGAAGCCCGGACCCTGAGCGACCTTCCTCAAGGCATTCGGAGCCTGGCCACGGCAATGGGAGTGAAAGAACGCGGTGCACGCCTCGCGCGATCGATCGAAGAGGGTGTCCGGAAGGCATCCCGGCCCGCGCGTGTCAACGATCGTGCCTCACAAAAAAAAATCTTGTTCATCGTCTGGCCTGAACCGCTCATCGTAGCAGGCCCCGGCACAGCGATCGATGAAGCCATAACGCTCCTGGGAGCCGGCAATATAGCATCCCGGGCAGCGACGGCTTATCCGAAATATTCGATAGAAGAGGTCATACGACAGGCCCCCGATGTTCTCGTCATCGGCAAGGGTTCAGGAATGGACATGATGGCCGTATCGAAGGGCATTTTGAAGAGACTTTCGACAATCCCTGCCGTGAAAAACGAGAGAGTGTGTTATGTAGGGGACGGTCTGTACCGCCTGGGGCCCCGTGTCGTACACGGCATCGAGGAGCTTGCTGAATGTCTCAAGTAAGAATAATCGTCCTCCTGGTCGTCGCGCTCCTGATTGTTGGGTCCTCGGCGCTTCTCGGGCCGCATATCATTCTGCCGTTCAATCTGAGCGACACGGAACGGGAAATTCTGATCTCCATCAGGCTGCCTCGCGTGCTTGTCGCCTTCCTCATGGGGATGGCGCTCGGAGCTTCAGGGGCGGTGCTGCAGGGCATCTTGCGAAACCCCCTGGCGGACCCCTACATCCTCGGCATCTCGAGCGGGGCCTCGCTTACGGCGGCTGTCGGCATCATCGGCGGCATTTCCTTTTTGGGCAGTTTCACGATTCCGGTGTTCGCCTTTGCCGGCGCACTGGCCACCGGCAGTATTGTGGGCATGATGGGGTGGAAGCGGGGGGGCCTCTGGCCCGAACGGCTGCTCCTTGCCGGCGTTGGCCTGAGCTTTCTTTTTTCCGCGTTGTTGATGCTCCTGATGAGCATTTCCACCGATGAAGGACTCAGGCGGGCCATGCTCTGGATCTTCGGCGACCTGTCCATGTCCGAGTGGTCACGCATCCCCTACGGCTTGGCCTTCGTATTTGTGGGACTCCTTCTCTCGATGACACGGGCGAGGGCTTTGAATGCGCTTATCCTCGGCGACGAATTCGCGCACAGCCTGGGCTTTGCCCCGCATCGGGAACGGTTCATCCTTTTCGTGTCGGTCGGTCTTTTGACCGCGGCATCGGTGTCGCTCGGCGGCATGATCGGGTTCATCGGCCTGCTGATCCCCCACATCATGCGTTTCTTCATCGGCGCGGACAGCAGACTGCTGGTCCCGGCCTCTGCAATCGCGGGCGGGTCGCTTTTGTGCATCGCCGACTTGATCAGCAGATCGGTGATGCCGCCCATGGAGCTGCCTGCGGGCGTGATCACTGCGATCATCGGCGCTCCCTATTTCTTGTACCTGCTCAGGAGAAAGAATGTCCTCAGCATCTAGAACTCATATCCTGGAGCTGAACGGCATCTGCTATTCCTATGAGCGGGGAAGGCAGTTCATACGCGATCTCTCTTTCTCGATCGGGGAGAGCGACTTCATCGGCCTCCTGGGCGCGAACGGGTCCGGCAAATCGACTATCATGAAGCTTGCCGGCGGCATTCTGAAACCATCATCTGGAAAGCTCACGCTCTGGGGAGCCGACCTCTCGACCATCAAAAGCAGGGACCGGGCCAAGCTGATCAGTTACCTTCCGCAAACGCTCGATATCAGCGTTCCCTTTACGATCAAGGAGCTGGTGGGCATGGGGCTTTATCCCTACGACATCCCTCCTGCCATGACCGTTGATGAGGCGCTGGAAATGGTCGGGCTGACCGGAAAAGCCGGTGCGCGCCTCACCGATCTCTCCGGCGGCGAGCGAAGAAGGACTTTTATAGCCATGACGCTGCTCCAAGGCGCCGGCCTGCTTCTCCTGGACGAACCGCTCGCCAACCTCGACATCAAATACCAGATCGAGCTGATAAGGCTCCTCAAGAAACTGCGCGAAGTTAAGAATATTTCCGTGATGATGGCGCTGCATGACATCAACATCGCCCTCCAGTTCGAGAAGGTGATTCTCATAAAAGACGGGAACGTCATCGGATCGGGCAGGCCTGAAGAGGTGCTTTCGCGAGGCATGCTGAAACAGGCCTTTGACGTAGATGTCGAAATAAGGAAATCAGGGAGCGACGGCATTTATATCAGTTACGAAAATAACTTTTAGGAGAGTATTCAAATGTACTGTGCATCGTGGAGCGGCGGAAAAGACAGCTGCCTTGCAAGTTATCTTGCGCAAAAACAGGGAAAGAAACTGTCGCACCTGGTCCACTTCGACCGGCCGAACAATCTCCACGGTATCGACCCTGCCATGATAAAAGTCCAGGCAGAACTCACGGGAATCCCGATGGTCCAGCAAAAGGTCGCATCCGCAGATTTTGAACGCGAGTTCAAGAAAACCGTGGGAGAGCTCGTAGCGCGTGGGGCTCAAGGCATGGTCTTCGGCGACATCTATCTTGAGCCGCATAAAGAATGGGTTGACCGCGTGTGCGGTGAACTCGGCATGGAGCCGGTAGAACCGCTCTGGGGCATGAACACGGAGAACATCATCCAGGACTTCCTGGATAAAGGTTTTGAGACGATCGTGGCAAGCGGCAACCAGGACCTGATCGATAAAAAATATATCGGCCGCAAGATGGACCGGGAATTTATCGATTATCTCAAATCGAAAAAACTTGATGTCTGCGGAGAGAGCGGTGAGTTCCACACTTTTGTCACGAGCGGCCCGCTGTTCCGTGGAAAGATCGAAATCAAGGCTTCCGAAGTGGTGAGCAGGGATGGATTCTGGTTCCTCGATGTCAAAGATTACAAAGTCGTTAAACAAGAGAGGCAGTGACTTCGTTGACTGCTAAACCGCTCATGATACAGGGCACCGGCTCAGGCGTCGGCAAGAGCATCATCGTGGCAGGCCTCTGCAGGATTTTTCGGGACGAAGGGGTTAACGTTGCGCCGTTCAAAGCGCAGAACATGGCCTTGAACTCATTCATTACCCGGGAAGGCGGCGAGATCGGACGTGCCCAGGCATACCAGGCCGAGGCTGCACGGGTTGAACCGTCCGTTGATATGAACCCCGTGCTCCTCAAGGCCACCGGCGAAGCGGGCTGCCAGGTGATCCTGAACGGCAAGGTCCATGCAAATATGGGGGCCCGGGAATACTATGCATTCAAAGAGAATGCGTGGGCCGCGGTCACCCACGCCTATGAACGCCTGGCAAAGCGGCATGATCTCATCATCATAGAAGGGGCGGGAAGCCCGGCTGAGATCAATCTCAGCAACGACGAGGTGGTGAACATGAGCGTTGCCCGGCATGTGCAGGCGCCGGTGATTCTGGTCGGCGATATCGACAAGGGAGGAGTATTCGCATCCTTGTACGGCACCATCGCACTTCTCGATGGAGACGCTGATTACATCAAGGCCTTCATCATCAACAAATTCCGGGGCGATCTGACGATCCTGCAGCCGGGGCTCGAAATGATCCGCGAAAAAACCGGAAGGCCGGTCCTTGGCGTGGTGCCTTATCGCGGCGATCTCGGACTGCACGAAGAGGACGGCATCCCCATGGAAAGGCTCTGGTGGTCCAACAACGGCAAATTCACCGGACCGAAGCTCAAGATCGTTGTGGTCCGGCTGAGATATATCTCGAACTTTACCGATTTCGATCCATTCCTGTACGAGCAGGATACGGAGCTGATATACTCGCTCAGCGATGCCGATATAGAACATGCCGATCTTGTCATCATCCCGGGCTCAAAGAACACTGTCCAGGACCTGCTCTTCCTGAGAGAGTCGGGAATCGAAAACAGCATCAAAAGGGCGGCAGCAAAGGGAATCCCCCTCGTTGGAGTTTGCGGCGGGTACCAGATGCTCGGGAAAAAACTCTTTGATCCTCTTGGCGTGGAAAGTAAGCAGCCCGAGGTTGACGGCTTGGGCCTTCTGGACGTTGAAACCCTGCTTGAGAAAACAAAAGTGACCGCGCAGGTGGAGGCGACGGCAGTTCAAAGTTCAAAGTTCAGGGTTCAAAGTTCGGAATGCAGCACCAAAAATATTTTGAAGGGCTATGAGATTCATATGGGCAGGACGACCGGTGATGTTGGTCTGTTCAAGGTGAAACGGATTTGTTCAGACTCCGAACTCCGAACGGTGAACTCTGAACTGGCACCCGATGGTTCTCAAAAGGGCAACGTCTGGGGGACTTACATTCACGGGATCTTCGATAACGACCTTTTCAGACGCGACCTCATCAATTCACTCAGAACGAAGCGGGGATTAGCTGCGCTGGATGAAGTGATCGACTTCGAGAAAGCGCGGGACCGGGCCCTTGACCAATGGGCGGACCTCTTGCGAGGAAGTCTCGACATGCAATGCATCAGGGACCTGGTGTCTCGAAAGGGGGGATGAAACAAACTCGTAAGTAAAGCAAGGTAGCGCAAGATTTGTTGAACACAAAGAATACAAGGGAATGATGATGCGGAAGGGGGTGCGAATCCCCAGCTGTCGCGCAACTGTGATGGAAACGAAAGCCAGAAATGCCACTGGATGTGCCGCTCAAGAAAGTTTACCGTATCGATTAAGCCGATTGGGCGTCAAAGTCCGGGAAGGCCGGCAAGTAGGAAGTCCTAAGCCAGGAGACCTCTCATTCCCGCAAACCTCGAATGAAGGAGAATATTATAATGAGAAAAGTTGTTGCAGGTACAGCTCTCTGGTTGTCATCGATGTTGATCGTCGGCAGCTCATTTGCCGTCGCCGATGTACAAATGAACGAAGTGGTTGTAACAGCAACAAAGACAGAGCGAAAACAGCAGGACATTACCCAGTCGGTTACCGTGATTACGGCCAACGAAATTGAAAAATCGGGTGCAACGAACGTAGCGGAGGTCATCAGTACGACTGCAGGCGCTCTGGTGACCGATCAAGGGCCGCTGGGCGGGCTTCAGGCAACCACCCTGCGGGGAGCGCCTTACGCACAGGTGCTCGTGCTTTTAGACGGTAAGCGGCTCAATTCAGCGGCTGCCGGCGGGTATGATCTGTCCGAACTTCCCATCCCGCTCGATGCGATCGATCGCATCGAGATCGTTCGCGGACCTGCCTCTGCCTTGTACGGAGCTGATGCAGTCGGCGGCGTAGTGAATATTATCACAAAAAAACCAGCCAAACCCGTGACAACCCTCACCGCAATCGACGGAGCCCGGTTCAATTCAGACTCGATTTATAATTCCGGGAGATATAACAATACGTACTATACGCTCTCAATCGGGAAGGAACATTCAAGCGGGTACCACCATCTGAACAACAACGCCGATCAAACAACTGCTGGCATCAAGCTCGGCTATGATTTCAGCGCGACCTCCTCGGTTGAAGCAAGTTCCGATTACGTAACAAAGGACATCGGCGTTCCCGGTTCCGTGATATATCCATCGCCCAACGCCCGCCAGAAGACGAGTGAAACCATAACGGGGTTGCAGTATAAGGCAAAGTTGACGAACACAATCGATTTCAGCATACGCGGCTATCAAAATGAAGAAAGAATAGGATTTGTAAATCCCGATTTTTCCGCCGATTGGAGCAAGAGCCGGAGCATGACTGACGGTACTGAAGGACAGGTCAACTGGCTTATGAACTCATTCTCCGTGGTCACGATCGGGGGAGAGAAGCGCAACGACAGCATGGTTGACAGCGGCTCGGGCACGCATGGGGATTCAGTGACGTCGGGATATATCCAGGACGAGATGAGCCTGGGCGACTCATTCATCCTTGTTCTGGGAGGACGGAACGATACGCATTCAGTATTCGGGAGCAAGTGGAGTCCCAAGGCAAGCGCCCGTTATCTCAATGCCGGAAGCGGTACAATTCTCCGGGCCTCATACGGGAAGAGCTTCAGGGCGCCGACGTTGAATGATCTGTATTTCAGCGATTCATTTGGAGATACGGGAAATCCAAACCTTCGTCCGGAATTGGCAGAAGAATATGAAGGTGGCATTGAACAGTCCCTCGGCAAAGGCAATTCGATTAAGTTTACCGCGTTCAAACGAAGAGTAACGAATCTCATCTCATGGCAGACCGATACGATCACGTTCACTTCTACGCCGACGAACATTGGCAGGGCGCACATTTCCGGGACTGAAACTGAATGGCATCTCACTGCGTCCGATTCTTTTTCCGTTTCTCTCAATTATACAATCCTCGTTCCGGTCGACGATACGACAGGGGAGCGGCTCTACTCCGCCGAGTCCCATATTCCCGCTACCCAGCTCGGCGGTTCCCTCTGGATTGCCCTGGATAATGAGACTGTTCTGTCTCTTGTAGGCCAAAGTGTAAGAAACTACGTGAGACCGGGCGAGCCGAGATGGGATTATTATACTCTGGACGGGAAGATTACCGATAATTTTGTAACCCGAAAGGATTTGAAAGCTTCTGCTTTTATCGGCTTGAAAAATATATTCAATCGAAAGTATGAAACCGTAATTGTTTCTGGTTATCCACCGGAACAGGGTTACCCCATGCCGCCGCAGGAGTTTTACGGAGGAGTCACGGTTACGTTCTAACCTGTAAAAAAAAGCACGAATCGCCGACGGGGAGAGCGGGATGGGCAGTATGTAATTCCGTTTCTCTCCGTCGTTGTTAAAATGATTTTATTCATACACTGTGGTACCATTTCTTATGACCTTCAGGCAGGCATTTTATATTTCGATTGCCGCGCATATCATGGTTTTCGGAAGCGCGATTGCGTTTGCACAGTTTTCAGGAGTGCTGCTATCGTCATCGCGTGATGCGCTGATGGTTGCTCTGGTCTCTTCCAGCGCGTCATCCGGCTCGGGGAATCAGCCGATGTCCCGGCGCAAGCTTCAAGCCGTGCCAAGTGTGCCTCCTACGCCTGAGATGAAGAAGGAATCTGTCGAAGAACTGGACACTGTGCGCACAGCATCGTCGCAACTGACTGGCCATGAACAACAGGATGGTCGTTCAGGAAATGACAATGGTGCATCGAATACGGTCTCGACCGGCGGAAGCCAGGGGACTTCGGACCAAATCGGCACCGGAACGCCAGGAGAATGGGCTGTCCTGGCTGAGGCTATCGAGAAAACAAAGAGCTATCCGCGCCTGGCGAGAGAACGGGGCATTGAAGGCGTTGTGCATCTACGGTTCAAACTTGCTTCCTCCGGTGCTGTTGATAAAATAGAAATCCTTCAGAGTTCCGGGTTCGAAATATTGGACAACGCGTCGATTGGGGCCGTGTATCGCGCGGCGCCCCTGCCTTACGTAAGCGGTTGGGTCGAAATGCCGATGAAATATGTTTTGAAATGAGCTTCGGAGTGAGGAATGAAAGGCAGAAAGATAACCTGTCCGATCTGTAAGAAAGAGATTGCCTGGAACGATAACCCTTTTCGCCCCTTCTGTTCCGAGCGCTGCCGGCTGCTTGACCTGGGAAAATGGGCGGACGCGAGCTATCGTATCCCGGGGGAGAAGAAAGATGCCACAGACGTCGATGAGGATAAAAAAATATAACGGAAGGGTAGATAAATTCCTCAAAATATAATACAATAACCAGGTAAGAACGAAGCAGGTAATAAAATCGGTGAAAACCTCGAAACCGCGCCCGGCAAGCATGTCCGGGCGTTGCCGGAAATTGCAATTCCGGTGTCGGAGCACAGGCTAGGAGGCCGCGGAGGATGGAAATCCGGTGTGGAAAGTGCAACAAGCTCTTCCGTGTGTCTGATGATAAAATTTCAGGCAAAGGCATCAAGTTCTCATGCACGCAGTGCGGCGAGACCGTAAAAATCACCAGAGAAGATTTCGATACCTATACCTTGTCGAAAACCGCTGTTTCTGCTCTCGACATGTTCGAACCGAAGCCCAAACCCGCTGCACCTTCAACTGCAGAACCAGCCACGGTCAAAGAGGCCGAACCCGTTCCGGACCTTAGTGCCGAGGCTTTTCATGCTCCTCTTCCCGAGCCGAAAGATTCGGATCAACCGTCTCCCTCTATCCCTGATTTTTTACAGGAACGAGAAGAACCGGCAATTACTGAATCCAACCCTTTTGAAGAGTTGTCCGTCGGAGAGGCGCCGCAACCCGAACCGGAACCACGGCAGGAGGAAAAGCCGGCAACGGCATCGCCCGTCGAACCGGGGCCGATAGAGGAAGCCGGCGCACCACGCGAGTCCGAAGTAGAGAAACCGGCGGAACACAATCCCGAACCAGTGTCGGAGCCGAAACCTGAACCGGCAATTCCGAAAGCGCCTGAACAAAAACAAGAGCAGGAGCGCGTACCGGAACCTGCATTGGACCTGGTTCCCGTACCGAAGCCGGAGCCCAAGCAGACACCGAAAACGGTTGAAGCAGCGGCAATGCCTGGCAAATCCGAGCCGAAGCCTGTTGTCCCTAAAGCTGCACCGGCCCGCGCGGCTGTTCCGCCGGCAACGCCAAAAAAGGAACCTGCACCTCCGGCAACGAAATCAACCACTTTTGAAATTCCCCAAACCGAGCCTTCTCATCCCGGGAAAATGATCCTTGTTGTGCTGTCTGTCGTCATCCTGGTCGGCGCGATAGGGTATGGTGTATACAAGTTTATGCTGCCTTCCCTGCAGAAAGCGGAACAGCCTGCGTCTGAAATGACCTCAATCGAAGGATTGCGGATAATCAACCCTTCAGGTTCGGTAGAGCCGAATGGTGATTTGCTTATTACCGGTACCGTGGAAAATACGACGGACAAAGAGCGGTCGGGCTGGTATGTCGTTGTAGACGTGTACGATGCGAAAGGCAGTGTATTGAACAAAATCCGGTTGCTGAACGGAAAGCAGATCTACTCTCGCGCTGATTACGATGTTTTATCGAAGCGCGGCGTAAATGTCCCGGAGCTGAAAGCCAAAATCCTTCAAAATCAGGGAGTCGTCATACCGGCGAAAGGGAGCATCACTTTTGAAATGCGTTACATCCAGCCTCCCGTCGGGATAGCGAGCTTCAACGCCCTGTTGCAGCCCTTCGATCCCATGCGGTTGTTCAAGGAAATAGAACAAGAGACCAAGTAGCAGACCACGAAGTCCTCGTCCACTCCCGGCGACCGGGTTTCCGCAGAAAGGTCAATCCAACAGTGTACAGCCGCTCAGGAGGAATGCCTTCCTTCGAAAGAATTGCCGCTCCAATGCATGACAGGGCACGAGCCTGTTGCCCTCTTTGTCGTTGATGAACGGTCTCATCATAATAACAGCTTATCTCCTTGACCTGCTTTTCGGCGATCCCCAGTGGCTGCCGCACCCGGTACGAGCCATCGGACTGCTCATACAACGCTTCGAGTCGATTCTCAGACGAATTGCCAGAACGCCCCGAACGGAAAAGATCGCAGGAGTTGTACTGGTTTTCCTTATTGTTTTCCTCGTTTATTTCGCCTCCCAAGGCATCATTCTCATTGCCCACCGGTTTTCATCCTCTCTCGGCTTCACTATCTCTGCGCTGCTGGCATATACGACACTCGCAGCACGAGGGCTGGCTGATGCGGCGCGCAGGGTGCTCAAAAAGCTCGAAGAAGGCGATATCGAGGCAGCGCGCTATGAGCTCTCCCTGATCGTAGGGAGAGATACGCAAAGCCTCGACGAACCGGAGATCGTTCGCGCGGTGGTGGAAACTGTAGCAGAGAACGCCTCGGACGGCGTGATCGCACCGCTGTTCTATCTGGCTATCGGCGGACCGGCTCTTGCGCTCGCCTATAAGGCAGTCAACACGCTCGACTCTATGGTCGGCTACAGGAACGCGCGATATCTTCATTTCGGCTGGGCCGCGGCCCGGCTGGATGACCTGGCCAATTTTATACCGGCAAGGATCACGGCAGTTCTGATCTGCCTGTCCGCAGTTATGGGTCGCCGGCTTACGCCTCTGGTTTCCTCGGCCATACTTTTTCCCCGAACCGGCCTTGAACCCCGAACTGTGAACTCTGAACTATTCAGTCCCTGGCGTGTCCTGATCCGCGATTGCAACAACCATACGAGCCCGAACAGCGGTTATCCTGAAGCTGCCATGGCAGGCGCGCTCGGGATACGTCTGGGCGGTCCGAGCACCTATGCAGGGCAACTCAGTTTGAAGCCCTTCATCGGAGAGGCAGACCGCCTGATCGCCAAAAAACATATTGAAAAATCCATCCAGTTACTGTATTCTGCTACCCTGTCCGGCGCGTTGTCGGCCGCTGCAGTAGATTTTTTCTTATAACCAAATTTTGCTTGACAAAATCTGTGGCTATGTTATAAAAACGAAATTTTTGTGGTCATAAAGGCCGGGAGGAGACCAGATGGACAGCTGTAGCAGGAATTACCTTTTCACCTCGGAATCGGTAACCGAAGGACATCCAGATAAGATAGCCGACCAGATTTCTGATGCAGTTCTCGATGCGCTTTTGGCGCAGGACCCCATGAGCCGGGTTGCGTGCGAAACGCTCCTGACCACGGGCCTCGCCATGGTGGCGGGCGAGATCACCACCAAGGGATATGTAGAAATCCCCGATATCGTTCGTCAGACGATCAAAGAGATTGGATATGTCAGGGCAAAATACGGCTTTGACTCCGAGACCTGTGCGGTGATCACATCGGTCCATTCCCAGTCCCCCGATATCGCCATGGGCGTTGACACCGGCGGCGCCGGAGACCAGGGCCTTATGTTCGGTTATGCCTGCGACGAGACTCCGGAACTCATGCCCATGACCATCATGCTTGCCCACAAGCTTACCCGCCGCCTGTCCGAAGTGCGAAAGAAGGAGATTCTGCCGTATCTGAGGCCGGACGGTAAGTCTCAGGTGACCATTGAATACCGGGACGGCAAGCCCTATAGACTGCATACAATCGTTGTCTCGTCCCAGCACAGCCCCGACGTGAGCCTCAAACAACTGCGCAAGGACATCATCGAAAAGGTCATCCTTCCCGTGCTGCCGAAGAAACTTCTCGATGAAAAGTCCATTATCTATCACATCAACCCCACCGGCAGATTCGTGACCGGCGGCCCCATGGGCGATACGGGACTCACGGGCCGCAAGATCATCGTGGATACCTACGGCGGCGTGGGCAGCCACGGCGGCGGCTGTTTCTCGGGCAAGGACCCGACGAAAGTTGACCGATCGGCGTCTTACATGGCGCGCTACGTTGCCAAGAACATCGTTGCCTCGGGCATCGCTACGGAATGCGAAGTGCAGCTTGCCTATGCCATCGGCGTTCCTGAACCGGTTTCGATCCATGTGGACGATTTCGGTACCGGCCAGGTCGAGCATGACAAACTGGTCAAGATCATCAGAAAAAACTTTGATATGACGCCGAAAGGCATTGTGAAGACGCTCAACCTGAGACGGCCCATTTACAAAAAGACCGCGGCCTACGGCCACTTCGGCAGGACGGAGCCGGAGTTCACCTGGGAAAAGACGGACAAGGCCGCGAAGCTTAAAAAAGACGCGGGAGTGAAGTAATAGCTGATCGCATAATTTGGATCGCCGATAGAATCCGGACTATGCGTGAATGGTGTGAAAATTAGGGCAGCCCTGCGTGGCTGCCCTTCAACATTGTGTAACCCCGTCGAGGGGCGCTGCAGCAGTCACCGCAAGGCGGGTCTGTCAGGCTCGATGGGGTGCTTCAACATGCAGCAACGGCGCCCATTCACTAACCTGAATGGAGAGCACTATGTCTACTAAAGACTACGTCATCGCCGACATCAACCTGGCCTCGTGGGGCCGCAAAGAAATCGCCATCGCCGAAACCGAAATGCCCGGTCTGATGGCCATCCGCGAAGAGTTCGCCAAGAGTCAGCCGCTGAAGGGCGCGCGCATCACCGGTTCGCTGCACATGACCATCCAGACCGCAGTGCTGATCGAGACGCTCACCGCGCTCGGCGCCCAGGTGCGCTGGGCCTCGTGCAACATCTTCTCGACCCAGGACCACGCCGCAGCAGCGATCGCCAAGGACGGCATCGCCGTCTTCGCCTGCAAGGGCGAATCGTTGAAGGACTACTGGGACTACACGCACCGCATCTTCGACTGGCCGGACGGCGGCTACTCGAACATGATTCTGGACGACGGCGGCGACGCCACGCTGCTGCTGCACCTGGGCAGCCGCGCCGAGAAGGACATCTCGGTGCTCGACAAGCCGGATAGCGAGGAAGCCACCGTGCTGTACGCCAGCATCAAGGCCAAGCTCAAGCAGGATCCCAAGTGGTACTCGACGCGTCTCGCGCAGATCAAGGGCGTGACCGAAGAGACTACCACCGGAGTGCACCGTCTGTACCAGATGCACGAACGCGGCGACCTCAAGATTCCCGCGATCAACGTGAACGACTCCGTCACCAAGTCCAAGTTCGACAACCTGTACGGCTGCCGCGAATCGCTGGTGGACGGCATCAAGCGCGCCACCGACGTGATGATCGCGGGCAAGATCGCGGTGATCTGCGGCTACGGCGACGTGGGTAAGGGCTGCGCCCAGGCCATGCGCGCATTGTCCGCCCAAGTCTGGGTCACCGAGATCGACCCCATCTGCGCGCTACAGGCCGCGATGGAAGGCTACCGCGTGGTGACCATGGAATACGCCGCCGGCAAGGCCGACATCTTCGTCACCGCCACGGGCAACGAGAAGGTCATCACCCACGACCACATGGTGAAGATGAAAGACCAGGCCATCGTATGCAACATCGGCCACTTCGACAGCGAGATCGATGTTGCCTCGATCGAGAAGTACAAGTGGGAAGAAATCAAGCCACAGGTCGACCATGTGATTTTCCCCGACGGCCATCGCATCATTCTGCTGGCCAAGGGACGCTTGGTGAACCTCGGTTGCGCCACGGGCCACCCCAGCTATGTGATGTCCAGCTCCTTCGCCAACCAGACCATCGCGCAGATCGAGTTGTTCACCCGCACCAAGGAATACCCGGTCGGAGTGTACACCCTGCCCAAGCATCTGGACGAAAAGGTCGCGCGCCTGCAATTGAAGAAACTCAACGCGCAGCTGTCCGTGCTGACCGACCAGCAAGCCGCCTACATCGGCGTTCCCAAGGAAGGCCCGTACAAGTCCCAGCACTACCGTTACTAAGCGGTGAAACAGTATCTTGCATCATGGGAAATGGGAACGTAGGCAATTACGGAATTCGGAATGACGAATGCGGATTGAGAGGCGTGCTTTACGTTTCTCCTTCCGCTTTTTTTTGTATTTAATTCCCACTCCGCATTCCGGATTCCTCATTTGTATGAAAAGCTACCTCAAAATCATCCTTGCCATGCTCATCTGGAGCACGTGGGGCCCCATGATCCGCTGGCTGGCCCTTCCGCCCGTCGTGGTTCTCTTTTTTACATCGCTTACCGCAAGTTTCACCGTGCCGGCGTTTCTTGCTGTCCGGGGAGAACTTGACCTGCACGGTGCCGGAAAGATGTGGTGGCTCTTTGGTCTTCTTGCACTCTCGTCGATCACGAACAATATTTCGTATTTTTACGCACTGGGCCACACCACTGTTTCAAACGCAGTCTTCACGCATTATACCGCGCCGCTCTTTGTCGCACTGCTCGCGCCTGTTATGATTTCAGAACGACTGCAGAAGGTGACGGTGCTTTCGCTCCCCATTGCCGCGCTCGGTATGATGTTGATCGTCCTGTCTGGCGGGGGGCTGATCGTTGGAGGGGAACATACGGCAGGCATCATCGCCGGCACGATTTCCGGCGTGGCGTACGCCTTCATTATTATATTTTCACGCAAGCTGAGCCAGATGCTGATGCACCATAAGGCCGTGGTTTTACTGCTCTGGATAACCACCATTTCGCTGGCGCCGGCTGTTTTTTTTACTGATTTTCATCTGCAATACCGGCAGGTATTTCTTCTGGTCATCACGGGGATATTTCATTCGACGCTTGCCCCACTGCTCTACTATGATGCCCTCAGAAAGGTCATAGCCCAGCATGCGGCGATACTCGGGTACATGGAACCTCTTGCAGCAATTCCGCTTGCATACCTGCTGCTTTCGGAAACGCCTTCTCTCTTCGCACTTTTAGGCGGCGCATTGATTCTTTTTTCCGGCTACCTTATCGTACATTCACGTCTCAGCATGGAGGCCTGAAGCAAGTGTCGCGATGAATGCCTCCAATCAATCTTTTTTGAGGTCCCCGCATGTTCACTTCCCGGAGCTTTATTGCTAGAGTTTCGATATATTCCCAGTTTTCAACCTTCTCCCTCCATCCCGGCGGTATGCCTTCGATCCCGTAGCAGGCGCCGGCGATCGCGCCGGTCATGGCTCCGATCGTGTCGGCATCACCTCCAAGACTGACCGCGTAGGTCGCCGCTTTTTCGAAATCGGGTTTAACAAGGAAGGCGTATATGGCGGTAGGCACCGGGTGTAAAGCTTCCGTGCCGTTGCCCAGCCTGACGATTACCTCTTCCTTCGACGGATTTTCATCGAGGAGAGTAAATACCGATCAAAACGCTGATCAGCACAGAATTTGTACAAACAATCGTCGGATCAGATCGTTAAGTCCGACAGACTCCTAGGGGGGCTTTAAAACAATTGAACTACTGCATGCCCGCATTGTATCGCTGACTGAAGTGATGAAGGGAAGGTAGGTGTGCTGAAAAGCTACAGCTCCGGCACTGGCCGGAAATTTCAAAAGCTAAACAAATACTTGCTGCAATCTTTTGCGCCTGCAGGACCTCTGTGAAAAATTATTGCGGTTCAATATTATTACTATTATTTAGGTTTTGTATTGTATTATGGTTTTGAACCCTTCTTAACTTGATACTTTGCATCGACCCAGTCAGGCATCCCACCCAAAAAAACAGATACATTTGTGTATCCCATATTCCAGAGATTTGTGGCGGCATTATGGGCGCGTTCCCTCCCGCCTTCTCCTCTTCCTTGATAAATGATGATTCTCGTTGATTTATCTTGCGGAAGCCTCCGAGGCTGTGCTTTGATGGCCGGGGCCGGTACGTTAATGGCGCCGGGAATATGTCCACCCTCGTATTCCTGAATCGACCCGACATCAATCAATACCGGTTTGCTCTTTCCTGACAACTCTTGCTTGACCATCTCAGCGGTTAAAAATGGAAATTTCCCGCGTGCCTCTGGAGCAACATTGCCCGTACTTGGATGCTGCGCTGAAGCTGTTGATGAAATGAACAGAAAACAAAGCAAAGAAAATATGACGGCTCTGAATTTGAACATGATAAATACCCCTTTTTTAGTTTATTTCTAAACCAGACGTGTTTTTATATCAACATAGTGACTTTGTCAAGAAAAAATTGAAAATTTGATTTTTACTTTTCACCTATGCTCGGTCATATCACTACTTGTATTTATTTGCCGCAAATCGCAGCCCTGATAATATATACCACTCAGCTCTCTGCAGTGAAACTGCATTGATAAGAACTTAACGTCACAGGATTTTATTCTGGATCTATTACCCCATTTCTTTCTTATGGATACATAGCGTTTATAACTAGTTGTATTATAAAGCATTGTAATGCCGCATATGTTTTATAAATGCTAATGATTGCATTTTGCATGAAAAGTGATGAGCGAAAACCTACAGAAGGTGAGCGAAAGTACACATGAATAGCGCTATGTACGGCATGAAATGCAGTTAAGTAATTGTTTTTAAATATATAATTTTGTGGCATTTTTGTTGCATGGAAGTGAAAGGATTTTAGATATTATGTGCCGTTCAGATATTAATTGCTATAAACATCTATTTAATGTCGTCTGGGCATGGAGTTTAAATCTAATGCAAGACGGTAACAACGAACAGTGAAGCGTATTTCGGGGCTGTGCTTCATGTTCTATCCATTTCAACATCAGTTTTTACAGAAAAAACAGCAGTTAAGGTAGCAAAAAAGGCTGTAAATACAGTAAGAAAAAAAACCAAGAAAGAAAGGGGAAGCAAAAATGCAACATTTTTTCAAAAGTAAGTTTAGTACGTTGTTGTTAGTGATGTTGGCTCTTGTTGCGATGGTTGCCTTTGCAGGTTGTAAAGGCAGCGATGGCTCAGCAGGCGCGCAAGGTGTTCAGGGTATTCAAGGCCCGCAAGGTCTGCCCGGTCAGCCCGGCGGCCAAGTGGTGAACATCAACTCGTTGTCCTCAGACGATATGGTGGCGACCAGGATGACCGGCTCAATTATCAGCGTTACCATGAGTGCGCAGCCGGTTGTTAAATTCTCGGTTGTCGATCAGAATGGACGCGGTGTTACGGGCCTCGGAGTTGCAAGCACTTCGAATGCGGCGAACACGAATTATGTGAAACTTGTAATAGCGACTCTTGCCACCGATCCCACGGACTCCGTTACCAACGCCTGGAGCAACTATTTACTGGATTCGAGCCCCCAGTCGTTGCCGACCAGCACGGGCCTCACGGCGAATCTGGTTGACAATGGCGACGGTACCTATGTGTACACTTTCGCGAACTCCAATTTCACCTTTGACCCGGCAGCCACGCACCGGGTAGCGGTCCAGATTTCCGGAAACGTCCCGAACGTTACGCCTACGCTACCGATTATCCACCCGGTAAACATTGTCTATACTTTTGTTCCGAATGGGTCGCCGGTCACAAATACCCGGGATATCGTGAGTGAAACTGCCTGCAACGGCTGCCACTCGAAGCTCGGTAATACATCATTGGATGTTACCGGCACAGGCTTCAAACCCGGCCAGCCCGGCCATGGAGGACGCCAAGTCACGAAATATTGCGTGATGTGTCATAACCCCCAGATGGAATCAACGGGCCGCTCAGTGTCAACTGCCGATGCCAGCGGTAATTTGACTAACCCGGACATCGATGCGAAGGCTCCGAACGGCAGCACGTGGCTCCTCAGCAATGGAACGGCCACCTATGCCCAGATGGAGTTTGTGACCATGATCCATAAGGCCCACATGGGTCAGAACCTCCAACTCCAGGGGTATGGCATCAATGACGGCCACTTTTTCCCGAACGATATCGGCCTTCCGCAGGACATCAGGAACTGCACGACCTGCCACGTTGGGACCGATGGTGACAACTACAAGAATAAACCGAGCATCAAGGCCTGCGGCTCCTGCCATGACAACATCAGCTGGGCCTCAACTGTGCCTACTGGATTCAAAGCTCATAAAGCCGGCCCGAAGACCGAGGATCTCTGCGCAGGCTGCCATGACGCTGCCACGATTGCGTCGGAGCACGATACAACGACGACGAACACTGATCCGGTGACCGGTGATTCCATGCCCGTGTCTACTGCAAGCTATACATGCGTAATCAGCTCTGCTTCTGTGAGCACCAACGGTGAAATGTCCGTGGTGTTCAAGATGCAGCAGAACGGTACGGACGTAGTATTTAATACGTATTCTGCATCAACAAACACGTCAAACATGATATCCGGCCTCTCAACTTCTAAAGGCCCGGATTTCATCGAAGCGTATGCTGTACCCCAGGATGGCATTTCAAATCCGTCAGACTGGAACAGCGGACACACCAGCGTATATGTGCAGAACTTATGGGATGGATCGAAAGGCTCGCTGACCGGACCGGATACGAACGGCTATTATACCGCCGTTATAAGCGGCTCCACCCTCAGCGTTCCCTCGAATGCCAAGATGGTCACGGCGATCATGAAGGATTCACCGACGATTATCGCCGATGGAACGCCCGCCCTTACAGTCCCGGCCATGAAGGCTGCGACCGGCTACACTGCACGGCGTGTGATCGTAGATGCCAATAGGTGCGATTCCTGCCATAAGCAACTCGGCACCTCGCCTAATTTCCATGGCGGCAACTACAGCATCGCAATTTGCGGGGCCTGCCATATTCCCAACCAGTCAAGCAACGGGTGGTCCGCATCATTCAGGACCTGGGTCCATGGCATTCATGGGGCAAGCAAGCGTTCCGTGCCGTTTACCTGGCATGCCGTTAATGATACCGGGGATAATTATTCGAACTTGCTGTACCCGGCAATCCTGAACGACTGCGAGAAGTGTCATTTACCCGGTACCTATGACTTCAGCGCAAGCCAATACACCCCGGCTCTCATGAACGGAATGCTGAACGTCCTGGTGGCTAAAGGCACATACACTACGGACTATGGAAGCGGCACCGCCTCCTCCCCCTATATTCCGTTTTCTGCAAGCACGCCCAGCACGACAGCGGCATCCAACGCCACTAAAAACTCGCCGTATATTGTTGAAGACGGCGTCACGAATTATGGTGCAGGCCCCTCGGTTTCCAACGGCGGCATCTTGACACCTGGCAGCGGCAGCAACCTTGTGCAGTCTCCGATCACAGCGGTATGCGTTTCATGCCACGATCTTACGACTGATGTGAACCACATGGAGGCAAACGGCGGCCAGTTCTATGCAACGCGTACCTCGGCACCTGCTCCGTCAATCGAATCGTGCCTTGTTTGCCATGGACACGGTGCAATAGAAGACATCGCTGTTGTGCATAAAATCAACTAACAGCGAATCGGAAGTAAGGTTTGGTTGATTATCGCCAAACCGGGACCAAGCTCAACATCAGGCGGACCCTTCGGGGTCCGCCAGCTTTTACGAGTTGTAAAGAAATGTTATTTTGGATATTGAAGCATGCTGTAGAACTTGCTTATCATTCACTAAGGACATGCCTCAGTAAAAAAGGCATGTCCTTTTTTTCTTGATTTGCACGGTTCTTTTCTGTATAGTATCACCGTTTTGCAGCTTTTTTCGCGGCGTTAGATTCGGCAGATTATGGCGGTTATGCTTCATAAATCCTCATGGATCATAAAATAATTTGAGCCTCGCACTGTCAGCTTTGAACAGAGGTCTGGATAATTCCCGACTCACGCATTCAAGCGCACAGAAAAGTGCGGTTCTACGATATTATATTGCAGAAGCGTATTTGCGATCGTTCCTGCGTCAGTAGTACCAATGCCTAAGTAAGCAGTTTTTAGAAAGGAGGATACATTTTGAGAAGTAACATTATGCTGCGAACAGTGAAAAGCGGTTTCCTGGTCACGCGAACAGTATCTGCTGCGGCTTTGCTGTCACTGATTATGTTGAGTATGCCGGGTCATTCGCGTGCAGCGAGCCTGTCCGGTGATTCAAGCACGTATGTTCAATCGAGACAGACAGCAGGCGGTTCGAATATCCTGGGAGGATATGAATACCTCGATTTCGCGGTCAAGGACATTGGCAATGAAACAGTTTCGTTTCATACCGGTGGCTGGGTGCGCGATGATTTTCAGACTGAAGAGTTCGGCAAAAAATCGAACAGCGATCTGCAGTATTCGTACCTGAGCTTCAAAAGCAAAACCGACAACACTGTTGTCAATCTGGGCCGGGTAATGGTCTTCGAAGGCGTGGCCGCAGAACGGGTAGACGGCATCTATGCACGGACAGATGTTAAGGGCGGCTTCGGCATCTCAGCGTTTGGGGGCAGTCCGGTCGAGACCAACATCAACACGCCCGGCAACAACGAGATTTACGGCGGCCGCTTGTCGCATCAGGTGAGTGGCTTGTACACAATTGGAATTTCAGCGCTCAAGGAAGTAAAAGACAGCCAGGACTACCGGAGAGAGGAAGGAGTCGATCTTTGGGTCCATCCCCTGGACAAAGTCGACATAACCGGCAGATCGAGCTACAACGACATCACGCAGAACTGGGCTGAACATACCTATGCCCTTCTGGTAGGGCCTTTCGCAAAGCTGAGATTCGATACGACGGCGTCGTGGATTAATTATGACGATTACTTTTTCCGTGCCACCACGAGCGCTCTCTCCGTCGCGTCAGGACTTATCATTGACGATGAAAAAGCCACCATCCTCGGCGAATCTGCTTCCTACCAGGCAACAGACAATGTGAGCATCATTGCCGATTACAAGAATTTTGACTATTCCCTCGAAGGCGACGCCAATTATTACGGTGGAATGCTCAAATATTCAGATCCGGACTCCGGCGGCGTCGGGCTCGGATACCATCGTATGAACGGGTCCACGGACAAAGTGCGATACAATGAGTACCGGGTTTACTGTTACAAAAAGCTCGGCAAGTTCGACCTCTCCGCCGACGTGCTCAACGTGGTTTATGCCAGCGCAATAAACGGAGTCAAGAACTCCTATTCCGGGTCGCTTGCGGCCCAGTATGAGCTTACCGAAGCGTGGAAGCTCGGCGCCGACGTCGAGTACTCCCACAACCCCGATTTCAACCAGGACACTCGTGGCTTTGTCAAGCTTCTCTACCAGTTCGGCGCGAAAGGAGGGGCTTAATAATGAAGACCATGACGGTTAGGATATTGTTCTTGGCTGTATTCGTTCTGCTTGCCGGCCTGTACGCCTGCGCCCATACCGCCAGTATTGCAACGGTACATCCCGTCGAAGTAACGGGTTTTCCGGTTTGCAGCGACTGCCATACTGACGGACGGACGGCAATGGACCACACGAGCGATTGGGCGGCCCGCCACCGGTTCTATGCAGAGCAGCAGAAAAGTACGTGCCTCGCGTGCCACAAAGAGGCGTTCTGTTCCGATTGTCACGCTCATAAGGAAGAGCTGAAACCGAGCGACAAGTACAAAGATTCTCCTGAGCGGTTCCTTCCGCACCGGGGAGATTATCTCAACCAGCATAAAATCGACGGCCGGATCAACCCTGCGTCATGCATGAAGTGCCATGGCCGCTCTAACAATGAGAGGTGCAGCCAATGTCATCATTAATGAAAAGCATGACAGCCGGCCTGCTTCTTATCGCAGGTCTGCTGTTCATTGCCGGGTGCGGCAGCGAAAAGAACGAATCGCCGTTCGATTCGGACGATCAGCAGCATCCGGCGAACTGGTTGACCATCGGCCACCCGGCCGCCGCACAGGCGGACCCCAGTGTATGTACCGAATGCCACGGGGCGGACTTCTCCGGGGGAGTGGCCAGAGTTGCCTGCGCTTCCTGTCATACGAATGGGTCTCCTCTTACGATGACGGGATGCACCTCCTGTCATGATAAACCCCCGACGGGCACCGTTGCCCCGAACAGGGCCGGAGCACATAATTCGGTTGATGGTCATTTCGCTGCTCAGGTCACCCTGCCTGACGGGTGCAATACCTGTCACAATGGTGCGGGAACAGGCACTGACAAACACTATAACGGCGTTATTGACGTGCAGTTCCTGAGCACGTACAGCGCTAAGAGCGGCACCGCAGTGCATAACGCCGACGGCACCTGCTCGAACGTGAGCTGTCATGGCGGCCAGACGACGCCGGTTTGGCTGACCGGCAAGATAGATGTTCTGACCCAGTGTACTTCGTGCCATGCTTATGGTACTACCCAGTATAACAGCTTCTCGTCCGGCCAGCACTACACCCATGTGGTTGTACAGCATATAAACTGCAATTTTTGCCATGACATTTCGAAGCTTGTGCTAAGCCATTTTAAGACTTTAAACACATCGACGATGGAAGGGCCTGCTTTAGCTACGATTCAAGATTATGTAAACTACAACCTGGGCCCCCCCTATCCTACCTGCACGCCGGGGTGTCACGAAACGAGGGTCTGGTAATAGTGACGGCATGAACTGACCGTGACATTGCCAGAGGTAAGAATTAGAAGAGGAGAGTGCCCGGAGATGAGCCCGGGCATTCTCTTTTTTCCATTAAACAACAGTTTTTGCGATAATGTCAGTTTTTAAGGAGATAATGAAGTGAAAAACGGGATAAAACTTGTTGTAGCTTTTATGATGTTTATTCTTGTCCTCAACGGAGCGGGTTGTTCGCGTTTTTTCGGCCCTTCTGATGCGGAAATACTCAAGGCAATAAACGACAGCGGCTTTCTTAAGAGCGGAGGGTTTAGCGTTACGGAGCCGATTGTAATCCTGGAAAAAGGCAAGAAGGACGCGGGCGGTTTCTGGCCGGTAAAAGTTAAGCTCAGTTTGAAGGTGAATTTAGTCAACGGCCAGACCAAGCAAATGGTGACTACACCGACTTTTAAGATTGTGAAAGAGCAGGATAGTCAGGGCAAGACTGTTTGGAAGGCGAGCCTGTAGTAGAAGATCGTGAGCGCAGTACAGAAATCATAAAAAGAGGGGTTGCGGAATCATCCGTAACCCCTCTTTTCATTCGGGAACACTGTTGACGGAATTCATATATGTAAGTAATTCCTATTCATCATCCGGTGATGGTGAGTATCGATGCCGACGTCGCGGTCGGGCAACGTATCGGCCTGATCCCGCTGGGGTTAGGGCGGCAGGTGTTGGTGGAGAGACGTTTGCCGGAGACGGAGCGAGGGATCCCGCTATCTTTTCATGGGAAATAAACATATCATAGAGAGTACCGTCATTCCCTTTGAGCGAGATGCTGTCGTCACGCACACGGACAAGCTGGGACCCATCCGGCAATTTTTCGAATAACCTGAAAAAGGACTGTTCACCCTTGGCTACGATAATGACTGCCCCGGAAAAATCTCCTCCCTTAATCGTCCCAACGAGGCTGTACCCCGGGGGAGCGGCGACTTGGGCGCTCACCGGGCTGCTGAAGCAGCACAGCGGGAAAGGAATGCTGAGGATTAAAAGAGCTAGGTTCCGGATCGCTGCTATTTTTATGGCGGGGTTAAAGGACAATTTTAGCATCACATAAAAATACTACACCATTGGTTTTCTGCTGTCAATGCTGACAGCGGAAAACTTCGCTATTATTGCTCGTAAAAGCGCCGCTACCCGTCAATAAATAAAGAAGAGGACTCTCCAGGCTCCTCTTCTTCACTTCAAATTCTCTTTATCTTTTTTACAGCATGATTTCCGTGCCGATGCCTGCTTTGGTGAATATTTCAAGCAAAAGGGCATGGGGGACGCGGCCGTCGATGATGTGCACCTTGACGCAGCCCGCATCGAGGGCCTCGAAGCAGGATTTGGTCTTCGGCAGCATTCCGCCGCCGATGGTACCGCTATTGATCAGTGTTTCCACTTTTTTCTTATTGAGCGTCGGAATAAGGTTTTTATCCTTGTCGAGTATCCCTGCCTGATCGGTAAGCAGAATGAGCTTTTCCGCCTTCAATGCGCCGGCTATTGCACCGGCTACAAGGTCGGCATTGATATTGTACGTCTCTCCGTTCCCGCCGGCTCCCACCGGCGCGATGACCGGGATAAAACCGCCCTGGTCCAACGCCGCAAGCGCGCCGGGCCTGACCTCCGTAACCTCGCCGACCAGTCCGATATCGATGATCTCCGTCTCTCCTGTTTCCTCGGATTTCTTCGTCATCTTGAGTTTCTTTGCCTGGATCAGTCCGCCGTCCTTACCGGTGAGGCCAACTGCTTTGCCGCCCGCCTGATTGATAAGGTTTACGATTTCCTTATTCACCTTGCCGCCGAGGACCATCTCCACGATGTCCATGGTTTCCTCATCGGTCACGCGCTGCCCGGAAACGAATGTCGGCTTCTTTCCCATCCGTTCCATGGTTTTGCCGATCTGTGGGCCGCCGCCGTGCACAATTACCGGATTGATCCCGATGTAGCGCATCAACACCACGTCCTGGGCAAAGCCCTGTTTCAAGCTCTCATCGACCATGGCGTTGCCGCCGTATTTGATGACGAAGGTCTTGCCCCGAAAGGTCTGGATGTAGGGCATGGCTTCGATGAGGGTTTTGGCTTTTTCGATCAGTTTTTGCATAGTAGCCTCAAAAAATTATTAACCAAAGATGAACACGGGTGCGGCTGTGCCGCACGCACAGGAGATATCTTCTCGTTAAACCAACGGCATGTTTTTTCGGCAGGGTGAAGCTCCGAGCGAGTGATGTTTACTCGGTTGCGCTTACAAAATGTACCTGCTTAAATCCTCGCTCTTCAGAACGTCTGCCAACCGTTCCTCCACGTACTTTGCATCGATCGAGACCTTGGTTCCCTGTTTTTCGGGCGCATCAAATGATACTTCGTCGAGCAACCGCTCCATGACCGTATGAAGTCTGCGAGCGCCGATGTTCTCGGTCCGCTCGTTGACCTGCGCGGCTATGCCGGCGATCTCTTCGATAGCATCATTCGAGAAGTTAAGCGTGATTTCCTCCGTGGCCATGAGAGCAACATGCTGTTTGATAAGCGCGTTTTGCGGCTCCGTCAAGATGCGGACGAAATCTTCCTTACCGAGGGAGTCAAGCTCCACGCGGATCGGGAAGCGGCCCTGCAACTCGGGGATAAGGTCGGACGGCTTGGACACATGAAACGCGCCTGCCGCGATGAAGAGGATATGGTCGGTTTTGACCGGTCCGTATTTGGTCGTGATCGTCGAGCCTTCGACGATCGGCAACAGATCCCGTTGTACGCCCTCGCGTGATACATCCGGCCCGTGCGATTCCCGTCCTGCGATCTTGTCGATCTCGTCAAGGAACACCATACCGGATTGCTCGACGCGTTGGAGCGCTTCACGGATCACCTTATCCATGTCAATGAGTTTCGCGGCCTCTTCCTGGACCAAGAGCCTCAGGCCGTCCGGAACTTTTACTTTGCGATGCTTTGTTTTTTCCGGCAGCAGACCACCGAGCATCTCCTTGAGGTTCATCTCAATCTCTTCCATCCCCACATTTGAAACGATCCCGAAGGGCATGACTTTTTCTTTTGTTTCAAGCTCCACGCTGCGGCTGTCAAGTTTTCCGTCGCGGAGCTGTTGCCTGAGTTTTTCACGCGTCGTCGAATGCTGTTCCTGCTGCTCCGATGTGGGCGCGTCCGACCCCGGCAAGGTCCTGAGCGGCGGCAGCAGGAGATCAAGCAGCCGCTCTTCGGCCATGGCCTCTGCTTTTCCCTTCACCATTTCCGTCATTTCGTTTTTAACCATGTTTATCCCGATCTCGGTGAGATCCCGCACAATCGAGTCGACATCGCGCCCCACGTATCCCACTTCGGTGAACTTCGAGGCCTCGATCTTGAGGAACGGGGCCTGGACGAGCTTCGCGAGTCTCCTGGCGATCTCGGTTTTCCCCACGCCCGTAGGGCCGATCATGATAATGTTCTTCGGCATCACCTCATCTCGCAGCTCTTCGGACAATCGCTGGCGTCTCCAGCGGTTCCTCAGTGCGATGGCGACAGCCCGCTTGGCTTTGTGCTGGCCGATGATATATTTGTCCAGTTCTTCGACAACCTGACGTGGTGTAAGCGAATTATTCAAAAAAACCTCCCGAAAAATAGGGGCAAGGACCCCGTGGCCAGGGCCCTGGATATCGAAACCTCGACCCGTACCGCCGGCTTCTGGAACCTCTTCTTACAGTTCTTCGATCGTGATTTCCTTGTTTGTATAAATGCAAATATCGCCGGCGATCTGCAACGCTTCATCCACGATTGCCCGCGCATCGAGTGGCGTGTGTTTTATGAGCGCCTGGGCGGCAGCGAGGGCATAGGGGCCGCCGGAACCGATTGCCAGAATGCCCTGTTCCGGTTCGATGACATCACCGTTCCCGGAGAGGATAAAAGACCGTTCTTTGTCGGCGACGATCATCAGGGCTTCCAGCCTCCGGAGCACCCTGTCCGTTCTCCAATCCTTGGCCAGTTCCACCGCTGCGCGCGTCAGATTGCCGTGGTACTGTTCGAGCTTTGCCTCGAACTTCTCGAAGAGGGTAAAGGCGTCGGCCGTTGCGCCGGCGAATCCGGCCAAGACCTTGTCATTGAACATCTTGCGTACTTTTTTTGCGTTGTGCTTCATCACGGTCGTACCGACCGTCACCTGACCGTCGCCGGCAATCGCTGTTCTGCCGTTCCGTCGTACCGCCAGGATCGTTGTCCCGTGCAAAGGAGTTATTTCTCCCATGATGCCTCCTGTTGATGCAGCAGACATGATGCCCGATCATGAACATGGCTTTGCATCTTGTATCGAGCGTCAGCCCTGAGGATGGTTACTTTTTCCTCGCCCGCGGATGGGCTTTGTCGTAGGTTTCCATAAGCGAATCGAGATTGAGATGAGTATACCGCTGTGTCGTCGAGAGGCTCGCGTGTCCGAGGAGTTCCTGGATTGCCCTCAGATCAGCCCCGGATTCAAGCAAATGGGTCGCGAAACTGTGACGGAGTGTATGCGGGCTCGCCTTCTGGGCCAGGCCAAGTGATTTTCTATAATTTTCTAAAATACGCTGAACGGTGCGCGCTGTCAAGCGTTTTCCTGAAGGACCCGTAAAGACCGCGTCATTTTCCGGGATGTTTTCTTTCGTGTCGAGGTAAGCATTGACGGCATCCAGCGCCCTCCTTCCGATGGGCACGACCCGCTCTTTGCGCCCCTTGCCCCTGATGCGGACAAGACGGTCGTGCCGATCGATGTCGTCCCGGTTCATGCCGGTGAGTTCGCTCGCCCGGATACCCGTGGAGTAGAGCGTTTCGAGGACGGCCCGGTCGCGGGAAACGGTATCGCTGTTGCCGTGCGTAGTTGTGTCCGGCGCTTCCATGAGCCGCTGGGCATCGTCGGCAGTCAGCACTGCGGGAAGTCTTTTTTCCCGGCGGGGTGTACTCACGAGCTTTGCAGGGTTTCCGGAAAGGACCCCTTGACGGTTTAGATATTTAAAGAACGATCTGATGGCTGAAAGCTTTCGCGCGATGGACGATTTTTTGGCTTCGCCTTTCATGAGAAAAGCAATGAACCGACGGAGCGTCTGGTGGTCGGTCGTCGTTACGTCTTTACCGTCAAGGAAATCAAAGAATTGCTCTAAGTCAGACAGATAGCTCCGCTCGGTATGGGGGGAGACAGTGCGTTCGTTTTTGAGATAGGAGATAAATTCGAAGATGTATTTCCGCATGGAATTACTTTATCGTAAGAGGCGGGAATTTGCAAGGATTTCCGGATGCGGTTTCGGAGTGGAGGATAAACTGCACGGAAACATGCCGGGCCGATCAAGAATTGCTGCAGACGTGTTCAGACTTTCGCCGTCAGGTCCTCGGCCGTCGCTTCTTGGCCCTCTGTCTTGGGCTCTTCCTTGTACCCGCACTCTTTCTTCACACAGGTTACGGAGACTCCCGTTTTTTTGGAATATTTTTCCACAAGGAAGGGTGCGCCGCACTGCGGGCACGGCCGGGGAAGGGGTTTGTTCCAGAGGGCAAATTTGCAATCGGGATAATTGGCGCAGGAGTAGAACATCTTCCCAAAGCGTGAGCGCCGCTCCACAAGCTTACCGCCGTCTTCAGGGCAGAGAACGCCCGTTGACATGCCTTGCGTATATTTGCACTCCGGGTAACGTGAGCAGGCGAGAAACTTTCCGAACCGGCCCCGTTTGATCATCATGGCGGAGCCGCACTTGGGACACTTCTCATCAGTCGTCTCCTCCGGCGCGGCCTCAACGACGCCGTTCTCGTTGCGCACAAAGGGCTTGGTGGTCTTGCACTCGGGATAGCCGCTGCACGCGAGGAACTGGCCGTTTCTGCCCCATTTGACGATCATGGGTTTGCCGCATTTTTCACAGGAGATGTCCGTGGGCGTCTGCTCGGCCTTGAAATCCTTCATCTCCGCCTGGGCCTTTTCGAGGCTTTCATTAAAGGGTTTGTAAAAATCCCGCACTACCTCGACCCACCGCATTTGGCCTTCTTCTATTTTGTCGAGGTCTTCTTCCATTTTGGCGGTAAAGGCTACGTCCATGATCACCGGGAAGTGGTTGACCAGGAGGTCGTTCACGAGGACGCCCAGTTCGGTAGGCCGGAATTTGTTCTCCACCTTGTTAACGTAGTCGCGTTCCTGGATGGTCGAAATAATGGCTGCATAGGTGCTCGGCCTGCCGATCCCTTTTTCCTCGAGGGTCTTCACCAGTAACGCTTCGGAGAACCGCGGCGGCGGCTGGGTGAAGTGCTGTTTGGGATCGAGCTTGAGGAGGGTAAGTTTCTCTCCTTCGTTCAAGGGCGGTAAAACAGCTTCTCCGTTTTCTTCTTCCGACGGCGCCTGGTCCTCGGACTTTTCTTCCATGTAGACAGCCATGAAACCGGGAAATTTGACAATAGAGCCGGTGGCCCGGAATGTGTAATTATTTGCAGTGACGTCCACCGACGTCTGGTCGATGATCGCGGGGTTCATCTGGCTTGCCACGAAGCGGTTCCAGATGAGCTTGTAAAGTTTATACTGGTCCGGTTCGAGATATTGCTTGATGGCATCAGGCTCGCGCAATACCGACGTAGGCCGGACGGCTTCGTGGGCTTCCTGGGCGGACTTGGCGCTGGCATAGACAGGCGCTTTTTCCGGCAGATACTCCTTGCCGTATTTCGTCGCGATGAACTCCTGTGCCTCATCCTGAGCTTCCTTGCCGACGCGGGTCGAATCGGTCCTCATGTAGGTGATGAGACCGACGGTCCCTTCCTTGCCGATATCGACGCCTTCATAGAGGGACTGAGCAATGCCCATGGTCCTCTTGGAGGTGAAACCGAGCTTGCGGCCTCCCTCCTGCTGCAGCTTGCTGGTCGTGAAGGGCGGTACGGGGTTCCGTCGCCGTTCTTTTTTATCGATTTTGGTAACGGTATAGGTTGCGTCTTTGAGGTCGGCAAGGATCTTCTGCACTTCGTCGTTGTTCTTGACTTTGAGCTTCTCTTCGTCTTTTTTAAGGAGTTTCGCCTCGAACTGCGGCGGCAGTTTCCCTTCAAGCAGGGCCGTGAGCGACCAGAACTCTTCGGGCACGAAGGCCTTGATTTCTTCTTCGCGCTCGCAGATCAATCGCAGGGCCACGGACTGCACGCGTCCCGCAGAAAGCCCTCGACGCACTTTTTTCCAGAGGATGGGGCTGATTTGGTAACCCACGAGGCGGTCCAGAACGCGCCGCGCCTGCTGGGCATCGACTTTGTTGATATCGACCTTTCCGGGATGTTCTACGGATTGGAGGATTGCCTTCTTCGTTATTTCATTGAAGAGGACGCGGTACACCTCAGTAGTGGTCTTGGCGCTGCTTGCGAGGACTGCGGCGACGTGGTAGGCGATGGCCTCGCCCTCGCGGTCCGGGTCTGTTGCGAGCAGGATGCGGTCGGCTTTTTTTGCAGCTGACTTCAGCTCTTTTACGACCGGGCCCTTGCCCTTGATCTGTATGTAATGCGGCTCGAAATCCTTTTCAATGTCTACACCAAGCTTGCTCTTGGGTAAATCCATGATGTGACCCACGGAAGCCTTGACCGTGTAGTCCTTGCCGAGATACTTGGCGATGGTCTTGGCCTTTGCAGGCGACTCAACTATGACGAGTGATTTCATTCTGGTAAGCCTTTTTACGTTGCGAAAGCATGTTACCAACTACCAGCCGCGAAAAAGCCTCTTGTCAAACGATGCTTTTCGGCCTCTGAGCCGGCGTACATCTCAGTTCCAAGCTGTCTTCCTGATCTGGCGAATAACAGTCTTATCGCCTGCAGCCCGTTCATGGTGTGGAACAAAAAGGGTGAACGCTATCAGCGATTTGATATTGTCCAGATCTATCCGTTCGGTGTAAACCGTCATGGCACGTTCAAGCAGTTCTTCCCTTTGGTCTTCCGATATAATCCCGAGGTGCGTGAGCTTTCCGGCAAAACTGAATGCATCGATGGTAAAACGCTCGCGTTCCTCCTTGTTCATGGTTCTTAAGCCAGCTCGCGACGGCGTCGGCTCGACAGTAAACAATTCTTCAGACTGTTTTTGCACAAGGGTCTGCATGAGCGTGAGCGCGGCGTCCGCCTCGTGAAGGCGATATCCATCGTTCAGCAGTGCCTGCATGATTTTTCCCTCTTCATCGAAGAGTTCCTGCTTGTTCTGCACCTGGTCTGCTATGAGCGAGAACAAGTGCATCATCCGTTCGTCCACACTGTACTCCTGTTCTTGCCGCACCGGCCTGCTGCCGGGATAGGTTCACAAAAGGGAATATGCCGCTTTTGCTGCAGCTGGTAACTTTGCGTCAGAGCTTTTTATTCCACCCGTACAAAATACTTCCCCGGGAGCTGTTTTGCAAGTCCTTTTAATTCAAGGGTGACCAGGACCCCGCTCAACCTTCCCGGTGAGATACGACTTTCGTTCATGAGGAGGTCTATGTGTTTCGCTTCGTTCGTAACGCAGCGAAAGACCGTTTCTTCGTCCTGTGTAAGTGCCGGCAGGGGAGGTCGATGTGCAGCTGCACCGCCGGGTCTGCGCTTAACACCGAGTCCGGCAAGAATGTCCTCAGTGCGTTCTACGAGGATCGCGCCTTCTTTGATGAGACTGTTCGTGCCCCGACTGGTCGGCATGCCGATGTTGCCCGGTACAGCGAAGAGCTTGCGGCCCTGTTCGAGTGCAAAGCGCGAGGTAATCAGTGATCCGCTGTCTTCCGAGGCCTCGATGATCACGGTCCCGCGCGCGAGGCCGCTGATGATCCGGTTGCGCGCCGGGAAATAACCGGCTTCCGGTTTGGTACCAAATGCGTTTTCCGTCACAACCGCACCCGCGCGGCTGATCCTGTCCATCAGGTCACTGTTCTCCGGCGGATACACTACATCGATACCGCAACCGAGCACTGCGATGGTCCTGCCCCGTACTGAGAGCGCCCCGAGATGGGCCTGGGTGTCGATGCCTCTCGCCATGCCGCTCACGATCGTCATTCCGGATAATGCAAGTTCGGAGGAAAGCCTGCCCGTTACGGTCGTTCCATAGTGCGTCGGCTTTCGCGTGCCCACGATTGCCACGGCATTTTCGTCCTCGGGTCTCAGTGTACCTTTTACATAAAGGTAGAGCGGAGGATCGGGAGTATTCCGAAGACAAGCAGGGTAGGCCGGGCTGTCCAAGGTAACGATGGCAACGCCCGCGTCCGACGCTTTTTTCAGCTCACCCGCGGCCTGCTCGCGCCAAGAGAAGGAACAAAGTGCATCGAAGACCTTGCGGGAAACGCCTGCGACGGATTGCAGATCATCACGACCTGCATTCAGAACATGCTCCGGAGAGCCAAACCGTTCTACGAGTTTCCGGAAAGTCGTCCTGCCTACACCGGGGATGCTGCTCAGTCCTACCCAATAGAGAATCGGATCAGGTTGTTTTTGCATCAGGCCGTCCGTCGCTCCAGCGTGCGGGCTTTCTTGCACTTAGGGTCGAAATTATACAGACTCGGAAGAGATAGTCAAGTTTTTTTTGCAGTCCTGTCTCAAGTGTGCTATTTTTAGGTCATGGTTTCGTCGTGATTACAGCAGGATGAGGCGACCATCGCAGGCTAATGAGGAAATCATCGTGGGTAAAATCATCAAGGCTGTTCTCTTCGATTTCGGCGGGGTTATTGCTGACGAAGGGTTTTACGAGGGATTACTGGCAATCGGGAAAAAGAACGGACTCGATCCCCAGGCTTTTTTTGTCACGGTTGAAACACTCATCCATGATTCCGGGTATCTGGTCGGCACGGCGAGTGAAGAAACCTTTTGGAACGCCGTCAGGAGACAAACCGGCATATCCGGAGATGACGACTCGCTGAGAGAGGAAATCCTGAACAGATTTGTGATCAGGCCTGCCGTGCTCTCCCATGCAGACGTGTGGCGGTCCCGCGGCGCGATCGTCGCCATGCTGAGCGACCAGACCAACTGGCTCGACGAGATCAACGCGCGAACATCGTTGTTTTCGCACTTTGACCGGGTCTTCAACTCCTATCATATCCACAAGAGCAAACGCGAGGCTTCGGTATTCGCAGACGTCTGCCGGGCACTCGGTGTGCATCGCGGAGAAACGCTGTTCATTGATGACAATATCGACCACATCAGCCGTGCACGGGGCCAGGGGCTGCAAACGATTCATTTCACGACGAAGGATGATTTCGAGACGCAATTGCGGGCGTACCGGCAATGAAAAGCGAATAACAGGACCGTTGTCAAAGGAGAGCCATGAAAGTAATCGCTTTTAACGGCAGCCCGAGAAAGGGCGGCAATACGGAGATACTGCTCTCCGAGACTGTCAGGGGCGTCAAGGACCAGGGCAGCGATGTGAAGGTGTATCATCTTGACTCGCTCAATCTTCGTTCGTGTCTGAACTGCGGGAAGTGCGACGATGCGGGGCTGTGTGTGATCAAGGACGATATGCAGGCCATCCACCGGGAAATCCGGGGCGCTGACAGGATTATCGTTGCCTCCCCCATTTTTTTCTTCAGCGTAAGCGCCCAGACCAAGATCATGATCGACCGGTGCCAGGCGTTCTGGGCAGAAAAATATGTGCATAAAAAGCCGGTGCCTGCAGGCGCATTCGGACGCAGAGGACTGCTGTTGCTGGTCGGCGGCATGAAACAAAATGAGAAGAACGTGGGGTTCCAATGTGCCGAGGCCACGGTGCGCGCATTCTTCAGAACGGTGAACGTCCAGGAACACGCGACACTGGCATTCGACGCCGTTGACAAGAAGGGCGCAGTCAAAGACCATCCGACAGCGATGCAGGAAGCCTATGAGGCGGGGAAGGCGCTCGTCGTGGGAAAATAATTAAACAGGTGAACAGGAAATCAAAAATTCTAAAGAGGTTTATGATTTCGTTAGAAAGGCAAAATCGAAATTAATCCGTGTGTCCGCTTTGAGACCGTGGTCATCATGATTGTCCCCGGCGAGGCCGGGGAGAGCAATCGGGGTTTACTTTCCCAGGGCCTTTCGGGCCAATTCGACGAGACCGAACACTTTGAGGTCAACGAGCGTTTTGTCCTTCTGGGCTTCCCGCAGAAAATCCTGCGTTTCCCGGAGCGGGACCTCGATGACTTCAATGATCTCATTGTCATCGCCCCCGCTTTTGCCCACGTGCTCCAGTTCGGTGCAGAGGTATGCCCGGAGCGCCTCGGTTGATGCTCCCGTTGAAATGGGGCCTTCGGCGAGGAACTCGAGCTTTCCAGCCGCCCATCCGGTCTCTTCGATAAGTTCACGCTTTGCTGCGACTTCCATGGACTCATCGGATTCGACGAGACCGGCGGGAAGTTCGATGACGTCCCGTCCGACCGGGGGCCGGAACTGTTTTTCGAGGATGACATTGCCGGAGGGGGTAACAGCGACCATCACGACGATGCCGCCGACGCCCACCCGCTCGAGCGCTTCCCAGGTGCGCACAACGCCGCGCGCATCCCGGTAGGTGATTTCCACGGCGCTCATGAACTTGCCTGTCCAGACGATTTTTTTGCTGATGACTTCCATGGTAAAATTGAAAGAATGGCGACAAGAACAACGACTGCGTCGAATATCTTCCCGCCCATCCCGTACTTACTACGGTGTCTTTACAACCATTTTTTTAAATCCAAGGTGAGAGCCGCAGGAATGATCGTATCGACTTCGCGAATTCTCTTGCGGCCGGCCTTCCGGAACATAGCCTTCTGCATTTCCTTTTCCTCATCGTAATGATCGAAGATGGGAAAGTCGGCTTCGGGAATGTCTTTGGTGAAATAACCGCATCCTTCGAGCCGGACCGCGCGTCGTGGACCTCGAATAGTCGGTCCGAATATGCGGCAGATGTGCGGCCGCTGGTTGTAGATCAGGCATGCCCCGTTGTCGTCGAGGGCCGGGCATTGCATTTTGGCCGACCGGCGGGAGATAGAGTCGATGGCGGGCAGCGATTTGAGCAGAGGGTCTTTCCGTGAAAAGGCTTTCTTTTTCTCCAGGATATCGAGCTGTTCATTGGCCTTGGTAATGACACGATTCCGGACATCTGCCGGGACATCCTTAAGCGCGGCCCGTAGATGGATGGCATCAAGAAGCGTAATGTCGAAGAATCCTACAGAACAGCATTCATTGCAGCCCGGCTTGCAGCCCACCCCGTGTTTTTTTGTTGCCTCGCGGAACTTGTCGCTGGATTTCTCAAGGAATTTCGAGTATTTTTTTACAATTCGATGCATTCGAAGAGCACCTTCCTGGGAGCAGTCTATAATATGGTAGGGAATTATACGGGCTAAAGGGGTTGATTGTCAACAATAAGCATTCGGCAAAATGATCTCGGCGCACACATTGACACCTCATCCTGCCTACAGTATAAAAAAAGGGGGGCAACGAAAGCCCCCCTGCATGTCATCGATTCCATGGAATGCTTGAGGCTAATTTCCCGGCGGCGCCTGGGTCCGTGGGCCATTGCCCCCTCCCTGGCCGGCGAGAGGGCCTCTGCCGCGACCGCTGCTTCGGGCATTGGAAATCATGCTCTGCATCTCGCGCCGGAAGTCCTGCTGAAAAAGGAGGAACCGGGCCTGCTGTTCGACGGTCAGAATATCCTTGAGCCCGCTGAACTCCCTGTCCCGCAGTTCCTGCATAGCGTGCTGGTTGTTCTGAAGCTTGTCGAGAGCCGCTTTGATCCTCGCTTCATCGGGTTTCTGTGATTTCAAGATGACTCGCAGCTCGTGCAGGGCCGCCATTTGCTCCTGCACGACCCCCTGACGCTGCTGGTCAAAGGAACTGAGCAGGGATGCCAATTTTGCACTTGTCGTGGTGTCGAGCTTGAGCCTTTCCGTAAGGCGCCATATTCTGACGGTCTCGATCTTTTTTCTTATCTCTTCCCTTTTTTCCTTAGACAAGGCATTGCTGCGGCCGGGCGGATTCTCAGGTCCCATCATATCATCATACTGCCCGCTCGAGGGGTTTTGCTGGGCGAAGAGCGCCGGCGTCACGGCGCCGACGCCAGCTGTTATCAGCGCCAGAGATAGTATGAATGCCCTCATCATTATCCCTCCTGTTCCCATTGATCGAGCATGTGAGAAAGCCGTTCGGCTTCCTTAGCATTGAGTTCTGTAATTTCTACGTAAATATCCGTGTCAGCCGTATTTGCCATAACAGGCGCGGCTTCATGGGCGATCGAGACTAGTTCGCTCCCCACCCAGACCGCGACAGTGTCGAGTTGGTCGTTGTCGAGGTCGCCCAGGGGCACTTGGTCGGTAACCATGATCTCGGCAGTGGGTTCATGCCCCTGCGATACCGTCGGGGCAGGCTCTCTTTGCGGTGTTTGAACGCCAAACCAAAAAATTATTAATGCCAGTCCGACTGCGCTTGCGGCTATTACCCAGCGAGGCAGGATGAGACGGTCCGTAAGCCACGAGAGCTTGAAATGCCATTTCTGCGCCTTCTGCATCTGGACTGCGCGGAATACCCTGCCCGGCATTTCAGCCCAGTAACCTTCGCCGGGGTCAGGCACTGGTTCCTCGCTCATCAGGCGAAGAAGAGCCAGGTCTGCCCGGCAATCTCCGCATGATTCGAGGTGCTCCCTGACTCTGTCCTGCTCGAGTTTGTCAAGCCGCTGTTCCCGAAATGCGGGTATTAATTCCTTTATGTTTTTATCATTGCACATGCCGGTTTTTTTGCAGTGACGCCGCAGAAATATCAGGCCCGCAGCGATCCTGCTACTCCGTTATGTTGTCGTCTTGCTTTTGATTGCCGTCCCCTGATTCCCGGCTGCTGTCCTTTTCCACCATGATAGTTTTCAGCTTCTGTACAGCATGATGAAAGTTCGCTTTTGCAGTGCCTACGGAGCATTTCATGATCTCGGCGATCTCCTCAAATTTCTTTTCGTTCTGCACCCTGAGCATCAGCGTGATTCGCTGTTTTTCCGGCAGACGTGCAAGCGAATGCCGGAGCAACTGCCGGTTCTCGTTGATGATCATGGTTTCAAGCGTCCGCGGGTCTCTCTTGATTATGACGTCGTCGATGGGGACCTGCTCGATCCGGGCCCGGTCGCGATAGACGTTTTTGGCCAGATTGATCGCGATCTGGTAAAGCCAGGTTTTGAACGCCGCCCTCCGCTCGAAGGACTTCAAACCGGTGAATGCCTTGACAAAGGCCTTTTGAACGAGATCTGAAGCGTCCTCATGGTTTCCAACCATCCGGTAGAGCATAGCATAGAGCGGTTTCTGATATTTTCTGACCAGATCGTCGAATGCTTCCCGCTCGCCGGCTTCAGTTCTGTTAATGAGATCGAGGTCTTCGTCCATACATGCGTCATATGCTGATTAATGAGACACCAGACAAGGAAAAAGGTTGAATAAAATCCGTTTGTTCCTCCCTAGTGCGGGGCATTCACCTGCACGAGGGACCAGGGAACAGAAAAAAACATGCTCGTTGTTTTTTTCGTGCCCCCGCTTGCATTTTAGTTGTTAGCCGTCCTTCTTAGTCCACACCGCCAAGATGATCCTCAGTCATCTCACCGGTTTTGCGGGGAACGTGTCAGCATCCTTCGCATCACGATACAGGCAAACGCGGTTCCTTCCTGATCGTTTGGCGTGATACAGCGCATCATCGGCCATGGTTACCAGGTCGGCAGTGTTGGTTGTGTCCGTCGGAAAAGAGCTGACGCCGATGCTGACGGTGACTCGCAACTCTCCGTCAAAAACGCGCGTGACAAGGGTTTTTTCCAGGATAACCCTGATCCGTTCTCCCATTTGCTCCGCGCCCCTGCTATCGGTTTCTACCATGCCTACGGCGAATTCTTCGCCGCCATAGCGTGCGACGAAGTCAGAACCGCGGGCGGTCTCTTTCAGGACTTTGGACACGGCCTTGATCGCCACATCGCCAACAGGATGGCCGTACTTATCGTTGACGTTTTTGAATTTATCTATGTCCATGAGCAGGATGGAAAAAGGGCGCGGCTCCCGGTCAAGTCGTTTGTATTCTTCGGCCAATTTTTCCATGAACGTCCGATGGTTCAGGAGACCGGTCAAGCCGTCGGTACGGGCCATATCGCTGATTCTTCGGTGCAGCATGCTGTTGTCCACGACCATGGACACCTGGTTTAAGAGGGTGTCCATGAAATTGCGGTGATACTCGGTAAAGGTATTGGCGCGGACCGAGGCGAGGAATGCCGCCCCGATGAATCTGTCGCGTGCGACAAGCGGCCTCCCGAAAAGCGCTTTGATGGGCTGCTGAAGTTTTTTTTCGGGAAAGAGTCCGATCTCCCTGCCCCGGTCTCCCAGGTCGGGATCATGATGGACTGTATAGACACGGCGGTCGCGCCATTGGTTCACCATATGGGTCAGGATGGCACTCTGTTCAATGGGAAAACGGCTGTTGACAAACGTCGTGTCATAGCCTCTCAGTGCCGTGATCACCGCTTCTTTCTTCTGTTCATCGTAGAGAAGGAAAGCGCAGAAATCGTAGGGGACCACCGACCTGATCTGCGAGGTCAGCTTTTCCAGAACTTCGTTGATATCGAGGCTGCTGCTCAGTACCGAACTCATTTCATGGAGTGCGGCGAAGTTCTTCGCACGGATGTCCATTTCGACGGATATGCGGATCTTTTCTATGATCTGACTGAAGAAGGGGATGAAGCGGGTCAGGGTCTCCTGTGTTTCTCCGGGAAAGGCATCCTGTTCAAGGCTGTCGACTGCAAGTACCCCGAAAACCTGGTCGCCCTGGACAATCGGAACCGCTAGAAAAGACCGTACCGGGACATCGCGCGTATAGTATTCGAGGCTGCTCACGGGAACAACCAGGGAGGGCAGGTACTGGGGCAGCTTTTGGGCGGCACAAATGCCGATAAGCCCCTGGTCCCTGGTAAATCTGACCGGTGCAGCGGCTACATCGCGGCTCTGGCTTCGTATACCCCGCAGCGTGTATGTCCCTTCGAGGCGGTCATCGAGAAAAAGCGCATAGGTATGGGCAGGGACCAGACCGGAGATCATGTCGATGAGGGCGCTGAAGGCGCCTTCCCGCTCCCGCGCTGCGCTGACATACGTTGCCTGCTGTTTCTTTTCGGTCAATGCCTCGACATTTGTCCCGCCGGCAAGCGGGTCCATGGCATCGGCGTCGGATAACAGCTTTGCATAGTTGTCTTTTGCTGTTTTGGCTTCGCTTTTGATCGAGTGGGCAATATGGGCCGTAATGAACGCAACGCCGGTAAGAGAAACACCAAAGCCCCCGAATGCATACCAGCTGCTTGCATCGTCATGACCGGAGAAGATTATATTGAGCGCTTCTATTGTCAGAATGAGCCCGACCACGGGATATGCCCAGTTGCGGCGCTGGAACGAGGCGATCGAGGTCAGAAGAATGTAGAGAGGGAAGGCCGGAGAAGAAAGGCCGCCTGACAGTTGGGTAAGAAAATTGAGGCCGATGAGCCCGAGGATGATGAAGGAAAATCCGTTGGCAGGGTCTTGAGTGAAAAGCGCCTGGAAGCAGAGGGCAAAGACAAGGAGGACGAACCCGGCGAGCCAGGGGATCAGCAGATGGCCTGATAGCCCCGGCCGGAGAAACAATCCCAGGCCAGCAGCGACGCAGTAGATGACCAGACCGGGAAGAACGATTTTCCTCACACTTTTCTTCTCCTGTTCATCTCTTCTTCGACGTACTTCCGGTACAGGACATCCCATTCACGGCTGCCTTCGGGAATTTTGCGGGATAGCGACTGGATGGTGCGGCGAGCTGCATCGTCGGCCTCGTCCTCGAATTTCAGCTCGTCGGTGATGGTCCGTTTGATCTCGCGGAGCAGCTTTTCCTTCGGATCGAGCACGTCAACGGTCCTGTCCTGGACCAGTTTGTCCAGGATCAGGTGAGAGAGGTGGGATATTCTATCTTCGCTTAGGCGCATGTCAGCTGATATGATCCTTCTGTTCCTTCTGTATCCCTGTTTCACCCGCCCTAATGAGGGGAGGAATTGACGGAGGATACTACAAAACGACTCCCCGTTCCTTCGCAAGCTTCTGCTTCGTCAGCTCGAACACCTTGCGGTAGTCCATATTCTCTTTTTTTATTTCCGCCTCGTGCGCAACAAGGAGTTTTTCCACATCTTTATTGAGCTGGTCTTCTTCGAGCATGTTTGCCGTGATCACGTCGGCGATTTTTGCGGCAATCGCGGCCTTCGGCACGTCGTACTCCGCCAGCCCCTTACTCTCGGCGTTGGCGGCGATCGCATCAGCAATATGCGTTATCATTTCCTTGGGTAGACGCATTATTTACCTCGTGAGCATTATAACAGAAAAGGAGCAAAAGTGAAAAGAAATGTGAAGCAGCTTCCTCGACGCGTTCACCGTGAATAAAGCTGCTGTGTGATACGAGGGAAAGGTTGTAGAGGATTTTGCAAAAAAGGGAGATGCTCGCAATGAACAAAAACGCTGATCCCATTGAGAACCAGAGTTTAAAAAAAAATTATACCTTCAGTTCATGCCCGCGCACTTTACGGAGATCCGCCCAAACGTCCACGATACCAAGAGCAATGACGAATGCGATCGACGGCATGGCGAGAATGACCGCAAGGATCAAGCCCCTCATGAACGGTCTGATACGTACTTTTTTAAGGTAAAATTCCACTAGGGCGGCACCCTGGGCCAGATACACGACTGCGAAGAGAATGGCGAGGTTCCAGCCGACGATGCGTGAAGATTCGTTTGGGACGACGATGAGTGCGAGTGCGATGATCAACCCCCACACCCATGTATCGGGTGCGTGCCATAAGGCAAGTGACGGCTGGCCCGAGAAGGGGGATGCAGCCTCTTTCTTTACAATGACTGTTCGGCTGATGCCATAGCACGTTGCCGCTTGCAAAACCGATGTTGCCACCGTGATGGCGGGAATGAGTCTGACGAGGTAGTGAACGAAGCTGTCTGTTACCGAAGCGACCATGGTGGCCATATCTTGAAGTCCCATCTTGGCATACAAGGAAGCCGCTTCTGCAA
This sequence comes from Nitrospirota bacterium, assembly GCA_963769335.1. Taxonomy (GTDB): domain Bacteria; phylum Nitrospirota; class UBA9217; order UBA9217; family UBA9217; genus JAJYKN01. Next base: position 37,223 of record CAVYLT010000102.1, on the reverse strand, counting down.
TACTTGTCCGTAGATATTCTTCAACAGCGCCCACGGGGTTCTTGCCTGACCGTACGAAGTAGAAGGCAACTAATATCCCGATGACCGCGATCGGCAACAGTCCTCCCAGAAGCGAGATCTGTTCCGGCTTCATTTGTTTGCGCATGCCTTCCGCAATTCCAACGGCCATCAAACCGAATGTGAACAAGAGAATAGCCGCTGCCTGCCAACCGCCGAGGGCCGCGATCAAGGCTGTAGATGCTCCGAGGGTAATAAGACCCTCCCTTCTGCCGCTCCGTATGGAAACGAGAATGAGCGGTACCGGTGTTATCAGAGCAAGGATTTGACCTGCGACAGGGATAATAAGGCCCGCTGCGTAGAGTCCCACGGTCTGAATCGCGGCGACGAACATGGATCGGTAGTTCATGGTATCTCCAATTGTTAAGAAAAAATTCCAACCACGGGGTCACGAGGAAAGATGGTTGCTTTTAATGGAATTATTGCTCATGTACTATGCAGCTCCGTGGCATTACGGAAAATAAGAATCGAGCAGCAATCGTTCACTGTTACGAAGTGCGCAAAGAAAAGGGGAAATCCATGGTTACGGTAAGTAACCGCGGAGTTTCCCCTGTATGCAGGATATTGTTGACCGCACCGACGACAGGCGTGTTTACTTCTCGCCTGCGAAGGGTATCAACGCGATGTTCCGGCACCGCTGCACCGCCACGGTGACCTCTCTCTGGTGTCGTGCGCAATTGCCGGATATGCGGCGTGGAAGGATTTTCCCCCGCTCGGTGATGAAAAACCGAAGTGTTTTTACATCCTTGTAATCGACAAAGGGGGATTTGTCAACACAGAACCTGCAGACCTTTTTCCGGACCTGGAAGCGCCTTCTCTTGTCGCCGCCCCCGCCCCGGGAATCCCTGCTGTCTCCCCTGTCTCTACCTCTCGAATCGGAACTTCCAGACGGTCGCGATGGACCCGATGGTCTTGCATGAAACTCAGCCATAGTAGTGTGCTCCTCTTGAATTGATTATCAGTATCAACTGACCATGAAGCCCGATTTTAGAACGGAATCTCTCCCTCGTCCACCGGGGCCTCGGGCGCGGGCTCGGGATGACTGTCGCCGCCCCCCTTGCCGCCTGACGAGCGCTTGGGCATGAAGTTTACAGACTGGGCGACAACCTCGATCTTGTTTCGCTTCTGCCCGGTTTCCTTGTCGTCCCAGCGCCGCTGCTGAAGCCTGCCGTCGATCAGGACGGAATCGCCTTTGTTGATGTACTGGCCGCAGGACTCAGCTTGTTTCCCGAATACTACGATATCGATGTAACTAACTTCTTCCTTGGTCTCGTCACCCTGTTTATACTTGCGGTTCACGGCAATGGCGAAGCTGGCCACAGCGATGCCGTTGGGAGTGTAGCGGACCTCGGGGTCACGGGTGAGATTGCCCATCAGGATTACCTTATTGAAGCTCGTCATGGTGCTCCCTCGATTTCCCGCGCTCCTCTTTGCCGATGAAGCGAAGGGGAGTGGACTTCTCGTCCTCGCGGTTAAACGGCTACGCCGTAGTGGTGGCCGGGCCGCTTTCAGCAGCCTTAGCCAGATCCTTCTTCTTCGGTTTCGGCGGCGCTTTGACGCGAAGTTCCTTCTCAAGTTTGACCGTCAAGAACTTGATCACCGAGTCGGTCATTTTGTAGGTGCGCTCGAGTTCGGCAACGGCAGCCGGAGCCGCCTTGAACTGAAAGAAGGCATAGTGGCCGCGCTTCTGCTTCTTGATCTCGTAGGCCAGCTTTTTCTTGCCCCAATCCTCGAATTTGGTCATCTCGCCGCCCTGCTTGGCGACGACATCCTGCATTTTTTTTATGACATTGGCGGTTTCTTCGTCGGAAAGGTTGGCGTTGATGATGAAAATGGATTCGTAAATCGGCATGTGCATTCCCTCCTTATGGGTTATAGCCCTCCCACGATAAAGTACCTCTCCTTTATTCCCCTTCCGCTCAGGTAGAAGGGCAGGGTGAGAAGAGTTTATATTGGGGAGAGCAAGGAGTATCCCGCATTCGTGCGTCCAAACGGGAATCGACCTTACTCTTTTTTTGGAAGTAGAACAGTAGCACAGGCGAGCTGAAAAATCAAGCCTTTTCGGCAGTGGGTCATGCCGCTGTGCTCGGCCACGCCGATATGGCGTAAGTATTTTTTATTGACAAAAGGTACATACTGTTTTATTATCAATTTTACTTTTTAAATTGAGCGGTTAGAAGATTGAATTCTTTGAAAAAGAAGGGGTTACCGATGCCTGAGCAGTTCGGCAGGATCAAGAGACTGCCGCCCTATGTTTTCGCGATTGTGAACACCATGAAGATCGAGGCACGCAGGAGAGGCGAAGACATCATCGATCTCGGCATGGGCAATCCTGATCAGGGCACGCCCCAGCACATCGTCGACAAACTCATCGAGGCCGCGCAAAACCCCAAGAACCACCGTTACTCCGCGTCCAAGGGCATTACCAAGCTCCGTACCGCCGTCTGTGACTGGTATAAACGCCGCTACGATGTCGATCTCGATCCGGAGTCAGAAGCGGTCGCGACCATCGGGTCCAAGGAAGGGCTTTCGCACCTCGCCTTGGCCACGGTCGAGCCCGGGGATGTGGTGTTTACAACGACACCGGCGTATCCCATCCATCCCTATTCCGTGATCATCGCGGGCGGCGAAGTGCGCTCCATTCCGCTTCGCAAGGACAGCGACTTCTTCACCGATATGCAGGAGGCCTACACGAATACCTGGCCCCGGCCCAAAATGCTCATCATCAATTTTCCGAACAATCCCACGACGCAGGTGGTGGACGTGGATTTTTTCCAGAAAATCGCGGATTTTGCGCGGGAGAACAACATTATCGTAGTGCACGATCTGGCCTACGCAGACCTGAATTTTGATGGTTACCAGGCGCCGAGCTTTCTGCAGGCAAAGGGAGCAAAGGACGTGGGCGTCGAGTTCTTCAGTCTCACGAAGAGCTACAACATGGCGGGATGGCGCGTTGGGTTTTGCTGCGGGAACCGGGACATTGTGGGGGCGCTGATCAAGATCAAGAGCTACCTGGACTACGGCATGTTCCAGCCGATCCAGATTGCCTCCATTATCGCGCTGAACGGGCCTCAGGAGTGCGTGAAAGAGATCTCAGACATGTACCAATCCCGCAGGGACGTGCTTATAGATGGTTTGGATAAGGCGGGGTGGAAGGTAACAAAGCCTAAGGCCACGATGTTCGTCTGGGCCGAGATCCCCGAGCCATTCAAAAAAATGGGATCGCTCGAATTTTCTAAATTCCTGATCAAGGAAGCGGGAGTTGCGGTCTCGCCCGGGATCGGCTTCGGCGAATACGGCGATGGCCATGTAAGATTCGCACTTATCGAAAACGAGCACCGGCTGCGCCAGGCGGCAAAAGGGATCAAACTGGCGCTCGCGAAATAAGTTCAAAGTACAAAGTTCATAGTTCACAGTAAAGGCAGGTAGGAATCTTGGCCAAGAATGCAATCAACGTTGGCATCATCGGTTTCGGCACCGTCGGAACGGGCACGGCGCGCATCCTGATCGAGAACGCGGACATCATCCGGCGCAGGCTCGGCGCTCCCGTTGTCTTGAAGAAGATATCCGATCTCGACGTGAAACGTGACAGGGGTATTGCGCTCAAGGGTGTTCAGCTTACGACGGATGCGCGGGATATCTTTGCCGATCCCGAGATAGACGTTGTGGTGGAACTTATCGGCGGGTACAAACCTGCCAAGGAGTTCATCCTTGAGGCGATCAGGAACAAAAAACACGTGGTAACGGCAAACAAGGCGCTCCTGGCCGTGCATGGTGAGGAGATCTATGCATCGGCCGAGAAGTCCGGCGTTACGCTCGGATTCGAAGCATCGGTCGCGGGCGGCATCCCGATTCTTGCCGCCGTCAGGAACGGCCTGGCAGCCAACCACATAAAGTCCATCTATGGCATTGTGAACGGTACCTGTAATTACATCCTGACGCTCATGACGAACGCAGGCCGGAAGTTCGAAGACGTCCTGAAAGAAGCTCAATCCATGGGGTATGCTGAGGCAGACCCGACCTTCGATATCGAAGGCATCGATTCTGCCCATAAACTCGCGGTCCTCACCATGCTCGCCTACGGCACGCCGGTGAAGTTCGACGATATTTATACCGAGGGGATCTCGAAGATCACGCCGATCGACATCGATTTTGCGAAGGAGCTCGGTTACAAAATCAAGCTTCTGGCCATCACCAAGATGGTGAATGGAGAGGTGGAAGCGCGTGTCCATCCTACGATGCTTCCCGAGGAGTATCCTATTGCCACGGTGGACGGGGTTTTCAATGCACTCTCCATTGTCGGCGACGCCGTGGGGTCGACGATGTTCTACGGCAGGGGGGCAGGCGATATGCCTACCGGAAGCGCCGTCGTGAGCGATATCATCGATATCGGTCGCGACATCCTTGCAGGCTGCACGAACCGTACGCCCGTCGCGGCATTCCGGGAACGGTCGCCTCTCAAGATCCGCAAGATGGACGATATCACCTCCTGTTATTATCTCCGGTTTTCAGCCATGGACAAGCCCGGCGTCCTGTCGCGGATATCGGGTGTGCTCGGCAAGAACAATATCAGCATCTCCTCGGTCATTCAGAAAGGCCGGGGGACTGCAGAAGCCGTGCCGCTCGTGATGATGAGCCATGAAGCTGTTGAGCGTGATGTTCGTAAGTCTCTTGATGAGATCAACAAGATGGACTGCGTTGCCGGTCCGACCATGGTGATCAGGGTGGAAGAGGGAGCACAAGGGTAGAATTCGATTCGATGCATGATACATGATGCAGGTTTGTAAAAATAGTAAGCCCATCATGGATCTTGTATCATGTATCGGGGAGTGAATCATGTCAGACGATATAAAAATAAACAAGACAATCGATATTAAAGGCCAGGTCTGTCCCTATACGTTCGTTCGATCGAAGCTTGCTTTGGAAAAAATGCCTCTCGGTGAAGTGCTGGAAATCGTCACTGACCACAAGCCCGCGTCGGAAAACGTGCCAAAGAGCATGGAGAATGAAGGCCAGAAGGTGCTGAAGATCGAGCAGACCGCTGAAAAAGAGTGGCGCATCCTTGTCCGGAAGGACAAGGAAAAGAAAAAATAATAAAACTGCTAACCACAGATGGACACAGATCAACACAGCAAAGTCGATTTGAAATTGTAAATTAGCTGGCCCTGTTCATCCGTGTGTCCCGACAAGGGACCTGTGGTTGCCAAGAGGTTTTGACATGGACTTTACTGAAGATCAAATATTGCGCTACAGCAGACACATCCTGCTTCCCGAAGTGGGGGGCGACGGACAGGAAAAAATACTGAACGCCAAAGTCGTGCTCGTCGGCGCCGGCGGTCTCGGCTCGCCGGTCGGGTACTATCTTGCGGCGGCAGGCGTCGGCACCATCGGCGTCATCGACAACGATCGCGTCGAAATCTCGAACCTGCAGCGACAGATCGCACACAATACGAGCAGGATCGGCGTGCTGAAGGCCGATTCCGCGAAAGAGACCTACGAGACGCTGAACCATGATGTGAAAGTCATCACGCACAAGGAGCGGCTGTCGTCCGCTAACATCAAGGACATAATCAAGGATTATGATATCGTGGTTGACGGGAGCGACAATTTCCCTACGCGGTATCTGGTGAATGACGCCTGCGTCATGCTCAAAAAGACGCTGATCAGCGCCGCGGTCTTCCGTTTCGAAGGGCAGCTCATGAGCATCTACCCGGGCGAGGGGCCGTGTTACCGGTGCCTGTTCGAGGTCCCGCCCCCTCCGGGCATGGTTCCCTCGTGCCAGGAAGCAGGCATCCTCGGTGTCGTCACCGGTGTGATCGGGACCTTGCAGGCCACAGAGGTGGTCAAAGCGATCCTCGGCATCGGCCACCCGCTCAAAGGAAAACTCCTGCTGTGGAACGCTCTCGATATGAGCTTCCGCACCGTGAAAGTGCCCCGGAATAAAGAGTGCCCCGTGTGCGGCGAGCATCCGACGATTACGGAATTGATCGATTATGAACAATTCTGTTCTATGAGCCACTGAGAAGTGCCGAATGGTTGACGACGGGAAAGGCCGAGACACTGCATCCTCGGGGTAGTTCATGGCCTTGATCATTAAGAAATCCGACTTCCAACGCATCATCGATCATTGCACTACGGGACTCCCCGACGAGGCCTGCGGTATCCTGGCGGGGAAGGACAACAGGGTGGAAAAAATCTATTGCATGACGAATGCGAAACCCGGACCGGCGTACTATGAAATGGATGCGGAAGAGCAATTCCGCGTGATGAAAGACATTCGAGAATCGGGCAGGGTGATGGTCGGCATGTTTCATTCCCATCCCTCCGGCCAGGCCTACCCGTCGAGCGTGGACGTTGAGAAAGCTTACTGGCCCGGGTCGCAGCTGCCGAATTATCCCGATGCCGTGTATGTCATCGTTTCCCTCATGAGTCGGCTTAAGCCCATAGTCAGGGGGTTCTCGATCACGGAAGGAAAAGTAGAGGAAGTTTCCCTATCCGTACGGGAGCCGTGAAAGCCCGCGATTGAAGGCCGGCGTATGTAAGGCCTTGCCGAAGAAGCATTGAATAACGAAAAGCGGGCTGCAGGTAGTGAAGACGCAGGTGCCCGGTGCAACGTGCAGAAGCCATCGTTGAACGAGGCCGGTGCATAATTAATCAGGAGGAACGTTACATGGCGATCAAAGTAAGAATTCCAACTCCGTTGCAGAAACTATCAAATGGGAAGGCAGAAGTCGAGTGCAGAGCAAAGAACGTCGCGGAACTCCTTGACGCTTTGGAAAAGGATTATCCCGGCATGAAAGAACGGTTGTCGGAAGGAGGCAAAATCCGGCGGTTCATCAATATTTACGTGAATGAGGAAGACATCCGCTTCATGGACAAGGAAGACACGACTCTCAAGGACGGGGATAATATCTCGATTGTTCCGGCCATTGCAGGCGGACGAAGCTGAACCGGCATTGTAAAAAAAGAATTGGCGATTCAGAGGATAGGCGCAGGGGTCATTTCGCGGATTTCGCGTTTTCCATCCTGAAGCTTGCGACGGAGGCATCATGGCAACGAAGAGGATCAAGCTGACGTTTCCCCAGGACCTGATCAAGGAGCCCGTGATCTTCACCATGGCTAGAAAATTTGATGTCATGCCGAATATCCGGCGTGCCAAGGTCTCGGAAAGTGTGGGTGAGGTCGTGCTCGAACTTGAAGGCACGGAACAGAAACTCGCGGACAGTATCGCTTATCTCAAGGAGCGTGGAGTTAAGATTGAAGCTATTGAAGGGGAAGGCGGCAGTTCGGAATCAGTAACCAGGTGACCGGGATAAGGCAAACCGGTATCTTCTGCCGTTCCCTGTCCTCTCATTCTCCCGTACATTTATGAAATATATCATTTTACTCGGCGACGGAATGGCTGACCGGCCCCTCGCGGATTTGGGGGGTAAGACCTGCCTGCAAGCCGCGAACACACCAAACCTGAACCAGCTTGCAACAACCGGCCAGGTGGGAATGGTGCATACCATACCTCCGGGATTTCCTCCCGGCAGTGACGTGGCCAATCTTTCCGTCATGGGATATGATCCCCGGAAGTTCTATACGGGCCGCTCACCTCTCGAGGCGGCAAGTATCGGAGTCGAACTGGGACCCGATGATATCGCGTTCCGTTGCAATCTCGTGACCCTCCGTGTTATTAGCGGAAAGTCCTCGGGTGCGGGCCGCAGGGCGATCATGGAGGACTTCAGCGCAGGCCACATTTCGACGCAGGAAGCCCGTCTGCTTGTTGAAGAAATCGACAGCAAACTCGGCAATGACCGTATTCGTTTTTATCCCGGGGTGAGCTATCGGCACCTGATGGTCTGGAAGGGCGGGAGGGACAAGATTGAATGCACGCCCCCGCATGACATCCAGGACAAGGACATCCAGGACTACCTCCCCTGCGGTGAGGGAGACGATGTTATCAACACTCTTATGGAAGCATCGACCGATTTGCTCCTTGCCCACCCGGTGAATAAAGCGAGACTGGAGAACGGCAAGCGCGCTGCGAACAGCATATGGCTTTGGGGCCAGGGCAGGCGTCCGAATATGCCGACGTTCAAGGAAAAGTACGGCATCGAAGGGGCCATGATCTCCGCCGTAGACCTTACGAAGGGAATCGGCAAGTATGCAGGGTTTGAAGTGATCGACGTGCCCGGGGCCACGGGCTGGCTGGACACGAATTACGTGGGCAAGGCCGAACACGCATTGTGGGCGCTTAAGACAAAAGACATTGTTTATGTTCACGTTGAAGCCCCTGATGAAGCAGGCCATACGGGCGATCTGAAAAATAAGGTAAAAGCCATCGAGGATTTTGATGAATTCATCGTCGGCAACATTATTCACGGCATGAAACAATTCGATGAATATCGTATCCTGGTACTCCCGGACCACCCTACGCCGATTGAGATACGGACCCATTCGAACGAACCGGTGCCTTTTGTCATTTACGACAATACCAGGGAGCGCACCGGTGACCCGGTGACGTACGACGAGGGGATAGCCGACCGGAAGGACGCCCTCGTGTTCAAAGAGGGGCATACCTTGATGGACTTTTTTTTGAAGCGATAAATTTTTCTCTGTGCTCTCTGTGGTAAAAATGTCTTGTATCGGAGGTTAAGGGGTGCTCATAGTTCAGAAATACGGCGGCACGTCCGTAGGAAATCCTGAGCGGATCAGGAACGTGGCGAAGCGCGTGTGCCGTGCGAAGGACGAAGGACACGATGTCGTAGTGGTCGTCTCGGCCATGAGCGGCGAGACGGACAAGCTTATCAACCTGGCCAACCAGGTGAGCGAGAACCCGGACCCGCGGGAAATGGACATGCTGGTGTCTACGGGAGAGCGCGTGACCATCGCACTGCTGGCCATGGCGATCCAAGCGGCCGGGCACAAGGCGCAGTCCTTTACCGGCAGGCAGGCGGGCATCATTTCGGACAACGTTCACACCAAGGCGCGCATCGAGAAAATAACCGGCGACCGGTTGAGGTGCGCACTCAAGGAAGGGAAAGTCGCCGTGGTCGCCGGCTTCCAGGGCATCACCGAAACGTCGGATGATGTCACGACGCTGGGGCGCGGCGGATCGGACCTGTCTGCCGTGGCGGTCGCCGCCGCACTCAAGGCCGACGTATGCGACATCTATACCGATGTCGACGGCGTATATACCACGGACCCGAACATGGTGCCGCAGGCGAGGAAACTCGACAAAATTTCCTACGACGAGATGCTCGAACTGGCGAGTCTTGGCGCCAAAGTGCTCCAGACCCGCTCCGTCGAGTTTGCGAAAAAATACAATGTACCGGTACGGGTGCTCTCCAGCTTCAACGACAATCCGGGGACCCTGGTAACCAAGGAGGATGCAGACATGGAAAAGGTGGTGGTGTCCGGCGTGGCCTACGACAAAAATCAGGTAAAGGTGACGGTCCAGGGTGTGCCGGACAAACCGGGAGTTGCGGCAAAGATCTTCAACACGATTTCCGACAACAACGTCGTCGTGGACATGATCATCCAGAACATCGGCGAAGGGGGCCTCACGGACATGTCCTTTACCGTGCCCAGGACCGACGCCAAGAAGATCCAGGAAGTCATGAAGAGGGTCATTGCCGAGATCGGGGCGAAAAGTGTGAGCATCAAGGAAGACATTGCCAAGATCTCCATCGTCGGCGTAGGGATGCGCTCGCACTCCGGCGTGGCGGCGCAAATGTTCTCGGCCCTGGCCAAAGAAGGGATCAACATCATGATGATCAGCACGTCTGAGATCAAAATCTCCTGCGTGATCGACGCTAAGTACACGGAACTTGCCGTCAGGGTGTTGCATGATGCTTTTGAAATGGAAAAAGCAGCGTAGATTCGGGGGCCGCGGTTCAGGGGCCGGGAAAATTCTCATTCCATGAAACCTATCGTACAGCTCTATGATACAACGCTCCGCGACGGAGCCCAGGCCGAGGACGTGAATTTCTCGGTCGAAGACAAGATCCGCATTGCGCGGAAGCTCGACCAGTTCGGCGTCCACTATGTCGAGGGCGGCTGGCCGGGCTCCAACCCGCGCGACGTCGAATTCTTCAGGGAGATGCGTCGCGTCAAATTGAAGAAATCGAAGCTTGCGGCGTTTGGCGCCACGCGTCGCTCGAAACTCAAAGTCTCCGACGACCCTAGCATGAAGGCCCTGGTGTCGTCGGGAGCGAGCGTTGTCACCATCTTCGGGAAATCGTGGGACCTGCACGTACTGAAGGCGCTCAGGATCACGCTGAATGAGAACCTCGACCTGATTGAGGATTCCGTGCTTTTCCTGAAGCAGCATCTGGATGAAGTGGTCTATGATGCCGAGCATTTCTTCGACGGGTACAAGGCCAACCCCGATTTTGCCGTTCAGACGCTCCTTGCCGCAGAAGGGGCCGGTGCGGACTGTCTTGTTTTGTGCGATACGAACGGCGGCACCCTGCCCCATGAAATTGAAGAAATCATTGCGCGTGTGAAGACGTCGATTGCATCACCTTTCGGGATCCATGCCCATAACGACACGGAACTCGCCGTGGCGAACTCATTGACCGCTATCAGGATGGGGGCCGTCCAGGTCCACGGCACTATCAACGGTTACGGCGAACGGTGCGGGAACGCCAATCTCTGTTCCCTCATTCCGACGCTCAAACTTAAACTGGGGATTGACTGCGTGACGGACGCCAACCTGGCCAGGCTCCGCGATCTGTCCCGGTATGTGGATGAACTTGCGAACCTGCCGCACCGCAAGCGGCAGCCCTATATCGGGGACAGCGCCTTTGCTCACAAAGGCGGCGTCCATGTTGATGCCGTAGCGAAGAGTACCCTGACCTATGAGCATATCACCCCGGAACTTGTCGGGAATAGACGGCGTATCCTTGTTTCCGATATGGCGGGAAGGAGCAATATCCTCCAGAAAGCGGCGGAGTTGGGCATCCCGCTTAAGAAGAACAGCCCGCAGCTGACCGAAATCCTGAAGATGGTAAAGGATCTCGAGAACGAAGGATACGAGTTCGAAGGCGCTGAGGGATCGCTTGAGCTCCTGATGCTCCGGGCAGGACACGACTACGAGTCGGTTTTCACCATGTTCGACCGGATCGATTATCGCATCCTGACGGAAAAGCGAAAGGTCGATCCCCATCCGGTGAGCGAGGCAACGGTGACGGTTGAAGTCGGCGGCAACGTGGAACATACGGCTGCCTGGGGAAATGGTCCGGTAAACGCACTGGACAAGGCGCTTCGCATTGTGCTACCCAAGTATTTCCCCGGCAGGGGGCTGGAAAACGTACGTCTGCTCGACTATAAGGTGCGCGTATTGACCGCTGCCGACGGTACAGCGGCAAAGGTCCGCGTTTTGATCGAATCCGGAGACGGGAAGAATAAGTGGGGCACCGTCGGTGTGTCGGAGAACGTGATCGAAGCGAGCTGGCAGGCCCTGGTGGACAGTATCGAGTATAAGCTCCTGCGAACCGCAAAAAAAAGTACCAAGTACAGAGTACCTAGTTCAAAGTGAGAACCCGTCGCCGTGCTACGGCACGGGGCGTATGGCGAGGCGAGCATGATCGAAGAAGAAGGAATCGTAGCTGAGATAGCAGGAGACATCGCGAAGGTGGCGTTGGTAAAAAAGAGTGCCTGCGAACAATGTGCAGCGTCCGGGGTGTGCCATCCCGGCGACCAGGAATACATGGAGGCGTCGAACCCGCTGGGTGCAAAAAAAGGGCAGAAAGTCAAGGTCGTCGTGGCGCCGCAGGTCTATTTGAAGGCCTCCATCATTCTGTACGGCGTTCCCATGGTTTCGCTCGTTGCCGGGGCCATCATAGCGAAAAATATTGCGGAACGGTATACCGGAGAGAGCCCTTCGGACCTCTGGGCGTTTGCCGCGGGTATGATCTGTATGGTCGTTTCTTTTTTCTTCATTCGCGTGTATAATAATAAAGTGGAAAAAACGCAGACGTACAAACCGGTGATCGTCGAGATTCTTTCCCCGAAGGAATGAGTATCCCTGGGTAGGGTTTATCTATGAGAGTGATCAAGAATCGTGATGAAGCACGAAGGCTCGCGAGAACCATTCTTTCCGACATTCTTCTCTATAATCAGGCCAAAGTCAAGGAGGGGATCGAGAAGGACAGCCTTTTCGACGTCCTGACCGAAGAACTTGCTGAAGGAAAGAAGTACTATGAAAGCATGGTGGACGAAGAAATCCGCCAGGCAAATAATTTCTTCAACGAGGCGGTCGTGGATGTCCTGATCAAACAGGGAGGCAAAATAAAATCTGAAATCTGGTAACCCCGCGTCAGGATAATACAACCCAGCACCATAATTCCCTTCTGAATCAAAATCTCGTCACCGGAAGGAGTTGTCTATGCCGAACACTGATGTCAAGGAAGTCCGCAACATAGCGATCCTCTCTCATGGCGCAGCCGGGAAAACCTCACTCGCCGATGCGATCCTTTATTCGGCCGGCTCCGTTGATCTCCTCGGCAGTGTGGATACGGGGAGTTCCGTATTCATGCACGAGCCGGAGGAAATTTCCCGGAAGATCACCATTACGTCGGCCCTCGGCTTCGCCGATTGGCAGGGCGTTCGCATCAATCTCATCGATACCCCCGGCTATATCAATTTTCTGGAGGAGACCAGGGGAACGCTCCGGGCCGTCGACGGCGCCGTTCTTATCATTTCCGCCATCTCCGGGGTGAAAGCCGAAACAGAAAAAATTTATAAATTCGCTTGCGACTACGAAATCCCGCGAATTGCTTTCGTGAGCAAACTCGATAAAGAACGGGCCGACTTCTTCCGTGCCATAGGCGACATGGAAAAGTATTTCTGCAAGAATTCTCTCGTGCTGCAGCTTCCCATCGGGCTTGACGATAATTTCGCCGGAGTCGTCGACCTCATTAAAATGAAAGCCCTGATGTTCGCCAAGGACGGAAGCGGAAAGATCGAGGAAAAAATCATCCCTGCAAACATGAAGGAGGACGTCGCAACGTACCGAAAAAAACTCGTGGAGCAGATTGCCGAAACCGAAGACAGCCTTCTCGAAAAGTATCTCGATAAGGGCGATCTTTCTCAGGAAGACATCATTGCCGGGCTCAAGCACGGGACGTTGGGCGGTGGCCTGCTCCCGGTATTGTGCGGTTCCCCGGTCAAAAACATGGGGATCCAGCCGCTCCTCGACATGATCATCATGTGCCTCCCCTCGCCGGCAGAGCATGCGCGGATCGTTCAGATCAAGGGGACTGATCCGAAGACGGGCAACGAGACGGTGCGGAAGCCGACGCCGGACGAGCCCCTTGCCGCCATGGTCTTCAAAACGCTCAACGATCCCTTTGCCGGGAAATTGTCCATGGTCCGCGTGTTTTCCGGTACGCTTAAGTCGGATTCCACGGTCTACAATTCAACGAAACAGGTCAAGGAGAGAATCGGTTCCCTCTTTTATATCCAGGGGAAAAAACAGGTGCCCACGCAGACCCTTGCCGTTGGCCAGATCGGGGCCGTTGCAAAGCTCAAGGAGACGCTCACCGGAGATACCCTGTGCGCCGAACAACAGCCGATCGTCCTGGAGTTTGCGAAATTCGTCGATCCTGTCATGTCCTATGCCATCGCGCCCAAGTCACGGGGAGACGAGGACAAGGTGAGTACCGGCATTCACAAGCTCCTCGAGGAAGACCCGACGCTGAAGTTCGCCTACGACGAGCAGACGAAGGAAATGGTGCTCTCCGGCATGGGGCAGGTCCACCTCGAAGTGACGCTGGAGAAGCTCAGGCGGAAGTTCGGCGCCGAAGTAACGATGAAGACGCCTAAGGTGCCGTACAAAGAAACGGTCCGGACAAAGGCCAAGGCGCAGGGCAAATACAAGAAACAGACCGGCGGACACGGGCAATACGGCGATGCCTGGCTCGAGATCGAGCCGCTCCCGCGCGGCAACGGTTTCGAATTCGTCGACAACATTGTCGGCGGTGTGATCCCGCGACAGTACATCCCGGCTGTGGAGAAGGGCGTGATCGAGGCGATGCATGAAGGTACGCTTGCAGGCTATCCCATGGTGGACGTCCGGGTCTCGCTTTACGACGGTTCCTACCATGCCGTGGATTCCTCGGAAATGGCGTTCAAGGTGGCGGCATCGATGGCCTTCAAAAAGGCGGTGTCGGAAGCAAAACCCGTGCTTCTCGAACCGATCATGAGCGTCGAGGTGGTGTCGCCCGATGATACGCTCGGCGCCGTCATCGGCGACTTGAACTCACGGCGCGGTAAAGTCCAGGGCGTCGTGCCGCAGGCGAATGGTCAGGCGATCAAGGCGCTCGTGCCCATGTCGGAGATGCTGTCCTATGCCCCGACGCTCAACTCGCTCACCAGCGGCAGGGGGATGTACACCATGGAGTTCTTCGGTTACGAGGACGTTCCGAGCCACCTGGCCCAGAAGATAACCCAGGAGCACGCCGCGCAGCATCAGGGAAACCACAACCAGAAAGAGAAATAATATATGTATAGAAAAGATACCCTCGCGAACGGTATCCGGGTCGTGTCCGAAACCCTTCCGAAATCACGCTCCGTGTCCATCGGCGTGTGGGTGAAGGTCGGATCCCGGCATGAACCGCCGGAAGTCGGCGGCGTCTCGCATTTCATCGAGCACATGTTCTTCAAAGGCACGGAGAAGCGCACTGCCAAGGACATCGCTATCGAGATGGATTCCCTCGGCGGTGAGTACAACGCCTTTACATCTCAGGAGACGACGACCTACTATGCCAAGGTGGTGGACGAGCACCTGCCTGTTGCCATCGATATCCTTTCCGACATCCTTTTGGCGTCGAAATTCGATCCTGCGGAGATGGAAAAGGAACGGAAAGTCATTCTTGAGGAAATCAAGAGCGTTGAAGATGCGCCAGACGATTACGTGCACGAACTCTTTACGAGTACGGTTTGGCCAGACAATTCGCTCGGACGCCCGATCCTCGGGACCAAAGATACTATTAAAGCACTGAAGCACGGTGACATTCTCTCCTATATTGATAATTATTACAGTCCCAAAGAGATCGTGATCTCCGTTGCCGGCAATTTCGAACATGCACGGTTGATCGAGCTCCTGAACAGGCAGTTCGGGAAACTGGCAAGGGCGGCGACCCCTAAAAAAGAGGAGACCCCGGCCTTCACCCGCGCAGTGTCCGTGAAAAAGAAGCAGCTTGAGCAGGTGCAGCTGTGCATGGGCTGCAAGGGGATTCCGAATACCCATGATGACCGTTATGTGATCTCGGCGCTCAATACCGTGCTCGGTTACAGCATGAGTTCGAGACTGTTCCAGGAGGTGCGCGAACAGAACGGCCTTGCCTATTCGATCTACTCGTACGTGACCTCTTACCGCGATACGGGGCTCTTCACGGTTTATGCAGGGACCGGCCCGGCGAATGCGCTCGAAGTGGTCCGGCTCGTAATAAAGGAGTTGAAAAGAATTAAAACCGAAGGTATTACAACGGCTGAAGAACAGCGTGTGAAGAACCAGATCAAGGGCAACCTGATCCTTTCGCTTGAAAGCAGTAACAGTCATATGAGCAGGATCGCGCGCCAGGAGATTTACTTCGGAAAGTACCTGTCCATGGACGACATCATCAAGGGCGTGGAAAAAGTGACCCGGGAACAGATTCAACTGCTCGCACAACAGCTGTTCACGCAGGACAATATCGCGCTCACGATCCTCGGCCCGTTGTCCAAGGCCGATGTGCCGGACTCGGTGTTGGAGATATAAAAAAAGTAGGGAGAGGAGCCAGAATTCAGGAGTCAGAGCCAGGAGCCGGAAGTAAAGTATATTTTTTTGTTTCTCCTGACTCCTGGATGCTGGCCCCTGACTGCTGAAGAATCATGTCCGATCATCTTATTGTGCATATAACGAAGCTTAAAAATGCAGAAGAGCTTCCTCTTCCGCATTACCAGACCGAACATGCAGCCGGTGTAGACCTTTACGCTGCCGTAGATCGTGAAATGGTCATTGAAGCAGGGCAGTGGAAACTGGTGCCTACGGGGATCGCTCTTGCCATCCCCGAAGGATATGAAGGGCAGGTGCGGCCGCGGAGCGGCCTTGCCTTGAAGCACGGAATCGGCATGCTGAACAGCCCGGGGACCATTGATGCGGATTATCGGGGGGAGGTCGGCATCATCCTGTTCAATTTCAGCGACAAAGCGTTCATGGTCCGGCGCGGAGACCGCATCGCTCAGCTCGTGTTTGCAAAACTTACGAAGGCAAAATTGGAAATGGCGGCACATTTGACCGAGACCGCTCGGGGCGCCGGCGGATTCGGTCACACCGGTGTAACGTGAGGCCGGTTCAACGTTCAGCGTTCCGAGGTCCCCGTGATGACAGGTGATTTGAGGAAGTGCAGTTAGGAGACAACAGGGATGAAAAAAGGAAAGACAATCATGCTGACACTGTTGCTCGCATTCTTTTTGTCAACGTCTGCATTCGGCCAGCCGATGAACGTCACCGAAAAGGTCCTGCCGAACGGGCTGAAAGTGCTGCTCAAGGAAGAGCACAAGGCTCCGGTCGTGACGTTTCAGGTCTGGTACAAGGTGGGATCGCGCAATGAATGCCTCGGGAAAACGGGCTTGTCCCACATGCTCGAACACATGATGTTCAAGGGGACGAAGAAGTACGGGCCCAAGACCTTCTCGCAGACGGTCCAGCGCAACGGCGGGAACGACAACGCATTTACGTCCCACGATTACACCGCTTACTTCGAGACCTTTGCCGCGGACCGCATTGCAACATCGCTCGATCTCGAATCGGACCGGATGCACAACCTGCTGCTGGACCCGAAAGAGTTCCAGTCCGAACGCGATGTGGTGAAGGAAGAGCGCCGGATGCGGACCGAGGACGATCCCGTCAACGCCATGGTCGAACAGATGATGTCCGTGGCCTTCAGCGCCCATCCGTACCAGTGGCCGGTGATCGGGTGGATGGCGGACATCAGCAACTTCACCCGTGACGACCTCGTCAAGCATTACCGCACCTATTACGCGCCGAACAACGCGACCATCGTCGTTGTCGGTGATTTCGACACGAAAAAACTGCTTGCCCGGATCGAGCAGTCCTTCGGCAAGATACCGCGCGGTCCGGAAGTACCGAGGGTCACCGCCGTTGAGCCGAAGCACCTCGGGGAGCGAAGGGTCATCGTAAAGAGACCGGCCGAACTGCCTGCAGTCTTTGCGGGATACACGGTCCCGACCCTGAAACACCCCGACTCCTATGCCCTCGAAGTTCTGCAAGGCATCCTTTCCTCGGGAAAAAGTTCACGGCTGTATCAGTCACTGGTGTATGAAAGGCAAATTGCGCTTTATGCCGGCGGCGACTACGACAATGTTTCCACGGACCCCAACCTGTTCTACGTGTATGCCGGCGTGATGCCGGGAAAGACGACGGACGAGGTCGAAAAGGCCTTATATGCCGAGATCGACAAATTCAAGAACGAGCCGGTGACCGATGATGAACTGCAGAAGGCCAAGAACCAGATCGAGGCAGGCTTTATCATGGGCCAGGATTCGAACTTTTATCAGGCCATGCTCCTGGGCCAGTACGAATCCGTGGCCAGCTGGCGGCTGCTCGAGAAATATGTGGACAACGTCCGTGCGGTGACGAAAGAAGACGTGATGCGGGTGGCGAAGGAGTATTTCTCTGTGGACAACAGGACCGTCGGCATCCTCGTGCCGGTGAAAAAATAATGCGGAACGTCCCTGCTCATGCGAGAGCGCGGGCATAAACGGAGTGCGTAATGCGGAATAACATGAGTACAAATACAAAAATACTGTTTGTTTCTGTCCTCGTCATCTTGACGTTCCTTGTCTCAAACCCCGCGTCTGCTGGGCCGCTCGGCAAGCGCATTCCCCTTGAAAACGGCATGGTCCTCCTGCTTTCCGAGAAACATGAGATCCCGATGGTCACGGTGAACCTGGCGATCAAGGCAGGGAGTACGGCGGTCCCGGAGGACAAGCCCGGTCTGGCCTCTATTACGGCATCCCTTCTGACGCAGGGCACGCAAAAACGTACGGCAAACCAGATTCACCAGGAGATCGATTTTATCGGCGGGTCGCTCTCGACAGCAGGAGGAGATGACTTCGCTTCGGCAAATCTCCGGGTTCTCAAAAAGGACATTCGCACGGGTCTGGACCTCCTGTCCGACGTTCTCCTGAACCCGGCATTCGACCAGAAGGAGATCGACCGCAAGGTCAAGGAGACCCTCGCCGAGATCCAGCGGGAAAAAGAAGAGCCAGGCAACGTCGCAAGCCAGGCCTTCGCGAAAACCGTTTTCGGCGGCCATCCCTACGGCAGGACGAACGACGATGTGGCGGCCTATCTTCCGAAGCTCACCCGGCAGGACATCGTCGATTTCTATTCTTCGCACTACAGTCCGGACAACACGATCATCGCCGTTGTGGGGGACGTGTCTGAAAAGGAAATCGTCAATTTGTTGAACGATTATTTCAAAGCGTGGCAGAAGAAGGCACGACCGCTTTCCGCGGAAGTCCCGCCGCCGGTGATTGAGAAGACCGTGGTCAGGAAGATAGACAAGGACGTGGCCCAGGCGAACATCGATATGGGGCATATCGGCATCAGCAGGGAGAACCCCGACTTCTATGCTGTTTCGGTCATGAACTACATCCTGGGAGGCGGCGGCTTTTCCTCCCGCCTCATGGACAATATCCGGGACAACAAGGGACTGGCCTATGACGTGCACAGCGGATTCTCCGCCCAGAAAGAGCCGGGGGCGTTCACCGTGTCGATTCAGACCAAGAACGAATCGGCCAACGACGTCATAGCGGAGACGCTGAAGGAGATCCGCAGGATCCAGACGGAACTTGTTTCCGAGAAGGAGCTTGCCGATGCCAAGGCATATTTGAGCGGCAGTTTCCCGCTACGGATGGACACTTACGCCAAGATCGCCGGCATGCTCACCTCTATCGAGATTTATAACCTGGGCCTCGACTACCCCCAGAAGTATCCGGCCCTGATCAACGGGGTCAGCCGGGAAGACATCCGGCGGGTGGCGAAAAAATACCTGTACCCTGACAGGATGGTGATCGTTGTGGTTGCAAACCAGGAAAAAGCGAAGCTGAAATACTGAGAAAAACCGGCAGTCAGAAGCCAGAGTACAGAAGTCAGAAGACATCCGCTTTCTCCTGGCTTCCGGCTCCTGACCCCTGAATTCTGAATTTATGACCACAACCATAAAAATACTTCCCGACCACGTCATCAATAAGATCGCCGCAGGCGAAGTGGTGGAGCGCCCTTCGTCGGTCGTCAAGGAACTGATCGAAAATTCCATCGATGCCGGCGCTACGGAGATAGTCATCGATATCGAGCAGGCGGGCACGCGGCTCATCAGAATTACGGACAACGGCAGCGGCATGGCGCGGGAAGACGCGCAGGCCGCGTTCCTGAGGCATGCCACGAGCAAGATCAGCGATGATGCCGACCTTGAATCAATCAATACTATGGGTTTTCGCGGAGAGGCCCTCTCGAGCATAGCGTCGGTATCCCAGGTCAGGATGGTGACCGCCACTGCGGGTAATTTGGCCGGCGTCGCCATCGAGATCGAAGCGGGAAAGATGAAGTCCGTAACAGACGCCGCGGCGCCGCAGGGCACGTCGTTTGAAGTAAACCGCCTGTTCTATAACACGCCCGCCCGTCTTAAGTTCCTGAAAAGTCCAGCGACCGAGTTTTCGCATATTGTGACTGCCGTGTCCCGCCTGGCAATGGCGCACCCTTCCGTCAGATTCAGGCTCTCCCACAATAAAAAGCCGGTCCTCGACCTTCCACTCTCCCTGAGCGAAAAAGAAAGGGCCTTTCAGCTGTACGGCGGCGAGATCGCGGAAAACGTCATCCCCTTTTCCGGGGGACGCGACAATGTCCATGTCCATGGTCTCATCGGACGACCGGCCTATAGTCGCGCGGACCGGACGTACCAGGACTTCTACGTAAACCGCCGCGCGGTGAAGAACGCTTCGCTTTCGCATGCGTTGTACAGCGCCTACGGAGATTTGCTGATGCGCGACCGGCACCCCGTCGGTTTTATTTTTATCGATACGGACCCTTCACTCGTAGATGTGAATGTGCACCCCGCAAAAGCAGAAGTACGGTTCCGAAACCAGTCTCAGATCCATGATCTGGTGCGGGACGCGATCCGGGAAGGACTTCGCAGTCACGGTATGCCGGTCGCCCGGACGGAAACGGGTAGAGGCGATACCGCGGTCCAGGAAGCTTTATCCGACTATATGCAGGGCCGGCCTTTTGGCGGCGTCCCGCCCCGGGACCGTGTAACGACCCCGTTCTTCGGACGCCGAAAGAGAGATCTCGATGCGGCAGCCCCACAGTCCGAACCGGATAGCTCGCGGGAAAAAATCTACTCCGACCCCCAGCGTCAGACCTCGCTCATTTCCGAGCACGATCTTATCCCCCTCGCGCAGATCCATGATTCTTTTATCATCGCCCAGTCGAAAGAAGGTATCGCGATCATCGACCAGCATGCTGCCCATGAACGGGTGTTGTTCGAGAAGCTGCAGGACCAATTCGGCGCAGGAGCGGCGCTGATCCAAGACCTCCTGGTGCCGGACCAGGTTGAACTCGGTCCTGCCCAGAGCGGCCTGTTGTCCGAATATCTTCCTGAATTGAGCAAACTCGGCTTTGCCGTGGAGCACTTCGGAGGGGGCACCTTTGTGATCAAGGCGGTGCCGGCGCTGCTGGTCGGCGTCGATTATAAACAGCTGCTGCTCGATATCCTGGATGAAGTGAACGTCCAGGGCGGCAGCAAAAAAATGGAAATGCGCCGCGACGAGATCCTGAGCGTGATGGCCTGCCATCCGGCGATCAAGATCCACCGACGCCTCGATCCCGTCGAGATGGAAGTGCTGCTCCGCAATCTTTTTAAATGCCGCATGCCGCACACCTGCCCGCACGGAAGACCGACGGTCATCCGGTTTTCCATGGACGACATCCGCAAGATGTTTAAACGAACATAAGCCGCGGGCACTGCTGTGCCGCTCTTCTCCGGGAGGTCGCTTTGAAAGAAATCGTCGCTGATCCGGGAATGGTTGCCTTTTGCGGCTTATATTGCGGTGCCTGCGGCAGTTATCTGAAAGGACGATGTCCCGGGTGTAGAAAGAATGAAAAAGCCGCCTGGTGCAAAGTGCGCGCCTGCTGCAGGGCATCAGAATATGCAACCTGCGCCGAGTGCGCGACCTTTCCCGATCCAGCGGATTGTAAAAAGTTTAATAACTTCATTTCAAAAGTCGTTGGTCTGGTGTTCCATTCAGACCGCCGGGCGTGCATCATGCAAATCAGGGGGAAAGGTTTGCAGGCCCATGCCGAGGACAGGACACTGCACAAAAGGCAGTCGCTGAGACCAGGGTGAGCGCTCCTGCTTGGCACTGCAGGCTTTTATACCGCCGGGATACGGAAAGTGTATGAGCCTGCCCGATTCTATTATTATGATTTCCGCTTTTTTCACAGGCTCGTTGTTTCGCCGGGTCTTGTGTTCCTCATGGCGCAGGAACTCCTTTCCCATCGAGATCGTCACGCATGACAGAACCGCTCAATAAGCCCATCCTAATTCTGGCGGGCCCCACCGCTGTCGGTAAAACGGACTCATCGATTCTGCTCGGGCAGGAGTTTCGCGCGGAGATCGTGAGCGCCGATTCCATGCAGATCTACCGCGGTATGGACATCGGCACGGCAAAACCTTCGCCGGAGCAGCGCACACTCGTTTATCACCACATGATCGACATCGTGGAGCCGAACCAGCCTTACAGCGTCGGCGATTATCTCCGTGACGCGCGGTCGGCTATTGACGGCATTATCGCATCCGGTGGGTTTCCCCTCGTCGTCGGCGGGACCGGGCTTTACATCCGAGCGCTCATGCGGGGGCTTTTCCACGGGCCGCCTGCCGACCTCGAGATGCGCGAGCGGCTGTTGCAGCGGGAGGCAGAGGGGGGGCCGGGAGTGTTGTATTCCGACCTGGTCAAGGTGGACCCCGAGGCGGCCGTCAAGATCCACCCGAACGATCTCCGGCGTACGGTGCGTGCGCTGGAAGTATACTACCTCCGCGACAGGAAACTGTCTGATTTCCAGCGAGACCACGCCTTCCAGGACCGGCCCTACCGGTTCAGATTGCTCTTCCTCGTGAGGAGCAGGAGCGAACTCTATCCGCGCATCGAGAAACGCGTCGACCAGATGCTCGATCAGGGACTCGAAGCCGAGGTCCGGTCGCTTTTGGACCGCGGGCACAGTCCGGAGCTGATATCGATGCAGGGACTGGGGTACAAACACTTCCTGGCGCACTTCCTGGGCAAGACCTCGAGGGACGAGGCGGTGGCATTGCTCAAACGCGACACCAAGCGGTATGCCAAACGCCAATTTACCTGGTTCAGGCGCGAGCCCGACGCGACCTGGGTGGACATCACGGGCCTCGATCGCGCGGAAGATATTGCGGAGCGGATAAAGAAATACATTGAAATTTCAAAGAACTTAGTATAAGATTACAAAAATTATTTTGTCGCGGGCGCGGTGAGCGCAGGTTTCCGCGGCGGTTTCTCGGAGGGGTTGGATGGGAAAGTCGCAGGTAAATCTCCAGGACATTTTTTTAAACCAGATGCGTAAAGAAAAAATTCCAGTGACAATGTACCTGGTCAACGGCGCGCGACTTACGGGGACGATCAAGGGGTTCGATAACTTCGTCATACTTCTCAAACAGGACAATCAGCAGCTCGTGTACAAACACGCCATATCCACGATCATACCGGAAAAACCCGTCGAGTTTCTCGATCACGTCGAGATGAAGAAAGAAGCGGAACAGGGCGTGACGCAGGCGTAAGCGCACTTGCGGTTACGGAATTATTGAGAGAAACGGCAAATTCATATCCTTACGCTGCTTTTTTTGCACTCAGACCTCTCAGCGAAATCTGCGTTCCGTGCTTATAAGGAATCGTTCGAACATGGCAAAGCGGGGTGCACAGTCGGAAAAAATCAGCATCGGCGTCATCGGCGGCAGCGGTCTCTACGCCATGGAGGGGCTGACGCAGATTAAAACGCTCAGAATCGCTACTCCTTTCGGGAAACCGTCCGACGAATACATCATCGGCACGCTGCACGACCGGCGAGTGGCTTTCCTTCCCCGCCATGGACGCGGTCACCGCATCCTCCCCACGGACATCAATTATCGCGCAAATATCTACGGTATGAAAAAGCTGGGCGTGGAACGGATCATCTCTGTCAGCGCCGTGGGCAGCATGAGGGAAGAAATCAGGCCCGGCGATATTGTAATCCCCGGACAATTCTATGACCTTACGAAGCATCGCAGGAGCACTTTTTTCGGCAACGGCGTTGTAGCCCACGTGGGCATGGCCGACCCGGTGTGCGCCGACCTCTGTGCGGTGCTGGCCGACGCCGGCATACACGTGGGGGCCACGGTCCACCGAGGCGGCACCTATATCTGCATGGAAGGGCCGCAGTTCTCGACGCGCGCCGAATCGTTCACCTACCGGCAGTGGAATGTCGACGTGATCGGTATGACGAACGCCACGGAGGCCAAGCTTGCCCGCGAGGCTGAGATCTGCTACAGCACCATCGCCCTGGCAACGGACTATGATTGCTGGCACCACAGCGAGGAGGCCGTGACCGTCGAAGCGGTGCTCGAGGTGATGAAGCATAATGTCGAGACGTCGAAGGCCATGATCCGCGAGGCGGTCCGCAGCCTGCCGGCGGCGCGCACCTGTTCCTGCGGCGAAGCGCTCCGGAACACCATCATGACGCCGGAGAATCTGATCCCGGCGAAGACGAGGAAGGATCTCGCTCCCCTCATCGGGAAGTACCTGAAGAAAAAGTGACAAGATTTCTTAACCACAGATGAACACGGTAAAATGCAGTCAGAATGTTGATTTTTCCCGTCGCTAACCGTGCTTATCCGTGGTTACATGAATTTTTTTACGGAGGTTTATACGTGAGTTTGCTTGTTGTCGGTACGGTTGCCCTGGATTCAGTCAAAACCCCCTTCGGAAATGTTGATAACGCCCTCGGCGGCTCTGCAACCTATTTTTCCACTTCTGCCAGCTATTTCACCGATGTTCGGCTCGTTGCCGTGATCGGTGAAGACTTTCCCAAGGAACACATCCAGTTTCTCAAGAGTAAAAACGTCGATACGCGCGGTCTTGAAGTCCAGAAAGGCGAAACGTTCCGCTGGAAAGGCGAGTACGGGTACGATCTCAATGAAGCGCATACCCTTGCCACGCACCTGAACGTGCTGGCGACCTTCAAACCGACCATTACCGACACTTATAGGAACTCCGACGTCGTCTTCCTTGCAAACGTTGATCCGGAAATACAACTGGATGTCCTCCGTCAGGTTGAGAAACCGAAACTTGTGGCGTGCGATACCATGAATTACTGGATTTCGAGCAAGCTCGACGCGTTGAAGCGCACGCTGAAGGAAGTTGACCTGCTGACGATAAACGAGGCGGAGATCAGACAGCTTGCCGGTGAGTCGAGCCTCGTAAAGGCGGCAAAGAGCGTGCAGGCCATGGGGCCGAAGACGATTGTCGTAAAACAGGGAAGTTACGGAGCGCTCATGTTCAACGGACACAGCGTGTTCAGCGCACCGGCCTACCCGCTCGAATCCGTGTTCGACCCCACCGGGGCAGGGGACACTTTTGCCGGAGGATTCATGGGATACCTCGCGAGCACGATGAATTTTACCGAAGACAGCATGCGAAAAGCCGTGATTTTCGGCAGCGTCATGGCATCGTTGAATGTGGAGGCTTTCAGCCTTGACCGGCTCCGCAGCCTGGACTACAAGGAAATTGAAGGCCGCTACCGCGAGTTTAAAAAATTGACGCATTTTGAAGACATATAGATAAGGGCCATGTTTACTATCGACATCAACCTAAAGGACCTTAACCTGAAGAAAAGGAACCTGGTAAAGGCGTTCTTTTCCATGAACAACCACCAGGTAGCAACGCCTGAAATGATGTCTGAAGAGGCGCGAAGCTATGTCGTTTTCTTCCGCGAGGCGGACGCGAGGATGTCCGCCTATATCGGGATACACCTTCTTCTGACGGGAAGGAAACTGTTCTATTTCCATACGTCCAATCCCTTTTCTGAACGGGATGCAGACTCAGTGGAAGAAGAGGCGCGTTCCTTTGCAGAAGGCCTCGGTGCGATGCTCGATGAAGTGAACCTGGCAACGATGTCCCGCGACGAAAAGGAACGCTGGATCGATGCACAGGACTTTTTTTCGCCGGTCCTGGAAAAGGCCAGCGTACCCGAGCCCCCTGCATCTCCTGTATCGGCGGCCGAGCCGCCCCTGGGTTCCCCGCAGCCGCCGCAATCGCCGTCGGCGCCCCCTGTTCAAGATACGCAGCAGGATGCTCCAACACAGCCTGTGCCTGCCCCGCCGGCAATGGCGGCTCCGCCTCCGCCAATTGAGCAACAGACCCAGCAGCAACCGGCACGGCAGCCCATTTCATCGGAGCCAATCGTTCCCGAATCCGGTGAAACGCAGGTCCCGGCTGCTCAGACGAAAACACGGAAGCAGAAGGAGAAAGCTGCGCCTGCGGCGCGAACTCAGGAAGAGAGCCGAGAAGTTTTTGAGCAGGCCTCAACCAAGGCCGCACGGGCGTCGACGGCGTCAAAAGAGCGGCTCGAAATCATCCAGGAAGCGATAAAAGCGGGAATCGTAAAGCCGTTGAAACCGATGATGAAAAAGGACGTTCAAACTGCGAACGGTATTGTAAGCAGAGACAGGGAAGCGCTGGCGCGACTACTCGCGTCTTTTTGAAAGGGGTGTATCGTCATGAGATCTTTAAGCCTGATGTTGATTCTGCTCTTGGCCGGATGCGTTACTGCCGGACCTACTATAAAAAAATCCAAAATGGCTGAAGGGTATTACGAGCGGGGGCTTGCCTATCTCCAGGAAAAAAACCTTGAGCTCGCCTCAGTCGAATTTAACCGGTCCATTGAAACAGACAGTTCCTACAAACGGGCCTACTACGGGCTGGGAATCATCAGTGACTACCAGGGGAAGTTGGAAGACGCCCGGAAATATTATGAAAAGACCATCGACCTGGACCCCGATTTCTCCGAGGCATACAATGCCCTCGGTGTCGTCTACTTTAAACAGCAAAAATGGAAGGATGCGGACAAGGCCTTTCATAAGGCCCTTGCGAACAAGCTCTACACGACCCCGCATATCCCCCTCATCAATCTCGGTGATCTGTACATGGCGCAGAAAGACTACCCGAAAGCCATCGAAGCCTATCGCGAGTCCGAACAGTACGTTACCCTTGAGTTAACGATTCAGAAACTCGGCGCTGCGCTGATCGAGGCCGGCCGGGTCAAGGAGGCGGTCAGTGCATTCCAGGAGGGGGTGTCGATGGCCCCCCAGGATGCGTCCATGAGGTTCAGCCTGGCCGTGGCGCTCTTGAAAGACGGCAATAAAAAGTCGGCCCTTGCAGAGTTTAAAAAGGTGGCCGCCCTTGCTGCGCCCAAGAGTGACCTTGCCTATAAAGCAAATGACTACATAAAGACCCTGAGGTGATCGAATGGGGACGTTAGGAAAATACTTGCGTGATGCCCGGGAGTCGCGGGGAATAGACCTGCGCGATGCAGCCCAGCAGACCCGAATCAGCATACAGTACCTCAAGGCTCTCGAAGCGGAAGATTTTTCCAAATTGCCGGGAGCGGTGTTTGTCAGGGGCTTCCTGAAAAACTACAGCAAGTTCCTGCGGCTTGATGAATCCGAGGTGATGGCAAGGTTCGGAGAATTGCAGCAGACGCCTTCCCCCGGCGCTTCGGCGCGCCCCTCCCAGGCAACACCGCAGCACGCAGCTGCCGAGGAGCCGGGGCCGAGCACGTCTGAAAAAATTCCAGTCGAACCCTTTATCTGGGCAGCGGTGATTATTGTCGTCCTCGTGATAGCCCTTTTTGCGGCACTTCCCCGGCGGCATCGAAAAGAAGTTCAGCATCCCGCCGAATCGTCCCTGCCGGCGGGTCTCCAAGCACCGGCTCCTTCCGGCAACCAGCTGAAACCGGAAAAACTTTATCTTGAAGTAATCGCCCTTGAAAACACGTGGCTTTTGGTCAGGATCGATACGAGCCCGCAAAAAAAGGAAATTTTAGCGAAAGGGGATAGTCTGATCTGGAGCGCCGATGAGCGGTTCCTGGTTAGTTATGGCAGCGCGGGGGCGCTTCGCCTGCTGCTCAACGGCAAGGAGCTGAATGTCGACGAACCGAAAAACGCGGTCGTCAGAGACATGACCATTACGAGCGCCGGGATCCTGAACCGGAAAATCCAGAGCGAAAACGTCCGGCCTCCCAGGCGAAAGCAACAAGTCGTCTCGACTGAGACACTGTCCAGGCCTTCTCCGACGGCAGGAGAACAGGTCCGCGTTCAACATCCCAAGCCTGCAGCGGCCCCGGTAATTCCGTTGCCGAATGCGCTTCAGGAAGGGCAAACATCATCACCGGAGACGAAACCGGCACAGCCTGATTCCCTGCTGGCCCCATTGCAGCAGCCTCAGACGCAGCAAGAACAGCGCTAATTCGTTTTAACCATCGAGCATGCAATGGACTCTTTTTGAGCGCCGCACCTGATCGATGCATGCTTTTTCTTAAATCGTTTTTCGGGAAAGGAGCACGTATCATGAAAAAGGTTTTGTTGCTGGCTGCTGTTCTGATGTTGGTTGCTTCACCGGCCCTGGCAAAGGAAGGTGCCTATTTAGGAGTATTCTATCCTGCAGAAACGCTTTCCGGTGATGCCGGAACCGGCTCCAGTTCCGGCGGCGGGTGGGGAATCCGCGTAGGAGAAGGGCTCAACAGGTATTTGTCGATTGAAGGCCGCTATTCCGATACAAAGCACGATATCACGGGCGGCACATCAGCGCATCTGAAAGGCTTGGCCGGCGACCTGAAGCTCAATTTTCCGCTCACCAGCCTCGACAGCGCCCAGGTGATGACCCTCGAACCCTATATCATGGGCGGCTACGCGCACTATGAGCTGTCGAACTCATCGACCGTGAAGAGCGATGGCTTGCAGTACGGGATCGGCATTGAATTGTATCTCTTCAGGGAGTTGTCAGTCCAGGCGGGATGGACCGATTCGAAAGTGAAATTCCAAGGCAACACCGGGGATGTGAAGACCGTGGACTTCGGGTTCATCTATCATTTCATCTAGTCAACCGGGGAATCCTGCATCGGCCGGTCCTGCGGAATGGGGCCGGCTGTTTTATTTCTGCAGTTTCATCTTTTTCACGTGCGTTCCCAGCCAATAGATCCTGCGGCATTTCGGGCACTGCAAAAAATCATTGATTTTCTCATAGACGTGCTGCGGTACGAGGTCCAGAACATCCTGCTTGGTTACGGAAATAATCAGCTCGTTGCATTCGGAACACCGGGTGAGGGGGAGCTGTTCTGCGGGGAATGTTGAGAGGACCTCATCCAGTTGTTCCGAAACCAGCTCACTTCTGATCGAGAGATGGTTTGCGGCAAGGGGCCTCGCTGCCAGGCCCGCATCACGAGTGAGGATGAGGCGGTCCTGATCGAGCGACAAGCGGATGATCTCGTTGTCGTTCAGTTCCGGATCATACAGCACATCCAGACCGAGCAGGCGCATCCGTTTTGCCAGTTTGCCCAGCATAGTATCGGCAATGAATTTCATCTGAGTGCAGTAAACCGAGAAAGAGCATTTGACACTGAAAAATCGGATTAACTTCGGATAAAGGCAGATAAAGACCGAACTCGAAGCCTCACCAAAAGGGTGAAGCTCATTTTTGAATTATCAGCTCTGATCCGTTTCTTATCAGCTTTTCCCCGTGTCAAATGCTTTTTTCAGGGTAAACGGCAGGCACGGGACAGCCATTTTTTTTGCCTGCCGTCCCGTTAACGGAATCTCCTGAGTCTTAGTGAATTCGACACGACGCTCACGGAGCTGAAGGCCATGGCAGCCGAAGCGAACATGGGGTTCAGGAGTATCTTGAAAAAAGGGTAGAGTACGCCGGCAGCCACCGGGATGCCGATCACATTGTAGAAGAAGGCCCAGAACAGGTTCATTTTTATCGTTTGCATGGTCCGGCGCGAGAGTCTCATTGCATCGGCGACAACGCGGAGGTCGTCTTTGATGAGGGTGACATCCGACGCCTCGATTGCCACGTCCGTGCCGGTCCCGATCGCAATGCCCACGTCCGCCTGGGTGAGGGCAGGCGCGTCGTTGACGCCGTCGCCGACCATGGCGACCACGCGGCCTTCGGCCTGGAGCTTCTTCACCATGTCCATCTTGTCCTGGGGCAGGACCTCGGCCAGCACGCGGGCGATGCCGAGTTCATCGGCAATGGCCTGCGCCGTTTTTTTGTTGTCACCGGTCAGCATCACGACTTCAAGCCCCAGATCTTTGAGCCCTGTAACCGCCTCTTTCGAGTGTTCCTTGAGCGTATCCGCAACGGCAACGATGCCCACCGCTCGCTTATCGACAGCAACGAACATGGGCGTTTTGCCGTGGGATGAGAGCTTCTCAGCCTCGGTCCGCAGGGCATTGACTTCGATTTTATTGTCGGACATCAATCGCTCATTGCCGAGCATGATATCTTTTCCTTTGAGATTGGCCCGGACGCCGTGGCCGGGCAGGGCTTCAAATTCGTCGGCCTGCTCAAGGGTAATGCCCTTTTCCGCAGCCGCCAGAACAATTGCTTCGCCGAGCGGATGTTCGGACCCTTTTTCCGCAGAACCGGCGTAAAAGAGAATTTCCTTTTCGCTCATGCCGTCGCGTATAACGTCGGTCACCCGCGGTTCGCCGCGCGTAAGTGTGCCGGTTTTGTCGAGCACGACGGTGTCGATCTTTTGTGCCCGTTCCAGACTTTCGGCGTTTTTAAAGAGGATGCCGTGCTCTGCGCCTTTTCCCGTACCGACCATGATGGCCGTGGGCGTTGCCAGGCCCATGGCGCAGGGACAGGCGATGATCAGGACGGCGATGAAGTTGAGGAGCGCAAAGGTGAACCTGGTCTCGGAAGGGCCGAAGAAATACCAGGTGAAGAACGTCACCAGCCCGATGGTGATGACCGTGGGGACGAAGATGCTCGAGATATAGTCCGCGAGACGCTGGATCGGCGCCTTGGACCCCTGGGCCTCCTGGACCATGCGGATGATCTGGGACAGCATGGTGTCCCTGCCGACCTTGGTGGCCTCGAAGGTGAACGTGCCGGTCTTATTGATCGTTGCGCCGATGACCGTATCTCCTCTCTTCTTGTCCACGGGAAGACTTTCCCCGGTCAGCATGGATTCGTCGATCGTTGAATAACCGTTCCGGATAATGCCGTCCACAGGTATCTTTTCCCCGGGCCGTACGACGATGAGATCGCCGGATTCTACTTCTTCAATGGGGATATCCCGTTCCGCGTTCTCGCGTATCACGCGGGCCGTGCGCGGCTGGAGCCCCATCAATTTTTTTATGGCCTCGCCGGCCCGGGTCTTGGCGCGGGCTTCGAGATATTTTCCGAACAGGATAAGCGTGATGATCATCGTCGCCGTGTCGTAGTAGGCGCCTCCGTGGCCGCCGTAGTGTCCGAGGAGTTTCGGGAAAAAGGTGAGTACCACGCTGTAGCCGTAGGCGGATGAGGTCCCGACGACGACGAGGGTGTTCATGTTCGTACTGCCGTGCTTGATCGATGCCCAGGCGTTCTGGTAAAAGTGGCGTCCTGCCCAGAACTGGACCGGAGTAGCGAGGATGAAGAGGATGAACCACATCGTCCGGTTCGGGACAAGGGCGGGAATAGGCAGCATGTCCTGGAAGCTCCCGAGCATGACGAGCACCGAGAGGACCGCGCTCGTAATGAGCTTGGTGCGGAGTTCGGCAAGTTCTTTCTCGCGGGCCTCTTTCTCGATGTCAAGTGCCGAACGGCCCTCCACCTGCTGCGGAAGACGGAATCCGGCTTTTTCGATCGTCCTGCGGATATCGCGCATGCCGATCTGGCCGGGAATGTATTCGATCTCGATTGTTCCCGCGGTCGGGTTAATGAGGGCTTTGAGGACGCCGTCGATCGTCCTGACGATCTTTTCGAGTTCCTGGACCCGGGATACATCGAGGTCGATGATCGGGATCGTTACGATTTCCGTGACCGCCTGATAGCCGAGCTCTTTTATGCTCGAAATGAACCTGTCCAATCCCACTGCGGCAGGATCAAACTCAACAACGGCCTTCTCGTTTGCGTAATTGACGTTGGCGCTCTTTACGCCGGCAAGCCTTGAAATGTCCTTCTGGATCGCCGCGGCGCAGTTCACGCACGTCATGCCTTTGACGGGGATAACGGTTTTTTTCGTATTCATGACTGCATTTTACCACAAAGTCGGAAAGGGACAAAGGAGGAAGAAAAAAGTTTCACGAAATAAAACAGCTTTTGAACGAGTCAAATAAATGAGCAAGTGAAGCATTTTTGAATAAACTGTTAATTCTAAAAAAAGTCTTTGACACAGATAAAAGCTGATAAGAAGCGGGTCAGAGCTGATAATTCAAAATAAGGAGCTTCACCCTTTTGGTGAGGCTTCAAATTCTATCTTTATCTGCCTTTATCCGAAGTTAATCCGATTTTTCAGTGTCAAATGCTCTTGCTAGGTTAATCCGTAGATTATCGAAGTCGTTAGCCAGTATGTTATCAGCTCGGTCTTGGAAAAAAGAAGAGCGATAGCTATATATTGATTACTTACAGATCAATGCGCGGGGCTGATGCCCTCTCAAAACGTATACTCCACCGCCCTCCTGAGTACAGACGAATTTGTGGTGATATAGCGCATTGTCGTGCTGACATCCCTATGCCCCATCGCTCGAGCCACAAGAAAGATATCACCGGTTGTTTCATATAGTGACGTTGCATAACCCGCCCTGAATGAGTGAATCGTCAGCGCCTTTCTGATCCCCGCTAACTTTTTCCACTTAGCAAACCTCATCTGAACATGCCGCGCGGACATAGGCTGATCCGCAGACCTGCCCGGGAAAAGCAGGGTCTGTTTGAGCGACAGCTGCACTCGCAGGCATGATCGGATTCTCTTTGACAGGATATCGGCAAGAGATGACGGTACGATCTTCATCTGTCCGCCATTTTTCGTCCTGTTAAAGTGCAATAAGCCGGAACGATGGTCGTAATCGAAAAGAGTAAGGGACAATGCTTCCGATCGTCTGATCCCGGTATATGCATATGTTGCAAACAGGGCCTCGTCGCGATCGGCATGCATGTCTCCGGATTGTCTTATGGTTTCAAGAAGCGCGATGATTTCAACGGCGGTTATCGGCATCGTAGGACGTGAATACGATTTTGACCTGGTCAACCGCTCAGCCGGATTGGGGAATATTCGTTTTGAATCAAATGCCCATTTGAAAAACGATCTATACGCGCTCTTGATCCGGTTTACCGTGGCTGATGTTCTCTGGGCACCATTACGATTAACTACGGCAATCTGAACGACAGCGCGGTCAATATCCTTATCAACAATGCACTGCGGGTGGATATTGCCGAGGTTACGTGCAAGATGTACAAGATCTTGCTGATAACAGGCGATGGTGCTCGTCGCGCGTCCTGCTGCGCGAAGATGGACTATAAAATCCTTGATCAATTGTGTCATGGCATTTTCCGGCATATTGCTCTCCTCATCTTTAGGTTTAATTGCCCCATCCAAGACCATACGCGGGCGTTTGCCTGAGATGATACGCCTGGAAAAATAAAATGGTGATACGAAAGAGGGTCGAGCTGGTGAAGATGCTGTGTCGCTTGCGACAAAGGGCTTTCGAAAATGATATGAGAATAGAGGGTGTGCCTGCTTCACAGGCGGGTACGAGAACTTATGGGCGCGATTTTCGACAATGACGTAAAGCAGCTTATTTCGGGGTACGCGAACCTTGTGATTGTTCAGATGAAAACAGCATGTCGCAAGCGGCCCGATAGAAAATGTCGAAAATCGGTTTTCGACAAAGCGTGATATGATGCAACCTTGTTGTATTCAAAAAGAAATTCCAGATGGGCGCTTCTGCCCACCTGGAAAAGTGTAATGAATTTAACGGTTCCCAGAATACTCATTCTGGGAACAGGAGCTTTCAAAACACCAAGTTGATGAAAGGAGGGCATCACCATCAGGAACAACCCATGTCAACAATCGAACCACCATGAGCCTCCATATTTCGTCGTTGAACAAAAGGATACGGTTTCGCCGCTTCTGTTATGTTGTTGAAGAGGTCATACATGATCAGGCATGTTGAAAGCATGCTGTTGCCCACCCGTGTTCTTAGTGCCTACGATTACGTTCCACTGCGGAAATCTTAACTATTTTATCCGCGTCCTCGAAACTCGTAATTCTGAGATGACGGTGAATGATTCGGATATTGGAAGAGTCTACCTGAAAAGTGAAAATTATAGTTGAGTATATTGAAGAATGCGCGGTGGGTCAATGAAAATAAGCAAAAAAAGCTGTTGTGCCTATTGTCTTTTTTTCCATCGATGCGGAATTGAGGAGCGCGGCGACGGCCGTAAATTTTGGAATATTTTCCAGCCATCCGCTTCTTTTTTTACGACATACGTTTGCCTATTTGTTTCGCGATAGATATAGGTATAAGAGCCGCTGTTCACATCAAACCATCGCAAATACCAGTATTCCATGGTGTTTGCGACAGCCTCGCCGCCGAAGATCTTTTTTACCTTGATGTTCAATAACCTTTTCGTTGACGGATTCATCGGATTGGATATAACCCATCCTCGTTTTTGATGTCGCGTAAGAAGATTTATGATCTCTTTGAGCGCTGGACTGTCTGCGCTGAACCATCGACGCAGTTCCTCCTGGTTGATCTGCGGCAAAGATGAATAGGCCCTGAATTCGGCGTCGATACATTCCGTAATCACTCGTTCCAAGTAAATTTTGAGATCGACGGGCGCCTCCTGAACCGAACGACGATCTGAGGAGACGTCCCGAACCAAGACCGAGTAGCCGGCGAGCGATGGATACCCTTCTCGATCCGGCATTCCAGGCGCGGCAAGTGCGGTTTTGTGGACTATCGAAAATACAATGTCGACTGCCTTTCCCGGTCGCAAATAGTATCTTTTCAGCCTGTCTTCTGCCTCAAATTTCAACTGCGCTGCCTGCACCGGCAAAAGGCCGCGAAATTCTGAATCCGTATCAGACGTTAAAAGACAGCGGACGCAATCCCTCAGAAAGCGCCACTGCTTCGCATTTGGTTTGTTCGCGACGGTCTTCGTTTTGATCAGCATTTCAAGAGCTGTTGAGATTGCCGCCGACTTTGACCGTATTTCCGCAAGCGAAAGATACTCCATTTTATCTCCAATCATCATTTCCAATTGTAGATTATCTGATTGATATCATATAACTTGCTTGAAAGCAAGCAGCAATGGTGTCACCATTATAGCGGGCGGGATATGAAGAGTTCAGCAAATATTAAGACAGGGAGGTGTGAAATGGCTAAATGCTTCATCACTGGTGTCGAGCTGAAAATATCTGAAGCGCAAGTTCTCGATATTTACGTTGCACGCGGAGCATTGCGAGACATGCGCCAGCGGGTCTCCGCGCTCGAAAGACTTATCCAACAGTTGAGCCCGAGCGATGAAGAGCAAGTCTATGATACGAAAAAACAAAAGCAGATTACTGTGAAGAACCGCCGGTTGGTAAGTTCCGCGGTTGCAAAAGCATTATGCGCCGCAAGCCCAGAAAAACCCTTATTTCTTCTTTGGACCGAGTGGGCCGCTCGAAAGCGAGCGCTCATGGCGAAATATCTCAACGCCGCGAAGACACACAAAAAAGCGGAAACTGGTGCGGGCAATAATGGAGCGTTCAACAAACCCAATGATGCTGTCAATGAGAAAAAGGAGGGCAGCCATGCAAAGTGTGCCTAATACACTCTCAATTTTCGGCAACGGTACCAATGCAGCCGAGATCGCTCTACGGAACGCTCTGAAGCTCAAGAGCACCGCCGGAGCAACTTTTATTTTAGATTACACAGGCCGAGGGGCAATGGTCCTGAATGAGGGCAACAAAATGAGCCTTCAACGGCGAGAAGTTGTCTGGTGCGACCTTGCCGATCGTCTTCGTCCGGTTGCCCTATTTCATCTTGAGCGGTCTGAACATTTCCGCCCAGTGCTGCTGCAAATGCTTAAGAGTATGCGGGAACTATCCAAAATGACGGTTGATGATGGAGCGCTTGAATGGGCGGCAGAGGCGGGCTACAGCCTTTCTAAAACAGGGACCGTGGGACTCGGCGCATTGTTGAAATCCTTTTCTACCCCCGAAGTCCGACGGTGGCATCAGGAGACACAAAAAAATCCCCAGGACTTAATTCACCTTTTGAACATGCTCTCTTGGTCCTTGCGCTTTCCCGCCGTCTACGCGCTTTCGGAAGGCGTTAATAGACCGGATTTTAATAAAGCGATACTCAGAAACGCCGTGATATGGATCGAATGCCGCGCCGAATGTTTTGAAAAAGCCGAACATGCATTGGTAATGATACTACTCCATGCTGCAATCGAAAACATGATTAAAATAAACCTGAAAGACACCGAAAGACATAAGAACAATAAACAGATGATGACCATAATGCATCTCTTTCCGCAGATCAGCACAGGTTCATCTATGCCCTCTTGGATAGAGGAAACAGCCCCCTTTGTTCGTCACATCGGGGTCCATAAAGTCACGCCGGACCGCCCTTTACATCCCCTGAACTTATCTTGGGCGACTAAATCGGCAAGCATTTGGGTTGCAGGCAAAATACACCCTCTAAAACAGTCAGCCCACTCAAAGTGGCTTAAGGAAACTGAAATTGTGCGGATCAATGGTCTGGATTTCGGAGAAGTTTGGGTTAAATCAAACGATTCGGGCAAGTCCATGGTGGCAAAAGTTCGACATACGAAAACTTTGATGAGCCTCGCATACCAGTTGAATTCTCAATGCACGAAAAAGAGAAAGATTATACCTGTCCGCCAGATGGCTACCGCGATTGTGGGCTATAATGAATCCGGGACCGAGGACAATATTTTCATGAGGCTCTCGGAAAAGGAAATGCTGCGTCTGGGCTGGTTTAAAATCCAAAACACGCGTAAGACATCACATGGAGTTGATAAGGTGACCGTAGCGAAGTTCAAAGAGCACGTTGACGACGAATTATCCAAACTTGCGCACGAGTTGAAGTCGGGTGAATATCGCGCAAGACCGCTGTTCAGGGTTCAAATACCCAAGGTCGGAGGAGGAACGCGAGCGCTTGGCATACCCTGTGTTCGAGACAGGGTTGTTCAATCAGCGTGCCTGATGCTTATGGAACCACTCTTCGAGACCGTATTCAGTCGATATAGCTTTGCCTTTCGTCCGCACCGCCGCGCATATCAGGCGTTGGCCATGGCAAGAAGCATGATCAAGACCGGTCACGGATGGGCGGTTATTGCCGATATAAAAAAATGCTTCGACAATATAGATCATGAGGTGCTCCTGCGTCTGCTCTCTCAGCGAGTCGGGGACAAGGACATCCTGAGTCTGATACAGCACTGGTTGACTGTCGATATTCTGGACTTTGGAGAAATTGTTCCAGTGGAAGTAGGGGTACCGCAAGGGGCTTCAATATCACCGTTGTTGGCGAATGTATATCTCGATCCCCTTGATAAGCATTTTGAAAAATTGGGCCTATCGTTTGTTCGATATGCCGACGATATCATCATTTTATCCCAAAGTGAAAACGACGCCCAAAAAGCGCTGCACCTTATGCAAAATTTCCTTATGGAGCCGTTGCACCTCGAACTCAAACCTGCGAAGACCAATATTACAGCCGTAACAGCCGGTTTTGATTACCTTGGATTCAGATTAGATGAGGCTCGGATTACTATCCGACAAAGTAAGATAGATGAAGTCCAGGGCGCGCTCCTTGACTTTATCAAAACCCTCGGCGAGCCCGCGGCAACTCTTGGGCAGCGGTTGGATTCTCTTGTGAGGATCAATGAAATTGTGCGTGGTTGGAGAAACTATTTTGCATTGCCCGATGAAGTTGCGATAGCCGAGCAACTTCACCTCCTGGACGGCCGCATCGAACAGATTGCGAGTTACTATTTACCTGTGAGCGTCAAGGATGATCCGGCTTGGCTGACACAGCAATGTGGCAATG
>CAVYLT010000101.1:0-32009 GCA_963769335.1 Nitrospirota bacterium | reverse complement strand
TGTCAAAATACTTCGATTGAATCTTCTGATTGCTTTTGCTTTTCAAGATGTTCTTAATAATTTTCTTGTCTCCCCCCTGAAAATGAGCTAAAAGTAGTGTTGAAAACGTCCTCAAGGGAGAACTTGCTGATGTCGAACACGTCGCGTGTTGCTCGTTTTATCATCTGGATCTGTTCCAAGTTCACTCGCGTTGAAATTGAACAGATCGCCGCCGGGTTACAGGATGTCCTCCAAAATCGCAATCCGGAAGTGAAACCGAAAGACGATTTTAAAGAGAAGCATCCAAACTACCGGCAGTTCGCGGTAGATCCGAAACCGCCACTCACCGAACCACCCCTTCAAAAAAAACACAAGAAACGAAAGACTACAAGCAGCTCTTAGCTCAGTACGAAGCGCTTCATGGAAAGCCACTTGATCCTGTCAGACGCTGGGCCAAGTCTCATGCAGTTCCAAAGCTGGTTCTCTGTCCCGTCTGCAATGCTCCGCACGACTATCTCTACTACAACGACGGCAAGAAAAAATCTCAGATCAGGTGCAAGGTCTGCGGCCACTTGTTCCAAGCCGATCAGCGATTCCATAAAAACAATAAGTCAAAATACTTCTGCCCCTACTGCAACCACGCTCTCTTTCGGTGGAAAATGCGGAAAGAGGTTACGCTCTACAAATGCCCGAATGATGACTGTCAGCACCGCGTCCAGGCCCTTGCGAAACTCAACCCCGCTGAACGGGCATTACAGAAGAAACGAAGCTCGCAGTTCAAGCTCTGCTATCAGTACCGGGAGTATCATTACAAACCCCACGAACTTATTCACTCCGGGCCCGAAAAGCCGATCGTCGAGCTTACGAAGATCCATAACTCCAAGAATGTTCTCGGTCTGATCCTTGCCTTTTACGTCTCCTTCGCCGTTCCAGCCAGGAAAACCGCGGCTATTTTGAAGTCCGTCTTCAATATCAAAGTCTCTTATCAGACGGTCTTGAACTATGCGGCAGCCGCGGCGTTTTACTGCCACAGCTACAATCTCCAGCATAAAGGCCCGATCGATTCTATTCAGGCCGGCGATGAAACGTATATCAGGGTCCTGGGGAAGCATCAGTACGTCTTTTTCTTCATCTCATCCAAGAGCCTGAAAATCACCGCCTACCATGTTGCCGATAACCGGGGAACGCAACCAGCGATCATCGCCATGAACGAAGCGATCCGTACCGCAGCTCCTGGTCAGGAGATCATCCTCGTTACCGATGGCAATCCTTCCTACCCAGCCGGCATCCATTTCCTGAATGCTCAGGAAGGCGATGATCCCAATATCCAGCACCATAAGGTCATCGGCCTCCAAAACCTCGATGCCGAATCAACCGAGTGGAGAGCTTTCAAGCAGCTCATCGAACGTTTGAACAGGACGTACAAGTATCACGTGAGGCCTGCTGCTGGTTTCAACAGTGACAACGGGTCCGTGGTCCTGACAACGCTCTTCGTGACACATTACAACTTCCTTCGCCCTCACATGTCTCTGAACTACAAGCCACCGGTTCATTTGCCAGAGCTTGCTACCATTACCACGCTCCAGGGCAAGTGGGCGAAGATTCTTTCTCTCGCTGCCTAAACTTTCCGTTTGCTATATCTCAAAGAACGATCCGTCGTTAATGGACTTCTGTTGTCCGTCCCGCCCCATTCCAACCGTTGATCTGCCGTTAGATAATCTATACTCCCTCATTAGCCTTACCCTCGCGTTCATTTCATAGGGCTACTCTCATTTTCATAAAAGTTTTGACACTATCCTTATAATGCAGCGAAAAAAACTTTCGCCGAAAGACTCCTCGCGAGATTTCTCTTTCCATTCAGAGATGCTGATTCTTATTTTCCCTTGACAAAGCAAACCACGCGACTTAGTATTAAACAGTTGTTTTAAAAATTCATCTTTTCCCAAGTAAACATAGAGTTGTATGTTTTATCCGGCCGCCTTTCCTTATTCAATGAGGGCAGGTTTACTCAAGGCTATCCTGCCGGTAAGGGAGCAAACCGGGTAAACTAAATAATCTCAGCGTCATTCAACAAGGGAAGACTGTTTATGAAAAGAGAAAAAGTCAATTATACGATCCAGTCAGTATCGCATGCGCTCGATATCCTCGAATCCTTCACCAAAACAGAAGACGAACTCGGGGTGACCGAGTTATCGAAACGGCTGGGTCTGCACAAGAACAACGTTTTCAGGCTGCTGGCCACCCTTGAGCACCGCGGCTATATTGAACAGAACCCGTCAACGGAAAATTACCGGCTCGGCGTCAAGACCCTCCAGATCGGGTCGATCTTCATCGAGCAGCGTGAATGCCGCCGCCAGGCGCGGCCCATCCTCGAGAACCTGATGGTGACTTCAGGAGAAACCACGGTCGTTGCTGTTTTGCGCGGCAACAAGGTCATCTATATGGACAGCGTGGAAACGGACAAAACCGTTCGCGCCGTATCGCGCATCGGGGCGCTGCTCCCTGCACACTGTACGGCAGTGGGAAAGGTCCAACTGGCCCAGTTGTCG
The DNA here is from genome assembly GCA_963769335.1 of Nitrospirota bacterium. GTDB lineage: Bacteria > Nitrospirota > UBA9217 > UBA9217 > UBA9217 > JAJYKN01. The sequence goes on along the minus strand of CAVYLT010000101.1, from coordinate 29,481 downwards.
TCCGCCGAGATCGAACGGCTCTATCCCGACAAGACGCTGCCGGGTCTGACCGGGCGCAGCATGAGCACGCGGGATGATCTCCTGGCTGAGTTGAAAAGAGTCGCTGACCTGGGCTATGCCCTCGAAAATGAGGAAGCAGAAACTGATGTGCGCGGCGTAGCTGTCCCGGTGAAAGATTATTCGAAGAATGTCATTGCTGCGATAGGTATCACCGCTCCGGTAAGCCGTTTGACCGACGATCTGCTGGCAAAGGGCGGCATCATTAAGCTGCTGCAGGAATCAGGCCAGTCTCTTTCGACGAAACTGGGCTTCATCGGGACTGCGGGAGGAAAGTAGTATTCCCCGGGAAATACGGCCGTTTTGTGCAGTTTAAGAATGGTTGACACTCCTCTTTGTGCTATGCTATTATCCGCCAGATGGTGATTGAACAAAAATTAGATCGTCTTAAAACGCTGCTCCGGGAGATGCAACTTGCGGTACTCGCCTATTCAGGCGGCGTCGATAGTTCGCTCCTGTTAAGGGTCGCTGCGGATATCATGGGCCCCCGATTGATTGCGGTGACCGCCGTATCCGAGACCTATCCCGACGGCGAGCTGGTTTCCGCGCAGGAGTTCGCACACTCGCTGGGAGTGACGCATAAGGTGCTGCATACCGACGAACTTTCGTCGGAAGACTTCGTACGGAATACGCCGGAGCGGTGCTACCATTGCAAGAGCGAACTTTTTGCAAAGCTCAGGCGGATCGCCGAGAGTGAGGGCATCTCCTTTGTCATCGAAGGGTCCAATACCGACGATCTGAACGATTATCGCCCGGGCAGAAAAGCGGCCCGGGAGTTCGGCCTTCGGAGTCCTCTCGTAGAAGCCGGGTTCTCAAAAGCCGACGTCCGCCAATGCGCACGCATGCTGAACCTTCCGGTGTGGGACAAGCCTCCCCTCGCCTGTCTGTCCTCCCGCATTCCCTATGGAACCAGGATCACTCCCCAGATATTGCAGACCGTTCAGGCCGCGGAGGACCATTTGCGCGTTCGGGGGTTCCGGCAGGTCCGCGTCCGGCACCACGGCGATATCGCGCGGATCGAGGTGACAAGGGAGGACTTTGCCAGGCTGCTTTCAGGCGATGTCATGGAATCGTTAACCACAGCGTTCAAAGAACTCGGCTTTACCTACGTCTGTCTGGACCTTGAAGGATACCGGACGGGAAGCATGAATGAGAAGCTGCAGAAGAAAATAGACGGGACAGTGGGCAGTAGATAGCAGGTCGGGGGGCATTCTGAAGCTTCAAGGGGTGAACACATGAAGGTACTTGTCGTGGGTGGTGGCGGCCGGGAACATGCGCTGGTCTGGAAAATATCGCAGAGCCCGAAGGTCACGAAAATCTACGCGGCGCCGGGGAATGCCGGCATCGCGCAGCTTGCGGAATGCGTGCCGGTCAAGGCTGAAGACATTCCCGGCCTTTTGTCCTTCGCCAAGTCCAAGGCCGTGGACCTCGCCGTCATCGGCCCGGAAGGCCCGCTCTCCCTGGGCATCGTGGACGAATTCGCGAAGGCGGGGCTTCGCGCTTTCGGTCCGAGCGGCAAGGCCGCCGAGATCGAGGCAAGCAAAAAGTTTTCCAAGGACCTCATGAAGAAGTACCACATCCCCACTGCGGAGTACGGGGTGTTCACCGAAAAGGCGTCGGCGGCGGCCTATGTGCGTGAAAAAGGCGCGCCCATAGTCGTCAAAGCCGACGGGCTGGCAGCAGGCAAGGGTGTCGTGGTCGCCGAGACGGTGGAGGAGGCCCTGAAGGCGCTGGACCTTATCATGAGCGACAAGGCCTTCGGCGCGGCAGGCGACCGTGTGGTGATAGAAGAATGTCTCCGGGGAGAAGAGGCTTCGTTCATGGCGTTCTCCGACGGAAAGACCGTCGTTCCCATGGCGTCGTCGCAGGACCACAAACGCGTGTTCGACGCCGACAAGGGGCCGAATACCGGCGGCATGGGCGCCTATTCCCCGGCCCCGGTCGTTACGAAAAAACTGGAACGGAAAGTCATGGAAACGATCATGGTCCCCACGGTCCGGGCCATGGAAAAAGAGGGACGGCTGTTCAAGGGGGTCCTGTACGCGGGCCTCATGATCCACGAAGGCGAGGCCAAGGTGCTGGAGTTCAACGCCCGCTTCGGCGATCCGGAGACGCAGCCGGTCATGGCGCGGCTCGATACGGACCTGGTCGAGATCATCGAGGCGATCCTTGCGGGTTCCCTGTCGAAGGTCGACATCAAGTGGAAACCCGATTCCGCGGTCTGCGTGGTCGTGGCCTCGGGCGGGTATCCCGGCAGCTACGAAAAGGGCAAGGTCATCTGCGGCCTCGAGCAGGCGGCGAAGCTGGACGGGGTAGCGGTGTTTCACGCCGGCACCGCGTTTAAGGACGGCAAGATCGTTACCGACGGCGGCAGGGTGCTCGGGGTGACCGGTTTGGGGCCCGTTGTTGCCGCAGCCATCGACAATGCCTACAAGGGCGTACGGGAGATCGCCTTCGAGGGCGCGCACTACCGGAAGGACATCGGGGCGCGGGCGCTCGAGACGGGAAATTAACGGGACGTTCATTGCGAAGAAGACAGAATGGCATGACATGGCCGACGATAGGGAACGTCGTCGGCTTCCTGAACGAGGAACTGCGGGTCGGTAAGATCAGGGACGCTTCCCTGAACGGGCTGCAGGTGCGGCCCCATACGGGCGGCGTTCTTAAACGGGCCGGATTCGCCGTGGATGCGTGCGGCTCCACGTTCGAGAAAGCAAAGAAGCTCGGCGTCAACCTCCTCGTCGTGCACCACGGCATCAAATGGAGGCCGCAGAAGGACCGGGACCTCGAGAGGAAACGCGAAGCGTACCTGAGGAAAAACAACCTGGCGCTCTATGCCGCGCATCTGCCGCTCGATCTCCATGGGGAATACGGAAACAACATGCAGCTTGCCCGGGTGCTCGCCATGAAGGACCTGCGCAAATTCGGCAGGTATCACGGCATCAAGATCGGTTATGCCGGGGCACTCGGAAGGACAGCCAGTCTCGATGACCTTGCAGCAATTCTCGAAAAAAAGTTGAGAACGACATGCAGCGTGCTGCGATTCGGAAAAGCCCGCATCCGGACTCTGGGGATCATTTCCGGCGGGGGCGGGGGCCTGCTGCAGGAGGCCGTACGGGAGAGACTCGATTGCTTCCTCGTCGGGGAAATCGACCTCGCAACGTACAATGCCGCGAGGGAATACGGCATGAACGTCATCGTTGCGGGCCACTATGCCACGGAAACGGTCGGCGTCAAGGCGTTGAGGTCGCTCGTAGGAAACGTATTCGGCATCGAAACGGTCTTCATAGACGACGCAAAAGATTTGTAACAGTACTGGATTCTCATTATCAACTTCAAGAAGGGAGTACTCATGAGCAAACCAGTTGTCGGGATTTTGATGGGCAGCGACTCCGACCTCCCGGTCATGCAGGAGGCGGCCGCGATGCTCCAGGAGTTCGGTATCGAGTACGAGATGACGATTGCGTCGGCACATCGGACGCCGAAAAAGGTCATCGAATACAGCACGGGTGCGGAGCGGCGCGGGATCAAGGTGATCATTGCCGGGGCGGGATGGGCTGCGCACCTTGCCGGCGTGATCGCGTCGCACACGACGCTGCCGGTCATCGGCGTGCCGATTGATTCGTCTCCGCTCAAAGGCCTCGATGCGCTCCTGGCCACGGCCCAGATGCCGGGCGGCGTGCCGGTTGCGACCATGTCGCTCGGCAATGCCGGCGCGAAAAACGCAGGCGTTTTCGCGGCGGAGATCATCGCCACGAGCGATGTAAAGATCGCAAACCGGCTCAAGGTCTTCCGGGTCGAGATGGAACGCGATGTGGAGGAGAAGGCGAAACGACTCATGGCGATCACCGTTGCCCCTGCTGTTATTAAGGAGCCGGCGGCAACCGAAACGGCAACACCGGCCAAAAAGAAATCGCGCCGCAGGAGGTGGAAGAAAAAACCGGGAGGGTCGTCGCCGGCGCAGGGACCGCTGGCGTGAAAACCGAACTCGAGTGCCTGCCCTGCTTTTTCGGCCAGGTAAAACGTACGCTCAATTACGCAGGGGTGAACGGAGATCGGGGACGCGGCATCGCACGAAAGGCGGCGGCAATCATCGAGCAGTCATCGCTGGATGAGGTCCCGGCCCGGACCACGACGATCATTCACCGAATGCTCCGTGAAGAGATGGGAGCCGATCCCTATCGGGGCGTAAAAGACGCTTATAACCGGATAGCGCTCGACAGGCTGCCGGCGCTCAGTGCAATGGTTTCCGGTTCCCTTAACCGTCTGGAAGGGGCAGTCCGGGTCGCCATTGCAGGAAACGTAATAGACTTCGGGATCTACGAAAGCATTGATCTCGACCGCTCCATAGACGAATCATTTCGATTGCCGCTCCCCGATGCTGATTGCCTCGCCTTTTCCCGGGAAGTCCGGAACGCACACCGCATTCTCTACCTTTGCGACAACGCCGGGGAGATCGTGTTCGACCGGGTGCTGCTCGAAGCCCTGCGGACCATGGGCAAGGACGTAACGGCAGCGGTCAAAGGCAGTCCGGTGATCAATGACGCAACGCTCGATGATGCAGCCGCCGCCGGCCTGAACGAGTGTGCGAAGATAATCGATAACGGGAACGACGGCATCGGCACGCTGCTGGAAATGTGCTCTACTCCTTTTCTGGAGGCATACCGGTCAGCCGACCTTATCATCAGCAAGGGCCAGGCCAATTACGAAACGCTCGTCGGGGAAAAAGACGACCGCATCTTTTTTCTTTTTAAAGTAAAATGCCCGGTCGTTGGCTGCTTTTTGGGGCGGAGCAACGGGGACATTGTCCTGGCGAGAGGAAATGGGCGAAAAGGGAAGCGGTGAAAGAACACGCAGAGATCATCAAGCTTGATCCCGATCGTCCTGAAAAGGTATTTTCCCGTTGCCGGGAAGTCATCGCCGCGGGCGGCGTCCTCGTCTATCCGACTGACACGTTTTACGGCCTCGGAGTTGATCCGAGGAACGCCACGGCAGTAAAGAGGTTATTCGATATCAAGGGGCGATTGCAGGACCAGCCTATCCTGCTGCTCATAGCGGATGCGGACGGCATTCGAGACTGGGCCGCCGAGGTAACCCCGCAGGCCGAAGCCCTGATGCAGAGATATTGGCCCGGACCGCTTACGCTCGTGTTCAAGGCGCGGTCCTCCGTCTTGCGGGAGCTTACTGCAAACACCGGGACCATCGGCCTCCGGGTGCCGGGAAACGCGTTTACGCGCAGCCTGCTTCACTCACTCGGCTGTGCTCTTACCGGCACGAGCGCAAATGTCTCCGGCAGGCCCAGCCCGAGAACTGCACGGGAAGCCGCGGCCATGGCAGGCCGGGTTGACCTCATTCTGGACGGGGGCGAAACAGCAGGTGATAAACCGTCGACCGTCGTCGATGTAAGAACCGAAGTGCCGCGGGTGATCCGGGAAGGGGCCATCCCTTCGAAGGCCATTCGGACATGACGTAAAATCTTTATTCTGCCGTTAAAGGATTGCGATGAAAAAAATATTCGTACTCGATACCAACGTTCTTCTTCATGACCCCCATGCGATTTTCTCCTTCGAAGACAACGAGGTGATCATTCCGATCGTCGTGATCGAGGAACTGGACAAGTTCAAGAAGGGGATTGATGAAATCGGCAGGAATGCGCGCCAGGTTTCGCGGTTCCTCGACGAACTGCGGCAAAAGGGGAAGCTTTCCCAGGGGGTCGCGCTCGACAGCGGCGGGAGCCTGTGCGTCGAACTCAATCACCAGTCGCCGGAGCACCTGCCGAGTGAACTCGTGGCAACCAAGGCGGACAACCGTATTCTCGCCACGGCGCTCAATCTGAAACACGACGACCTGCCCGTGATCCTCGTGACCAAGGACACGAACCTCCGCATCAAGGCTGATGCTCTGGGGCTCAAAGCGGAGGACTACGAATCGGACAATATTACCCTTGACGAACTTTACTCGGGAGAGACGGAGCTGCCGGTTGAACCCGGGGCAATCGACGAGTTCTATGCCCGTGGTGAATTCACGCCCCCTGCCGAGCCAAAACTCCATCCGAACGAATTTGTGCTGCTCAAGAACAGCGCCAACCTGTCACAGACGGCGCTGGCGCGGTATCAGCAGCAGAAGAACGTCCTCGTTCCCATTGTAAACGCCAAACACGGCGTGTGGGGCATTAATGCCCGGAACAAACAGCAGCAGTTTGCTCTCGATTTGCTCCTGAACGACGATATCCGCCTGGTGACGCTCGTGGGCAGGGCCGGCACGGGCAAGACGCTCCTGGCGCTCGCCGCAGGCCTGGATAAGACGATCGAAAGCAGGGCATTCCAGCGGCTTGTGGTCTCGCGCCCCGTGTTCCCGCTCGGCAAGGACATCGGATTTTTACCGGGCGACATCGAGGAGAAGCTCCGTCCCTGGATGCAGCCGATCCGGGACAACCTCGATTTTCTCATGGGAGCGTCCACCATGTCCGGCCGCGCAAAAGGAAAGAAAGACCTCCAGGGCCTCTTCGACCTCGGCATGATCGAGGTGGAGCCGCTCACGTATATCCGCGGCCGGAGCATGCCGAACCAGTATCTTATCGTTGACGAGGCCCAAAACCTGACGCCCCACGAAATCAAGACGATCATCACCCGCGCGGGGGAGGGGACCAAGGTCGTCCTGACTGGCGACCCCTATCAGATCGACAACCCCTATATCGATTCATCGAGTAATGGTCTGACCTTCGTCGTTGAACGGTTCAAGGAAGAGTCCATCGCCGGCCACATTACGCTGGTGAAGGGCGAACGCTCCGATCTCGCGGAACTCGCGGCAACACTGCTCTAAAACACCGTTAAAAGTTCGGAGTTCAAAGTTCACGGATAGCGGTACCCTGAACAGAAGTCAAAACATAGGCGAAACGATATGCAAAAACATAAACAAATATTCAATATCCTTTTTTTGATCGTAAGCGTGCTGGCGTCGCTCTTCGTAATAACGGAACTCGTCATGAATTCCTTTGGAAAAAGCATCTGTGTAACCGAAGGATGCAAGATGACGGCTCAGTCGGCGAGATTCGGCGATGTCTCCATCTTTCTCCTGGGGCTTGCAACTTTTTCATCGCTCGCGGCCCTCACGCTGTGGAACCGGCGCATGCGGAAACCCGAAATCGACCGGCTGATCAACCTCATCCTTGTCGTTGCCCTGGCAGGTGAAGGGTTCTTCATGGGGTATCTGGCATTCAGGATACACACGGTCTGCCTCTTCTGCATCACGATCTTCTGTTTTATGGTGGCCCTCGGCGTCACCAGGCTTCTCGCGGGAGAAAAAGACATTCTTGCCGGATTTGCAGCCCTCTTCGCTATTTTTATAATCCAGTATCTTGTCCTTCCCGCGGGCGTGCCCGTCAATCTGCCGGTGAATGAGCGGCTCATTCTTTTTTACAGCAAGGATTGCAAACACTGCACCGAGGTCATACAGGAATTGGACGAAAATAAGATCAGCGTCGTCCATGTGCCGGTGAAGGAATATGTCGGGTTCCTGAAAAATATGGGCATCGAAAATGTGCCCACCCTCATGGTAAACGATCAGTACCAGAAAATATTTTTGACCGGGAAAGAGGCCATAAGCCGCTACCTTCTCGCTTGTGCGAAGCAAGAGGCAGCCGGGATCAAGGATGGAAAAAGACCGGTGACGCCGAAGAAAACTGGACCTGTCGCCCCGGGCACAGCCGCCGTAATCGATATGTTCAGCCAACCGGACCTTCTGACAGCGCCGGCGACTTCGGCCGCCGGCGAAGGAATGTGCAAGGAAGACGAAATTTGTAAGTAATCAGGCAACAGAAGGGGAGCAGGGGATGCCCGCGAGCGAGGAAGAATTCTACTGCCTTTCCCCGACGGGGCAAGGCTGCCGTTACGGTCAAACTCCTTGACACTCCGTAGTTGATGTGATAATTTATCGGGACTGTTTTGATCAGGAGGATGTGTTGGAAAATCAAAAAGGGATTGTAGAAGTCGTCGCCGAAAAGGTCTGGAAATTTTTTTCGTCCGTGAAACTTGCCGTGGTGCTGCTCATTATCCTGGCGATCGTATCGGTCATCGGGACCGTCATCGCGCAGAACGAGGCCCCTGAGCGTTATCTTCGTGAGTACAGCCAGACAACGGTCCAGCTTTTCGAGATGCTGGGTTTTTTTGACATGTACCACACGTGGTGGTTCGTGCTGCTGCTCTTCCTCTTCACGGCAAACCTGACGGTCTGCACGCTCGAGCGGTTCCCTCACACCTGGAAGCTGGTAACGGCGCCGCTTAAGCCTATCAATGACGACGGCCTGAAGGCCGTTCCGTTCAAGAAAGAGATTCAGCTCAATGCCGAACTGGGTAAGGCCGAGGAGCGAGTCACTGCCGTGCTGAGAGCGCGGGGATACCGTTTCATCGAGTCCCGAGGACCGGACAGCACGCAATATATCACCCAGAAGGGCGTCTACAGCCGTTTCGGAGTATATATCACCCACGTGAGCATCCTTCTCATTTTTACGGGAGCTCTCATAGGATCGTTCTTCGGTTTTAAGGCGTTCTTGAATCTTCCGGAAGGGTCCGCGGCCCAGGTTGTCTACCTCAGAAACGAACCCATGTGGGACCAGATCATGGCAGCGCTCGGCATTGCCCAAAGCCCGGTGATCAACGATCCGCAAGTGGGCGTTCCCGCCATGCCCCTCGGTTATTATGTCCGGTGCGACAATTTCGACGTTGACTACTATATAGCACCGTCGGGCATGCCGACCGGCATGCCGTCGGAATATCACAGCACACTGAGCATTTTCGATCTCAGCGGCCAGAAGATCCTCGACAAACGGATCCGGGTGAACGACCCGCTGACCTTTCATGGGATCACTTTCTACCAGTCCAGTTACGGCACCATACCGAATAGCAGCGGGAAAGTCGTTCTAAACATCCGCCGCAAAAACGAGCCGCAGTCCGGGGGAGAAGTGGTCGTCATCGATCCCGGAGCGTCGGCCTATGTTTCATCGATCGATCGGACGATCAAGGTCCTCGGTTTCGCTCCCTATGGTTTACGGAACCCTTCCACAGGAGAGATCGGGTATTACCACACCGACAACAACGAGTTTATTAACCCCACGGTGCAGCTTGAGGTATACCGCGGCCACGGCGGCGGGAAGCCGATATACCAGACCGCTGTCATGAAAACGGATCCGATGCAGCCGAACATGCCCGAGGATTACGTCATCTCCTACGGCGGCTACATCGGGACGAGATATACGGGACTGCAGGTCACCAAAGACCCGGGCGTCTGGGTGGTCTACACGGGCTTCATTATGCTCTGTGTCGGACCGCCCATTGCGTTCTTCGGCTCTCACCGGAAACTCTGGGTCAGGATCCAGGACCGGAAGGGAACGACGGCAGTCCTGATTGCAGGTTCCGCCAACCGGAACCGGATCGGATTTGAGCGGGAATTTAACAGGATCGCAGGGGACCTGTCAACGTAGCAGATACCGGTGATCCAAAAAGAAATGTTAACCACGGAGGGATCGGAGGAGACGATCGTGAGCGGGGTGCAACCCGACAGCGAACCCGCCTCACGGCAGGCTGTCATTCTGCTTTTCTTGGGTATTCTCTGCTTCTTCCGGCATCTCCGTAGTATCGTGCGATTTTTTCAAATGTGTCAGGTATTATTCAGGAGGATTCAATGGACAGTTCCTTACTCTTCAGTATAGCGACATTATCGTACCTGGTCGCGATGGTGTTGTACATCAGTTACCTTGCCTTCCGGAAAAAAGGCATCGGCCAGACCGCCACAATCGTGACGGTACTTGGGTTCCTCGTGCAGACTGCGGCCCTGCTGCTTCGATGGCGCGAATCTTACCAGATGGACATCGGGAGGATCCCCTTGTCCAATCTCTATGAATCTCTGGTCTTTTTCACCTGGAGTACGGTTTTGATCTACCTTGTCGTGGAGTTCAAGTATAAGACAAAGGCCTTCGGCGCTTTTGTGATGCCCGTTGCGTTCCTCTCCCTTGCCTTCATCAATGTGGCCGGTATCAGCTCCGACATTACACCCCTGGTCCCGGCGCTCAAGAGCAACTGGCTGTTCTATCACGTGCTCGTGAGCTTTCTCGGCTATGCTGCGTTCGGTGTCGCCTTCGCCATCAGCATGGTATATCTGCTGATGGACATCGAGGAGAAGGGCTCTCCGAAAAACCTGTATTTTGCTCTTGCGGCGATTGTGATTCTTGCGCCGATCGGGTATTTTTTTGCCGGCCAGGGGTCCCGGATGAAGACGGCCTTCTGGCTGGGGATGGGCGTCCTTACCCTTGCCTGGTTCATTTACCTTATCGTTGCGGGCGCCCGGAACAAGTCGCAGGTATTCCTGTTCTGGTCGTTCTGCGTTACGCTCGCGATCGTCCTGCTGGCGGCCATGGGAATCGATTTTGTCTATTTGTTTTCCTTCAAAAATCTGGCAGCCGGTGAGTCATTTAAACAGCATATGTTCGAGGCCACTTTTTTGAATTCGAACGTGACCATCGCAATCATCAGCTGGCTGGCGGTTCTGGCGCTTTTTTATTTTATCTGGTCCAAGGGGACGGGTCTCCGGGGCCTGCTCAGGCCTTATATTCCCGCTCAGAACCAGCTGGATGATGTTACGTACCGCATGATAGCGATCGGCTGGCCGCTCCTGACTGCAGGAATCATCACCGGAGCGGTCTGGGCCAACAGCGCATGGGGCACCTACTGGAGCTGGGACCCCAAAGAGACCTGGTCGCTCATTACCTGGTTTGTTTATGCGATTTATCTTCATGCGCGCTACGTGAAGGGGTGGAAGGGCGCCCAGATGGCCGTCATATCTGCGGTCGGCTTTCTCGCCGTCATCTTTACCTATCTCGGCGTAAACCTCGTTTTGTCCGGTCTTCACTCCTACGGAGGAATGAATTAGCGGATGAGGACGGGGTATACTGATTTTCCAGGTGATTACGACGCCGGCTTACGAATGAGTAGCCGGCGTTTTTTTGTTGAAATTTCCCCTCCCCTACAGCATATCCTTCATCGGTCCCCGACCCTTGCCGGCAAATGTCTTGTTTCCGTGGTATAGTTAAAGTAAGAGTGATTCAGCCTCATTTAATACTAATTTATGATAGTGTCAAAACTTTTATGAAAATGAGAGTAGCCCTATGAAATGAACGCGAGGGTAAGGCTAATGAGGGAGTATAGATTATCTAACGGCAGATCAACGGTTGGAATGGGGCGGGACGGACAACAGAAGTCCATTAACGACGGATCGTTCTTTGAGATATAGCAAACGGAAAGTTTAGGCAGCGAGAGAAAGAATCTTCGCCCACTTGCCCTGGAGCGTGGTAATGGTAGCAAGCTCTGGCAAATGAACCGGTGGCTTGTAGTTCAGAGACATGTGAGGGCGAAGGAAGTTGTAATGTGTCACGAAGAGCGTTGTCAGGACCACGGACCCGTTGTCACTGTTGAAACCAGCAGCAGGCCTCACGTGATACTTGTACGTCCTGTTCAAACGTTCGATGAGCTGCTTGAAAGCTCTCCACTCGGTTGATTCGGCATCGAGGTTTTGGAGGCCGATGACCTTATGGTGCTGGATATTGGGATCATCGCCTTCCTGAGCATTCAGGAAATGGATGCCGGCTGGGTAGGAAGGATTGCCATCGGTAACGAGGATGATCTCCTGACCAGGAGCTGCGGTACGGATCGCTTCGTTCATGGCGATGATCGCTGGTTGCGTTCCCCGGTTATCGGCAACATGGTAGGCGGTGATTTTCAGGCTCTTGGATGAGATGAAGAAAAAGACGTACTGATGCTTCCCCAGGACCCTGATATACGTTTCATCGCCGGCCTGAATAGAATCGATCGGGCCTTTATGCTGGAGATTGTAGCTGTGGCAGTAAAACGCCGCGGCTGCCGCATAGTTCAAGACCGTCTGATAAGAGACTTTGATATTGAAGACGGACTTCAAAATAGCCGCGGTTTTCCTGGCTGGAACGGCGAAGGAGACGTAAAAGGCAAGGATCAGACCGAGAACATTCTCGGAGTTATGGATCTTCGTAAGCTCGACGATCGGCTTTTCGGGCCCGGAGTGAATAAGTTCGTGGGGTTTGTAATGATACTCCCGGTACTGATAGCAGAGCTTGAACTGCGAGCTTCGTTTCTTCTGTAATGCCCGTTCAGCGGGGTTGAGTTTCGCAAGGGCCTGGACGCGGTGCTGACAGTCATCATTCGGGCATTTGTAGAGCGTAACCTCTTTCCGCATTTTCCACCGAAAGAGAGCGTGGTTGCAGTAGGGGCAGAAGTATTTTGACTTATTGTTTTTATGGAATCGCTGATCGGCTTGGAACAAGTGGCCGCAGACCTTGCACCTGATCTGAGATTTTTTCTTGCCGTCGTTGTAGTAGAGATAGTCGTGCGGAGCATTGCAGACGGGACAGAGAACCAGCTTTGGAACTGCATGAGACTTGGCCCAGCGTCTGACAGGATCAAGTGGCTTTCCATGAAGCGCTTCGTACTGAGCTAAGAGCTGCTTGTAGTCTTTCGTTTCTTGTGTTTTTTTTGAAGGGGTGGTTCGGTGAGTGGCGGTTTCGGATCTACCGCGAACTGCCGGTAGTTTGGATGCTTCTCTTTAAAATCGTCTTTCGGTTTCACTTCCGGATTGCGATTTTGGAGGACATCCTGTAACCCGGCGGCGATCTGTTCAATTTCAACGCGAGTGAACTTGGAACAGATCCAGATGATAAAACGAGCAACACGCGACGTGTTCGACATCAGCAAGTTCTCCCTTGAGGACGTTTTCAACACTACTTTTAGCTCATTTTCAGGGGGGAGACAAGAAAATTATTAAGAACATCTTGAAAAGCAAAAGCAATCAGAAGATTCAATCGAAGTATTTTGACATTTCGTAATTTATGAGAAGGAGATCAGCCATGAAAGAGTTTTCGTGCAAAAGCTTGGGATATAACTGCGGCTGGAAACACACCGCCAGGACCGTGGAACTGTTAACGGATATGGTCGCAATACATTTGCGTGACGTGCACGGGGTGGCGTCGTTGACCCCCGATACGCTCGGCAGAATCAAACACGCCTTCAGCAACGGAGAAAGCGTCGCGATTCCTCAGGAGAATGATGAACTTGTTCTGAAAGAATTCAAATGCAGCGATCTGGGCATGAACTGCGGGTTCAGATATATCGCACAGACCGAGGAGTTGATCACTGACGGCGTCGCTCTTCATGCAAGGGAGGCGCACGGGATCACGGAGTTTACGTCAGAGCTGAAAGTAAAAGTCGCCAATTCTCTCCATGCGTGGAAGGGATAGGGCCAGAGAGACTCCATGGCAGGCTGATAAGGGTTTTTTCCCCTGATCAACGGACGAACGGTAGCGCTTGAAGAGGAACGGTGGGGTGGGTTTTTACCTGATTCGGGGATTGTAAGGATAGTGATGTTTTTACTTCTGCGTGGCGGCTCGGCAGAGCGTGTTTTTTACCGCCCGTTTGAATGAATCATTCTGCAGCAGTGCGTAAATAATGGAGTTAAGAGCATTTGTTCAGGTTCTCGCAAGAGTTCTCCGTCTCGGGATGGAGTTGATCACCGGTTTAATGTCACATCCGTCCTCTTGTCGACGGAGTAGATGGGATATATCCTGAAGTCTTTTACCCACGGCTGGACGACATAGTAGTCTGCCTTGTGCCACATGAAGACCCATGGTGCGTCCCTGATGACCCGTCTTTCCGCCTGCCGGTAAAGCCGGTAGCGTTGCTGCTCGTTCACGGTGTGCTGCGCTGTATCGATCAACCGGTCAAGCTCCGGATCGAGGCAGCGAGTTCGGTTGCCCGCGGACCCGGCACTCGCGGAATCGAAAAGGGGGTAGAGGAAATTTTCCGGGTCCGGGTAATCGGCCCACCACGAGAGCCAGAAAGCATCGGCTTCTCCGTCGTTCACCGCCTGTTTAAATGCGCTCCAGTCGAGCTGTGTTATTTCAGACTTAAGCCCCGCCTTTGCGAGATAATCCTGGATGACTTCGGTGATATCAAGGACCTCAGGATCCGCGGTAATATAGATCTTGATCGATTTACCCTCCGCACCTGCGTCCCTGATCAATTCCTTTGCTTTCTGTGGATCGTACTCATACCCTCCGGCAGTATGGGGCAAGATCTTGCTTTTCCACAAGCCGGGTGGGATCGGGCCTGAAGCAAGGGTGCCGCGCTTTTCAAAAACCGTGTAAAGGATGTGCTGCCGATCAATTGCATAATTCACGGCCCTTCGCACGCGGACGTCGTCGAAGGGAGGCCGCGTACAGTTGAGGCCCAGGTAATAGGTATTCAACCCCGTCCTGCCGTGTACAAGGTCGCGCCATTGAGGATCGGTCGTGTAACGGTGGTATTCCGAGGAAGGGATCTCCAGCACATCGAGCCTGCCGGTGTCAAACTCCAGCACCGCAGTCAGGTCTTCGGGGATGACGCGGTAATAGATCCCCTTCAGCTTCGGTTTCCCATCAAAGTAGTCCTCCCGCGCGGCAAGAATCATATGCTGCCCGTGTCTCCATTCGGTCAGCGCGTATGGTCCGCTCCCCGAGGGATGGGTGCCGAAGTCCTGACCCAGCCTTTCCACGTCCTCGCGGGGTACGACATAGGCCGTTGTCATGGCCAGAAGGGAGAGGAAGGGACCGAAGGGCTTTTCCAGTTTGAGCACCAGAGTATGGTCGTTCACGACGCTGATGCCGGACACGTTTTGGGTCTTCCCGGCTAGGACGTCACCGGCGCCCTGGATCTTGTCGAGGACCCAGGTAAGGGGGGCTTTTGTCTGGGGCCGGAGTACGCGTTCGAAGGAGTATTTGAAATCCTGTGCCGTGACCTTGCGGCCGTTGTTGAACCGAACATCCCTGCGGAGCCGGAACGTGTAGGTCAGGTGGTCTTCCGACAGTCTCCAGGAATGGGCGATATCGGGCACGATGTCCAGGTTATCGTTGAAGCGGACCAGGCCGTTAAAGAGCTTGGCCGCGATCCCGCCTCCGGGAACATCGGTGACCAGCGCGGGATCAAGCGTCGTGGGGTTGCTGCTCAGTCTGAGGTAGAGGTAACCGGGGAGACGGCCGTCGTCGGAATGATGGCATCCTGCAGAAAGAAAAGAAACAAGGAGTAAGAGCGTTACGAAGAAAAACGCGAGCGGCTGCCGCAATGCGGTCCCACCTGTCGCGTTACGATTTTTTTGAAGCGTTGACGAACGCCGAGAATAGTTTCTTGGTATATCGATCATTGAGTGTTTTTTCCGGGTGCCATTGTACTGCAAGCAGAAAATGTTTTGACCTCGGTTCAAGGGCTTCGATCACTTTGTCGTGGGCGACAGCGGAGAGATGAAGACCGCGGCCGGGGTTTTTCACGCACTGGTGGTGCGCACTCCGTACCCGGATGCGGGAAACGCCCATAATGCGCGAGAGCCGGGTTCCTTCAAGAATATCGATATCGTGAAAGACCTTATCGCCGGCGTGTGAAGGACTGTGCTGGATCGGGTGACGAAACTGTTGGGCGATGTCCTGGTACAATCTGCCGCCCAGGGCCACGTTTACCAACTGCGCCCCGTGGCAAATTGCAAGCACCGGTTTCTTTGCTTTGGTCGCCGCCTTAAAAAGGTTGATCTCGAACCGGGTGCGTTCGTCCGGCGAAAATGTCAAGCGTGCATTGGCAAGCGGTTTCTCACGATAAAAGTCGGGGTGGAGATCGTCGCCGCCGGTAAACAGGAACCCGTCAACGTGTTTCACGAGGTCGGCGATCGAGTCGTCGATCCCGAGGAGCGGCACCGGGATGCCTCCTGCCTTCAGAACGGCCTTTCCGTAGTCCTGATCAAGAATATTCATGTTCCGGGAAGGCTGGACCTCCAGGTTCATGGTTATACCGATCAAAGGCTTCATGTGCACACCTCCGAAAAACGTGTAATTTGAATTTACCGTTCTATGTATAACACATTTTCGGAAAGTTGTCAGTGTGAGATTATAATTTGAGATTTATTATTCTGTTATGTTGACCGCCTTCCGGCCGTTCTTATGATTTATTGCGAAACGCCCAGGAAGTGGTGCCTCGGTGAATCATTTCATCAACAGCTCCAGTACCGCCTTCTGTGTATGCAGCCGGTTCTCGGCCTGGTCGAATACAACGGACTGGGGCCCGTCGATGACTTCGGCAGCGATTTCCTCACCCCGGTGGGCAGGAAGACAGTGCATTACGATCGCTTTTGCGTTTGCGGCTTCCATCAGTTTGGCGTCCACCTGGTACCCCTGAAACGCCTGCACGCGGACGGCGTGTTCCGCTTCCTGGCCCATGCTGGCCCAAACGTCGGTGTACAATACGTCGGCTTCGGCTGCGGCTCTGGCAGGATCATTTACGATGCGCAGGACCGAGCCCGTTCGCTCCGCCTCCCGCTGCGCTTCGCGCATTACGCCGGCATCGGGCTCGTAACCGTGAGGACAGCCGATGGAAACGTGCATTCCAACTTTGACGCAGGCCTCAATGAGTGAGTTTGCCATATTGTTTCCATCGCCGACGTAGGCAAGCTTGAGCCCCTTCAGTTTCCTTTTCTTTTCCCGGATCGTAAAAAGGTCGGCAATGGCCTGGCAGGGGTGGTGGAGGTCCGTCAGGCCGTTGATGATCGGTATCGTTGCATGGCGAGCCAGTTCCTCGACCGTGGATTGGGCAAAAGTGCGGATCATGATGCCGTCAAGGTACCGCGAGAGTACGCGTGCCGTGTCGGCAACAGGTTCACCGCGTCCGATCTGCAGATCGTCGGATGAAAGGAACAGCGCATGACCGCCGAGTTGGTACATGCCGACTTCGAAGGACACCCTCGTCCTCGTTGATGACTTTTCAAAGATCATGCCGAGGGTCTTCCCCTTCAGGGTCGCATGGGCTTTTCCCCCGCGGACGAGCTTTTTCAGGACAGCGGAGCGTTTGAGGATCTTTTCGATGTCCTTCGGCGACAGGTCCGATATGGCAAGCAGGTCTTTTTTCATTCGTTCTCCAAAAAGCAGACATTACCAAAACTTTTTTAACCACAGTCCCGCGAGGACGCGGGGCTTCGCCACACGGATAAGATCAAAAACTCAGGTCTTAAACCCGTAAAAGCCTTACTGTGTTTATCTGTGTGTCCCGTCCTCGGGACCCGTGGTTACATTACAGCCCGTAGTTCTCAGCGCTTAGCAAATATCCCGTCAAGTGCTTCGACCAGTCGGTCGATCTCCTGCTCGGTGATGATGAGCGGCGGCATGAACCGCAGCACGGTGTCCATGGTGCAATTGATCAGGAAGCCTTCCTTGATGCAGGCGGTGACGATGTCTTTGCCCGGAAAGTCCAACTCCATGCCGATGAGCAGCCCCTTGCCCCGTACGTCCTTTATAAAGGAATACTTTTTTTTGAGGCCCTCCAATCCCCCCAGAAAGTGGAGGCCGAGCTGTTCCACCGCCGGAATGATGATGTCGTCCTCGATCAGCGTCTCGAAGGAGGCGAGCGCGGCCGCGCAGGCAAGCGGATTGCCACCGAAGGTGGAGCCGTGCGACCCCGGCGTGAACGCCTGGGACGCCTGGTCCGTGGCGATGAGCGCGCCGATGGGCATGCCCGCACCAAGGCCCTTTGCGAGCGCCGCGACATCCGGTTTGATGCCTTCATGCTCGTAAGCGTAGAGTTTTCCGGTCCTGCCCATGCCGGTTTGGATTTCGTCAAGCATCAGCAGGAGCTTGTTACGGTCGCAGAGTTCCCGGAGGGCTTTCAGGTACCCGGGGGCGGGAACGTTCACTCCGCCTTCGCCCTGGATAGGCTCCACCAGCACCGCACAGGTGTGCTCGTTCACCGCAGCTTCGACTGACGCAAGGTCGTTGAAGTGGACGTACTGAAAGCCGGGGACCACGGGCTCAAACCCCTTGTGAAACCGTTCCTGCGCCGTGGCCGTGAGCGCCCCCAGGGTCCGGCCGTGGAACGACCCCCGCATCGTGATGATTTCATACCGGTCTTCTTTGAGGACTTCCCGGCCGTACCGGCGCGCCAGCTTGATGGCCGCTTCGATGGCCTCGGTGCCGGAATTGCAGAAGAACGCCTTGTCCGCGAAAGAATGCGTAACGAGCGCTTTCGCAAGATTGATCTGCGGCTCGTTGTGGTAGTGGTTCGACACGTGTATCAGCCGCTGGGCCTGCTTCTGGAGAGCCACGACGACCCGCTGATGGCAATGCCCAGGTTATTCACCGCTACGCCGGAGACAAAGTCAATATACTCCCTCCCGTCGGAGTCGAAGACCCTGGTGCCCCGGCCCTTGACGAAAACGAGCGGCTGCCGTCCGTAGGTGTTCATGATGTATTTTTGAGATTCCGCGAGGATATCATTCGTGATCATAGAGGGGAAAGTATCATAGTCAGATTGAAAAATCAAACGGAAATTCGGTTAATCCAAAGAAATGGGGCACGGCGGGAGATATCGATGAAATACGGACTTTGAACCATTATGTTAAACTATGAACCTTGTGTTTTGAACTCTGGAGCCGTCAGGCCCACCATCTGATCAGCCCCGCAAGAAACACGAGAAGCACCGGCACATACATCAGCCGGTACGTTCCTGCCATGCCTGCCTTGAAATATTGTATTGTCAAGAGCAGGCAGAGGTGGGTGGGGGACAGCATCATGCCGGCAAAGCCGCTCGCAAAGGCGAAAGTGATCGAACCGAGGTCGGGATGCCCTCCGAGCAGGGCCGTGATGATCGGGAACGTGGCGCCGACGAACCCGACCGTGAGACCCGTGAGCAGGCCGACGATGAAGGGGAGCGCGAACAGAACGATGCCCGTTGGCATACCGCTTGCCGTAAAGAATGCGGGAAGCGCCTCAATGGCGCCCGATGCATCGAGCATTCCCTTGAACACCATGATGCCGACGGTCATGAGCACGATATTTATGGAAAAGCTTTCCCGAAAGGCGACGATGATATCGCGCCATCTATAACGGTAGAAGGCGAGCATGCCGGCGACGACTGAGATCATCGCGAACGCAAGCGGCATCCCGAATACAGCGACAAGGACGATCGAGATAATGATCGGCAGGAGCGTGATGAAGAGGGCCTTCGTCTCGGTAAGGCTCCGCGGTCCCTGAACGGTACTGCTCGTAATACCCCGAAAACCGAGGAGAGCGCCCGCGCCGATGACGGCGAGCGGAATCGGGAGCTGGGAGATCATAAATTTATTGATCGGTATCTTGGTCACCGCGGCTGCAAGAACGACGCCCGGGTAGAGCGGCGAGATACATTCCCAGATGTGCCGGAACCAGTAATTGACGAAGGCCTTGTGCTCGGGCTCCATGACCACGTCGGCAGCGGCGTCCTGCACCATGGGTGCCGAGAATGCCGCGCCGCCGGCCGACGGCAGAAGACCGATCACGCCGGGCAGGACAGCCATGGCGATCCTGCGGTCGCGAGCCACGTTTACGACGGCTTCCATCATGCGCTTGAGCAGGCCCTTTTTCCGGATGATGTTTTCCAGGACCATGATCAAGACGAGGCCCGCCACGAGGTTCACGGTCACCGGGTCGATTCCCGAGCGGAACATGACCCGGGCCTGTTCCCGGGGGCCGAGGCGGTAGAGTGCGCCGAGAACAACTGCCCCCGCGAACATCACGAGCCCGAGGTTCCAGCGGAGGCGCAGGAGTGCGACGATGAGGGCGAAGGCGGCGAGGATTTTGATGATGTCCGTCATCGAATATAGCCGGCGCCGAGATAGAAGATGACCGCGGCGCGGATTGAATAGCGGTTCATCCCCCAGTCATCGGGGAGGGGTTGAAACGGGGCCGCAGCCTGGATCGATCGCACGGCCTCGTCGTCGAGAATCTTGAATCCCGACGATTTCAGTACCTCGACGCCGCCGAGCGAGCCGTCCTTCAGAATGTCGAACTTGATGTAGATGGTCCCCTGATATCCGGATATGGCGGCAAGCTCGGGGTAATTGAGCACGCTTTCCACCTTGATCTTGAGCCAGCGATTGTAGGAGATGAACTTGAATTCGTCCGTATCGAGGGTGACGGAATCATCGCCGGGATGCTTTTCCGGCATGCCTTTGCGCGCCAGTTCATCTATATCGTTCTGGGTAAGAAAGGGGAGCGGGCCGGCACGCTTTTCCAACTGCGACGCGCCCGGTTTTCCCGTTTCTTTCCCCTCCTCGGCGCCCTCGCGTACGCCGGTGCGCGGCAGGGTCTTCGGCAGTTTGATCTCGTCGCTTTCCCCGAATTTTTTCGGCTTCGGCACTTCACTGGGAGCCAGCCGTTTTTCCGGAAGAACATGCTGAGGAGCGGGTGGGACGGGACGCACGGGAGCGGGCCGCTGCAGCGGAGGAAGTTTCCTGGTTTCCTCCGGCGGAAGGTTCACGATCCTGACCGGCGTGAACACAGGGATCTCCGTCAGCGAAGGCTTGAAGAAAAACACCACCGCAACGATGACCAGCGCATGGAGCGCGAAGGAAATTATCAGGGATATCGTGAAGTGTAGTCGTGAAGACATGAGTAAAGTCGTGAAGTAATATTACCACGGAGACGGGTCGGCACCGAGGGGAAAGTGTCTCCGTGGTTAGATGGTTTTCTGCATCCTGTCCGAGACTTCCCTGAGGAGCTTCAGGATCGCTTCTGCCCTGTCCGGCGTCAGGCTGCCGAGTCCGCAGGACGGAGTGATGAGGCACTGGCGGACGACGGTCTCGCGCGCGATGCCCTGCGCTTCCAGCCGTTTCATGCCCCCGTCGAGCTTTGCCAGGAGCAGGTCCGCAGTCTCGGTGCCCGTGTATGCGCCCGCGGGCACGACGCCCCAGGCGAGCGCGCCGCCGCGGCCCAGGAATTTTTTTATGTCGCCGGGATAGAGCATCACTTTTTCCATATACGCGAAGGCGTCGAAGTTGATAATGTCGATCCTGGTGTTGAACAGCAGAGGCCAGTCTGCGTTGCCGCAGCAGTGGATGCCTGCAATGCCGCCCAGTTCGTGGATCGTGTCGATGATCTCGTTCAGCTTTTCCGCAACGACCTCCGAGGAAACCGCGGAGAAGGCCGAGCCGAGCGATTCCATGGCAGGTTCATCAATGAAGATAATGACCGGCTTCCCGAACTGCTTGAACTGGTTTATCTGCCACGCCGCCTTCATGGCCAGCCCCTTGACGACCGCGTCGAAGAGCACGTCGTTATGGACGATGTCCTTGCCGGATTCATCTTTGAACGATATCCCGGCGGTAAGCGGTCCGGTAATATGTCCCTTGACGTACCGTGTCGCGGCAGGAAGGCCATTCTTCAAAGCGCGGAGGAAGGCATAGAAACCGGCTGCATATTTTTCCGATATTCTGAAGAAGTCATAGTCCTTCTCGATATACCGCTCAAAAAATTTTTCGAGTTCCGGAGTAAGGTCCTTCGACGCGTCGAAATAAAACCGGCTCTTCTTCTCGTCGAGCCTGATGCCGGGCAGGGACTCGCTGTACTGGCCGTCCATGTGCTCGCGGAAGTCCCTCTGCGGAAGCTGGGGCCAGATCGGCGCTTCGGGGAGATACCGGAGCGACAGAGCGGCGGCCGTGTCGGCGTCCTTAACCGGCAAGCTGCCGATGCCTGTGGCGATGCAGTTGAAATTATGCGTCATGATATATGAGACCTCATCGGGGGAAAAAAGTTACATCTATAATTATATATTTAACAGTTGGAAAAAACAACTTAAATGATGGAAACGGCTTTAGCACGCGCCGGCATCGTCTCCACTAAAGATTGCGTCCGCTATTCACGCAGCGGCTCCGGCGTCAAGACCGTTTACGTATGGTACAAGGACACGGTGGGGAACATATCAGTTGCTTTCAGCGACACGATCAACCTGATAAACTTCACCGACAATATTGCGACGATTGACCAGGGCGGCGTCGGCAGATATCCTTCGATTGCCCTTGGCTATTCCGGGATTTTCGGTTCCTATGCGGCAGTCGTCGATTACTCGGACCTTCTGAATACCGGCGTAAAGTTCTTAACGAACGAGCCGGGCACGTGGACTATGCCGGTTTACTTGGCGCAGACCGATGGCATAACGATTCCCTGGTCTCAGTCGAATCACAGCATCGCCTACGCTGCCAACGCACCTGCCTCGGTGCACATGGTTTATTCCAATAGCGGTCTCTATCACGAATACAAGTCGAATTGGCAGCAGCCATGGGTTGCTCCCGAGCCGATCGATCTTTCCGGCGGCCTGCTCTGGACCGCGTCCATTGCTTCCGCCTCGACCGGAACGGCCTGGGCCTATGTCAGCTATCAGGGCGCTAATACCGGGAGCGCTTCTCCGCTTACGTTCGCAACGAACACGACAGGATCATGGGTCAAAACCAACGTCGACAGCTCGGCTGGAGTGAACGCGGAGTATACTTCCATCGCGCTTGATCCCGACAATGTGTATGTGCACATCAGCTACTATGACGGGATTTCAATCGCCGGCACCGGGAATAAAGTCCTCAAGTATGCGACGAACAAGTTGGGATCCTGGGCGACTTATACCGTAGACAGTAATGCGATCAGCGGTTCAAGCGATGTGGGCTGGTTCACCTCGATAGCCGTGGACAGCGCTAATATCCACATTGCCTACTATGACAATGCAAACCGTTATATTAAGTATGCAACGAAGCCGTTGTCAGGCGGATCGTGGACGATTACCACCATTGACAGCAACAGCACCAATATTGGGACCTATTCTTATAATTGCCAGCCGATCTCGCTTGCAGTTGATAATACCAAAACGTCGAATAATGTGTACATCAGCTATGTCAACTGGGGAAGTAACTATGGCCTTATGCTGGCGACAAATCAATTCGGTTCGTGGGCGACATCTCTCGTCGATAAGTATGTATATCCGACCAACGTCGTAACTCCACTAGATACATCCATCGCCGTTGCACCGGCCGGCATCGGGCAGGAGAGAATTGACATGGTATATTTTGATAATTCCGGAAAGACGCTGAAGTATACGACGGGGCAATACTGATTATTGTTGTGAATCGAGCAGGGGGCTTCGGCCCCCTTTTTTTATTGTTGTAATCAGCGGGACGTCGGTCCTGCTTTTTTGATGAACGAATACATACACGTATCGGCTCTTTACGAAAAGTAGTTTCATCTTTACAGAATGCCGGAAAACCGGTACTATGCAGCCCATGAAATACGGAACGAAAGCCGTCAAACAGGCCAAACTCGAACTCTGGCCCAACCCCAACCCTGACCGGGACTACGTGATCGACATCTCCTATCCTGAATTCACCTGCCTCTGCCCGCGCTCGGGCTATCCCGACTTTGCGACGATCAAAATCACCTATACGCCGGACAAAAGAGTTGTGGAACTCAAGGCGCTGAAGCTCTGGCTGAACAGCTTTCGCGACCAGAACATTTCCCATGAAGCAGTGACAAACCTGATCTTCGACACCCTCGCAAAAAATCTCAAGCCCCGCACCCTGGAGGTAGTCGGCGACTTCAACGTCCGCGGCAATGTCAAGACCGTTATCCGCGTCGTGCTTTAACCGGGACCGGCCACACTTTTTTTCGCCCACTGCATTCCTTGCGTCATATTCATTTTTTTGCGTCATAGTTCCCGAAACTACGCCTAACTCAACGAAACATCTTGACTATTTCAGGGCACCATGTTATCAATGCACTGTTGTAGTCTTCTCGCTATCACGGAGACCGTTCACAGACGTGATCGTCGAATTGGGACGGCAAGAAGATCATCGACCCAGGTCGTCTCACGCAAAGCCGCAAAGGTTGCAAAGAGAACCGTCTGTCAAAACTTTTATAAACACTGCTGCCTTCATCCAAGGAGAAACCTATGTTCGGTCTCGGAATAGGTGAACTGCTGGTCATATTCGTCATTGCACTCGTGGTCTTCGGTCCCAAAAAGCTGCCGGAAATAGGCCGCTCCGTGGGCCGTGCCATGATGGAGTTCAAAAAAGCGTCGCAGGAATTTCAAGACTCCATGCGCGAGGAAATGAAGGAAGTGGAAAAGACCGCGGAGCTCGACCAGCTTAAGAAGCTCGGCAATATCCAACTCCCGGATTACATCGAACCTGAAACGCCGAAAGCCCCCGAACAAAAGACAGAAGAGCTGAAGACCGAGAAACAGCCGGAAGAACAGAAGAGCGAGGAGACAAAGGGCAATGCCTGAAGAAGATTTAAAGGATATCAGGATGTCCTTTTGGGGCCACCTGGAGGAACTGAGAAAAAGACTTGTCCGGTCCTTTATCTGGATAGCCATCGGTTTCGGCATCTGCTTTAACTATTCCGAGAACATTCTGGCCGCGCTTCTCTGGCCCATGAATACAAAGATCGTCCTCAAAAACACGTTCCCGTTTTTTTCCAACATCCCGAACGCGGTCCCGCAGAAACTACACTACACCACACTGATAGAGCCTTTCTGGTCGCACCTGAAGATCGGACTCATCGCGGGCCTCATGCTGGTGTTTCCTTTTGTCATGCACGAGCTGTGGAAGTTCTTTTCCCCGGCGCTGCGGATGAAGGAGCGCAGGTACATCGGGTACTTTGTCCTCTTCTCCACGCTGTTCTTTGCGGCAGGCGTCCTTTTCTGCTTTCTGGTGCTGCTGCCGGTCGCCATCCCCTTTCTCCTGACCTACAAGACCGAAAACCTGATCGCGATCATCAAGATCGGCGACTATATCGATTTCGTCCTCAAATTCCTCCTGGCAAGCGGCGTGGTTTTCGAGCTTCCGCTTATTATCGTCCTCCTCAGCCGCATGGGGATCGTGACACCTTCCGTCCTCGCGAAGTACCGGAAGTTCGCGTTCCTCGGCGCGTTTATCCTCGGCGCGATCCTGACGCCCACCCCGGACGTGTTCAACCAGACCATCCTTTCCGTTCCAATCTATCTGCTCTATGAACTGGGCATTCTCTTTGCCCGGATGTTCGGGCGGCCTAAAAAAGCACAAACGACGGATGTGACAGAGACGCAGTAGGTGCTGTCGCGTGATGTGTTTGAATATCGCCGGCATCGATCGGATGGATAATTACATGCGTGTTTTTTCCTTCGTAGCCGCGGCCTCGAACAGCGGCAAAACGACGCTTATTGAGAAGGTAGTCGCCGTCCTCAAGGCCCGGGGAGTGCGCGTGGCGGTAGTGAAGCACGCGCCGGGTGGCTTCGACCTCGACAGGCCCGGCAAGGACTCCTGGCGATTTGGGCAAGCGGGTGCGGACACCGTGGTGCTCGTAGGGCCGGGAAAGATGGCAGTCCTAAAAACGGTCGGTCACGAGCCGACACAGGAAGAGCTTGTCCGGGCCGCGGGCGACGCAGATATCATCATTCAGGAAGGATTCAAAAAAAACGCTCAGAACATGATCGAGGTCTTCCGTTACGGCGTCTCGGGAGATCGACCCCTGTGCATGGGCGACGCTCCGTCTTTTCTCGCACTGGTGAGCGACCGGCCTTTTCCTGTTTCCATTCCTCGCTTCGACCTGGACGACGCAGACGGGGTAGCGGATTTTCTCGTTCAAAAAAAACATGCAGTTGAAGTATCGCACGCGAAGCAAAGTTCCTGAGAAAGAAGGCGACTATGGAGGAGTTCGGTTTTGTTTTGCAAAACATGCGCCTAGATTTAGGTTTTAACCGTGCGCTGCGAAGTCGCCGGTGTTCACAAATGTGCTCTGACGCATGACTACGAGGGTCATCAAAATCCCTATCAAAAATTCTGATTGAAATATCATATTATTTAATAGACTATATTTTTTTTTGATTGACATTCTTGCCGGTTTTCCATATTTTAAGTGCAACATCTTGCGCCCAAAATGCATCGGCGCACCATGGAGGGAGTTCCCATGTCCGGAGCACGTTCGAAAAAGCTGTTTGAAGAGGCAAAAAAGCATATACCCGGGGGCGTGAACAGCCCGGTCCGGGCGTTCCGTTCCGTGGGCGGAGAACCGCTTTTCATCAAAAAAGCAAAAGGATCGAAGATTTTCGATGCCGATGGAAAAGCGTATATCGACTACGTCCTCTCCTGGGGCCCGATGATCCTGGGGCACGCCCATCCTGTTGTGACTGCGGCGCTCAAAAAGGCGATTGCAAACGGAACGAGTTTCGGCGCTCCCACTGAGCTCGAGATCGTGCTGGCCCGGATGGTGAAAAAGGCGTTTCCTTCCATCGAATTGGTGCGTATGGTAAGTTCGGGCACCGAAGCGACGATGAGCGCCATCAGGGTCGCCCGGGGATATACCCGGCGGGACAAGATCGTCAAGTTCGAAGGCGGGTACCACGGCCACGGCAACAGCCTGCTGGTGAAAGCAGGAAGCGGCGTGGCAACCTTCGGACTGCCGGACAGCCCGGGTGTTCCTGCTGACCTGGCGAAGCTTACCATTACGATCCCTTACAACGACCTTGCTGCATTCAAAGACGTCGCGTCCCGTGAAGGGGAACAGGTCGCCTGCATTATTGTTGAGCCTGTTGCAGGGAACATGGGGTGCGTTCCCCCGGAGCCGGGATTTCTTGAAGGCTTGAGACAGGTCTGCGACCAGCATGGCATTATCCTTATTTTTGATGAAGTGATGACCGGTTTCCGCGTGGCCTATGGCGGCGCCCAGCAGCTCTACAAAATCAAGCCGGACATGACCTGTCTCGGCAAGGTGATCGGCGGCGGACTGCCCGTAGGCGCTTTCGGCGGCCGGCGCGAAATCATGGAAAACGTCGCGCCTATCGGTCCCATCTATCAGGCAGGCACACTCTCGGGGAACCCCCTTGCCATGACTGCCGGCATCGAAACATTGAAGCTCCTTTCCAAACCGGGCGTCTACAAGACGCTGGAAAAAAGCTCGTCCGATCTCCAGAAGGGCCTCGCTGACGCAGCGAAGGAAGCGGGAGTGCCGACGACGTTCAACCGAGTGGGCTCCATGTTCACTGCCTTCTTTACGGACCAAAAGGTGAAGGATTTTGCCAGCGCAAAGACATCCGACACGGCACGGTTCGGCAAGTACTTCCTGTCCATGCTCAAGAACGGCGTGAACCTCGCGCCGTCGCAGTTCGAGGCCGCGTTTATGTCCTTGGCGCACACCCGGGCAGACATCAGCAAGACAGTCGAGGCGGCGAGAAAGAGCTTAAAGGGATTGTAGGAACTGCGGGGAAGAGTGAATGCGTGAACGTGTTTTCCGCATATACTTTCACGCACCGCGCGATTATGGAAGAAAAAGACCGTAAGCTCATGCGCATGCTGGGCGTCTTAAGCACCGTGGGACTGGTCATGGTGTTTGCAACGGCAATCGGTCTTTATATCGGGCTGAAAATCGACAAATGGCTCGGCACGTCTCCGTGGTTTACTGCGGTCTTTGTCCTGATCGGCCTGATAGCGGGATTTCGGAACCTTTTTCTATACGCAAGACGAAGCCAGCAAATGCTCGACGAAGACGAAGATAATAAACATGACCGATGAAGCGCAGGCACGACGCCGGCAGGTAGCGGCGATCTTGAAGGCTGTGGCCGGGAAAACCGTCCTCTTTGTTCTTCCCGTCGTTGTTGCCGCACTGGTGTACGGGCTTGTCGGTCGGGGAGAGCGCTGGTGGTTTCTGCCTGCAAGCATCCTCTTCGGCGGGGCGCTCGGGCTCCTGAATTTTCGCTGGCTTGCGATCGCGGTCGAACGAGTGTATCTGAGGAAGGGCGCGACTGCCATAGTGTCGAGCACGGCAGCGGCGGTCATCGGCATTCTCAAACTGGCGGTCATTTTTATCATTCTCTTTGTCGTCATGAAATGGCATCTCGTTCATATTTTCGGCCTCGTCGGAGGGCTTTCCCTCTGCTTCCTGGCCATATTGTGGGAAGGAGTTACTCTCATGAGGACTACATTGAAACACGAACAATAATGAACCCTGAACCGTCGTTGTCACGGCGTGTTAAGAATATAAGAGAGGAGTAAATGTCATGAAGAATCACGTGTGGAGACCGCTGTTCGTGGTCATTGGTATCATCATCCTGATATTTTTGGCCAGAATAGTGATCGTCCCCAAAGATTTCGGCATACATGAGCGTGGCTACATGTATGGCTGGCATCGCAAGGGGAATGAAGAAGACTGGAAACAGTTCAAGGTAAAGTACCAGGGAAAAGAATACTGCAAGGATTGTCATCCCGACAAGTACGACAGCATCAATAAAACACCGCACAGGATCATTCAGTGCGAAAACTGCCATGGCCCCGCCATCGATCATCCCTCGGACCCGCCGAAGCTGACCATCGACAAGAGCAGGGCGCTCTGCCTCCGGTGCCACTTTCCGCTCCCCTATCCTTCAAGCGGAAGAGCAAATATCATTAGCATCGATCCGGACAAGCATAATCCCGATATAGAGTGTTCTACTTGTCACAATCCTCACAATCCGATGGAGGGCCTGAGATGATAACGCGTAGGGATTTTTTCAAAAAAACGGCGCTGGGAATCGCCGGAGCGGCTGTTCCCCTGGCTGCCCTGGAAATTGTCAACCCCGAAAAACTGTTCGCTGAGGTCGCGGCCGAAACCACGTCCGTGCGCTGGGCCTTTTTGGTCGACACCCGGAAATGTGTCGGATGCGGCTTCTGTGTCAAGGCGTGCAAACTGGAAAACGAAGTGCCTTATGACGCAAACGCGACGAGGACCTGGGTCGAACGATACGTTCTGACGAAAACAGGGAAATTATACGCGGACACGCCCAAAGGCGGACGCGATGGTTTTACGACCGCGAAGATCGATCAGAATTCCGACGGTCTCAAGGACATCAGCAGCGAAGGCATCGAGAAGGCGTTCTTCGTGCCGAAGCTCTGCAACCAGTGCGAAAATCCGCCCTGCGTCCAGGTGTGCCCCGTAGGAGCCACCTACCAAACGGCGGACGGCGTCGTGCTCGTGGATCGGACCTGGTGTATTGGGTGCGGCTACTGCATCATGGGCTGCCCCTATGGCGTCCGGTTTTTCCACCCGGTCTATCATACCGCGGAGAAATGCACGTTCTGCTACCACCGGATCACCAAGGGGTTGAAAACCGCTTGCGTGCAGGCCTGTCCCTTCGGCGCTCGCCAGATCGGCAACATTAAAGACCCGAACGACCCGGTGACACAGGTCATAAGGTCACAGCGGGTAGGCGTGTTGAAGAGTGAATACGGCACAAAACCCCAGGTTTACTACCTCGGCCTGGATGAGGAGGTCAGATAACATGGTACACGGAGAACTTTGGACCGTAAAAGAACTGTTTGTTTTGCCGAACGAATATATTTACTGGAGCATCCAGGTCGTGATGTATCCTTTTATGACCGGGCTCGTTGCCGGCGCCTTCGTGCTGTCGTCGCTCTATCACGTGTTCGGCGTCCAGAAGCTTAAAGACATGGCGCGTTTTGCGCTGGTATTCTCTTTTGCCTTGCTTCCCTTCGCTCCTCTGCCCATCATGCTCCACCTCCAGTCGCCGTTTAGGG